>JBGUIK010000023.1:0-72954 GCA_045112915.1 Lachnospiraceae bacterium
TCTGCCATAGAAAGCGGCGGCGCGCCTTAATGCGGCAGCCCTTTTTCAGTCATTTGTTTCATCCCCAGCGATGCCGGGCAGGAAGACGCCAAGCCCCCTGCTTTGCGGCGCAGCTTACAGGACGTGAACATTTGCCGGATCGAACTTCACGTAAGCCTTGTCACCGACGTCGTAGATTTTCTTATTCTTCGGATTGAAATCCGTGATCTTGACGAGATTGTCGCCGACCATGACATGATAGTTCTGATAGCTTCCCATGAAGCAGCTAAGAATAACTCTGCAGGGCAGCTGGCCCGCGTCAGCGAGGACGGCGGACTCAGGTCTGAGGACCAGTGTGCAGGTATCACCGATGCCGAAATGCGATATCTCTTTGACATCGACCTTCGTGCCGGAGATATCGACCACGCCGTCGCTTCCGTTCTTGGACTTCAGAGGTCCCTTGAGGAAGTTGGCCTCGCCGATGAAGTCCGCGACGAATTCACTCTTCGGATGATAGTAGATCTCCTGCGGAGAACCCATCTGAGCGACAATGCCCTTCTCCATGATGATGATCTTGTCGGAGATCGCCATGGCTTCACTCTGATCGTGAGTGACATAGACTGCTGTGATTCCGGCTTCCTGCTGGATGCGGCGGATCTCGGTTCTCATGGATACGCGAAGCTTGGCATCCAGGTTGGACAGCGGCTCATCGAAAAGCAGAACACCCGGTTCAAGGACCAGAGCGCGGGCAAGAGCGACACGCTGCTGCTGACCGCCGGACAGCTGGTTCGTCATACGGGCTTCCATTCCCTCAAGGCCGACGAGCTTCAGGATGTTAGTGACCTTAGTCTTTATGGTCTCCTTGTCCATCTTGCGGAGCTTGAGGCCGTAAGCGACGTTGTCGAAAATGTTATAGTGAGGAAGCAGAGCGTAGCTCTGGAAGACCATGGCCGTGTCGCGCTTATTCGGGGTGAGAGCGTTGATCGGCTCACCGCCCAGGTATATCTCACCCTCATCCGGGCTCTCAAAGCCCGCGATCATACGGAGAGTCGTCGTCTTGCCGCAGCCGGACGGGCCGAGCAGAGTTACAAAGCTGCCGGGCTCAATATCCAGCGAGGTGTCTTTGACCGCGTAGAAATTCTTTTTTGTTTTCGGATCCTGATATATCTTCGAAATATGTTCAAGGCGTACACCTTTTTTCTCTTTTGCCATTGCTTATTCCTCCCTGTAATTGCGGCTCGTTCCGAAGTATTTAATGACGAGATTCATCAGAAGGACCGCACTGTACGTGATGATGATAAGGATCGATGCAAATGCGCATGCGATACCGTAGGCACCCTTCTCCGCGAACTCATTGATCTGGACTGTGATCAGCAGATACTGCGGCGTAACGAGAAGGATGATCGCGCTGATAGCGGTGATACTGCGGACAAATGCAGTGACTAGACCGCTCAGGAAACTGTCCTTGATGAGAGGCAGCGTGACTGTCATAAAGACTGTCAGGCTGTCCGCGCCCATATCGTAAGCGGACTCCTCAATGCTCTTGTCGATCTGACGAAGAGCCGAGATACCGCTTCTTGTACCTGTCGGAAGGCTTCGCACGATGAAGACGATGACCAGGATCGCTCCTGTTCCGTAAAGGCCCTGAAGGAATCCGGTCCTGAATACACCGGCGGAGAAACCGCGGATATATCCGATACCGAGAACAGTGCCGGGAACAGCCATGGCCAGCATGGAGACCGCCTCGATAAAGCCTTTGGCCTTGAACTTCCTCTTGACGACCAGATACGAGATGATCATGGACAGAAGGGCTGTGATCGGGGAGGCGATGAGCGACAGGACAAAGGAGTCCTTGAAGGCTTTGAAGCCTTTATACTTGGTGAATACCTGCTGGAACCATTTTGTCGTCAGGTGGAAGTCATAGCCCCACGTCTTGAACATGGCTCCGAACGGTACGCAGATGTACATCATAACGACGAAGAGAGCAAGCAGAGAGCAGAGGATCGTCAGCGGGACCGTGACGCTGCGATCCTCGATCAGCATTCTCTGGCGGGAAGCTTTGCCGGACAGAGTCGCCGTGCTCTTGGCTTCGAGGTAATACTTCTGCACGATGAACATAAGGAGCGTGATGCCAAGTAAGACGACAGCCATCGCGGACGCGCCTTCCTTGTCATAGGCACCGGTGATCTGCAAGTAGATCGTCGTCGCCAGAGTATCGTAGGAACCGCCGATGATCATCGGGTTAGCGAAGTCGGCGATCGACTCGATGAAAGTGACCAGGAACGCATTGCCAAGACCCGGGAGGATCAGCGGAAGCGTGACGGTCATGAAGACCTTCCAGCGGGTCGCTCCCATATCGCGGGCAGCTTCCTCAAGGGACGGATCGATATTCTTTAAGAGGCCTCGCATCATCATGTAGCAGACCGGGAAGAAAGTCAGGGTCTGGACAATGGCGATGCCCCAGAAGCCGTAAACGTTATTATCATAGATATGCAGCAGGAAGCGGGTGATGATACCTGCTTTGCCGAACAGCATGATCATGGACAGTGAAAGAACGAACGGCGGTGAGACGACCGGCAGCATGGAGACGACCTTGAAGAGGCCTTCCATGAAGCGGGTCTTGAGTTTTACGTACACTTCAACGTAGGCGAAGAGAAGTCCGATAAGAGCGGACGCGATACCTACAAGGAAACCGACTTTCAGCGTGTTGGTGATTGCCCTTCGGAAGTTGGACATTTTCATGATCCGCCTGAAAACAGAAAGACCGATGCCCTGGTCGGTCACAAAACTGTCGACCAGAAGAATTGCCAGCGGATAAAGAATGAATAATGTCAGGAAGGCAATCAGGACAACAATCGTAGTGACCATGATCGGATCGGCAAAGAATTTCTTGCGGTCCAGGCTGGCACTCTGATTTTTAGCCATTTCTTTTCCTCCTTGTCAAATGAAAGAAACATACTAATACTTTCATCTTAAAAGGTGCCGCTGCCCGCAAGGCAGCGACACCCCTCATATTATTCTGTTTTACGGAGCAGAAGTCATAGATTATTCAGTCTGGAAACGATCATCAGCAGCGCTGCCGAGAGCGTTCATGACATCTTCTACGTATGTTGTTGTATTCTCTTTTGCGTCCTCAAAGTCATAATCCATGACGTTGTCCGGATCAAGACCGAACTGAGCGGCAACGGCCGGCTGCTCGGCATTGTCAATGACCAGGAACTGATAGGAGCCGTTCTGTGCGGCAAGCTCAACGCAGTCCGGACTCAGAGCGTACTCGATCCAGAGCTTAGCAGCATTCGGATGCTTGCAGCCCTTGAAGATAGCTGTAGCGCCGATCTCGAAGGATGTGCCGGAGCTCGGGATGATGAGGGAGATGTTGCCGTAGCCGTTGTCCTCGATCTGTGTGATACCGTCATGCAGGAAGCCGATGCCGATGACGCACTCGCCTGTACCTACGTTCTTGGACGGACCGGAGCCGGACTTTGTATAGACCTGGATGTTCTTGTCAAGATCTACAAGATACTTGATGCCTTCATCATGGCCGAATTTCTGGACCATTGTATTGACGACAAGCTTAGCTGTACCGGCTGTGTTGTAGTTGGACAGCCAGATAAGGTCCTTGTACTTCGGGTCAAGAAGATCTGCCCAGTCCTTCGGAGCTTCAATGCCCATTCTGTCGAGCTCATCCTGGTTGACCATGAATCCGAGGATTCCTTTATAGATGCCGTACCACTGACCGTCAGCGTCGCGGTATGTGTCACTGATCAGATGACTTGCGTTCTCTGCCTCATAGGGCTCGAGGAGGCCTTCGCCTGCAGCAACATTATACGGATCTGTCGTGCCGCCGAACCAGACGTCGCCGGACGGATTGCCCGCTTCTTCCTCGATCTTGGACTGAACTTCACCTGTGGAAAGTCTCTGATACTGAACTTTGATGCCGTAAAGCTTTTCGAAGTTCTCGCAGGCTGCGGCAAGATAATCTTCCTCGCAGGAGCCGTAAACGACGAGCGTTCCCTCTTCTTTAGCGGCTGAAACAAGATCTCCGTCAGCCGCTGCCGAACTCTCGGTCCCGGCTGCAGGTGCTGCAGAACCGGATCCACCGCAGGCAGCCATACTTAAAGCCATTATGCCGGTGAGTAAAAATGCCAATGCTTTCTTCATAGATACCTCCTAATCCCTTTGTGCAATTTTAACAACAGTTTACTGCTATTTGCACAATACATTATGAAATAATCATAACGCAATCGAACATAAATGTAAAGAATTTGTTATTGGCAAATCTAAGCACAAAAAAGCTGCCGCGCCGGACGGTGACACCACATAAAATGCGGTGACTCGCCTTAACGCGGCAGCTCCCATAATCAGTTTATTCGTTTCTGTGTCTTGGCCACATAGTACTTCTGCAGCTCATCATCAAATATTTCTCTCTCCACGTCCGTCAGCGGATTGACCTGTGAATCAAACGTAGAAAGCTTGTATGCCGCGTCGCTGAAGATCCTGTCGAACGAATTCATATTTGCAGACATCTGATTGTCCGCGAACAGCGTAAAACCAAGGAAATAGTTGCCTATGCGCATATCCAGATAATCGAGCACCGTCGGAGTGAAATCAAGAGAATTTCTGCCATTTACATTAATAGTTTCCGGCTCCATGCCCTGATAATAAATCATAAGAGGCATCGCGTCACACTCCGGATGCGCTCTGTAATAATCAGGGAACGAACTCGAAAAGTCCGAATCCTCGTAGGTGCAGTGATCCTCCTATCCCTTCGCCTTTTATATCGATATTAGTGACCACCTCGTCGAACCTCAGGTTTTCAAGATACGACGCAAAATTCAGGTTCTGAGGTTCTGTGTTGATGAACGATGTATGGTAACCCGCCTTCCGGAATGCCTCCTCGAGCGAGACAAGCGTATTTTCATCAAAATTATTCAGCTGATACCCGGAAAACAGCTGTCCGATCAGTCCTTTGTAGGTCGGGAAAGTGTGATTAAAATAATTTTCGAAGAACAGCGACTTCTTTTCCATATCAGCCACGTTGGGCATAATACTTCTCTCGTCTTCCACAATACTCTGAGAGAGCCTTCTGTGAAAATGATGACAACGTTAGGCTTCTCCGGCAGATTCTCCGGTTTATTTTTAAAATTATAGTAGGCATAATCCCAGAAATGCCGTGTCATATCCTCGTCGACACCGCCGATCGCCTCTGTCAGTCTCCGTGTCTCTTTTAAATCATTCCTCAGCACATTATACGCATAGAACGGCGAAAAAGAATTTCCGGACACGAGAGTAAAGACCAGCTCCAGCGCAAGCACTGCGGACAGGATTCCGCCCCAGGTAAAATGTTTTAAGTCAACATACCGTGACGGAAGCAAAGATATGCACAGGACCAGTACGACGCCTGTCCCGTAAATAAACGTTTTTCCTCCCAGATCTTCCAAAGAGTCCAGGTTGGTGATCATCGCCTGCGTTATAAATGTTCCGCCGAACAGGAGGACCAGCATCTGGGCACTATACAAAAGGAGAAGTATTCCGTTCACGATCTGTCCGGGGATCTTCCACTTTCGAAAGATTATATTCGAAACACAGAAAATAGCGGCGAGTTCTGCAAATGCAGCCACCGCGCCGCCTGATTATCTGCTCCCGCTCAGCGCAAGCACTGTCAGGACAGTTGAACATATATACTTCAATACTGTGGTCGCCGAATAAATATGAGCTGCGTCAATCGTCAAAGCTCAGCAATTTTTCCTTCAGCATATGATTTCACAGCGGCCTTCGCGCCTCCGTTAAAAGTGTAAAGCTTTATACCGGCTCTTTTAAGGAGGTTCATCGCTTTCGGCCCGAAATTTCCGGAGATGACTGCGTCTACCCTGCACATCCGAAGTTCTCTCAGCATATCCTCGACTTTGCCTGAGTAGACCGACAGGATCTGCATGCGGACAACTTTCGTCTCATTCACTGCATAGATCCAGAACGCTTCACTGCGTTCAAATACCGGAATCTCGCTGCCGGTATAAGACACTGCCACAATGTCCGTGGCGTATACGATTTTTGAATGTCCCGGCATATCTACCTCCCTTTAAAACAAGCCGAAAAATGATTTTTTGTACGGCTCGGTCCTGACACTCAGGCAGCGATATCCCATGGTCTCAAGCACTTTATCCAGCTGTTCCTTTGTGAACGCTTCTTCACTTACAATGTATGCCTCGTTCTTTCGATGGGAAGAAGTCACTTTCCGAACTTTGAAGTTTTTCCTGATCATGTCGTTTACGTGCGATTCGCACATTGAACACATCATACCATCTATTTTCGCCGTTGTCATTATCATGTTATACTTACCGCCCCTCTGGTTCTATTCTTCTGCTGCAGTTCGGGCAGGCTGCCGCGAAGCTCCATCGCCGGCGCAGGTATCATCTTCATCGAAAAACGCATATCTTTCCCTCGAGCTTAAAAATGCAATAGCATTTTTGATCTCTCAGTCAGATATGCAATGTTTTTCTCACGAAGATGATACCCTGCGCCGAGGACGAAGTGCAAGAGCAGCCTGACGGAACCGCCACACCCACTATCGATTAACGTAACAGTTCAGGAAGGCTGCTTTCAAAGTTCGTTTTACCGGCTCAAAGCATCAATCTTCGTGAGAAAAGCATTGTAAGCCCGCCCGAGAGATCAGGAAACGCACAGGCGTTTCCTAAGCTCGCAGAGGAGGACTTACGCTTTTCGATGAAGATGATGTTTGAGCCGTTGTATTAAACCGGGTTGCAGCCTGACGGAACTGTCAATCTTTCTTTCGCTTAACTGTAATGATCACATCTCCGTCATTCCCGCAGCCACTGCAGCCCGCACAGGAGGATCCGCACGAACCGCTGCAGCCGGAGCATGATGAGCCGCTCTCCCGCCGGTGGTCTCTGACTATGCTGCGCACGCACAGGAAAAGCACCAATATCACAGCCAAGATACATATCATATAACCTATGCTCATCGAAACACCTCCACAAGATCCTCGCTCTGCTGCATGTCGCAGGGCTGCAGCAGAGAAGGGCTGCTCTCAAAGTTCGTTTTGCCGGCTCAAAGTATCCATCTTCATAAGAAAAGCATTGTTAGTCCGACCGAGAGCTTAGAAAATGCCACTGCATTTTCTAAGCTCTCAGGAAAGGACTTACGCTTTTCGATAAAGATGATGTTTGAGCCGGTCTATTGAGCAGAAGTGCAACCTGTCTGAACTCTTACATCGCAGTAGATTCAGCTTATTTGGCAGCCGCCACACTGGTAAGTGTCACCATCTTCTCACCGGGCTGATAACCCCTGCGGAAGAGCAGGTAGATAATACCGGCAAGAAGCGCTATCGCAACAATCGTACCGAGGCCAAAACTGCCGCCGGTGAACAGTGAGCCGAGCTGATAAACAATCAGGGCAAGCACATATGCCCACAGGCACATGTAGCCGATTGCCGCCCATGTCCACTTCGCATTGTTCATCTCGCGCTTGATCGCGCCCATAGCTGCGAAGCACGGAGCGCACAGCAGATTAAAGATCATGAACGCAAGCGCAGCCAGCGGTGTATAGTCAGCCGCCACCCGGCTCCAGATACCCTCGCCGTTTTCGCCGAGCTCCTCGCCTGCAGCCTCCTCATCGTAGTTGTAGAGAACACCGAACGTACCGACAACCTGTTCTTTAGCAACAAGGCCTGTGACAGTTGCTACTGTCGGTTTCCATGTACCGAAACCAAGCGGTTTGAAGATAACAGACGCCGTGTTGCCTACGCCGGCAAGAAGTGAAGCGTCCATCGGAGTGACTTCTTCTTCCGGAACATTCATGCGATACGCGATGTCAGAGACAGCATCCTCTGTCACAATCGTCTCATCCTCAAACATGTTGTCGACCATACCGAACTTTCCGTTTACTGTACCGAAGCTGGAGAGGAACCAGATAACGACAGACGAAAGTACGATGACTGTGCCGGCTTTCTTAATGAAGGACCAGCCGCGCTCCCATGTTGCCCGAAGGACGTTCGATACAGATGGGACGTGATAAGGCGGAAGCTCCATGACGAACGGAGCGGGTTCGCCTGCAAATGCCTTAAATTTCTTCAGTATAATACCGGAAACGATAATGGATCCGATTCCGATAAAGTAGGCAGATACGCCGATTGCGGCCGATCCTCCGAACAGGGCGCCGGCAATGAGTCCGATGATCGGAAGCTTGGCTCCGCACGGAATGAAGGTCGTTGTCATGATGGTCATCTTGCGGTCGCGGTCATTCTCGATCGTGCGGGATGCCATGATGCCCGGAACACCGCAGCCGGTCGCTACCAGGACCGGGATAAAGCTCTTGCCGGAGAGACCGAACTGGCGGAAGATCCTGTCCATTACGAAAGCGACGCGGGACATATAACCGATGTCCTCAACAATCGCAAGGAGCAGGAAGAGGACCAGCATCTGCGGGACAAAGCCGAGGACCGCGCCGACACCAGCGACAATACCATCCTGGATAAGGCCGTAGAGCCATGTGCCTTCAGCGACGCCGAGGGCTCCAAGGATCGTGTCGAAGAGGCCGGGGACCCATTCACCGAAGATGACGTCATTTGCAAAATCCGTTGCTCTGGTGCCGATCGATATCGTCCAGCCTCCCATTGCAATCGCGTATATAAGGAACATGACTGCTGCAAATATCGGAAGTCCGAGTACACGGTTCGTTACGATTTTGTCGATTCTGTCGGAAGCTGTCATGTTGTCGCTTGTGACTGCCTTTGTCACAGCCTTGGATACGATTCCGGCTATATAGTTGTAGCGCTCGTTGGTGATGATACTCTCGGAATCGTCGTCGCACTCCTTCTCGCACGCCGCAATCACGGATTCCATTTTTGACTTCTGTGCATCGGTAAGGGTCAGAGATTCAAGGGCCTTCTCATCTCTCTCAAAGACCTTGACCGAATACCAGCGAAGGAGTTTCTCCGGGACCGTACCGGTGAGCTCATTGGCAATCGCTCCGATTGCTTTCTCAACATTTGCAGCAAAGGAAGCTGCCTTTACATCGACATATCCGGACTGGCTCTTCTTTCCCTCGTCAATCGCGCGGGTTACGACTTCTTTCACGCCCTCATTCTTAAGAGCGCTGATCTCATATACCGGGCATCCGAGTTTTCTGCTGAGCTCTGCCGTATCGATCCGGTCCCCATTCTTTCTGACCAGATCCATCATATTGACCGCCACGACTACCGGAATACCGAGCTCCATGAGCTGCGTCGTAAGATACAGATTGCGCTCAATGTTTGTGCCGTCAATAATATCCAGAATTGCGTCAGGTCTCTCGGTCACAAGATAGGTTCTTGAAACGACTTCCTCAAGCGTGTACGGAGACAGCGAGTAAATACCCGGAAGGTCCTGAATAATGACCTCTTTGTTGTCCTTCAGTTTTCCTTCCTTCTTCTCGACAGTGACGCCCGGCCAGTTGCCGACGTACTGATTGGAACCCGTAAGTGAATTAAATAATGTTGTCTTGCCGCAGTTCGGGTTGCCTGCGAGCGCAATTTTAATGGCCATAAAAAGCCCTCCTTTTCGTTATCTTATGTCACCCTCGATACTTAATCTGATACGTCATTCGACTTCAATCATCTCCGCATCCGCTTTTCTTACAGAAAGCTCATATCCGCGGACTTTGAGTTCCATCGGATCACCGAGCGGAGCGACCTTGCGCACAAAGATCTCCACGCCTTTCGTGATTCCCATATCCATGATCCGGCGTTTGACCGGTCCCGTACCTATGATTTTCGTCACTTTTACTGTCTGTCCTACACGCACATCTTTAAGTGTCATACTGTTCTCCCTCCTCTTATCAGACAAAAATCTTACCTGCCAGTTCTTTCCCGACAGCAACACGCACGCCCTTAATATTTACGATCACGCTTGAGCCGGAGCGGGATATGACTGTCACTTTTGCTCCGACATGAAACCCCATGTCTGCAAGGTGCTGTTTCACGTCAGGGCTCCCGCCTAACCTGATGATCTCATATTCTTTTTCCAGATCTGCCAACTGAAGTGGCATATAGATACACCTCCTCTTATGTCTTTCACATGCAGCCTGTCAATATTTAAGCCCTTAACATAATACCGGCGGACGAACATGATTCACTGATCACAGACTTCGTCTGATTTCTTTAAGGTAGTATACTCTAACTAATTTCTTTTTTCAATAGTTATTTCTAACTCTTAAATCAAAATTAAATTATTGTAATCATCCCATATTATCAGCATATTTTCCCAATGTTTTCAGATGATGTAATTTGTATCTACTATCTTCAAATGTTGCATAATCGCTAATTAGATGCAACAAAAAAGCCGCATCAGGCGGTTGTACCGCGCTGATGCGACAGCTTCTTTCTTTGCATTTGCTGCTGTTCTTTTACCCTGTGCGGAAAGACAGCTTTTTTATTTTCTTGCGAGAACTGCATTTCTGTAACTCTCGACTCCTGTGAGTTCCCTTATAACTTTGATGAACTCCGGAAAATGAATCGGCTTCTCGATTTCACTGGTCTCCACCTCGATGATTGCCTGATCATCCCACAGAGAGTATATATCAAGCTCGAAATACTGCTTCTCAAACGTGAAGCAGTACCGCTTCTTACTGATCTTCCTCATCTCGGGATCTGCCTGCAGCTCGAGCACCTGATATTCATCCGAAGTCAGCTGCTTCTCTGTCTCTATGATTTCTCCGGTAGCTGCCGTGATCTTTGTATTGAGGAAGTATGTGAAATAGTTGCCCGTCCCTCTCCTGCGGATGCGGATCTCCTCCCCCGGGTTCGACAGAAGATACGTCCGAACGACTTCCACTTTGTGGCACTCATTATCCGCCTCAAGAATATTGATATCCGGATACTCGATGAGGAACTTGCGCTTTGTGCGATATGGCAGATGTACTCCGAGAAATTCAGATATCTCGGAAATCAATCTGACCATCTTGCCCTCAAAATCCGTCGAATTGTCAATGACCCTGAAATGAGGATGGTCCTTCCAGCAGTGAATAATTGTGTCATCCAGCGCGACAGCCTGCTCGACCGTTTCTGTCCTTGCGCTGTTGTTGGCAGTCGTATAGTACTCTTCCGCACCCTTGGCAGCCGTCATCAGATGAAATACAGCGCCGTACTGATTAGTCACTTCGTCAAGTGTCAGTCCCATGCGGTCGATAATATCGTTAAATTCTTTATCAGTCATATAGGCTTTGTTGTCAAACATGCCCCTGTCGCAGACGATCAGGATCTTCTCCTGCGGCATAGTCCTCGCAGCCTTCTTAAAAATCCTCTCCTTCTCCATCTGCAGGGCACACTGACAGACCTGATAGTCAAAATTGGTCCCGCAGGTCCACGGCGCCACACCGCCGCTGATGAGCTCTGTCGCCGTTTCCGGCACAAAAAGCACCACATAGCCCCTCCTTGTAAAGGAGTTCTGGATCCAGCTCATGGCAGTCGTCTTGCCGGCGCAAGGACCGCCTGTTATAACGATTTTGGTAATCTGCTGCATGATATCCCTCCCGGGTTCAGTTTAACCGGGATCATATCAGCGATCCCGCGAAGGCAGGTAAGCGCGCTTTCACGCTTCCCTACATAATTCTAAGATAACATCGAATATTCTGCTTAGCAAGCATCGACACCATGTAAATCCGGGTATGAATTTAGCCGGCATCTGCTTAAGCCGAACATTGAGTATGAAAAAGCAGGACACGCTTTCTCCAGGTCTAACTAGTTTTTATGAATGCAAATAATTTTGTGGTATAATAGTGTAGTCCTGCAACTGTATACTTCGAATGTATGCTGCGAATATCCGATTGCACATCTAAAGATGTGCGCTGCGATCAAGCAATTGTTCGTCCTGCGGAAACACAATGCTCTTTATGTACGGGGCCGTGCCGTCAGCCGCTGCAGGAACTAAAATGTAACATGGAGGAAGACTATGGTAATCAAAAGAGATTTTATATATACACCGAAGGGAAAGAGCCGTATGCTCCACATCTGGCTCCCCGAAAACTACAACGAATCAGAAGACCGCTACCCCGTCATGTATTTCTTTGACGGTCACAACCTCTTCTTCAATGAGGATGCCACCTTCGGGAAGAGCTGGGGGCTTTTCGAGTTTCTCAGTGACTGGCCCAAAGACATCATCATTGTCGGCATCGAGTGCGGTCACGACGGTGACGAGCGTCTCGGCGAATACAGCCCCTACCGGACAAAGACCGGGTTTCTCAGCCGCTATGAGGCACTCGGCGATGTCACGATGCGGTGGATCATAGATGAAATCAAACCGATGATCGACTCCGAATATCGCACACTGCCCGGCCGCGAATGCACGGCGATCGCAGGGTCCAGCATGGGAGGACTCATGTCCGCTTACGCAGTGATCCGCTACAACGAAGTATTCTCGAAGGCTGCCTGCGTTTCAAGCTCCATCGTGTTCTGTCTTAGGCAGATATTATCCGAATTCGACCACAAGTCTTTAGACCCTGACACCAGGGTCTACCTCTCATGGGGAACAAACGAAGCGCGCGGAGTCAAAAATCCCAATGTAGAGGATTCCTCCAGTTACGCTTACAAATGCAACAAGGCGATCGCAAGCCGCATAAAAAATGCCGGTGCGTCAGCCAAAATGTACTGTCAGATCGGCGGTCATCACTGCGAGGCGGACTGGGAGAAGCAGATCCCGATTTTCATGGACTATCTGTGGATGCACTGATATAAGCCGCGGCTCATCATTTTATTAAGATGCGCCGTATGTACCAGTGTATGGCGCTCTTACACCCGGTCCATCCGCAGATGCATACGGTGCAAACAAATCACTTCTGCAGATAAGAGCGCCAAATCTGATCTGCTTCGCGTGCGATGCGCTCCTCATCGACGTTCAGCAGTTTTCCGTCTCGAACCACCACTTTTCCGTTTACGACGGTTATATCTACGCTCTCTCTGAAGCCGACGGTTGCCAGCATGGAGCCGACATCCATCTGAGTTCCGACGAGGGCAAGACGGTTCTGCCTGATCATAAAGAAATCCGCCGCCATACCGCAGGCAATCTGCCCGAGCTTATCGCGGCCAAGGATCTTTGCGCTGCCCCTGGTTGCCATCTTTAGTATGTCGTAACCGCTCGGAGCCTCGTTACTGCTGTTCAGACGATGGAGCAGATAGGCGACTCTCATCTCCTCGATAAGGCTCGATCCGTCGTTGCTTGCAGAACCGTCGACCGCAAGTCCGACCGGCACTCCAAGTTTCAGCATCTCCGGGATTCTTGCAATGCCGGAAGACAGCTTCATATTGGAGACCGGGCAGTGCGCGACACCGGTACTGGTCTCAGCGAGGAAACGGAGCTCCTCATCGTTAAAATGAATGCCGTGTGCGTACCACACGTCCGGCCCGGTCCATCCCAGGCTCTCCATGTATTCAAGCGGTCTCATATGGAAGTGCTCAGTCGTGTATGCTTCCTCATCTTTAGTCTCAGCCAGATGCGTGTGAAGGCGGACGCCGAGACTGCGGGCAAGTTTTGCGGATTCCCGGAGCAGATCCGCGCTCACGCTGAACGGCGAACAGGGGGCAAGGGCGACCTGATGCATCGAGTACTCATCCGGGTCATGGAATCTGCTGACAGTCCTCTCCGATGAACGGAGAATCTCATCGACAGTCTGTACTACACTGTCTGGCGGAAGTCCTCCGTCTTTCACGCTGAGGTCCATGCTGCCGCGGGTGGCGTGAAAGCGCATGCCAAGCGCATCTGCCGCCATAAACTGGGCGTCCATGAGCCGGTCGCCGGTCCCTTCCGGGAATACATAGTGATGGTCAAGGCAAGTTGTGCAGCCTGTCTTAAGGAGCTCTCCCATACCTGTGAGCGAGCTGTAGTAGACGACCTTCTCATCCAAATTCTTCCATATTTCATAAAGGTACTTGAGCCACGGAAACAGCTCCATGTTCTGAACCTCGGGCAGATTTCGGCTGAACGTCTGATACAAATGATGATGTGTATTGATGAGACCCGGGTACATGACCATGCCGGTCCCGTCAATCACTTCATCGGCTGCTATCGACTCGTTTCCAATATAATCTATGACCCCGTCACGGACGAACACATTTACATTTCCCAGTATTCGGTCATCATCATCGCATGTGACCAGATATCCGATATTTTTGACCAGCAGGTTTGCCATACACATCCACCTCCACCTAAAATCGAATATTCCTTGTTAGAGTTTAATTTTCTAAAGCACGCGGAGCTGTCACAGCATATGACACCCCCATGTCTGTATCGTTTAATCCATGTATTCTCTACGAAGCGTAGCGGCAGAGTACCACGTCCATAGGAGCTTTCGCACCGCATAGCAGCGGAAGTTCATTACTCGGCCTCTATTTCCTTGATAATACATTCATTTCCGCGAATCAGCCAGGTCTCCCCGCTGCCGCAGTACGGACAGATCCGCCCGTACCTGACAGTCTCGTAATTCTCCCCACACCCCTCGCAGTGAGTGATCGCGGGAATCGTCTCGATCCTGAGCTCGGAGCCGGTGAGGACCGGGTGTTTTTTCGAAAAGTAATTCCACGCATCTTCGAAAAGCTCGGTCACGATCCCTGAGACCTCGCCGATTTCAATGGTTACAGCGCCTATCTTCGAAAGGTGGTTCTCCTCGGCGACCTGATCAAGCGTTTTCGCCAGATTAAGAATGATTCCCATCTCATGCATAAGTCAGAAAAACCTCTCTACAAGATTTTTGGAGGCGACATAAGTGTCTTCCATTGATCCATACTCAATACTGCCCCGTTCAGACGGCTGCATATGAAATCTCCAAATACAGCCATCTTTTATGTTAAATTTTACTATCGGGCAACGAATAAAACCAGTCATTTTTACTGATTCCATTTCAAAATACAGAAAATTTCCCAGGCAGGCATCTGATTATTCTCGGGCAGCAAAGCTCATATCACAGACAAAGGCAGCGCAGAATCCCTTACTGAAAGCTTCTCCTTGCCAGACATAGTTTCTGTGATATAATTCTACAAGGGCACCAGTTCAGACAGGCTATACTATGCCAGCGATTTCCGGCGCAAGCATCCACTGTTGCCTGCAAGGTACTGAAATATCACAAAGGCAGGTATTATAAATTGATAGAACGATTCAAAAATATAAATCCTCGTGTTCTTATGACTCATGTCATCATCACCCTCGGTTATCCGGCCGCAAGAGCTTTTATTGCAGAGCAGAATAAGCTGCAGCTTTTCACAGACGCTATGACTATCACCGGCATGGTCCTGATTATCGGAGGTCTCATTTATAGCTTTGTCCTGCACGGCGACTTTGACATTGGCGGCTTCGTCATGAAGCGAGGCTTCCGAAGAGTAGACGACATGGCGAATTTTGGGAAGTATAAAGCAAAACAGGAAGCTGCCAGAATGAAAACCTTCAATTATCCCCTCTTTCTCGGAATCCTTTACCTAATAGTCTCAGCCGTGATTGCCTACGGCTTTATATAAAAAAGAACCCGGAGCTGTTGCAATAGAGGTTGAGGCAGCCTTCGCTAATCGGTAAGAATCCGGCCGTTAAGGCCGGATTTTTCTTATTTTTATCTTTGCCTTCGGTAAATTATCTGGTTTAAACCTTGTAATCAAGAAATCGGCAGTCGATCTTGCAAAATAACACACATGTGCAGTGCTACATAAGGGTCAAATTAAAACGCATAGGCAGTCTCACTGACTCGTTTTTTGTTAAATCAGCTTAACACGCTACTGAATTCACAGTGAAAAAGCAGTCACTTTTTTTGAGTTTGATGTTCGGTGACCGTATGGTTTATATATACCAGATTCCAGCCTTCAGTCGATAAAAGGTCATTTCACAACTAGCTACCGCCCTTAAAATCACCCGGGCAGTCATGAAGCGACGTTTTGAACTTTGATGACTGCAAGCCTGCTTTCTTGCTTTCAGTCGATTAAGGTTAATTTCACTGAACGCTACCGCCCTTAAAATCACCCGGGCAGTCCTGATGCCGCGTTTTGTCCATAGATGACTGCCAGCCTACTTTCTTGCTTTCAGTGGATTTGAATTGATTTCACAGAAAGCTACTGCCTCTATTCCACCCGGGCAGTCCTGATGCCGCGTTTTGAACTCTGATGACCACCGCCACTCAGCACAAGAGGCTGCCGCAGTGCGACAGCCTCAGTTTTTTACTTTCTATGAGGAGCAGACTCTCATTTTACTCCTTTTTCCTTCTCCAGCCTTGCAGCCTTCTCGCAATAGCCGTCAAATTCTCTCGGTGTGCAGTAGACAAAATGGCCGGGGCGGACTTCACGCATCTCACGCGGATCGCCGGACTGATCAAGTTCGCTCGGGTCATAGACCTTATGCTTTCTGTTCTTCTCAATCAGCGGGTCCGGCATCGGGACCGTGGAGAGCAGGGCTGTCGTGTACGGATGCAGCGGATACTCGAAGAGCGTCTCTGATTCAGCGATCTCGACGATCTCGCCCAGATGAATGACCGCAATTCTGTCCGCGATGAAGCGGACGACCGAAAGGTCATGAGCGATGAAGAGATAGGTCAGATCCTTTTCCGCCTTCAGCTTGTTCATGAGGTTCAGGACCTGAGCTCTGATGGAGACGTCCAGCGCGGAGATAGGTTCATCCGCGACGATGAACTTCGGCTCCATGATCATAGCGCGGGCAATACCGACACGCTGGCGCTGTCCGCCGGAGAACTCGTGCGGATAGCGTGACTTGTGCTCGGGCAGAAGACCGACATCCTGCAGGGCCTTGTCAACCTTGGCAAGACGGTCATTCTCATCTTTGTACAGATGGAAATTGAGAAGACCTTCCGACACGCAGTATTCGATCGTCGCTCTCTCATTCAGCGATGCCGCAGGATCCTGGAAAATCATCTGGATGTTGCGGACTACGTTTCTGTCCTCTTCCTTGGAGATATTTCCGGAAATGCGCTTTCCTTCAAATGTAATCTCGCCGGCACTGCAGGGATTGATGCGCATGATCGCGCGTCCGAGAGTTGTCTTGCCCGATCCGGATTCACCGACGAGCGCAAATGTCTCGCCCTTATAAATGTCAAAATTGGCATCCTTTACGGCTTTAAATTTCTTCTTTCCGCCTGTATCGAAAGAGATGTCCACGTGTTTGACGGACACGATCACCTCTCTGTTATCATTATTCGACATGGAACGCGCCTCCCTTATCTGTCATTTTCTTGATCTTTTCATGAAGATTCTGGATGACCTCCGGTTTCTCCAGTTTCGGCGCTCTCGGATCGAGAAGCCATGTCTTAGCGTAATGCGTATCACTTACCTTAAAGAATGGAGGTTCCTGCACGAAGTCGATCTTCAGAGCATGCTCGTTGCGCGGCGCAAATGCATCTCCCTTGATCTGATTGTACAGTGACGGCGGTGTGCCGGTGATGTAGTAGAGGTCCTGACCCTTGACACCCAACTGGGGCAGACTGGAAAGCAGCGCCCATGTGTATGGATGACACGGCTCGAAGAAAATTTCCTCGACAGTACCGTACTCAATAATCTGTCCGCCGTACATGACGCCGACGCGGTCGGCAACATTTGCGACAACACCCAGGTCATGGGTGATGTAGAGCGTGGTGAACCCAAGTTCCTTCTGCAGATCACGGATCAGCTGAAGGATCTGAGCCTGAATGGTAACATCCAGAGCGGTCGTCGGCTCGTCGCAGATCAAAATTTCCGGATGGCAGGAAAGAGCGATGGCGATGACGATACGCTGGCGCATACCGCCGGAATACTGGAACGGGAACTCGTCAAAGCGGTCAGCCGCGTTCTTAATACCGACACGTTCCATAATCTCAATTGCCTGTTTCTTCGCTTCCGCCTTCGAAACGCCCTGATGCTTCTCGATGACTTCAGTTATCTGGGAGCCGATCGTGCGGATCGGGTTCAGCGACGTCATAGGATCCTGGAAGATCGTGGATATCTTTGCACCGCGGATGCCTTCCCAGTCCTTATCCGTCTTAAGTTTTGTCAAGTCTTTCCCGTGGAATGTGACGGATCCGTTGGAAATCATACCATTGGATTCCAGCATTCCGGTGAACGTCTTTGTGAAGACGGATTTTCCGGAACCGCTCTCGCCTACGATCGCGAAAGTCTCTCCCTCATACAGATCCAGCGAAATACCGCGGATCGCTGTAAGATAATTGTCCCTGACCCTGAATTTTACTTCAACGTCTTTGGCGGACAGTACAACATTTCTATTCTCTGACATTGTTATTCCTCCTACATGTGCGTACGCGGATCGGCTGCGTCAGCAAGTTTCTGCCCTACGATATAGAGCGAAATCGAGATGATTGCCAGGACGCTGACGGGAATCCAGAAAAGATGCGGATAGCCGTTCATGTACGATGTATACATGGCGATGGACTGACCCAGAGAAGCGTTTGTCGTACCAAGTCCGAGACCCATGTAGGAAAGGAAAACTTCGTAGGAAATAAGCGAAGGAACCTCACGCGATACATAAGTCATGATGACGGAAATAAGGTACGGAAGAATGTTCTTCACGATCATGGTCCATGTACTGGTACCCAGACACTTGGAAGCCAGATTGTACTCACGGTCACGGATGATCATGACCTGCGTACGTATGAAGTAGGCTACGAAGATCCACTCTGTACAGGTCATGGTGATGATCAGAGATTTCATACCAGCGCCGAGAACGTAAGAAAGAATCATAGCCAGAAGAAGGAACGGAACGTTGGAGATAACGTTGTAAACTTCAATCATCCAGCGGTCCATCTTCTTCGAGAAGCCCCAGAGGGCGCCGATCGGGATACCGATCAGCATGTTGATGGCCGTGCAGATAAAGCTGACGATGATGGAGTTTCTTGCGCCTGCCCAGACCGCGTCAAAGACTTCGTTGCCGACATGGTCAGTACCGAAAATATGCTCTGCGGACGGCTTCAGGAACTTCAGGTGTGAGTTGTTGATGTTCGGGGTCTTGATGGGACTGTAGCCGGACAGCATTGGCTGTATCAGAGCAAATGCAATGATGCACAGCAGCAGGACCGCAACCGCGACCGTGAACTTATTCTTAAAAAATGTTCTCCAGACAGATTTCCAGTATGAGTACCGGGGCGCTGCAATATGTTCAGATTCGAGCTCGTCGAACTCCGCAAACTCGAACAGATTGGTGTTTTCCATATCCATTTACGACCTCCCTGCCTTCTCACTGAGTGAAATTCTGGGATCTACCTTTGTCAATACGATGTCTCCTGCCAGAACTGAAAGGACCGATACTGTGGAGAACATGAACGCAAGGGCGATGATCATGACGTTGTTATACTGCTTGATCGCATTCGGAAGCATCTTACCCATACCACCGACAGAGTAAATTGCCTCGGTGATGATGGCGCCGGTGATACATCCGGCCAGCGATGCAGGAATTCCCTGTGCAATCGGAATGATAGCGTTCTTGAAAATGTGTGTGCGGAAGATCTCTCCCTGGCTGAGACCCTTGGCCTTGGCGAACTTGACGTAGTCCGCGCTCATCTGGTCGACCACGTAGCGGCGGGTCCAAAGCATAAGGCTGGCGATAGACGGCAGGGCAAGAGAGATGACCGGCAGTACCCACGAACGCGCGTCACTCGGTCCGTAGGTGGTAAATACCGACGGAAGGTTGAACAACATCGTTCCGAAATAACGGAAGAGGTAAATATAAGCCAGCGACGGAACCGCGATGATGAAGATGATATAGACCATACCGAGTTTATCCGCGAGCTTATCTTTTCTTCTCGCCATAAGAAGACCGAAGGGCAGACCCAGAGCATATGCAAGGGCCATGGCAATAATACCCATTCTGAAAGATGTTCCGATCATTGAAGGCTGATTTCTGTAGACTTCATAGTCCGCATAGTGATCCGGGAACTTCTTTGTGTCCATTCTGTCAAGGACCGGCTTATACTTCAGAGTACCGAAATTAATACCGGATTCTCCCTCAAGGCCGGTCTCATAGACGACATGACGTTTCGCCTCATCGCCCTGTGACTGGAAGAGGACACGCATGACATCGAGACCCTGATAGGTCGGGTAGGAAACACCGAAATTCATACGGATGAAATTCTGATGGATCCAGGGGAACTTGCTGTTCGTATAGAAAAGATACTTGTAAGTCGTGCCGCTGCCGATAATGGCAATACCGCCGGACGGAGTGCGGCCAAAGGAAATTCCTCTCTTAAGATCCGGATTAGCGTCATCCTTGACTGACATCGGAGTGTCAATCACAATGAGATGAGCGAGCCAGGATCCCATTCGCTTGATGACCGGAATATCCTTATACGCATAATAGCGTCCGTTTCCGAGATACTTTTCGACTGTGTAACCTTTAGATGTGTATAATTCAACGAAATCCTGACTGTCCTTCGAATCAGGCTCTACTGCTGTCGACATTTCGGGACTGCCGGCGCCATAAATCTCCTGGCAGTAATCATTTATTCTCACATAGTCCAGATAACCCAGCTTTTCCCATGTGGAATATACATACTCGGTCTTATCGTCTGACTTGGAGCTCAGTTTACGATAGGTGCTGTCCTCAAAGAAAATATTCTCACGCGGGACCAGCGTAAATATCATCGTAAAGACGATAAGCATGATAATCATAATAGATAGAAGCGACCTGAGAAGTCGCTTCCAAATATAACTTTTATTCATAGAAGTTACTATTCCTCTTAATGAAAACGGGGAGCCGGAGAATTGATCCGTCCGGCTGCCCCTTTTTTTTGTTCAGTTACTATTACGATCAGCAATAATGCATATCATTATTCGCCTGCAAGCCACTTCTCCTTGGCTGCCTCATAATCAGCGGCAAGGACCGGCTCATCCTGAAGCTCCATGTACTTGAAGTACGGTACACGGTTGTAGGAAGCCTGACCATACATGCCGTAAGCTGCTGTGAACGGCACTACCTTGCTGACTGTGAGGGATGCACCGCTTGTGCTGTACGGACGAAGGATACCATTGCCAAGCAGCATAGCCTCAGCCTTTGCGAAGAGCTCGATACGCTCGTCGCCCTTGGCTGCGGATGCCTGGTCGACAACTTCCTGAATATCGGCAAGGCCGATTGCCTCAAGTGCTGCCTTCTGCTCATCATCCTGACCCTGGCTCTCATAGTTGATACCGGAGTAATTCAGCATATCGCCGTCATGGATATCGAAGCAGTGAATGTATGTAAGCGGATCACCGTAGTCCGGGCCCCAGCCTGCGCCAAAGACAAGGTCGATGGAGTTGGAGACGCCGTCCGGCTGATTGTAGAATGCTGAGTAGTAAACAGAGGAATCGCCCTCAAGGAACTGAAGATCGATCTTGACATAATCACCGATCGCGTCTTCGATTGACTTCTGCATTGCAAGCTGCATGTTCTTCTGATTCTCGCTGGAAGCATAGACCGGAACATCCAGATGGATCGGCCACTCGGAGATTGTATCGCCAAGCTCTTCTTTAGCCTTCTCGGCAAATACCTTCGCGCGTTCCGGATCATACCATGCATCCTGACCGTCGTTAAGGTCGATGCCTGCAAATTCAGGTACGAAAGCTTCAAGTTCTTCCGTTACGATGGAACCATAGGAACGTCCGTCGCTCGTTGTCATGAATGTATACGGTACAAGAGTGTTACGAAGAACATCATCAGCGCGCTCCTCGCCCATGGTAATCGCTTCAACAGCATGAGCTGAATATGCGCTGTAAACAGCGCGGCGGAAGTTGGCGTTCAGGATAGCTGCCTTTGTGTCAGCCTTCTGTGCATCCGATGTCTTGGATGTCGTTGAGACGGACGGATCATTGAACAGAGCGTATGCGCGGCGATCCCAGTTGAAAGCTCCCCAGTAGGAAGTGGAGGTCGTCAGACTCTTGTACTGGTTGTCCGGATACAGTTCATTGGCCTTGGCAACAACATCCGGAAGAGAGGAGTTGATTGTTGTGGCTGTCGTCTCGCCGTTCACGAACATATTGAAGCCCTGTGCCGGATCTTCACCGTTGGTATATGTAACAACTACATGCTGTACATGTACGTTGTCGCTGTCATAGTAGTTCGGGTTCGCGTCGAAGCGGACTTCCTGAGACGGAACCAGAGAGGACAGGATGTAGCATCCGTTGTACAGGATGGAATCCGGTGTGACTGCACCGAAATCGCCGCCCTTGGACTCAAGGAACTCTGCGTTGACCGGATACAGGATGGAGTATGTTGTCATACCGTCGAAATATGCGCACGGCTTTGTAAGCGTATAGGTCAGTGTGTTTCCGTCAGCCTTGATACCGACATCGTCCCATGAACCTGTGCCTTCTGAGTACTCGCGCAGACCCTTGATGAGGTCAGCTACAAGACCCAATGTCTCGGACTTGCAGTCAGCAGCATGCTTGAGACCTGTCACGAAGTCTTCAGCAGTAACTACATCATACTCTTCGCCTTCGCTTGTTGACCAAACAGCGTCGTCACGGATCGTGAATGTCCACTCGGAAGCATCCTCATTGCTGGACCAGTCACTTGCCATACCGGCAACCAGAGTGCCGTGATTGTCCTGAGTCAGAAGACCTTCGATAAAGTTGCAGGTGTAGTCGCCGTTCGAGGACTTGTTATTGTAAATATAGTCCAGTGTGGTGACATCGAAGTTGTCGATCATGGAATACGTATCAGGTCCTGCAGCTACATCAGCTCCGCCGCCCGAAGCCTGACCGCCGGTCTGTCCACCTGAAGAAGATCCGCCGCATCCCGCAAGCATGGCTATACATGTCGTTGCGGCAAGCAGCACCGCGAGTACCTTTTTTCTTTTAAGCATTACTGTTTCCTCCATTGTTTCATTATTGCGAAACGCTCTGCGCGTTTACACGTACATATTTAAGCGGTATTTTTGCCTGATCAGGAGTAATTATCCAGAAGTAAATACTCTGAATGCGCAAAACTACCCAGCTCAAAAATTGCTTAATAAGAATTTTATACACTGCAGTGCTAAATGTCAACAATTTATATATTTTGCACTATGTAACTTCTGTTTTTTGCCTCGTTTTGTAGATTTATATAAAAATCATCTTAAGAAACAGGCACCTTAGTCTGCCTGCGAGCAGCAAAGACATGGCCTCGTGCTCGCACGGCGTCACCGTCTTCATCCTGCGTTCCACGCCCGATGTCAGGCGGGCGACAACACAAAAAAAGAAGCCCTCCGTAAGGAAGACTTCTCTTGAATTTCATATGTTAATTTGTTTCTACCGGTCCTCGTAATAGATGCGGCAAGCCCCCGGAGCAAAGCTTATCGGATTTGATTCTATCAGCCGAACAGCTCACGGAAGAATCTTCCGATGCGGCTCATGCTCTCAGTCCCTTCTACAGGCTGGCAGCTATCCATCATATCCGCGTTCTGCCATTCAGGGCAGTAAAATGTTGTATCGTTCATCATGTAGTATTCCATAGAATATTTTCTCATTGTAAATCCCCTTTCTGCAGATTATTATTTGCTCTTGCGAAATTGCTTTTTGTTTTGTATCTTATAACTATATAATACTCGCAAATAAGCGCGCTTCTACAGTCTCTGACCCCAAATATAACGACTTTTATTTGTGCTTATAGCACATATAGCAGAAGCACGTGCGCATGATTTGATCAAAATCAATCATTATTTGCAACAATTTGCACAATTGAAAAGGAAGACAGCTATGGGATTTACAATCGAAGACATGATGACCGTATCAGGATCACGCTACAAGATAAAAATGGAAGCCGGAAGACACGGCTGGTCCAATTCAATCAGCTGGATTCTCATGATAGAAGACATGACCATTTTGCAGAATTTTGCCGGCAAGGATCTTGCAGTGACCACCGGCCTGGGTTTCAGACAGCCCGGACAGCAGCTGAAACTTGTAAAAGAACTCAGCAGCCTCGGAGCCTCCGGACTCATTATAAATACCGGTATGTACATAATGGAGATTCCGGAGAAGGTCCGGACGTTCTGTGATGAAAATGATTTCCCGCTCATGACAGTTCCATGGGACATACCGCTCTTTGATATGATAAAGGACCTCAACATGCGTATCCTGCTTCAGGGAATCACGGATGATGAGATTTCAGGTGCGCTGATCCAGGCCATAAAGGACCCGGAAGATGCGGAAAGCTCCCGCAAGAAACTTCTGCCCCATTTCGATGTAGACGGAACCTTCCAGGTCGTGCTCATCGAACCCGGCGATCTTGACACCATGGACACGGTAGAGCGGCGCAGGATCAGCTTCCAGCTCCAAATTTATCTTGAGTCGATCAGCCATAATGCATCCTTTTTCTATTATGACGCGGCATTTGCTCTGGTAGTCAACGATGTACCCGAAGACCATCTTCACGATCTGCTCGACAGGTTCGTGAAACGTTTGGAGATTCGAATGCCGGACCGCAAGATCTGGGTGGGTATCGGCAGCCCGATGCAAGACCTCAAAAACCTGCACCTCGCATACCGGCGCGCTCAGGCTGCCGTGCGCATGGCTGCCGGTCAGGACAAAAACATGGTCTGGTTCGATGAGATGGGCATCTACAGGATGCTGTCCCTGATTCCCGATCCTCTGCTACGCAGGGAAATGGGGGAAGACCTTCTTAAGCCGCTCCTCATCCACGACAGAGTGCACGGCACTGACTATGTGCAGATGCTGGAGATATATCTCGAGACCGGAGGCAGCATCAAGGCCGTTGCGGAGCAGACGTTCACACACCGCAACACAGCCATCTACAGGCTAGGTAACATTCGCAAGCTTCTGGGCAATGATCTGGACAGCACCGAGGACAGGCTCCGCTATCAACTCGCGTGCATGCTGCTTCATACTCCGGAGCCGATTGATATCACTTAAGCTATCTCCCCCACGCCGAATTAAACGGACAGTCTCGCCGCAATCCGATTTTGACCGGTCTGGTTTCATTTTGCGCATTCATCGCAGACTCGTGCCACGAGAATTCTACGTCAGAGATTAAAAAGTTTACGCTAATACAAAATCTGTGCTATAGTTAGTTCATTATGTATACAAAAGAAAAACAATCAAAAAGTAATATATCCGATACAAGGCTCATCGGCATCGCCTGCATGCTCATGGCCTCCTTCCTATTTTCGACAGGCGGAGTGCTGATCAAGTTTATCCCCTGGAATCCGCTGGCCATCAACGGTGTCAGAAATGCCATTGCCGCTGTCATTATCGGCATCTATATAGCCGCCACTCATCACAGAATAAAGGTGAACTTCACCGTGATGGTGGGATCTGTCTGCCTTGCAGGTGTTACTACACTGTTTTCGGTGGCAAATAAAATGACGACCGCCGGCAACGTCATAATTCTTCAGAACACTGCCCCTGTCTGGATCGTTGTTCTGCTGTTTCTTATTTTCGGAAAAAAGCCGACCAGGATTGAGCTCATCTCGATCCTGATTGTCTTCACAGGAATCCTGTGCTTCTTTTTTGAGGGGATCGCCTCGGGAAAATGGCTTGGCAACCTGTTCGCTCTCCTGTCCGGCATTTTCTACGCCGGAGTCTTCATGCTGAACAGCTTTGAGAAAGGCGATGCACTATCATCCGTCTTCTTCGGACAGATCGGGTGCGCCCTGCTCTTCTCTCCAATGGTGACGCATGAGACCGACTTTACCTTCCCGGTGCTCCTCGCAGTCTTTCTGCTCGGCGCTTTTCAGGTCGGTATCGCGTACATTTTCTTCACCACCGGCACAAAGTATACGGATCCGGTGACCGCCTCTATCATCAATGCGATCGAGCCGATCCTTAATCCCACGCTGGTCGCCATTTTCTACGGAGAGATGCTCGGCCCCCTGTCCCTTGTCGGCGCTGCCATTGTCATGTGCGGAATTCTGTTCTACAACATAAAAAAAACAAAGCAGACACCATTTCCTGCGCAGGATATGTGATGTCTGCATTCGCCTCTTATACAATGGTCAAATGTCAGCATTATTTTCCGACTGTGACAATCTTTCCGTTATGGAAACAATAATCCGAAAGCTCGTTGCCTATACCCGGCCGGTCCGGAATTGTGATAAATCCGTTCTCCGGCTGGTAGTCATATACGCAGAGCTTCCGATTATAAGCATGTGTCATTGTCCCATGCTGCTCATGGATGACAAAGTGCGGGATCGCCGCCTCGAGCTGCAGAGCCGCTGCCGCCGAGATCGGGCTTGAGCAGATATGGGCCTGCACACCTACATCGTACACATGCGCCATATCGCATATCTTCTTCGCTTCTGTAAGTCCGCCGCAATTGGCCAAATCAGGCTGTATCATGGAAACAGAACCGTCCTCAAAATACGGGGCGTACTGCCAGCGGCTGTAGAGCCTCTCACCCATAGCGATCGGAATAGAGATGCGCTCAGAGACCAGCTTTGTCATTTTTACGTTGGGCGTCGTCGGCTCCTCAAGGTACATGATATCATACGGTTCCGCCAGGCGTCCCAGACGAACTGCTCCCTGCACATCCATGACTGCGTGATTTTCAATAATTATGTCCACATCCGGTCCGACTGCGTTTCGGATCGCGGACAGTCTCTCATGAGCCACCTTCTCCTGATCCTTCGTAAGCGGACCGCACGTCTCCTCCGGCGTATATGTATGTCCGTCCGGCGCATAGGTAAAGAGGTCTACCTTGACCGCATCGTAACCTTCGCTGACTGCTCTTCTCGCATTTTTAGCGTACTCTTCTGCCGCAAATGCCGCTTTTCGCTTCGCTCCCCAGCCCAGCTGCAGCTGGCTGGCATAGCAGCGCAGTTTCTCTCTGAATTTCCCGCCGAGCAGCATATATACCGGGGTATTATAATACTTTCCCCGGATGTCCCATAAAGCTATGTCCAAAGCAGAAAGACCGGCAAATGTCACCGGTCCTCCGTTTTGTCCCCAGAAGGTCTCTTTATACAGTTTTTCCCATATCACTTCGTTCTGAAGCGGGTCCATGCCAATGATTTTTGCGGCATACTCCTGCATGATGGCATATACCGCAGTATGCCCCACTCCAAAAGCAAGTGCCGAATCACCGTCGCCGAAAATCCCCTCATCCGTATATACCCGGCATACGACCGGATACCAGTTCGGATGGTCCTCCGCACGGCAATCCACTTGCATGATATCGACTTTTGTTATTTTCAATGATAACTCCTACTTGGAAACGTAATTCAGGAACTGCTGCAGTCTCGGGATCTGCGGATGATCGATGATCTCCTCCGGTGTCCCGTCTCCCGCAATGTTCCCTCCGTCCAGGAACAGAATCCGGCTGGCTACATTTCGCGCGAAATTGATCTCGTGCGTAACCAGCATCATAGTCATGTCACCCTCTTCGGCAAGGTCGCGGATCGTAGTCAATACCTCCACGACCAGTTCCGGGTCCAAAGCACTTGTCGGCTCATCGAACAGAAGCACGTGCGGATCTACCGCAAGCGCTCTCGCAATACCGACACGCTGCTGCTGCCCTCCGGACATCTGAGATGGATAGAAATCCTTTCTGTCCATCATACCGACGCGGGTGAGCTGTCTTATAGCTATCTCTTCAGCCTCTTTGCGGGACTTTTTCTGTACCCGCAGAAGAGGCTCCATTACATTCTCCTTGGCTGTCATGTTCCTGAACAGGTTATAGTTCTGGAACACCATGGCAGACTGCTTGCGCAGTTCCCGCACCTGGGCTCCGGTATGCTTTGCCGCGTCTACGGAGACACCGGCTACCGTGATCACTCCCTTCGTAGGCACTGTCAGGTAATTGACGCACCTAAGGAGTGTAGACTTTCCTGTCCCCGAAGGTCCGAGAATAGCTACGACTTCATTTTTATTGACAGTAAGATTAATATCTTTAAGCACCACTGTCTGCGGGTCAAATTCCTTCGTCAGATTCTTAATCTCTACCATGCACTCTGCCATGTCTAACCGCCTTCACTTATCTGTTTGCCTTAAGGAAATCGTCGCTGATAAGCTGTGTAGCATCCTCGTTGAACCACTTGGATACGATGGCAGCAACTGTGCCGTCTGCCTGCATCTCAGCAAGAACAATATTCATCTCGTCGCGGAGGGCCTTTCCTTCTTCATTGTCCTGGAAGAACCAGCCGACGTTATTGCCGAACAGCTGCGGCTCAAGGATCTTGAAAGAGAGTCCCTGGCTTGCTTCCGCCTTGCGGATCGTTGTAACGGTGTGCGCGTAGCAGTCGACACGGCCGAGTGAGCAGTCCTGAAGACCGGCATTCGTGTCTTCATAAGTGACGATTTCCCAGTCATAATCCGGCGCCATCTGCTCGACCGTATTCTGTGCAGCCTGGCCTGCAGTGCAGCCGATCTTCTTTCCCTTGAGATCGTCAAAGCTGTTGGCATCACTGTCGGATTTAACGACAATGACCTGCGCGTCGGCATAGATAGGATCGGATGCAATATAGGTCTCAAGACGGGCCTCGGTGATAGCCCAGCAGTTCGCGGCAACATCGATACGGCCTGTGCCCAGCTCGCCAAAAAGTGCTGCCATATCCGGAATGTGGACCAGTTCCATTGTCCATCCGGTACGCTTGATAATCTCATCCCAGAGTTCGGATTCGATTCCGGTCCAGGTGCCATCCGATGCTACGAGTGAATATGGCTCATTATTGCCTGCGGTTCCGACTTTTATTGTGCGGCCGGGTGTGATGCCTTCAATCGCAGCTGCTCCCGCGTCTTCCGCTGCCGTACTCTCCGCAGCCTCTTCCTTGACCTCTTCAACGACAGATTCTGCCGGGGCCTCAGCCGGAGCAGCTGTTTCCGTCGTCTGTGCTCCTCCGCAGGCAAGCAGGCTGACCGCCATGGCAGCAGCCATCATTAACGCGCTGATTTTCTTCATTTTCATGTGTCTCTCCTTCCGTAGTTTGGTGATTATTTGCTATATGATAGGGTCCTTATCCCTTCATAATCAGAACATGCGCTCGCAGTACTTCTCGAGACCTTTCTGCCCCCATGTCATGATCACGGTGATGACCCAGTAGATCACCATTACGCACGCGTAAACCTCAAAGAACTTGAAGGACTCCGAACCGGCGATCTTGGCTGCGCCCATGACGTCGCGCACACCGACCATGAATGCGAGAGAAGACATCTTGAACAAGTTGATCAGATCGTTAAAGAGCGGCGGCAGGGCTACACGGACAGCCTGTGGGATGACGACACGGTAGGTCAGCTGCCAGTTCGTCATGCCAAATGCCAGAGCTGCCTCCCGCTGTCCGTTATCCACCGACATGAGAGCTCCTCGTATCGTCTCTGACACGAAAGCGCTCATATTAAGACTCATTATGACCGCGACACCCACCGTCGGGGACATGTTGAGAATAAGTGAGCTGACATTTGCCAGCCCGTAATAAAAGAAAAACAGCTGGGCAACTGCCGGTGTCCCTCTCATGAACGAGATCCATACTTTAAGAAGCTGGCTGAGGACAGGAGCTTTATGGTAGCTGATCAGGGCCAGCATGAGACCTATGACCAGCGAAAACGCTGCGCTGATCAGTGTCAATGACAATGTCACGTTGAGGCGGCTTGCAATATTCGGAAGCTGTTCCAGAAAGTATCCCCAATCAAATTTCATATGATATATCTCCAAATCTGTACATGGCTCGTTCACATACGCCAGGGCAGGGTCCGGGCCATCGCCTGCCGAAAAAAAACGAACCACTGTTGTCTGCGCTTAGATGTTGTATAAATTGTATCAAACACGAAAGATAAATGGAAATTGCAGGTCATCATCTTCCTCCTCATTTATAGATAAAATCTATATATCTTTAGCACATTTTCCGCTTATAACTTTTTGCCGAAAAAAGAGGCTGTCGCACTAGACGGTGTCACCGCAACATATGGCAGACATTTGCAAATAACGTCTGCCATATGTTGTGGTGGCGCGCCTTAGTGCGACAGCCCCTTTGCAGAATTCTATATCGAACCCGGTCATCTGAGTTCCGGTGCGATATATCCATATTCCTCGTCGGCCTTCCGTTTAAGGGCAGCCAGCTCGAGATTTGCCATGTACGCATGCGTCCCGATGCCAAAGTTCTTCTCGGCTATCGGACTAATGCCGCCGAAGTTGCCGTCAAGATAGCGCATTTTCTCATCAAGTATAACGCAGCACTCGCTTGTGGTATAGGCGATTGCCATGTTCGTAGGAACGTAGAAGTGATTTTTGTTGCCGATTTTCGTGAGGAAATCACCGACCTGATTTTTAAAGGCCGCAAAATCCATACCGTCCCCGTAGGCAGCAAATGAAACTGCCAGCTTCTCGACCGGATAACTGCCCCTCCTCGGCATGAAAATATGAGATATTTCGAATGCTCTTGCGGAAGTCTCGCCCGCAGCCCACTTCTCGCTCAGGATCTGCTCGATTGCAGGTGTGAGGACCGTCGGCAGACCGACGCTTTCTCCCAGTGCTTCCTTTAAGAGTACGCCCTTATTATTGAGATCCCACTCGTCCTGGATCATATTCATCTTCTTGTAAATACCATCCGGATAGATCTTCGGGCCGAATCCCTCTGAATATCCCATTGTGCGCAGCACGTCTCTGCAGCGGTCTTCAAATGCTTCCGTCGCTGAAACAGTCCCATCACAGTAGATTCCGAGGAACTTCTGGCTGTTGTCAAATAGTTCCGCGCGGTCCGCAAGACCGAATTTTCTGCATGCTGCATGGTCCACGTCGATGGAAAACACGTAACATGATCCAGCCTGAGCGGACTTGCCGAGGAGAGCTGCCCCAAGCCATGAAAGTGTCCCGAACCAGCCCAGCACAAAGGACTCGCCCTGCGGATCCGTGACGCATATCTCCCATGTAGACGGCTCGGAGAGAGTGTGCTCGGAGAGAGCTCCCTGCCCCCACGTTGCAAGGTCCGCAGCCTTCATCTCCGTGCCGCACTTAACCAGTCCGGCGCTGTAAGCCGCACCGAACGCGCATTTCACTATTTTATTCCACAGAACACCCAGATCATAAAGCGTAAGATCCGCTGTAATCACGCCTTCTGTCTTCATGTGGGCAGGAAAAGCCGGATCCGCGCCGTCAAAGACTTTGCCGGTCGCCGCTGCACAGACTGCGCCATCCGAAGCCACATGCGGAAGCAGAAATGGAAGAATCTGTGTGCGGAGCGCATACTGTCCGTCCATAAGGAGCACAGGCTTTGCTATCGCGCCGGGATTATCAAAAATCTTCAGGTTGACATCTGTTTTCTCAAGTTCCGGGTATTCCCCATTGTCGTACAGTCTGAACCCGTTCAGGGCAAATGCGTTCTTCAGCGCGTCCGCTGTGATCCTAAGGGGATGTTTTGTCATATTCGTCATTTTATTTCCCTCCGATCAAATCCTGTTCGCGATCTGCCAGCCCTCGAGGATGGCGTCGCCGATATTTCTCTTATCATTGCAGCGGATCTTCATCTTGCTGTCGCCGATCAGATAGACCTCACTCATTCCCTTAAGAAGCTCATCGTAAATCTTCGGACGTCCGGTGTAGCCACGGCAGATAAGCATTGAATCGCACTCTATTGTCTCCTCCGCCTTTGTCTTCAGGTCTCTCAGAACTACACTGTTTTCCGTGACATCGGCGACATCTTTGGCAAGCTTGTACTGAATACCCTTCTGTGCGTTCAGGATCATCAGGCGCTGCTGCTGCGGGGAGGAATTGTCGTCTCCGATTTCCATGACACCCATCATGCCTCCGCCCCGTCTCGATACGACAGTCACCTTCTTTCCTGCGCGGAGAAGAGACTGAGCGACCTCAAGGTTCATAAAACATCCGCCCGCAATAACGACCTTCTCTCCCAGGTCATAGGCGGAGGGATTACCGCAGTATTCGTAGATGCTGTGCACATTTGCAAGCCCCTGCTTTTCAAACCTCGTGATCACGGGGACCGCGCCTGCTGCGACTATGACCACATCATAGTTGCCGGCAAGTACCTTTTCTGCCGTCGCCTCTTCCTCGATGACTGTGATGCCGGGCTTTCTCATCTGCCTCACATAGTAGTCAATCAGGATCCTGATATCGCCCTTCAGCTCATCGCTGAATCCGGCCTCGTGCATGGTGCCGCCGAGCTTTCTCTTCTCGTAGAGAGTGACCTCATGCCCTCTCTCCGCTGCAAGACGGGCTGCCTCCATACCGCCGGGACCGCCGCCGATCACGCAGATTCGCTTCTTCTCTTTCGCAGGCTCGACCTTCCTGAAGTTTGTACAGTTGCACAGGGGATTCACGGAGCAGCGAAGTCCGATGGCAGCATTGAAGCCTGCGATAGTTCCGACACAGCCCATCGTACAGCGCATGCAGGGGATGATGTCGTCACGTCTGCCGGCCTTGATCTTCTTGATCCATGCGGGGTCCGCAAGAGCCGGTCTGCCGATTCCGATGAAATCCGCATATCCTGCCTCGAGCACCTCTTCTGCAAGTTCCGGTGTCGTAAATCCGCCATCCAGAATGATTGGGATCTTCACTCCGGCCTCCTTCATAGCTTTCGCTGTCGGGATATAGTCACCTCTCGCATCGTACTGGGCATTGATAACGCGGACGTTGTTGGAATCGCCACCCACCAGGTGGAGGGCAGCAATGCCGGTCTTCTCCAAAGCTTTTGCGTGAATAATGCCCTCTTCAAGTGAGATGTCCACAGGGTCGAAGGAATCACCGCAGATCCTGCCGATGATCGGGAAATCCTTTCCGCAGGACTTCTGGCAGGCTTCAATGATCTCGACCATGAAGCGGATGCGGTTCTCGGGGCTGCCGCCGTACTTATCCGTGCGGTGATTATACTGCGGGGAGCAGAACATATTGATAAGATGTCCGATTGCGCCGTGAATCTCGATACCGTCAAATCCGGCCATTTTTGCTCTCCACGCTGCCTTCGCAAAATCATCAATGATCTGATTGATCTCAGCGATCGTAAGACCGCGGATCGGGAACGGGCGAATGCCTCCCTGCATCTCGAACATGGTCGATGGGCCGAGAGATTCCTTGCGGTCTGCAAGTGACAGCTGATGCCCGATATGACAGAGCTGCAGAATTGCGACTGCGCCCTGATCCTTGATCGCGGACGCGAGACGAGCCATACCTGTCACCTGTCCGTTCTCATAGAGGCACATAACGTTGTCCTCACCGCGCGAGAGATTATCATCCGTCGCCGTGCATTCAACGATGACCATGCTGAGGCCGCCGGATGCCTGCGAGGAGTAGAAAGCGAGCGCGTTGTCTGTGATGTATCCGTTCGAATCCGCGTTAAGAGAGCCCATCGGTGCCATGATAAGGCGGTTGTCGAGACTTAGAGGACCCATCTTAGCGTGCTCAAGTAATTTCGAAAACTGTTTCATATTTTTCCTTCTTTCTTTAACGTATCCTATGGACAGCAGCGTGTCTTATCAGTCCTTATCTTCCCCAGCCGTAAGCCTTTCCGGGTGCCTTATAATCCGGGCCGAGCATCTCTTCCTTCACTGCTTTTCTCAGTTCTTCGACATCCCACCAGGGTCCTTTTTCGCCGTTCGTGATCATCGGTCCGAGAGCAGGCTGAGTATAAGCCTGGAATCTTCCGGACGACTTAATTGAGAAAATAGAACCGTTAATATAATCCTCAAGGCATAGCACCGCAAGGAACGGAGCAAGGTTTGCCGGATCACCGTGATCTGCTTCAACGACCTTCAGCACTTTCGGATCAGGGGCATGACCCGCAGCGGTGATCTTGCGGATCAGAGCATTGTACTCGACCGCGTGGGAAGGTGATTCGCCCTGCGGACATACACAGTTAACGGTTATTCCAAACTGGTCAAGTTCCTTTGCGGCAGCCCAGGTGAGACCGACCATGGAAGCTGTGGAAGCGCTGTATCCGTCATTATTGGCAAGACCTGTCCAGGCATCACTCGAAACATTGATGATGCGTCCGTAACCCTGTTCTTTCATATAAGGAAGCGCAAAGTGCATGAGCGCGACAGCTCCTTTTGCGCGGCTTCCCATGAAAATGTCCCAGTTAGCCTCATCCATGGAGGCAATGTCACCGATACCCATGCCGGCCGCACTGTTTACGATGATGTCAATTCTGCCCCATGTATCGATGGCAGTTTTGACCATCCGCTCCGCTGTCTCCCAGTTCGAGCAGTCACCGAAGAACGGAATCGCCTCACCGCCCTCTGCTGTTATCTGATCTGCCGCTGTCTGAGCGTCGCCCTTCAGGCGGCAGAACTCGTTCCAGTCTTCCTCGGGCATATCTTCCTTATGATACTTCTGCGCGCTCTCACCGTTCGGTCTGCGGTTGTTCGTGATCACTTTCGCTCCCAGCCTTGCAAGGCCTCTGGCGATTCCTTTTCCGATTCCCTGACCGGAACCCGTGACGATTGCTACTTTTCCTTCAAGACACTTTTCCATCATTTGCCTCCTCTCAAATAAGACAGTTAAGTACTAAAAACAGTCTTTGAACCAATAAGATATTCGACTATTGGGTTTACTGATAAAAATATAACAGTGAATCGACCGTCTATGTTATAATAAACATGCTGATATTTGTATGATTATGCAAATATTATCCTCCGGTGAATTATTTCTCGCGGCTCAGTTCTCAGGGTGAATGCGTAGCCCAAATCCGGTCCCTGGGGATTTTCAAGACCCGAAACATAGATTTAAGGTCTTCGACAAATTCAGCTGTATATAAGGGGAGACAGACGATGATAGAACTGACTGATGACTTGATCTTCGATATTTTTTATGATTCCTGGAAAATTCCGATTGGCATATTCAGCGCTGACGGTGCGCTGAACAAGCTGTACGCTGATCTCGATACAGAGCGGACAAAAATCTTTTTAGAAGACAGCGGGATCATGCTAAGCAGCGAAGCCGGAAATCCTTTGCCTGTAATTCGCTTCGATCCAAAGGGATCCTGCTGGTGCAGGATTCCGCTTGATGAAGATACACTTCTTTTCGGTCCTGTGCAGACAGGTCGAAACCCGGACTATCCCTATGAGGGTGTCCCCGAGCATACCTGGAACGGTTTTCGTGAGATCTCACGCTGTCTCATCTCCATGTTGATTGGAAAAGATACTGAGCTGATTGAAAAAGAAGAGAGTTACACGGCGGCTCACACAGCAAGGCGCATGCTTGATGCTGAGGGAAAGAAAAATGAATGGAACAGCTTTGACGAGATGTTCGACTGCGTGCGTCAGGGTGATTTTAAGCAGCTTGAAACAATACTTGGCTCTAAGGAATATACCGAATATCTGAATCAGGTGATGAGCGATCTTCCGACTGCGCAAAACGTGTTCCACTTCAATCTTGCAAAGACCTACCACTCAGCAATAAGCGCGTCTCTCGCCCTTCAGGATCTCGCCCCGCTCGTCGGTCTCTACCTGACAGAAGAACAAAAATACCGCTCCATCGCGGCCTACAAAGCCGGAATGAAGCGGTCCATGTTCGATTTCACCCGCTACGTCAGCAAGTACCATGACGGGCGTCACTCGCACCTGATCAATAAAGCGAGACTATATATTGATGAAAATCTGTACAGCGAAATCAAGCTGAAAGAAATCGCCGAGCACTGCGGCGTCAGCGTATCGACTCTCCAACACCGCTTTAAAAAAGAGATGGGAATATCCGTATCAGACAGGATCCGTGACCGAAAAATCGGAAGAGCCTGCTTTTTCCTAAAGCACACGAATATCCCCTGCGGCGATATCGCCTTTAAAATCGGGTACGAATCCCAGAGTTACTTTAACAAACAGTTCAAAAAAGTGACAGGTGTGACTCCCCAGGAATATCGATCCGGGAACTGCACATAAGATATCAGATAAGAGCTTTTTTCATCCATTTGCCCCTGTAGAGACGGATGAGGAAAACGATTCCACGGAAGCAAAGTTCAAACGCCATGCACATCCAATAGCCCACCAGCCCCAGTCTGGGTACAACAAATATTGCCGGCACGATTCGGACGCACCACATACTGATCAGATTCATGACGCTGGGGCGAAACGTATCTCCGGCTCCTCTGAACACGCCGGCACAGCATATCGACGCCCCATACAAGGGCTCCGCAATCAGCTCTGTCCGGAGCACCTGCGTTCCAAGAGCTGCCGCTTCCCTGCTGACTGTGAGAACAGAAAAGACAAACGGCGCACAGATATACATGATTCCCCCTGTCAGGGCCATCAAAAGCATTCCCAGATAGACGGATATCCTGGAAAAGCTCTTCGTCAGATCAGAACGCCCGGCTCCGATCGTCTGGCCGATTATTGCGGTTGCCGCTGCTCCGATACCGTAGCCCGGCATATAGCACAGACTCTCCGCCGTTATAGCCAGTGAATTGGCAGCGACCGCGACGGTCCCCAGACCTGCCACGATCCGGGTCCCTGCCACATAAGCGCCGCACATAAAAAACTGATCAAGGGACAATGGAACCGCTATCTTTGCTGCTGTGATCACGGTATGCCGGCGCCATTTCCAGCTTCCCCTGTTCCTTAATGATATTTTCCGGTTCCTCATAGTAAGGAAGTACAGGGAAGTGAGTGCAATTATAATCTCGGATAGGGTACTCGCAAGTCCTGCGCCTATGACACCGAGACCGGCACCCGGAATCAAAACGCGAAGGCCTGAAATCTCCACGGTCCTGGTCGGAAATATCATCAGCATGTTGAGTAATACATTCAGCAGGCAGGTCATCGATGAAAGAATGCTCGGCGTCTTCATGTCCCCTGTGCTCTGCATCATGCCGTTAGACATCTGACGAATCAGAATGAATGGGACCGATACACAATAAATGCGAAAATAAGCGGTACTGTTCCCGAGTACCTCTTCCTCGCCCCCCAGCCAGACCGGTACGCGGCTGCTCAGGAAAAGACCGATTGCGCTTACCAGAGCGCCAATGAGAAGAACGGATTTAAGTCCCTGCCTGAGAACATTCTCCGCATCCCGATTTCTACCTGCGCCGATCAGCTGAGCGACCTGCACATAGAAACCTGCAGACACACCGATGCAGCACCCTCCGACCAGCCAGGTCGACGAAGATACCAGGCCGATGGACGCTGTCGCCGCTGCCCCGAGACTTCCGACCATAGCCGCATCGATATACTGCATGGCGATTGAAGTCAGCTGGGCTAAAATAGCGGGCAGACTCAGACTGAGAATCAGACGGACTTTTTGAGCATTGCTTATATCCTGTCCTGTCATAGCTGTATCCAGATTTATTCTCTTCTTATGTCCCTCCCCGGCTGTCACCATGATACCTCAAGCTTTCTCCCACTATACTTTGTCTTCTCAATCATCTCTTTGACCCATGGGCCGTAATTATAATCCCACAGAGCATCAATCATCTGATCGTAATATGGGTCTTCCATAAGCTGCCTTTTATGCTCCGGGAGAGTTCCCTGACCATAGTAAAGAAAGAACCGGTCAAGCAGTGCCTGTACTCTTCTCCTCTTTTTACCGCGCAGTCCCTCTTTATCCAGTACCTTTGAAAACACAGAACTTATGTGGTCCGCACTCGATGCATCAAGACTGCCAAGTATCTCTACAACGGAACTGTTATATCTTTCAATGTCAATCGGTTCGGCATAATAGAGCAATCTATCAGCGCCAACTGCCAGATTGCCTATGAGATGACCTCCTGAAAAAGGCATTCCACTCAGAATTTCCCACAATCCATCCTGCTTTGTTATGTGCTGCAAATGCATATGTCCTGTCAGAGCAAGCCTCACCCCGCCATCAATTAGAATGTCCGGAAGTTCAGGGTTCTGGATCAGGTTTGACCCACTGCCATCTCTTTCGCGGCCATAAAGCACGTTATGGTGAGAGAGGAAAACTACGGTATGATCCCGATACTTTTCCAGCATTTCACTAAGCCACCGCAAAGTCTCCCCTGAAAACTCTCCGTGTGCTCCGCCATACAGATAATTATCATCCATAGCCAGGAACACGACATCCTTTACAATCGCTGTATAGCTAAGAGAATCCGGAGCCCTGTCAACCGGGTTCAACAGGCCGAAATAGGCATCCTCAAATTCCTCGGCAGTCATATGATTAAAATCATGGTTGCCCGTGGTAAGGATGATGGGAATCCCATTATCCCGGATTTTCTGCAGGCGCTGAACAAGCCCCGACGCATCCTCCGCTCTCCCGGTGTCAGTATTGTCCCCGGTCATAATCAGGACATCGGGATGCATGTCGATCACCTGAGCTACGATGACATCCGTAATTTCTTCCGCCAGGGCGATTCCGGGGACGATTGCAGGGTTTGCATCTTTGTTCTCTGTATAGTGAAGATCCGAAATAATCATCGCCTTCATACACTTTTCATCCGACCAGATTGGATCATTGCGAATGGCGATTTCTTCCTGCCGATATGCATCGTTCTCAGTTAAAGGTTCTGCTGAGCTGCTGCTGTAGGTGCCGCAGCCGGTAAACAATGAGAACACCAGTAACAGCAGCGTGAAGAGCACAGAGATTCGGCTTGAAATTATGTCAACTGATGTCGACCCGAATCCCGGGCGTAGTCCTGCAGGCGAGATCTTACATATACTTTTTTTCTTACTCAACTGTATTATCTTCATGTTTAAGTTTCGCGCCATCGCTGAAAGCGCGTCCGACCTTATCTCCTACCCCGAAATACGCGCTCCCCATAGGGTCGAACGAGATCGGTCTGAGCTTCTTAACATCGATCTTTCCATCTGTAAGTACGCTCTCGTCCGCGCAGACATTGACTATCTCGCCGGTCAGGATTCCATCGTTGAAGCTCTTCACCCTGCATTCGAGGGCCATCGGCAATTCCGCGATGAGCGGCGCGTCCACAAAGTTGCTCGGTATTGCATGGAAACCGGCTCTAGCGAACTTGTCCGGGACCTTTCGTCCTGACTCGATTCCCACATAGTCACACGCTGTCACATAGTCCTCCGTCGCCATGCTGACCGTGAAGGCACCGCGGACGGCAAGATTATCCGTCGTCTTGTGCTCGGAGAGGCTAATCGTTATCTCAGAAAAATCGGTCGTGATTCCCCAGGCAGCGTTCATCGCGTTGGGCCTTCCGTCCTCGTCATAAGTTGCGATAATAAGTACGGGCTGCGGGAACATGAGGGGCTTTGGACCAAAATCTACTCTGGTCCCAGTTTTGGTTCCACCCTGATCGTCCTTAATCTCAGTGCTGTCTGTCAAAGCATTGTTGTCACACTGCTTTTTCGAGTTTTCTCCGTCTTTCGGCTCATCTCTCTTGTCTTCAAACGAATTCTCATCATACTGCTTCGCCGGACCTATTTCCTGCTGCGTAACCTGTGCCGGAGCCATCTCCTTTCGGCGCTTCGATTTTGAACCTTTCCTGCTGCTCGCATCAATCAGATTCAGAAGATTCCTTCCGCCCGCAACGACTGTGATATAGGTATCGGCAATATTGACCAGATCATCCGGGTATCTGCGTTCGAGCTTCTCCTTAAGTCTGACCAGAATAGCCGTCAGCAGGGCGTCTGAGAGCTGCTCCTTCGGTTTGACAAGTAACTGATAATAATATCTGTCGCCAATCTCGATGACATCCATGCCGAGAGCCGCAGCTCCGTCACGCTTTGCGCCTTTCTCGTCAAGGATGCGGATAGCCAGCGATTCAGTGTCGTCCCTGAGTCCCTTCTTATGCTTCTTCTGGGCCCATCCTATGGCAAATGCACTCGTGCCGATGTCATCCGTATGACTCCTAAGCGTTTTATAGTCGGCAAGCAGCTGCCGGATCAGTTCATCAAATGCGCCCGCATTCACCTGAACCTTTTTTGTGTACTGCATGAAAGCTACCGCGCCGAAGAAAACAAAAAGCAACAGAATAATAAGCTGCATGGCATCTCATCCTTTCAGAGGAAAGAAAGACGAGCAGTTTCCTGCCCGACTTTCCAGTTTTCCTTTATTCTATTCCAACAGATAGATTTCGTCTATTCTCCTGTATATAAATATGATATTTGTCACTTACTGATCGATACAGGCGAGGACGGACCGCCGATGTTGTGCTCGCCGAGGGCTGTCGGGATATCCTGCATGAGAGCAAAATAGACATCCCAGTAGTCCTCCGTAGCGCACCATGCGCGGACGGTATACTGAAGACCTCCCGGAATACCGCAGACCGGAGCGGCAAACGGTTCAGGAGTCTGGAGGACCTTCTCATTGACTTCCATGACACCCTTCATGACCCTCGCAGCCTCAGTAATCGGAACAGAACCTGCTACATTGAAAGTCAGGTCTACTCTTCTGGTGGACTCAGCTGTGACGTCCGTCACATTGCCGCCAGTCAGGGCACTGTTCGGAATGGTAACTCTCTTGTTGTCGGTCGTCAGAAGTGTTGTATAGAAAATGCCGATCTCCTTGACTACGCCTTCCTCACCTGCGCCGATAATATAGTCACCGACAGCGAACGGGCGGAAGATGAGAAGCATGATACCGCCGGCCAGATTGCCGAGAGCACCCTGCAGAGCCAAGCCTACAGCAACGCCACAGGAAGCGATCACGGCTACAACCGATGCCATCGGAACACCGAGTATACTGATGATTGAGACGACCAGGATGACGTAGAGTGCGGTGCGCATTGCATTTTTGAAGAAGGATGCCGCGGTCGGATCAATTTTCGCGAGTGCCTTTCCTTTGCCGATAAATGCCATGACCTTATTGATCACGATCCTGCCGACAATGAAGACGACAAGGGCCAGAACGATTTTTCCTCCTGCCTGGGTACACAGATCCACTGCACTATTAATGAATTCCTGCATGATAAATCCCCCTTTCAATATGAAAGAAAATTACCGGTAGATATTGACCGGCCAACACCTTCTTATATTACCATATAATCTGATATTTGAGGAGTTTTTCACAAAAATCCTCAAAATTTATGTCATAATATATTCAGGTTTACCTATAAATCAGGTTGCCAGAAGATTCTCATCGAGCCACGTACTTTCATTTGTAATATCCGCCGTAAAAATGCGGGAAGTATCTTCCGGATATTTGTTCTGATGGAACTTGAACAGCATCCGTCCGGTCTCAATCTCACCCAGGATCTCGATTTTGCCTCTGGGATGACTCATCGCATAGCGAACGCTTTTTCCGATTCCGTTCTGCATTGATTTCGCGCCATCCACAATTCTTGCGCCTTCCAGAAGAGGGACCTGAAACCTTCCTACCACTCCCGTGACCGGACGACACTGGAATATGTAATACGGCACAATCTGATTCTGTGTCAGACGGCGAAGAAGAAGTCCCAGCGTCTCTGCATCATCATTCACACCGCGAAGCAGGACCGTCTGGTTCCTGACCTGAATTCCGCACTCCCGCAGAGCCTGTACCGCTCGCACCGACTCCGGCGTCACTTCTCTGGGATGATTGAACTGGGTGACAAGGTAAATAGGTTTCTTCCCGGCATATCTTTCAAATAGTTCCAGGAGTTCCTCATCTTCATAGATCCGCTCAGGAAATGTCACCGGAACTCGCGAACCGAAACGGATGAAATCGAGGCCGGGAACTGCGCAGAATTCTTCAAGGTATCTCCTGATGATCTCATTGGAGTTCATCAGTGAGTCCCCACCGGAAATGAGTACATTTGTAATTTCCGGATGTGCCTTCACATATGCCGCCGCCACGTCTACCTGTTTGCTCAGCTCCGCATCCGAGAGCCCTACCAGACGCTTTCGGAAGCAGTGCCTGCAATACATGGCACAGACATTTGTCGACAAAATCAGGGCGGTCTCTTTATACTTATGCTGCACCCCCACCTGCGCAGTATTACTTCTTTCACCGCTGGTATCGAACGTACCGCTGACATCCAGTTCCTCGTCGGAAGGAATGCTCATACGTGCAATCGGATCATGCGGGTCATTCAGATCAATCAGGGAAAAATAGTACGGAGTGATCCTAACCGGGAATTGAGATACAATTCGCTCATATTTCTCATACTCCTCCGGAAGTTCCAGAGCTCTGCAGAGTTCTCCCGCATCAGTGATGCTGGCTGCAAATCCTTCTTGCCATGACTTTTTCTTCATACCTCTTTCAGATGTGCTTTGCAGCCCAATAAAGCAGCATAGAGCGCATCCTTCTCCTTTCTTTTGGATTACTGCAGGCAAATTGCGAAACATTGCAAAGCATCGCAATTGCCCGGAATACTTATGCCTTCGAAACATTCAGTCCAACATAGCAGTCATATTCCACAAGAAAAAGTACGACTCCCAGCAAGGCCTGTGTACTTGTGGATGTATATTCTGCATCCAGTCACTTATATCAGGTCTGACAAAACTATAACATAAAACTATGTATATTTTATGTATATACAATTCATTTGGCTCTGAAATAACCGCTAAACAAAAAGTCACAGAACGGAGTAAGTCATTGTGTTCATAGCCGACATACGCTATAATAAAGGCAGAATATTTGTCAGTAAATAAACGCTTCAATTATAAGTTTTTTCGGTATTTATAAGTTTTGCCGATTATTTTGCGAAAGGAGTGGTATCTATGAAAAAGATGAGAAACATTCATATACTCATGTATTCATCCTTGATTGCGCTGGCTGTCTGCCTGCTATGGCTCGCGCCGACACATGTCTATGCATCTGACTCTTACTACGTGACCGGCACGAAAAATTATCTCGCTTTGCGCACTGCACCCTCCTATGATCAGGCAAATGAAAAAGCAAGGCTCTACAACGGTGACATGGTAGTGTTTGTTAATTCCGGGAACGGAACCTACTGGTATGTTGCTTCTCTGAAAGGATATGGATATGTAAATAAGAATTATCTAAAACCTGTATCCACAGGTTCCTCGAAGAATACATTGACGGTACAGGGTACACATAACTATCTTGCGCTCCGAAGCGCGCAGAAATATGACTCCTCCAATGAGATCGGAAAATTGAACAACGGCCAGACCGTAACGCTGATCAGGAAGGACAGTTCAGGCTACTGGCTTGTCTTTGCTCCCAGTGCCGGTAAGTTCGGCTTTGTCAACGCGGATTATCTCACAAAACCTTCCGGTACACCAAATGACATGTTTGTGGCGGTAGGGATGGACAATTACCTCGCGCTTCGGACTGCAATGTCCTACAATTCCTCGAATGAAATCGGAAAGATCCACTTTGGTGAGCCGGTAGAATACATTGCTCCGGGAAATTCCGAATACTGCTATGTCTACGCGCCGACCCTGGGCAAGTATGGCTATGTCAACAGGAATTATCTGCTCAAAGTGGCAAGCGGTTCCGACAAGATCACGTATACCTTATATACAGTAAAAGGTGTGGATAATTATCTTGCACTCCGGACGGCCAGGGCCTATAAATCCTCCAATGAGATCGGAAAGATCAAGAATGGTCAGAGAGTCGGATATGTCGCAGACGGCGATTCGACCTACTGCTTCGTCTACGCGCCGACGCTCGGAAAGTTCGGATATGTCAATAAGAATTATTTAAAATAGTAAGATTAGTCTGATAAAAAAATCCAGCCGGCTGACGGCTGGATTTTTTTATCGGCGGGTAACCCGAGTAAACTCGGTAAGTTGTATTACTGCTGTGCTTCAAGCTTCTTGATATCTCTCTCGCAGTGATAGAACAGAAGGAAGATCACGAACATAGCGGCGGCCATGATTGCCGGAACCCATCCGTAAAGGAATGTGATGGCTGTGGATACGCTCTGGGGCTGATGCTGACCAAGCTGGTCGAGAGCAGCGTCCAGACCTGCTGCAGCAAGGACCCAGCCGAAGATTGCCTGGCCGAGACCAAGACCGATCTTCTGTGCTGCGGAGATACCTGCGTTGCCCATACCGACTGTGTCGATACCTGTCTTGAGTTTTCCATAAGTAACTGTGTCAGCGACCATACCGAGGGCCATACCACCGGAGAGACCTACGCCGAGACCTTTCAGAACATTGCTGCCGATGAGAAGCGCAGGAACGGTAGTTATCGCAGATCCAAGGAAACCGATTGCCATCACCAGCATACCGAAGGTGTAGATCTTTTCTTTAGAGATTTTTGTCATCAGGATCGGTGTCACGAACATGATTGCGAACTGAGCGACGGAGATTGCATTTGCAAGCATTCCGTACTGGCTCATGTCATAGAGAACATACTGGCTGAAGAATACTGTTCCCATTGCGTAGAAGATGATGATTGTAAAGACTACGAAGTTGCCGAGTGTCAGGAGCAGCCAGTACTTGTTGGCAAGCAGGGCCTTGACAGTTTCCATGACGTTTTCATTCTTTTTAGGCTCTTCGGCTTTAGCTGCATCCGCGCTCACTGCGTCAAGCTTTACACGCTCCTTGGTATTGAAGATACAGAACAGTGATACGACTACCATCAGTGCGCAGTAGACAGCGAGTGTGAGGGTGAAAGATCTCTGTGTGTAGATCGTGTTCGGGTTTTCTGAGAACTTTGTGAGCAGGATAACGAATGTAGAGTTTACGAATACGTTTCCGAGTGTCTGGAAGATCTGCTGGATGTTGCCGAGAAGTCCGCGCTCATAGGAGTCTGCTGTCACAAGACCGACCATTGAGTAGAACGGGACCAGCATACCGGTAAGGCACACAGCGTTGCAGATGTTGTAGATCAGGAACACGTATACATATTTGACCATGTCCGGGAAGCCCTGGGGTACGAAGAACAGGAGCATCGTGGAGACCGCGAACGGAATGCACATCCTGAAGAGCCATACTCTTGCTTTTCCCATCTTGGTGTTTGTATTGTCAACGAGACGGCCCATGATCAGATCGGAGATACCGTCGAAGATCTTTGATACTGCAAGAATCGTGGCTATGATACCGGCGTTCAGGCCTGCTGCCGAAGTGAAGTAGATCGTCAGGAATGATCCGATGATTCCGTTGATCATGTTGAATGCAAATCCGCCGGAGCCGTAAGCTAAGCGCTCTCCCCATCCGAGCTTGCCATTGGGATCGTCATGTTTTGTCGTAAGCATTTCTTTTTCCTCCTAAATTAGTGTGGTGCTCTGCAAACGCTGTGTGTTTGCTGTTTTTATCTCTTTGTTATGTCTCAATAATAGCGATTAGCAGCCACTCTCTATATCCTTATTCTGTCCAAAATGTTCTTATTTCACCCTAATATCAATTCTCGTAAAAACGCATGTCTCCCCAGGTCTCCATGAGATGCCTCCGGTCAAGCCTCTCCGCTCTTGACTCTCTGTTGAAAATCATGACCGGTGAGTCTGCGCCTTCAAAACGCGGCCAGTCACGTGCAGCAGCCGGCTCTGCATCGCGGGAGTCGGCTGATCCGCTGCAATTGCAAGTATTCTCCGGAAGGGACGGAATGCCTGTCTTTGTGAATGAAACCCATCTTCCGTGGATCTCAGCAGCAATCTTGTCGAAGACCTCATCCGGCTCACCGTCAAAAATGAAATGACTGAAACCGTGATCTCTGTTGCAGAAGACTGCGGGCAGCTCAAATGCGTGTGATGCTTTCCAGCCGGTCGCAATTCCGGATTTAGTGACGAGCTCGTAGCGATACATCCATACATCATCTGTGTACTGCTTCTGGGCAATCGCGACTTTGACAGCGGGCATTTCAAATGCATAGTCGGTCGCAAAGCGGATGAACGGATCGCCGCCGATCTGGCGCACATCACCTGTAAGCGGAGGTATGGAAGAGGCCAGGGATTTGGCGCTGTCTGCAAATACTTTGAAGGAATCATTTGCAGAAGGATGATAGAAATTCACTATACTCGGCAGCGCGTCCGCATGCCCGTTCTTCTCCATCATCTCGGCGATCATCGTCCAGCTGTTGGGGAAGCCGGTGTTCTCGGGATGTACGAACATCGTGCCCTCATGCATGTTGGTGCCGATGATGAGGCGAATTCCGTCAGCGCTGCCGCCGCGGATCGCGTCGATCGGGCGGACGGGCATCAGATCGTCTTGTACCGGTCCGGGAAGGAACATGCCCGGGTTCTTATACTGGTGATGGGCAGCAACGTACTCATTTCCGACAAGGAACAGGCGGGGATCCATGACACGGAGCTGCGTAAGATCTTTCTCCGTCCAGTTCATGCCTTCAAGGAAGAGGTCGATATTCTCCCTTGCGGTCTGGTGCGTCATCATGCAGTTGGGCAGCGCGCTCTCCGCGATCGCCTGCTGGAAGGTTCCCTTTACACCGGGGCATGCCAGCATATTGATAACAGAAGCGCCGCCTGCGGATTCACCGCAGATCGTGACCCGTTCGGGGTCGCCGCCGAAAGCGGCAATATTCTCATGGATCCAGTTCATAGCCAGGATCTGATCTGAGAGCCCGCAGTTTGAGTCAAAATCCTCACAGCCCGGGTAGGTCGTGAAATCATAGAAGCCGAGGACATTTGTCCTGTAATTGAAAGAGCAGAAAATGATGCCGTTGCGGACGAATGCGTCCCCGTGATACAGCTCATCTCCAGAGTAGCCTGTGTTGTAACCGCCGCCGTATATGTAGATGAAGACCGGGAGATTTTCACCTTCAAGAGGGCGGCGCACATTTACTGTGAGGCAGTCTTCGTCACCGATAATTACGCCGTTGTTGTACTGAATCGGGGCGGGTCCCCAGTATTTGGCTTCAAATACATCCTGCCACGGTGTGTGGAGAATCGACCTTTTGAAGCGGAGCGGGCCGACCGGAGCTTCAGCGTAGGGGATTCCAAGAAAATCGATGATGCCGTCTCGCTCGTATCCCTGAACTTTACCAAGAGTTGTGTTTACGATAGTCTTATTCATATCAGCTTCTCCTTGTATATGTATCTGTTAAAACAGTAACGAACCATTTGATAAAATCTGCTATCAGAACCGCTTCACATACCTGATAGTCACATTACGGACGATTTTATCGCCCTTTTATCGGGAGTTCCTTCCGGAACATCCGATAAAATCTACGATTCCTTGTTTGACTTTGCCTTATTTGCCAAGTATGGACCGGGCAACGACATCTCCCAGAACCTCAAGGTCATCCTTCGCGCCGGTCATCTCCTGAATGGCTTTTGCGCGAAGGCGAGGCCGGCAGCCGTCCTCAGGATCGGTGAACAGTCCGAAGTAGACTTCGGTGAGTCCGCCGATCTGGTTATCCTCGATGCCCGCCCGCTTCAGCATTGCATTTTCATTCAGAAGACGGAAATTGTGAAGTGTTCGGACGTACGGCATATCCATCGCGTAGCGAAGAATTTTCTTATTGTAGGCGGCGTATCGCACTTCCCAGTCATGATTGCCGCAGTCTGTAAACCCGGTTTCCGTGAGAAGGACCTGCTTATCGCCGTCCCCATAGCGCCTCATGACCCGGTAGGCTGCATCGTTGAAATCTCTCCACAGCGTGTCGGGTTCCTCAACGTCCATGAAAAGTTCATAATCGGGAACCTCTCTTGTTGTAAATACGTAGGGATGCCATGCGACCAGATCGAAATAGTCATCTGTATTGTCTGACCAGAACTGTCCTGATTTTATGCGGCTGTAGATCTGGTCAAGTGCCCATGCGACGCCGTACATCACGGGGAAGAAATATGGAAGTCCGCCTCCAAGTCCCTCTGTGGAAAGAGCCGGGGAGAATGAAGCGACCTTTGCATTCGGGTTTCCTCTCCGGATTCCTCTGGCTGAAAAATACATCATATCAACCGCGATATCATACTTCTCATCAGGGCTGAAGGGATGTTTCATATCGGAGTCCAGAAATCCGTCAGGATGCAGGAATGCGTTAAGGTTCCACTCGTTTCCGACTTCCCAGACAGCTACCTGCGGAAAGAGAGACGCCATCGTGTACCAGGATTCTTCAAGCATTGTAAGAGCCTGCATGTAGAGGCTTCCGGGGGTAAGATCCCTTGGCGGCATCGCATGTCCGCTCTTCTGTATGCAGCCATCGGGGAGGAACCACTCGTGGCTCATGCCGGTCACCTCGATATCCAGCTCTTTGGCCTTGTCCAGGAGCTTTTTATGCTGCGCATATGCTTCGGGATCCGGGGTCGACGGATCTTTGAGTATTTCTGTGATGTGCATCCAGGAGCGGTAGGCATTGCAGCCGAGTCCTTTAATGAGGTCCATGCAGGATGCCGCATCGATGCCCTGATCGCGCTGCCTCTGGATAAGGGGTTCCCCCACACCGTAAAATCTGCTTTTATCATTTTCTTTAGTCTGTCCCATATGTCGTCTCCGTTCTGTCTTTATGAATTTTGGGTTCCCACTCCGGGGTTACTGCCTGCTTTTTGTTTCATCCTACGTGCAGTATATAGGATGAGAGCTTCTACTGATATTCCTATTTTGCACAAAATGGTGTTTTTTTGCCCTAAATGAGATGCTGTTCCAGTCTCGCTCGCGAGACTTGGCGCGAGATTCAGATCAGCATAATCTGATATAATACCAATACGAATCGCGGTGCATCTTCCATCCTCTCATATGGTGAATCACGGAACACTCGTACCTGCAGGAGAATGTACACCGCATGTGGCTTTGACCATGGAAAGAAAAAGCAAAATAAGAACAAATCATGCAATATAAGAATATAATTATATAAAACATGTGGTAAACTGAACATAATCAAACACATGACACTTAAATGATTATATGAGGAAGAAGACAATGCATGAGAATAAGATTCAACTGCTGGGGGCAGTAATCAAAGTTAATCTTGTCTACGAGGCACCTGACGGAATGCTGACTTCTTTTTATGGCGTGGATGCGGAGAGCCCTCTGATGCAGTCGGATCAACTGCGGAGCGTGCTTCGGGAAGGAATCCATTCCCAGGCTATTCCTTTTATGTACAGGGCGGAGCATAAATGCTATTATGCTGCCCTGCATGCGGGAGACGGAATCCTTTTCATGGGACCGATGTGCCATGAAAAACTGCGCAAGATTGAGCTTCGGCAGATGTACCGTGAATTCGGAGTGGGTGGAGAAGACCTGCCGGAACTGCCGGCATTTACACTGCCGGAAATGCGCAATATGGTCCTTCTTACCAATCTGATCCTGGATAATGAGCCGCCGGAGAATGAAGAGCTGCTGCACCTCAATCAGCTGATTACGGGAGGTGTAGAGAGTGAAAAGGCGGATCAGACGAGATTCCTTTTAAAGGAAGAGGAAGAAAATGACGCGGACGCCATGAGACACAGTTACCGCGAAGAGCAGACACTCATGCAGGCTGTCAGAGAGGGACGGACGAAGGATGCTGTCCGCATTGCAGAGCAGCTGGATCTGGACAGCGGCCGTCTCTCTGAGGTAGGTGTTCGGCATCGCAGAAATCTCGGTATTATCGGTATTTCTCTGTGCGCACGCGCAGCTATAGAAGGCGGGCTTGCACCTGAGACCGCATACCGCATCAGCGGCTATTATATTCAAAAGTGCGATGCGGCTCAGACAGAGACTTATCTGCTGCAGCTCCGCAACAGCGCAATTAAGGATATGACTGACCGGGTAGCCGAAAAACTAAACAGACCCCGAAGTTCTAATTATGTTGAACAGAGTCGTGATTACGTGAGAAAGCATTACCGTGAGAAGATATATCTTGAGGACGTCGCCGAAGCTCTGAAAATCAGCCCTACATATCTGTCCCGCCTTTTTAAGAGAGAGACTGGCCAGAACTTTCAGGACTATATCAATGAGGTAAGGGTGGACAGGGCAGCGAATCTGCTGAAATATTCGGAGATGAGTCTGTCGGAGATCTCACAGTATGTCAACTTTCCGAACCAGAGTTATTTTGGAAAGATCTTTAAAAAGTACAAGAATATGACACCGCGCGCTTTCAGAGATTTTAATAAGCCTGCGGAGTTCAAAGAGTAAACAATGTGATGCGCAGGGATTCGTTATGGGAGGAAAAATATGAAGACCAAATATCATTTCAGCGTTCCGGATCAGAAAAGAGTCAGAATGATCGTACATACGGATTGCAAGAACGAAGCGGATGATCAGTATGCGCTTGTCCACCATCTTCTGACGCCGAAATTCATTGTTAAGGGAATTGTCGCCGGTCATTTTGATCTAGGCGGTAAGATGTATAAGAGCGGCCGCTCCGCGACCGCCAGCCTTGAGGAAGTCGACAAAATCCTCGACCTTATGGATGCGCGCGAGTATCCCTCATTTCTCGGGTCACAGCTGCCCATGCCCGATGAGCATACACCGATGGATTCACCAGGTGCCCGTTTCATCATAGATGAGGCCATGCGTGATGATCCTCATCCGCTGTTCATCGCCTGCCAGGGAGCGGTGACAGATATCGCGTCTGCCCTCCTTATGGAACCCGCAATCGCGAAAAGAATGACAGCTGTCTGGATCGGCGGCGGTGCGTATCCAAGCGGTGGATTTGAATTCAATGTACAGCAGGATATTGCTGCAGCCAATGTGCTGATGAAGTCTGAGATGCCGATCTGGCAGATCCCTGCTGACGTGTACAGGCAGATGTCTGTCTCCCTGAGCGAGCTTCAGCTTAATGTGGAGCCCTGCGGAGCTATCGGCAAGTATCTTTTTGACCAGATGCTCGAGGTTAACGAAGATGCGGCAGATATTCCTTTCTGGCCGAACGGAGAGACCTGGGGGCTCGGTGACAGCCCCACCATCGGTGTGTTCCTGGAAGATCCGAACAATGCGGATTTCTTTGATGAGATAGAAGCGCCATCCATCGATTATCATGATTTGACATATCACTATGACGAGCCCCATCGGAAGATCCGTGTCTTCAAACATATAAACCCCAGATTGATCCTGGATGATATGTTCGCAAAGATCAAAATCAATTTCGGTTAACTACAGGCAGGTAACAGTTCAGACAGGCGGTAGCTAAGTTTCAGGATCCGGCAGCAAACATCATCTTCATCGAAAAGCGTAAGTCTTCCTCTGCGAGCTTAGAAAATGCAGTGGCATTTTCTGATCTCTCGGTCAGACTTACAATGCTTTTCTCACGAAGATGGATGCTTTGCTCCGGAAACGGAGTTCAAGACCGCCAGTCTCAACCGGCACATCTACAGGAGAGATAAGCGATGAGTGACGCAAAACCCATTATGATTTTTCGAGTGTATGCAGATAATAAGGACGTTTCGAACCTGGAGTGCCCCTACGGCGCAGTGACCATGATTCCCTTCCGGGCAACGGTCGAGTCAGAGCTTTTTACAGGTGAAACACTGCCCGGCGCAGTCGACGTGCAGATCGAAAACCCCGGTATGAGCCGCAATATGTGCGCCAAGTACATGTTCAAGGGGATTGATAAAGACGGTAACCCCTGTCAGCTCTTTGTGAAGAACGACAGCTACCTTGCTCCGATAATGAGAAATGAGCCGTATTTTGACGGCTGTCCGATGTTCCTGACGGACAGCCCGGTTTTAGGTGAGTATCTCTGTGCCCAGCATTTCCGCTCCGAAGTGCAGGGAGCGGAATGGGGTGTGGAGATCAGGATTTATGACGTTCTTCTCCAGTGAGCGAAACCTCAGACGCCCCCATAATATCGGTGAAGCGTCCTCAAGGCATTGCGGTGTTAGAAGTTTCAGCGCTAAAGACCCGGACTTTTCGAAGCCCGGGTCTTTGTTTATAAGAGAAATCCGGCCGCGCTGCCGGATTCTTTTCGATGAAAAAGACTGCCGCTTTAATGCAACAGCCTTTCGTTGCAGCTTATTTTACATAGAGCAAACGATGTGGTAATCACCAGCCTCCGCATCTGCCCGATATACATCATCTGCTTTTTCAAATGCCAGTCCGCAGGCAGCCGTAACGCCGCTGATCAGATCAGGAAGGACAATTTCCGCACTCGTATTTGCAGGGACCGATACATCAAGAGTAAAAGTGTCCATATCAATCCTCCATCCGGATGCAATTCGGCCACGGACCGTCTCAATAGCCGCGCCGGCATAACTTAGTCCGCCGCCCGGATACGGCCGGATAGTAAATCGCTTGTATCCCGGAGCCTCGCTTTTTGTATCAATACCTACAACGTATCTATAGACCCATTCCATGACAGCTCCGAAAGCGTAATGGTTGTGGGAAGCGAACGGCTCCCCATCAGGTCCGTAGCCCTCCCAGGTCTCCCATATCGTGGTTGCTCCCCGTGTGACAGGATACAGCCAACCCGGTATCTCCTTGTTTAGCAGCGTTTTATATGCTGTATCCAGGTGACCGCCCTTCGTCAGGACTTCGCACAGGAAGGCTGTTGAGAGGAAGCCGGTACCTATACGGTAATTGTTGTTTTTCACAACGCTGTCAAGTCTATCGGCCGTCTCCTTTTTAGTATCCTCAGGAAGAAGGTCAAGCGCCAGCGGACGGACATAAAGGCACTGCCTGTTTCCGCCGTCCACACTTCCGTTCTCAGTAAACCTGTGAATATAAGCGCGTTTTACACATTCGGCCAGTTCTCCGTATTTCTCGACATCATCATTCTTTCCGAGAACAGCCGCAATCTCAGAGAGCATGCGAGCGGACTGGGCGAAGTATGCGGTCGCAGTCTCGTCCTTTGGCTCTCTCATAGCTTCTCCCTGAGATTTTCCGGGCTCAAGCCACTCTCCCCAATGGAAGCCGGTGTTCCATACATATTTTTCATCCGGGTCCGCAGAGTCGCCCGCATTTGCAGCAGCTCCCCTCGCCTCGAAGTCGACCCACTTTTTCATCATATCGTAGGCATCGGCAAGCTGCTTCCTGTCACCGTAGATTTCATACAGCCTATATGGTATGATGACAGCTGCATCTCCCCATCCGGATGAGCCTACCGGCATTCCATGATCATTCGGGTCTCCCGGCATGGATTCGAACGGAACGGTGTTGGGAATTCCTCCGTCTTCCTGCTGAGCTGAGCACATGTCCCGAAGCCATTTTGCGAAAAATGCCTGTGCATCAAAGTTGGTCGCTCCGGTCCGGCAGAAGATCTGAGCATCGCCTGTCCAGCCCATGCGCTCTCTCTGAGGGCAGTCTGTCGGGAGATCAATGAAATTTCCCATCTGACTTCTAAGGGTATTCTCGCAGAGTTTATTGACCAGCTCATCCGAGCATTCAAATTCCACTGTTTTCTTCATGTCCGAACACAGGACAACAGCAGTAAAGTCATCAGGAGCGATCTTGCCCGGCCATTTTTTTATCAAAAGGTAGCGAAAACCCATGAACGTGAAGGACGGCTTATACTGTTCTCTTCCCTTTCCGGACAGAATATAATGAACTTCCTGCTTAAGGCAGTAGATCGGCATCTCCGGGGTTCCTTCGAAATAATAATTTTTCATGGTAAAATTCCCATTCTTATCGAGAACTTCTCCATGAACAAGACTTACCTCGTCTCCTGCGCTGCCACTGACAGTAAACTCAACATAACCGGCTATATTCTCCCCGAAATCTATTACAGCCCGCCCGTCAGGTGTGGGAATAAGCTTGCCCTTTATGCGTCTGACTTCGCGGACAGGAGGTCCGCTTCTCCCTTCGAGGAGTCCGTCATACGCTGCAGGCTGCACGTTTTCCCACTCAGAGTCATCATATCCGGCGCAAGACCACCCTTCAATCTCCATCCGGGCGTCGTACCATTCCCCATCCCTCAGGTCACTCATGCGCCAGGGTCCGGACTTTGTGGTCTTCCAATCACTACTCGTAATCAGAGCAAATTCCCTGCGATCCGCATAATCGACAATAAGCTCTGCCCATGCGGCAACGCGCAGGGCGAACTGGTTCCTCTTACCGCTGAAGCCGAGGCGGCTCCTTGCCCAGCCGTCGGCTAGAGCAATACCGCAGGCATTTTCTCCGCTCTTCAGCAGGGCTGTGACATCATACGTCTGATACTGTCTGCGCTTTACCATATCAGTAAATCCCGGTGCGAGTACTTCGTCCCCGACTCTTTTGCCGTTCAGATAGGCTTCATACATTCCAAGAGCTGAGACATACAGTCTTGCTCTGAGGAATCCCTGCCCGACATTGAAATCTCTGCGAAGCAGACTGACGGGCGGCTCCGTTTCAGGGTCATATTCTTTCTCCGGGTCGATCCACTCTGCTTTAAAATCATTCTTTTCCAAAAGTCCGGTTTCAAATGAAGCAGTTTCCGACCACTCTCCCCACCGCAGTTCTTCATCCTGCAGCCTTACCTGCCAATATACACACTCCGCTGTCCTGAGAATACCGCCAAACTCGATATTAAGACTTTCATCCGACTTTATTTCTGAGCTGGTCCACAGAAGATTCCCTTTCATGAGGTCCTCCTCCGTGAGCGCTGCGCGGATTTCATAGGCTTTCTGCCATACTCCATCGCGGCATTTCCACGACAATCTCGGATGTGATGTATCCAGCCCGATTGGATTACTCATATGCTCAGTAGCAAGATCATAAGCTCTCATAAAACACCTCCCGGCACAAATTGGTTTTATTCTTCATCAGGCAATATTCGTGACGCACGTCACGGCAAGAACGTCAAGTCGTTCTTGAAATTCATTTTCTTATTTCAGGATACGAATACCTTCCGGTGCCTCCACACTGAAGTCAAGCTTCTCTCCTCTCCGCGCCCAAGACACCTTAACATCGCCTGCCGGGATCTTTACAGTGCCCTCAGCCCAGTCCAGGAATTCTGTGTGAGGGCTGACCTGAACTGTTTCATAGCCCGGTGCTGCCGGACGCACGCCGAGGATAGCCGAAGGCAGCTCGTAGAGGGCCAATGCTCCCCATGCATGGCACTCGGATCGGGCATAATCCTCAGACTCGATACAGGTAGTTGCGCCATCGTAAATCATGTTCCGCCATGCATCCCAAAGGCTGTTGGTCTGTTCGTAGAGCCCGGTCTTCTCCAGAGCTCTGAAGAGATAAAAGCGCATGGCCACCGTGCACTGGGGATGTCCTTTTTCCTCCACGACCTTTATCAGATTCCTGCGGCTGCTTTCTATGTCAAGGGTTCCTGTCAGCACGCCGAATACCTGGACCTGCTGGCTGGAATGAAGAGCCGGTACTTTCCCTTCTTCCATGAGAAGCGCGCACGGACCATCGGTCAGCAATCCGTCAGCCTGTCTGCACAGACGGCGGATGGCTTTCTGCACCTGCTGAGCCCGCTCCCTGTATTCTGAAGCCGTATCCATGCGGCCTATATATTCCGCAAGATGTGCAGCATGCTGAAGACCATACACATAGAGAAGCGACTCCATGGTGATCGGTCCTTTTAAACCTGCAGGAGGCATGCCCGTCGTTGGATTCCACTCAACTGCCCAGTCGATAAAGGACCAGTATCTTGCCTCCAGATTGACACCTCCGACCTTCTCAACCAGACCGTCAGGTGTAAGATGCCGGTCGAAATAAGCCAGAATCCTGTCGACCGCAGGCATATAGCGGCGGACCAGAGCCTTATCCCCGAAGTACATCATGTGGTCATAGACCATTAGGATGTAAAAGATGGAGAAGCCCGGTATAACATTGGGGTTCATATTTGGATAAGAGCAGTTGAGAAGACCGTTGGACCTCTGAGCTCTCGCAAAGTCATCGATTGCCTTTCTGGCAAGGCGGTCATCCGCTGATACGGCATAGGTATAGAGGATCTGGGATCTTGTATCCATCGTGTACTGGAGCTGCTCGTAGAAGGGGCAGTCCTCGTAAGTCTCATGCATGCAGCGCCTAAGTGTCCTCTCGCTGATTTCCCATACGGATTTAAGAGAAGGATCGGAAGTCTCCACATGGGTCATGACCTTCAGCGGATAGCCTGTCTCCTCATAGTCCAGCGAGAATATCGTAAGGGGCTCTTCTTCCGTCCGCACAGTAAGCTCAATAAAACGGAAGGTCCTGAACCAGAAGGGTTCAAATGTTTCAGGTTTTTCTGCGGAACCAAGACCAGCCACGTGATAAATATCCCGGTATCCTTCCAGATGTCCGGTGACTGTGTCCATACGGTTCTTCTTGATCGGCGTCCCGGCAGTCGGGGACTTTTCTTTCTGCACATAGGCTTCAGATTCCAGAAGTGAGACAAGAGCACCTCTGCCTTCACCAAAGGTCAGACGCAGGTAACCTGTCATCTCCTCCCCGGCATTCAAAACAATTCTCACCTCGGACTGAGCGGGAACCACAACGCTGTCTCTTCCTGAAAGCAGCATCTCCCACCTGCCCTCTATGCCTTCGGAGCTTCCTTCAATCAGAGAGCCGAAGTGTCTCTTCTTCCGGTACATAAAAGGAATAGTCCGGGGATTCAGATTGGCCGGAGATACCGCCCGGCTCATTTTGACATCCGGGTAGGGAAGAGCATATACCCACTCGCTGTCATCAAAATCCTCCCTCAGCCAGCCAAAAAATTCTTCATTTCCAAATGATACCTCGTGAATCAGGAGAGGCGCAAAGCCTTCCTCTTCGGCCGGGAACCGGGTCGTCCTGTCGATGTGGCATTTCCAGGAAGGACCTGCGGCAAGTACACTGCGGAAGGGTTCATTCGTCCCATCATCCGGAGCCATATAAAGGCCCGGAATTTCCGTCCGGAACATAGAGTGATTCCCCTGCTCCCGCTCCATAGGATAGCGAAGAACCTGTACGCCTAGAATGTTTTTGCCCATCTTCAGGTAAGGAGCCAGATCCACTCTGTCATAGAACCATACTTCTCTGTCGCCTTTGGACGGTCCAATCTCAACCAGAAATCCATTGGCATATAACTTGTAGCGGGTATCTGCGGAAATATTCAGATAGACTTTCTCCGGATTCTCTGAAAGTTCTATAGCCTTGCGAAAATATACGATTCTGGGAGATTTCTTGTCTTCATGGATCCACTCCGGGGTCCAGATCCAGTTTGATACAGCTCTCATCGTTCAGCTCCTTGTTATTCTATATGCAAGTCTCGCTCGCGAAATTCATGTCAGCGCCTGACTGCTCTTTTCATGAGAATCCCTGTAGTCTTGCAGCTATTTTGAGTATAGCAGGCTCCACTGCTTTTCTTTATTATTAATTTGTCTTTTATGTTCTTTTTTTGTTATATAAAAATGAAAAGGGTTGTCACATTAAGTGCCCACTATATATGGCAGACGATATTTGTGAATCTCTGTCATATATAGTGGGGCGCCTTAATGCGGCAGCCCTTTACTATATTACATCTGAATATTCTGTCCTCGGAACTGATCAGATGTCAATCGGTCTCTTCTCCAGATACGATCTCACTCCCGCGTTCACCATGACGAGCGCCATCCTTCCGTCAAATCCGGTGACCAAAGGCTCGGTATCGTTCAAGATAGAGTCTGCAAATGCCTGCGCTTCCGCCACATATGCCTCCCGAAAGAGCGTTCTCCAGGAGTCCATGGAATCGGAAACAATGGTCATGTCCCGAGTGACTGTCTCAACGCTGTCCGCCCTCTGGGTCCCGACCTTCACGATTCCCTTCGTCCCGAGGATCTCGGTACGCGCGTCATAACCGTACTTCACGTACTGAGCGCCGGTGACGACGCCGATGGCACCATTTGCAAATTCAACGGTGACCGAGCAGCTGTCATAATAGTCAGGATATTCCGCAGCCTTCTCAGGGCTTCTGAAATTGTTGCCGACGGCATATATTCTCCTCGGCTCACTGCCCGCGTACCAGCGGCAGATGTCGAGGTCATGACTGTTCACCTCGCCGATCGGTCCCTGATTATTTCGAATATCATACATCCACTCCTTCGGCTCGCTCGGTCCGTAGGTATTGGATTTTATCATCGCAACGGGACCGATTACCCCGGAATCGATGATTTCTCTGCCGCGCCTGAAATTCTTGTCGAATCTCCTCATAAAGCCGATCTGCAGCTTCACGTTATTCTTTCTGCAGGACTCAATCATCTCATCGCACTCCTCCGGCGAAGATGCCATCGGTTTTTCACAGAAAATGTGCTTGCCTGCATTTGCTGCAGCACACACTATATCCTTATGGAACCGGGTCGGAGTGACAACGATGACTGAATCGATCTCATCATTTTTCAGGGCTTCCCTGTAGTCGTTATAAACAAACCTGACATTTACGATTTTCTGCGCGGCTGCCAGGTTTTTTGCGTCTGCGTCGCAGATTGCGGCAAGTTCGGCACCGTTTACAAGTCCCGCATAACTTTTCGCGTGAATCATACCCGCACGGCCGCATCCGATCAGACATACTCGAATTCTATCTCTCATATTTCAATCCCCCTACGCCCTTCCATCTCTGAACATCAGCTGCTAAATTGCCGCCAGGAAACGCTTCATTCCATCCGACATAGAATAAAAGTCCTCCACTCCCTGCAAACCTTCTATGTAATTCTACATGCCAGAATCACTGTCACCGCCTGCGTATCTCTGTCCAGTTCAGACGATTCAGAAGTTCCTGGTCAGGAGCTGAACCGGAAACGCCATATACATCACCGTAATTGTTCTGGTATACATGGTCGGCAGTGACGCCTACCTCCACACTCCTGCCGCCGGTCGTCTGATAGGTATTTACACCGCGAATCGCTTCCGATCTTGCCTGGCTGATGCGGCTGTCAGATGCCATTTTTCGGTTCCATGAATCCATGATACCTGCCGACATCTGCGCGCTGTTCTGAGCTATCATGCGGGATGCCTCAATTGCCCGCTGCTGAGCCTGAATCTGCCCCTGTCTCGCCTGTGCTGACAATTGATTAGCGAACTGCATAGCCGCGACCCAGTTTTCATAAGCCAGCTGCTCCCGACGCTGGATAAAACTCATATCCGGTGTGAAAGACAGCACGAACCTCATGAATTCCTCCGTCGCGCGCTGCTCGAGTTCCGCGTCGCATATACAGGAGTAGAGACGGTTATATCCCCAGCGAATGGAGTCCCTTTCCTTGGCATGGCCGAAGGGGGCAGAGTTTACCGACTTTTTCTTCGATGAAGCCTTGAGCAATGCCATAAGTCCGATTGGACCGCCCATCAACATTTCGGGTCTTATCGCGTTCCGGTACTCAACTCCCATAAGCTCGTAACCTACAAGCATAACTTTGGGCTTCCCCTGACGTTTTCCAATAAATTTCATCAGAATAGGCTCGCAGATACTGTTAACTATTTCCAGCTGAACGTTCGGACCACTTCCTTCACGAGCGATGAACTCCTGGATAAAATTATCGTGGATTGCCTGTCGGTTATCCGCAAAACTGCCCGGCAGAGTGGCTGTAGCAACGAGAGCAGCTTTTTTGCCATCCATAAAAGCCGCTGCATACTCGAGCAAATATCTGTCAGGATCAGGATATGGGGCAAAATTTGACTTTCTCACACCCGTCATCTTAGCAGTCTGCTGCATGAGCGGATTAATCAGCTGCTCCCACATACCCTTGGAATTTGAGTTCAATAAGATACTCTGGTCCGGAGAGAGCGCTGCTATACACGCATGGAGCGGGACCAGATCATTGGCATTTTTATCTGTTATTGTTGCGTTCACTAAATATCCTTCCGGGATAATAGCGGTGGCCACCGGCGCGCCTGTGGTCCTGTCTTTAAACGAAAATTGAATTGGGGCAGGCATAATACAGAGCTCCTTTCTCATCCTTCCTGCTGTGCCGCATAAGGCATCAACTCTGCCTCAGAGACCAAGCAGCTTATCCTCGTTGATATTCTTAGTATAGCAAAACCGATTGCAATGTGACAGCGAAATACATATTCCATCAAAATTCAATTTTTCTTACACCTGTACCGACATGTCTTCGTATAAACAAATGTAACAGAGATTACGAGAAACCGGCAGCACCTGTCTGATCTGCCGGAGCAAATAAAAAATAAACATTTATCAGCAGAATACCGTTTTGTTGTTATCAGGTATTATTACGGTATCTTCATAGAGATGAAAGGAGTACAAATACAATGTCAAGAATTATAAAAGGAACAGCTTTATTAGTCGCAGTTATTATGGTAGCTATGCTTGCCGCATGTGGTTCAAATGCAGGCAGCACAGAAATACCGAAAAACCCGGGAAATGTTTATCGCGTCATCGTGCAGGATGAATCCGAGACAGGCGTAAAGGGCGCACGGATCCAGTTCTGCTCAGATATCACTTGCAATATGGCCGAGACTGATGAAAACGGAATCGCTTCTTTTGAAGGCTTTGACGAAGGTTCTTACACCATTCACGTACTGACCGTTCCGGAAGGTTTTGAAAAGGATACCGCAGAATACGAGGCCCCGGACACATACGGCGATGTTACAATTACACTGAAGGCAGCATAAAAAACTTTACTTAGCAAACATGCAAATGTAAGTATTATCAAGAAACAAGCACCTGAAGGGGGTTAAAATGTTGTACGATAAACTTAACCATAACCAGCTTGAACATATTTCCGGTGGACAGTATGACCATGATGCTGTTTATATCAATACACACGCTGTGCGCAGCGGAAATCTGTACAACATCCATAATATCAGAGAGACGGTAGGCTCAATCATCGCAGGACAGGCCGTACAGCTGCACCCAGACTTCTGGGACGTGATAGACGGAGTCTTAGTCTGCATCGTCAGAATCGACGGTACGGATTATATCACGGAGAGAGTGAACATATCATTATAATAAACAGGGACCGGTCAGACTTCTCCGACCGGTCCCATTATACTGCATAACTAGACCTTCCATTATTCAATTATCGCAATAGCTTCAATCTCAGCTTTAGCACCCTTAGGAAGCGCCGCCTGATTATAGAGTTTTACGTATAGAACAATGTTCCTGTCTTTCCGGCAATACCATCTTTCGCCTTCTCAAGGAGCGTAATGAGGGCACGCCTTCCGGGTTTTGACTCCACGAACTCCACAGCCGCCTGAACCTTCGGCAGCATGGAGCCCGGTGCAAATTCACCTGCAGCCATATACTTCCGCGCTTCCTCCGGCGTCACCTCCGAAAGCCACTCCTCATCCGGTTTGCCGTAGTGGATGGCGACCTTCTCCACAGCCGTCAGAATAATCAGAACATCCGCATCGAGCTGTTCCGCAAGTTTTTCGGCTGCGAAATCCTTGTCGATGACAGCGGCAGCACCTTTCAGATGATGGCCTACTGTCCTGAAGACCGGAATTCCGCCACCGCCGCAGGCTACAACGACGTGATTCGTCTCCACCAGGGCGCGGATCGTGTCGATTTCAACAATCGATACCGGTCTCGGCGAAGCGACCACACGGCGATATCCGCGGCCGGCATCCTCCATCACCTCATAATCGCGCTCACGGACGAGTTTATCCGCTTCCTCTTTCGTCATAAAGGCTCCGATCGGTTTAGTCGGATGTTTAAATGCCGGATCATCGGGATCCACTTCGACCTGAGTAAGCACGGTAGCGCAGCCGATATCGATACCACGGTCCAGAAGCTCTTCGCGGAGCGCGTTCTGAAGATCGTATCCGATGTAGCCCTGGCTCATAGCCACGCAGACAGACAGCGGACACGTGATGTATTTAGCCGGATTAGCGCGTGTCAGCTCAGTCATAGCTTTCTGAATCATGCCGACCTGCGGTCCGTTCCCATGCGCGATGACAAGATCATCGCCCTCTTCAATAAGATCCACAATTGCCGAAGCGGTCTTCTTCACCGCGATCATCTGCTCAGGGAGATTATTTCCGAGCGCATTTCCCCCGAGTGCTAACACAATTCTCTTACCCATAATGTCCTCCTACTGCACATGTCTTTCTGCAGCACGCGCATAGAGCTTCGCCAGTGTTCCTGCCGGATCTTTCTGTTTCGCGAGGAAGATCATGGCAGCTATTATATACGGCTTATAGCTTGCCTCCTTGTAAAGCGGATCGCGGTAGCGGTCAAATACGCTCGCGTCCACCTCGCCTTCTTCACAGGATACGCCCGTAATGTCAGCCGGCAGGCAGTGAAGATAAAGCGCCCTGCCGTCTCTGGTCGTCTCCATCAGTTCCTCGGTACAGCTCCAATCCTTATGCTCCGCATTCTGCGAAAGAAGTTCCTTCTCAAGAGCTTTGATACCTTCCTGATCGCCCTGTGCGTACAGCTCGGTCCTCTTCTCCATAGCCGCGAACGGAGCCCAGCTCTTCGGATACACAATATCCGCATCCTTGAAAGCCTCGACCATGTTGTTCGTCTTTGTGAAGCTTCCTCCGGTCTTTGCCGCATTTGCCCTGGCGACTTCCTCTACCTCAGGCATCACCTCGTAGCCTTCCGGATGTGCCAGCACAACGTCCATACCGAATCGGGTCATAAGACCGATGACTCCCTGCGGTACCGAGAGCGGTTTTCCGTAACTCGGAGAATATGCCCATGTCATGGCGACCTTTTTGCCTTTCAGATTCTGAACGCCGCCGAAGGTATTAATGATGTGGAGCATGTCTGCCATGCACTGTGTCGGATGGTCAATGTCACACTGCAGATTGACCAGAGTGGGCTTCTGCTCGAGCACTCCGTCCCTGTGACCTTCTGTCACGGCATCGACAACACTGTGCATATATGCGTTGCCTTTTCCGATGAACATATCATCGCGGATACCGATTACATCTGCCATAAAGGATATCATATTTGCAGTCTCGCGTACAGTCTCGCCGTGCGCGATCTGGCTCTTGCCCTCGTCAAGATCCTGGACCTCAAGACCAAGCAGATTGCAGGCTGACGCAAAAGAAAAGCGAGTTCTCGTGGAGTTGTCACGGAAGAGCGAGATGCCAAGTCCCGACTCGAAAACTTTCGTGGAGATATTATTCTCTCTCATGTAGCGGAGCGCGTCCGCGACCGTAAACACAGCTTCGATTTCGTCATCTGTCTTCTCCCATGTGAGGAAGAAGTCTCCCTCATACATATCTTTGAAATTCAGTTTGTTCAGCTTATCGATATATCCCTGTAACTTCTGATCCATTGTTTATCCTTTCTTATTATGCCGCCGTTCCCGACAGACTTCGATAAGGTAATATGAGCCTTTAATGTGGAAAGTTTTAGTTACTGAATGTCATTGTCGGTCTTGCCCGCGCGGAACTGAGTTGCGTCGCCGTCGGCATTCTCGCCGTTGTAAAGATTCAGGGCTGCGACATAAACCGCGGCGCATCTCACAAGATCGTCCTTATAAGTTACCTCATTGGGCGCGTGTGCCTGACTCTCGGCACCCGGTCCGAAGCCGACGCACGGAATGCCGTAACGTCCCTGGATCGCGACGCCGTTCGTGGAAAATGTCCATTTGTCGATCAGCGGCCTGTTTCTCTTATCAGCCGATGAAGGAGTCGTCATGCGCTTTTCACCGTACAGATTTCTGTGTGCGCGGGCCAGGGCCTCTACATGAGCTGCGCTCTCCTTGTTGATCCATGTCGGGAAGTAGCACTCTGTCTCATAGACCTCGCCTGTCCATGACGGTCTGTCATACATGTACATCGAAACCTTAACATCGTCTCCGTATTTTCTGCAGCTGGGAAGCTGACGGATTTCTTCAAGGCAGGAGTCCCATGTCTCACCGGCAGTCATGCGGCGATCGATTGAAATGGCACAGCTGTCGGCGACGGCACAACGGCTCGGGGACGTATAGAAAATCTGGGACACAGTGCATGTGCCTCGTCCAAGGAATCTGGCATCCTCATAGTGATCCGGATTGAACTCCGGCTCGAGCATCTTGACCAGACCTTTGATCTCGTCGTCCGGTCCACAGCCGTTCTCATTCAGAGATCTGACATCAGCCAGAATGTCGGCCATCTTATAGATAGCGTTATCTCCGCGCTCCGGTGCGGAACCGTGGCATGAAATACCCTTTACATCCACGCGGATCTCCATGCGGCCGCGGTGTCCGCGGTAGATTCCTCCGTCCGTCGGCTCAGTGGAGATGACAAACTCCGGAACGATTTTGTCTTTATTATAGATGTACTGCCAGCACATGCCGTCGCAGTCCTCCTCCTGAACACTGCCGACGATCATGACTTTATAGCCTTTCGGGAGCAGATCGAGATCCTTCATAATTTTCGCGCTGTACACAGCGCTGGCCATACCGCCTTCCTGATCGGATCCGCCGCGGCCGTAAATCAGCTCGTCCGTCTCATATCCCTTATACGGATCCGCCTCCCAGTTGTCGATATTTCCGATTCCGACTGTGTCGATATGAGAATCAATTGCGATGATTTTGTCTCCTTCACCCATCCATCCGATGACATTTCCGAGTCCGTCGACCTCAACTTTGTCAAATCCGAGCTTTTCCATCTCTGACCTGATGCATTCCACAACTTCTTTTTCCTCGCAGCTCTCGCTCGGATGAGAGATCATCTCCCGAAGGAACCGGACCATGTCCGGGCGATAGTTTTCAGCCGCTTCTTTAATTTTCGCGTAATCCAGTGCCATAATACGCTCCTTTTCGTTTCTAAAATATATAACGATCAATCTCTGTACTTATTTTTTAAGCGTGATCCGGAATCGAAGGGAACTCCCCGTCCCATACAATCGTGCGGAATTTTTCGGAATCTGTGTTGCCTTCAGTCGAGAAAAGCAAAACCTTGCTGAACCGATCCAGCTCCAGAGCGTCGCGAAGATCTCTGTAACTGTCGTCGCCCATGATGGTGGCAAGAACGCCCATTCCGACTGATCCCGACTCACCGGAGATGACCTTCGGGTCCCCCTTGAGCGGTACTGCCAGCATTCTCATACCTTTGGCCGAGACCCAGTCCGGACATGACAGGAACGCGTCAACATGATTGCGAAGGATATCCCATGCGATCGTATTGGGTTCACCGCAGGCAAGACCCGCCATAATGGTGTTCAGATCTCCGCTTACTTTGCGAGGTTCCCCGTCGCCCGCCAGCGCCCCTCTGTAAAGACAATCGGCCGCGCCTGCTTCCATGACGATGAACTTCGGAGGATTTTGGGGATACAGATTCGTAAAATATCCGACGATCGCGCCCGCAAGACTCCCCACGCCTGCCTGGACAAAGACGTGTGTCGGACGATTGGCCTCATTCTCCCTGAGCTGCTCAGCTGCCTCGCTCGCCATCGTTCCATATCCCTGCATGATCCAGGACGGAATCTCCTCATATCCTTCCCAGGCTGTGTCCTGAACAATCACTCCGTGGACAGTGGCATCCGCCTCCGCGGCTGCCATTCTCACGCAATCGTCATAATTGACTTCCTCGATCGTGACAGACGCGCCTTCCTTCGCAATATTGTTATATCTCTGGAGCGAACTGCCTTTGGGCATGTGCACGACTGCCTTCTGTCCGAGTTTATTTGCAGCCCAGGCCACACCTCTTCCGTGATTGCCGTCCGTTGCCGTAAAGAAAGTCGCCTGCCCGAAATCCTCTCGAAATCTCTCGCTTGTAAGATAATCATAGGTCATCTCGGAAATATCCTTATGCATCTCACTCGCGATATAACGAGCCATTGCAAATGACCCTCCAAGTACCTTGAACGCGTTAAGTCCGAACCTGAAGCTTTCATCCTTGACGAAAATGTTGGCCAGACCGAGGCGCTCCGCCATTCCGTCCAATCTTGCAAGCGGCGTCACGGTGTATTGCGGAAAACTCTTGTGAAAATTTCTTGCCTGCCTCACATTCTTCAGCGACATAATTTCGAGCTTCGAATCATCGCTGTGCGGCATCGTGTTGAGGACCCATTTAATACTTTCCATAGATGCTCATCTCCTTATCGTCTGCGGAATCTATCTATTTGTTTTTTAACCTAACTTTTTGTTTGGTACAGTTCCATAATAACACACCACTGACATATGTCAAGTGGTGTGTTAAATTATTATTTAGCTTGCCTAACAATTTTTTAGGTATGCAAATGTGCCGTCGATTGAACTCATTCCGGTAAACTGATATAATTTCCGTAAAGTATATACCTCTTGAGAAGGAGAGCCCTGTTATGAAAAAATCATTTCTCGACTTCTATAAGCGACTTGCACACGCTATTGCCACTCAATTCGGTTCCAACTGCGAGGTTGTTGTTCATGATCTGGAGAACAACGATATAGAACATTCCATCATAGCAATCGAGAACGGTCATATCTCAGGCCGCAAAGTCGGAGACGGTCCCTCCCACATCGTTCTCCAGGCACTTCGCAACAGGGAACATCTCGAAGGCGACAAACTAGCCTATCTCACAAAGACAAAAGACGGCAAGATATTGAAATCCAGCACTGTCTACATCCGCGACAATAATGAAGAACTAATTGGCATCTTTGCCATAAATTACGATATTTCGCTCATGATGGCCGCCACAGACTTACTTAACAACTTCGTCGCCACCGCGCCCGGAGAAACCCAGGCCGAGCCGATCTCCATGAATGTTGCGGACCTTCTCGATGAACTCATTCAGCAGAGCAATCGCATCATCGGAAAACCGGTCGCTCTCATGACCAAGGAGGACAAGGTCCGTTTCGTCCGCCTTCTGAATGAAGCAGGCGCTTTCCTCATCACTAAATCCGGTCCGAAAGTCTGCGAATATCTCGGCATCTCAAAGTACACACTCTATAGCTATCTCGATGGAATCAAGTGAGAGCGGTAAAATCTGAGATCGTACAATCATATGCACTTTTCACACAGGGCTTAACTATTTTAGGTGAATTTATTTCTCACCGCGAACATGACTCGCTCTACCGGGTCTGTGAAAAAAACAAAAAAGAGCCCTGCATTTGACAGCTTATAAACTGTCTTGTGCATGGCTCTTTCATCGTTGTCATTAGATGGAACAGATTGCCTTTTTCAGGTCAAGGGATACCTCTTTCCCTGCCCCATTACCAGGCAGTAAGCTCCAGATAGAGATCCTTGTACTGTTTCGCCGAGTTATCCCAGGAAACATTCTTTGCCATATCGCGGTGGACCATCTCATCCCAGTTGTAACGGTTCTCAAAGTACAATGTCTTTGCCCGGTTGATTGCATCATAGAGAAGCCCCGTCTCATATCTGTCAAATGTAAAGCCGTTGCCGCAGTCAGCATACATATTGTAAGGCTCTACAGTATCCTTAAGGCCGCCGGTCTCTCTGACAATCGGAACTGTTCCGTAGTGCATAGCGATGAGCTGTGTCAGTCCGCAGGGTTCAAACTGCGAAGGAACGAGCAGTGCATCGACGCCGGCATAAATACGATGGCTTCTTGCCTCATCGTACTGGATGCACGCGGCAAGCTGTCCCTTGTACTCATTCTCGTAGTACCGGAACGAATTCTCATATTCGGGATCTCCGGTGCCGAGGATCACGACCTGGGTGAACTGATCCATGATCTGCGGGATGCAGGCATTTACAAGGTCGAGACCTTTCTGGTTCGTCAGTCTCGAAATGAGTCCGATAACAAATTTATCCTCGTTCTCCTCAAGGCCGAGCTCTTTCTGCAGGGCAAGCTTGTTTTCCTTCTTTTTGGCGATCACATCTTCGTTGCTGTAAGGTGCAGCAATGAGCTTGTCTGTTGCAGGATTCCAGATATCGTAATCAATACCGTTTACGATGCCGCGCAGTTTGCCCGAGTGATAACGCAGATGATCCGCCAGGCCCTCTCCGTACTCGTATGTCTGAATCTCGCCGGCATACGTATTGGACACAGTGGTGATCATGTTGGAGTAAGTTAATCCGCCCTTGAACATATTTGCATCGAGCCAGTTCTGGGTCAGCGCATCCTTGTTGAAAACATAATCCGGCAGATTCGTCCAATACTTTATGGTCTTAATATTGTAAATACCCTGGAAACGCAGGTTGTGAATCGTGATCATGGTTTTTGCGTTTCCGATAGGTGTGTCCTGGAAAAATTCGCGCAGATATACCGGCACGAGACCTGCCTGCCAGTCATGGCAGTGGATGATATTCGGCTGCCAGTTCATGAAGTTCAGCGCTGCCAATGCAGCCTTGCTGAAATAGCAGTACTTCGGGATATCGTCGATCAGATTTGTATACGGCTTATCCCCGCCGAAGAATTCCTCATTGTCAATGAAATCATAGACCACGCCGTCCCAGACATACTCCATAATACCGACATAGTACTGTCTTCCGTCACTGGTCAGATCCATATAGAAACTTCCACGGTAGACCATCTTCTCCTGATATTTCTGCGGAATGCACTTATACCTCGGAATGATTACCTTCACATCGCAGTTTCTTTTGATCAGCGCCTTGGGCAGAGAGTACATGACGTCTCCAAGTCCGCCGGTCTTTACGAACGGATAACACTCAGACCCGATAAATGCAATGCTCCTGCGCGGTGACTCGGGTTCCTGCGCCTCCGCCTGCTCCTTTGCAGCAGCCAGAATCTCATCAGCTGCAGCTTCCACAGCAGTCTCAACCGCAGCGGTCTCTTCCACAACTGCCTCTACCGCAGCAGTCTCAACCGCGGCAGCCTCTACCGCAGCAGTCTCAACCGCAGCAGCTTCAACCGCAGCAGCCTCTTCCACAACTGCCTCAACCGCAGCAGCTTTTTTAGCCGGCGCTTTTTTCGGAGCAGCTTTCTTAGCTGTAGTCTTCTTAGCTGTAGTCTTCTTTGCTGCAGTCTCCTTTGCTGTAGTCTCCTTTGCTATAGTCTTCTTTGCTGTAGTCTTCTTTGCTGTAGTCTTCTTTGCTGCAGGTTTTTTCGGGGCGGCTTTCTCTTCGGTCACAGCCTCAACTGCAGTTGTATTCTCTGCAGTTGTCTTCTCTACAATCGTATCTTTTGTTTTCTTGGCTGCCATCATTTTCCCTCCTTCAACATTTGCTAAATCTAAATCATCCTTTTATTGCAGTAAATAATCTGCCTTATCTTGAATTTAACATTTATTGTTTTCCTTATCAATAAAGAATCAAATTGTTAACAAAATAATGGTGCAAAAATGGCTGGCTTCTTCTTTTTTTATTAAAATGGGACAAGTCCGATGAAAATGGCGAACATAAGGCATAGGAACGAGAAGCCCCAGACATACAGGGCACTGGCCCTTATATGGTTCCGGATCGGTACATCCGCCATGCCCGTAGCCAGCAGCAAGGCTGCCGTCATTGGGCAGATAAACGTGGCGCTTAATCGCAGTATCTGCATGGTAATTGCGATAGGCAGAGCCTCCAGACCGAAAGCCTGTCCGATGCCGAGCATGATCGGCAGCATTCCGTAGAAATAGCTGTCTGTATCAAAAAACAAGGCCAGCGGCACAGCCAATGCGCAGAGCAACAGGTGCAGATGCTTTCCCAGTGAGGCAGGCAGCGCAGTGGAAATCAAATTGGCCAGGCAGCGCATCACCGAGGGGACCGCGTCAGGCGGCAGTTCGATCATACTGGAAGGAAGCACCTCTCCGCCTGAGCCTATGGAAGATGTCATTATGCCCATCAAGACCGCCGCGCCCATCATGGTAGTGCACACCAAAAGTGCGGGGCCGGCGTGGCGTGTGATGATTTTTTTGTGCATAGCGGCGGTGGGGGTGGTGCTGCCAAATCCGGCCCTCAGCATCGCTTCGATGTCCGAGAGATTGCAGCGTCCGGCCGCCACCATCGCCAGTGCCAGCACTGATGGCCACAGTATGAACGCCATTGCCGGCAGCATCTTGCCCCTGGTGAGCGAGATAACGGTGGCCGCTATTGCCGCCAGTCCAAGTATCCCAACGAGCATATCGTTCATGCAGGTCTTCCTCCGGATACAATATTTGTCAAATTCTTCATGTTAAGATTATTTTAACGCAGCTATTTATAATATACAACAATGAGTGTGGACCTGCCATTAACGGTCACCGCAGATCGCCTCTGACCCTGGAGAGCACAATAGTCCAGGGCGAACCTGTCCCGATATTGTAAGCTCTTGCGAAAGACCCCTGGTTGATGGCAAGAGCCATATGCCCTACGCTGTTCATGTAGAGCACAGGCATGCCGACCATGACATCCGCGAAGGAACGGCCGTAGGTGATCTGATTGATATAGACCAGGGAGCTTTCACGGAAAATGCGCACTTCGGCATAATCTCCGAAAGAGATCCCCAACGCATTGAAAGTCTCGAAGGGAATCGAGGTCCAAAGAGAGCCAAAGCGCACATCCAGAATATCAATCTGACCGGTCACGGAAGATCCTTTAAGCGTCGCTCCATAAAGGTCCAGAGAGACCAGGTCATCCATCTCCAGCCTGGATCCAACCTCCTCGAAAGAAATTAGCCCCGCTGCCAGCCTGGCTCCGGTATAAGCATAGACATCTCGTCCATAGAAGGTGTAGGAAGCCTCACTGTTCTTCAGCCTGTTTCTCTGCTCCTCGATCAGCCGGAGCTCCGTAATGCCCAGAAAAGCTGCTATGTGGGTCAGGGTTCCGTTGTTGGGGGTGACGATATACTGCCCGCCGGCTGTCCTGGCTATGACGCTCTGCCGGCTGGTGCCCACACCTGGGTCCACGACAGATACGAAAACGGTATTCGCCGGCCAATATGGCAGCGTCTGAAAAAGACGATAAGATGCTTCGAATATGTTATAAGGTGTTATTTCATGGGTAATATCGCTGATCACCAGGCTTGGATCCACCGAGTAGGCTACGCCCTTCATGGCGCTCACGGCACCGTCCGCCATTCCGAAATCACTCTGAAATACAAGAAATGCATGCATGATTTTGACCTCCCCCGTTAGTTGTATTCAGTTCTAAGTATACAGGATTTCTCTCTCCGTGTCCCTCGAATCTGTCAGAATCATATTTGCAGTCGATAAAAATGAGGACCCATAATTCTTTTGAGGGTCCCCGGCAATTGGCATTTTAGAATTCGATTTGATTCATTTTTGGTGTGGGAGTAAAATAAAAGAATATACTGATGAACAAGGAGTGACTCACCATGAACGATCGACCCTTTGATGTCCTATCTATCAAATCACGAATAACAGCTGACAACGACGCTATCGCCGCCGAAGTCCGAGAGCTCATGAAAGAGAAAAAAATCTTCTTCATGAATCTGATGGCTTCCCCGGGTGCAGGAAAGACCACGATCCTTGTGCGCACGATCAACTCTCTCAAAGACAAATACCGCATCGGCGTTATCGAGGCAGATGTTGACTCGACTGTAGACGCGCAGGCGATCCATGAGACAGGCGTAAAGGTCATTCAGGTCCATAACGGAGGGTCCTGCCATATGGATGCGGACATGACAGTCCAGGGAATTCGCGGTCTCGGAATGGATGATCTTGATGTCGTATTTCTTGAAAATATCGGTAATATGGTCTGTCCGGCTGAGTTCGATGTCGGCGCCGCATCCTCCGTCATGATCCTTTCTGTTCCTGAAGGAGACGACAAACCGCTTAAATATCCGCTTATGTTCACAATCGTTAATTGCCTTCTAATAAACAAAATTGATACGATGCCCATCTTTGATTTTGATATGGATGCACTTATGGGCAGAGTTCACGAACTCAATCCGGACTGCAGGATCATTCCGGTAAGCAGTCTTACCGGAGAAGGCTTTGATGTCTGGATTTCCTGGCTCACCGACAAGATTGATGAATGTATAAAAGATTAACACAGCTGATGTATTCGAGAATCTGAGAGGAAAAGAACAATGAGAATAATTGAATTAAATAAAAGCGTCACGGATTCAAATGACCGTGACGCGGAAGTTCTTCGCAGCGAGTTGACAGAAAAAGGAATATGTCTCATCAATCTGATGAGTTCTCCGGGCTCCGGAAAGACGACTCTCCTTTCGCGAATTATCAAGGATATGAACGCCAAAGTTCCGATTGCTGTGTGCGAGGCTGATATCGCATCCGCTGTCGATGCGGAGCGAATTGAATCTTTAGGCGCCACAGCCGTCCAGGTCCACACAGACGGCATGTGTCATATGGACGCGGGCATGACAAGAAAAGGTCTTTTCAGCATGGACCTTGACGGCATCAAACTCGCATTTCTCGAGAACGTCGGCAATCTGATCTGTCCTGCGGAATTTGACACCGGTGCCCATGTTAACATGATGATCCTGTCGGTACCGGAAGGTGATGACAAGCCCCTCAAGTACCCCCTCATGTTCCGGGAGAGCCAGGTTCTGGTCATCACAAAGATGGATGCACTGCCCTATTTCACGTTTGATTTAGAGACGTGCAGGAAACGGGCGCTGACGCTCAACCCAGACATTAAAATCTTCCCTGTATCCGCCAAAACAGGCGAGGGGATGGAGGATTTGGAGAATTGGCTGGGCAGCCTCATAATATGAAATCGCCGTCAAAAATGTGTTTGATCTTCCACATGATCCTTACCTACTTTTTCAGCATTTTTATCCGCTTCGCGGTATAAACTTCTATATCTTTCCACAAAGTCCGCAGCTGCTTTTTATGGCTGCACAGCTTCTCCGAACAATTCCTGCACCGCAGGTACTCGTTCGTATTCTCGGAGAATCGTTCGGGATGGAGATAAAAGGTCACCTCCCACCGAATGAGCAGCGCAATCGACAGGACAAGCAAACTCCACGCATAGTTCTCTTTTACAAAAAAGAGCGGCGTGAACATCATAGCATAATCCCAGTTATAAATACGACAGGTTCCGCAGCATTTATTTTTCATTAACCACGTCTGGAAAGGACAGAAGAACAGGATACATATCATATCACAGACGGAGTACGCACTGCATATGAGGATAAGGATCCCGTCATCCAGAATGTTCCTCATTCGCAGCGCCCCAATAAATCCGTTGAGGACGATCCAGATCAGAGCGATGAGGAGGGTCGCATTATTATCCTGAATGATGATATTGGTCTCTCCGGATTTTATATAGTTGCGCCCGAACTGTTTCTGGCATCCCGGACTCTCAAAGCGGGAAGGAAAAAAACGCAAAACCATTTCAAGCACAAAAACGGACCATGTGACAACAATGATGACCGGCTGTTTCTCCAGCCTCGAGGTGATTGCGTCACTGCCACGCAGTCTGTAGGATATGTAACCGATAAGCAGCAATAAGAATAAAATCGATCGATAAACAAGCCTGATATAGTGGAGAGTGCTGACCGCGCTCCGCTTTACTTTCTTCATATGCTTCACCTCAATCAACTCATTTCCGGAACAGTTCTTTTCCTTATCCGATATTCATGAGGACCGAACTGCGCGTTCTTTGCCGCCCGGATAACAAAAAGATATTTCTGCGTTCTCTTTTTCTATGAAGCGTAGCAGCAGAGTATCACGTCCATAGGAGCTACCACACCGCATGGGCGTGGGTGAATGCCAGGTCAAACTTACTGGCCCCGGATATATTCCTGGACCATTGTAAGGGAATTCTCGCTGACCGTCGTCACGAAATAGCTGTCTGACCAGAAATACGGTTTCCAGTAATATTTCCTGAGCACCGTTTCCCCGTACTCCTTCCTGGCGAACCGGGAG
>JBGUIK010000024.1:0-18970 GCA_045112915.1 Lachnospiraceae bacterium
TGATGCGGAACTTATATTCCTGTGCCAGCGCTTCGAGCATCTCCCTGCATTCCGTGTCGATCCCGCCGCGCAGCACCTTCTTCCCGTACTTCGTGCACCATACGAGATGGTACTGCAGCGAATAGACATATCCACGACCATATGCAAGGTCGTTCTTAACTGTAAAATCAATATCTTTTCCCATACATGTATTGTACCATATGATTGCCTGTGCGTCAACGCAAATCAGAACAAATGTTCTTTTTCCGTATTATACACGACCCGGGCCGCCATGTCCATACCGATCACCAATCACAATCCAATCCCCACCGATCAGGATCCATAATACCGATATTTGCCCTGGCCCACAGATCGGCAGAATAAAAAGTAAGAGGGGCTGACGCCCCTTGAATGAACATACAGAAGTTCCTTGTGAACAGCGACTGAAGAAACAAGCGCGGGTCCCTGCCGGCTCATGTTTAAAAACACGAGAATGCGCCGGTTACTCTTCAATGCGGATCGACCCGCCGCCGATACTGAAAATCCTCACAGCCGCAATCTCTTTCCCGTTCTTAAAAGCCTTAAAGAGCATTGTGTTCGGATGCGGCAGATCTTCCTCTTTTGTCTCCCGGTCGAAAACCACCTTCGCGCCGGGCAGACCCTCTCTGATAGCCTTGCCGGTGCCGTGACCTTCTCCCGTGAAAGCCAGAGATCCGAACAGTGTGACCTCGTACGCATCTGCATCCGGGTAGCGGGCGCCGAACGTTCTCGCGGCATGATAGGGACCGACTGTGTGTGAGCTTGAGGGACCGTTACCTATTTTGTATACACTTGTTATGCTATTCATCTAAGTGGCAGCTCCCCTTCTTATTATATTTTATAAAAGCAGCTTATGACGTAATTCTATCACAAATCGGTCGGAGATTCTATTTTATCTGCACTTATTGTAGATATCATCATGAATATTCTGAATTCGTGCGTTAAGGACGGCTCTTTTACGTGAAAAAATCCACGTGAAAAGAACCGTCCTCGAGTCCCCACACAAAAAAGCGACTCTTTCACGAAAGAGCACTCTCGTTAAAGAATCGCCCCACGTATTTTATTAATCTCTTGTATACTCGATATAATCCGCCTCGCTCGCGAACAGGACATACCCGTCACCGACATACCCCATGTATCCGCTCTCTGTCACATAACCCTTCATATTGCACCTCCCATAGCATAAATATATGTAAATAACAGCTTCTTTTTTCCTGTACCGTTTCTATACTATATTTATGCCATAGCAGGTGTCCGCGCAGACGGTCAGCCAAGCAAAAAACAGAACAAATTTTCTCCTGCCCGGAATTATCCGGTCAATCCCTACGAAAAAAGAGCCGCCATTTTCATGACAGCCCTTGTAAAAAAGCTATTTTCAGATATCCAGCGCAGCGTGATAGCCCCAGTAGACCGCGTTGGTAATTGTTGAAACGCGGGATGCGTCGCCGATCACGCGTACAAATGGTGCCGCGTCAAGCAGCTCGTTCACAACATCGGTGCGGGATCTCTGGCCAAGCGCACAGATAACGCTCGCGCCCGGAACAAGAACTTCATTATTGTCCTTGTCAGCGCAGACGACACCCTCAGATGTCACGCGCAGAGCCCTGTGACCTGTGTGGACCGTGACGTACTTATCGATCTCTTTAAGCAGGAGCGGGCGGTGGCGGACATTTGCATCCGGCGCCAGAACGTCGCGCATCTCAACAAGCCTGACCTTCCTGCCCTCCATGCCGAGGTGGATCGCGCACTCGCAGCCGGCGAGACCGCCGCCCATGACGACGACCTCATCTCCTACCTTGTCTTTCTCTTTATAATAATTGTTGACAATGACAACATTTTCACCGTCAAGACCCGGAATCGGCGGGACCAGCGGGCTGGAGCCGACGGCGATGATCAGGGCATCGGCATTTTCACGCTCCGCGTATTCCTTCGTGACCTCCGTGTTCAGGCGGATCTCAACACCCGCGTCGCGGCAGAACTTCGCGTAGGTGAGGGAGAGCTCGTACATCTCGTGCTTGAACGGCAGCGCCTGCTCGCTCTTCAGGATACCGCCGAGAGTGTCTTCTTTCTCGCACAGAATGACCTCATGTCCGCGGCGGGCAGCTGTCCATGCGGCGTAGAGTCCGCCCGGGCCTCCGCCGGCGACAAGAACTTTCTTCTTTACCGGTGCCGGATAGACCTCATCGCCCTCCATCTCGCGGCCGATAATCGGATTTACTGTGCAGCGGCGGGTGGATGTGGCGGCGCGCTCGGCCATGCAGGTGAAGCAGCGCAGGCATTTGACAATATCACCGTCGCGGTTCTCTGTAACTTTTCTCGGGAGGAACGGGTCTGCCAGGAGCTGGCGTGCCATGTAGACGACGTCTGCCTTGCCGGACGCAATGATCTCCTCCATCTGCTCCGGGTCGGAGAGACCGCCGATTGTTGCGACCGGCTTGGAAACATGCTTCTTTATCTCAGCTGCGAGGAACACGTTGCGGCCGTGGTCCGTGAACATGGACGGGTGTGTGATCCCGAATGTCTTCTGATAAGTTCCTGCGGAGACATGAATGAGGTCAACGTACGGCTCGATCAGTTTAGCGATCTCAATGCCTTCCTCGATTCCGTAGCCCTCTTCGACAAATTCAGCACCGCTCATGCGGAACTCGATCGGGAAGAACGGTCCGACCGCTTCACGGATCGCTTTCAGCACTTCGATTGCAAATCTAGCCCTGTTCTCAATCGGTCCCCCATACTCATCCTCTCTCTTGTTGAACATCGGAGACAGGAACTGGTTGATGAGCCAGCCGTGGCCGCCGTGTACCATCAGCATTTCAAATCCCGCTCTCTTCACAAGCCCTGCCACATGGGCATATGCGCCGACGATTTCATCTATCATGTCCTTCGTGAGGGCTTTGACCTGAACGCCGTCTGCGCGGACTGTGTCCGACGGTCCCCACTGGCTCAGAGATTTCTGCTTGCTCTTGTCTGTCATATATGTTCCGGCGAACATGCCCGAATGAGAGAGCTCGATTGACGGGATCGCGCCGTGGCGGCGGATCGCGTCAGCCGTGTATGTCGCGGAGGCCAGAGAGTTCAGGATGCTCTCATCAAGATGGTATGCGTGGGAGCCGTCCGTCTTCGGGTGTACCATCAGCTCGCTGACGGTGACGGCGCCGGCTCCTCCCTTTGCGCGGAGTTCATAGAAGGCGGTGGATTTGGGACCGATGCAGCCGTCATTTGCAATATCCGTGCCGCCCATGGGGGCTGAGAACATGCGGTTGCGGAAGGTAGTGCGTCCCAACGTGATTGGGGAACAGAGATGCGGGTACTTTCTTTCCATGGTCATACTCCTTTTTGTGGTCGGGTTTGTGTGTGGTGCATTTGTTTTGTATTTGTTATTTTGGATGCGTTCGCCATTTGGCTGACTTTACCTTATGGCTGTATGAAATCTTTATGCATGATTTCAATTTATCACTGCTGTCGCCGCGCTTCTTGCCTTATCCTGTTATATTTGTTCTTATTTTGTCTGAAGTTGCCTGTTTCTCACTGTCTATTTTTCCATGTTTCAAGCAGAGGCAACTGATTTGGCGAAAATCCTTGATTTTGATGCCTCTGGCATTGACCCCATGAAACTCGCCAAGACCAAAGGCAGCAAACATGCTCAATAATCAAGATTTTGATGCCTATGCCATTGACCCGATGAAGCCCATCAGGAGCAAAGGCAGCAAACATGCTCAAAAATCAAGTTTTTGATGCCTCTGTCATTGACCCGATAAATCTCACCAAGATCAAAGGCAGCAAACATACGCAAAAATCAAGATTTTGATGCCTCCGCCGAAGCCCCCATGAATCCTGCCAGGATCAAAGGCAGCAAACATGCTCAATAATCAAGATTTTGATGCCTCCGACCTTGACCCCATGAATCTCACCAAGACCAAAGGCAGCAATATTGCCTCAGAATCAAGATTTTGATGCCTCCGCCCTTGACCCCATCATCCTTCACAAAGAGGCAGCCAATTCGCTCAAAACCCACGAATCGGCTGCCTTGAAAGGGTGGTGATCAGGCGCGTCTTCCCATATAAAGGAGCTCCCCATTCTCGGTCTTCGAGAACCTGCAGAAGAACTCATCATAAGCGATCCAGCTCTCCCTCGGATAATTGGCGTGGGTCATACCGGCCACACGACCGACGGTGAGCATGGGAACGCGGTTCCTGTTAAGGTATACATAGTAGCTGATCTCGCCGCACACATAGGTGAGCGGTGTCTCATCAAGTTCATAGAGCTTGATCAGATTCCTGAGAAAAGCAGCTATCGGAGCAGTCACTTTAAACTCCATCTCTCCGTTCTCCGCATCCGCGACCAGCCAGTCACGGTCTCCGAACAGGAAGAGATACGGAACTGCGGGATCAATCTTCTCCGGAAGAACGAGGTCATGATCCGGATCCACCAGCGCGGACCAGGGTGACACCGCCGCAAACACATCCGGGGCATTAAGCGCGAGAGTAGATGTCATCATGCCGCCGCTCGACTGTCCGCAGGCGTAGACCCGGGTCTTGTCTATGGCATAACGGGCTTCGACATCGTTCACGACCTTGAGCAGGAAATCTGTGTCATCGATCTTCTCTCCCTTGTACTCACCGTTCCAGAGCACTGTGTTGCGGACGCCGCCCGGTCTCTGCTGATAGACGCAGGCTTCCGGGAAAGCGATGATAAAATTCCTCTCCTCTGCCACGCGGCTTGCGCCTGAAAGGCTGAGGAAAGATTCGGCACTGCCGCCTCTGCCGTGCATGCACAGGACGAGGGGCACCGGTTTGCCGCTCGCCGCGACACTCTCCGGAACATACTCATACCAGATTCTTGTATAGCCCTGCACTTCCATTGTGTGGAATGTGAATCCGTAAGCTTCCGGATCGATGCGGTTCCTCAGCATCTTGTGGCCGAAGCCGCGGTGCCGGCAGGCCTTTGACAGGAATACCCAGACTGCCTCGGCAAATTCACGGCTCATGTCTCCCGCCCATCCGTTTGTGATCCGGACCTCTGAAATCTTCTCCTCATTGATCTGCGACAGCTTGCAGACGGCCCGTGGGAAATAGATTTCATCGGCGTGGGCATTTGCAAATGCCTCCCCGTCCGCATCATTCTGCTTCTTCCAGTAGTCGCAAATGGCTGCATTTGCACCTTTATTCTCACTCCAGCCCATCCAGACCGGCACCTGGACCTTTGCCGCGTTGATGGAAAGCTCTGTCTTGCCGGTGTTTTCGCTTCCGGCAAGGACATTTGCGTTCAGCAGTGCCTCCTCACAGAGGTCGCCGAAACTTGCAAGCCCGGACCACTCACTGCTCATTTTCATTACCGCCTGCTGGGCGATGGCCGCGCCGTCACCGAAGCCCATGGCATAGATATTATCCTGCATTGTGACGTATGCCTGGCGTGCCTGAATCTGCATATATACTTTATTCATGTAGTTAGCGTCCGCGCCGGTCATGTCCCAGGTCCCGTTCTCAGGAATGAGAACGTGCAGGAAGATTTTGTGATCTTCCGCAAATGTCATCCAGAAGCTCTTCTCAAGCCACTCCAACACAGGCGCATCGGTCGGCGGAGCGATCACGAGACAGGGCTGATTGTAGACAAGACCCGGCGCGAGGTATGTGTAGAAAGTCCGTGCGGCTTCTCCCACCTTGACGGATTCCTCAAAGAGGCCAGCCAGGAGGCACTCCTTCACATTGGCTTTATTGACTTCAAAGACGCTCATATCTTTTGGAAAATGTTTTACTTCCAGCATATCTTACCTCCAATCAGGGATAAATCGGGAATACTGTCATGATCCAGAATACTGAGACTAAGCACAGAACGAGGGCGGGCACCAGGGATTGCTTCATCAGCGATTTTATATCGTAACCGCCGCTCGCCATGCACATCGGGACTGCCGGGGTAGCCATCGGAGTCATGAAGGAGCTCAGGCATGCGACCTGGACGAGGATGATGACGCCGACCGGATTTGCACCCATAGCCTTGCAGGCCAGAATAGCGATCGGGATGAAGATGATCATAACGGTGCGGTTCATCATGACCTGTGTGAGCAGGAACGGTACGATGAAGAATACGAAACCGATGAGATACGGGTTAGACAGCTTGTTCGCGAAATCAGCAAGGATACCGCCTACGACTTCACCGGCACCGGTCTCTGTCAGAGCGCCGCCCATTGCCAGGGCACCGACGAACAGGAAAGCCATCGGCCAGTTGATTGATCCAATTGCTTCTTTCTCTGTGAGGACACCGAATGCGATCATTGCCAGAGCGCCTGTGATGCAGATGACCCAGATCGGAACTTTCAGCTGCGGCTGGAAAATCAGGGCGAGTGTTGTCAGGATGAAAATGATGTAGCCTGCCTTCTCCTTGAACGGGGAGAGGGGTGTGCGCTTGTCGGCGCGGCTCTCGACGCCGGACATACCTACGACCGGTTCATCAGGTGCAAATCTCGGTGCGAGGAAGATACAGTAAAGAGCCAGAACAATGAGCATCGGGAGACGAGCTTTCATCGGATCGGTCAGACCGACCAGATATGTTGTATAATCGTTGGCTTCCAGATAGCCGTTGAGCTCCGCGAACTGGGTAGCGCCGCTGCCGAGCGGCAGTGTGGAAATCGGAGCGATGCACATCATAGCCAGCGGGAAGAGGGCTTTGGACGGCTTGATATTCAGCTCTTCGCAGCTTGCGATAAGCATGGGAGCCATGATACCGAAAACGATGACGGAGCTCTGAATGAACTGAGCAAGCAGAGCAGTGATGATGACATAGCCGAACATGACTCGGGTCAGGGACCCTTTCGCAATCCTGTTTACACTGGATGCGCATTTCTTGACGAACTGTGTCCTGTTAAAACCGGCTGCCACCACGAACATGGAGAGCATCATTACGCCGTTGGCGTTGCCGAAGTAGCTGAGGGCTGTGTTCGGATCAAGGCATCCTGTGATGACGAAGGCCACCATGCTGAGCATAGCGGTAAGACCAATGGGGAACTTTCCGACGACGTAGCTGATCATTGTCAGTACGCAGATGATGAGACAGATAGTCAAATGTGACATGTTGCAGATCTCCTTTCGCTATTGACGTGTACCTGTTTTTCGATGCGGTCTGCCTGAAATATCGGCAGATGAACTTTTTCTTCTGTATTTACAATAGCACGGAGTTATTATATAATCAATTTTATAGATTTTATATATCTATAAATATGGTTAATACTGCAAAGCACATGAAGCCATTCTATAGCTGTTTCAGCTTATTCCCGCTAATCAGCCTGAATGTGGCTGCTATAGAAGTAAGACCGTGTGATGCTGAGCCCGGACTGTATTCCGGAGGGGTGATTTGCCTGCATTAAGCAGGCTCTGGTTGTAAACACACTTCAGTTATGCAAAATTCACCGGAGGTAACTATGGAACAGGACATGAAATATATATATCAGGTATATCAGGACGGCAGTTTTTCCGCCGCAGCGGAACATCTCTACATGAGCCAGCCTGCCCTCAGCATTGCGGTGAAAAGGGTGGAAGAATCCGTCGGTGCCGAGCTCTTCGACAGGAGCCGTCGGCCTCTCGCCCTGACAGAAGCCGGTCAGAATTACATCGACACACTGCAGGGTATACTGCGCCTCGAGGAGGATCTCGCGCGGCAGATCGAGGATCTGCGAGGACTTAAGACCGGAACTCTCCGGCTTGGCGGGACCCACTTTCTGAATTGCTATATACTGGCTCCGATATTGGCTGCATTTGCAAAAGAGTATCCCGGGATCCGGATCGAGCTTAGCGAGGACAGCGCTGTTAACCTTCAGGAGAAGCTTCAAAAATGGGATCTGGATCTCATTTTCAGCTGCAACCCGGAGATCGTCAACCATTTCGAGCATAAGCCGGCCTTCATCGACCATATCCTTCTCGCTGTGCACAGGGATATCCCGCTGCCGCCGGAGCTTGACCGGATGAGCCTTACCGCAGGCGACATTCTGGACCGGAGGCATACTGATGAGGATTGTCCCGGGATCAGTCTGGAGCATTTTAAGGATGTGGATTTCATCCTGCTCGAGGAGGGCAACAACCTCTATGCGCGCAGCCAGCAGATGTTCGAGGAGGCCGGATTCTCTCCCAAAATAAAAATGACCATCGCTCAGATGGTCACTTCCTATCGTCTCGCAGATAACGGTCTCGGCGCCGCTTTTATAAGCGACAGGCTGGTGCGTTCAAAAAGATCCTACCTGCGCTTTTTTAAGCTGGATTATGACTGCGCGGACCGCATCTTCTACTTTCTGGTCCCGAAGCGGGCTTATGCTCCGTTCTCCGTCCGCAGCTTTATCGAATATGCGGCTGCCCATATTCCGCATCCGGATTTTCTGCTCACGTGATAGGGATGGTTATTTTCACGTGAAATAGCAGCTCAAGCAGGCTGCAGCGAAGTTTCAGAATCTGGCGCAAACATCATCTTCATCGAAAAATGAACCGTCCCCGGCTCGTCACACAAGCGCCGCTATCTTCTTTGCCAGCGCCATTATTGTAAGGATCGGCGGATTCCCCATGGCCTTCGGCAGGATTGTTGCATCCGCCACATAGAGGTTCTCCGGAAGGAGCGGACTGTGAAGGGTCTCACTCTCCGCCTCAGTGAGCGGCAGCATCCCGCCGGGATGCCCGGCGTTCAGCGTCCCAAGGAACTGCTGCTCTCTTGGCACGCCTATCCTCTCAAGAATCTCACGGCTCTGGGCTATCGCTCTGTCCATATTGGCCTTGTCTATAGACGTCATCGTCTTACTGATCTTCTTCCCGTCAGTGCTGCCCGCTTCCTCGTCAGCCAGCTTGATCATGATGCTGGCCATATCTCTCATCGGAAGACGCCAGTCCTTATTGAAGAAAAAGCTCAGATAATCCATATAAGGTGACAGTATATATCCGTCCTGCTGACTGATGAACGGCATGAGAATCTGCCGGTCCTGACGGATTCCGGGGAGCGGTCCCGCCACGCAGAGGACCGGGTCCACGAAAAGCCTGCTCCGGCACGGGATCCCCGATTTTTCCAGTATGGGCGGTGTCCCGAGGCCTCCCGCCGCCAGCACAACAAGATCCGCGCTGTAAGTCACCTTCCGCCCCCTATGTTTTGCCCGGACAGCGGTCACTGCCCCGTCACTTATCTCAAGGTCGGTCACCCGGCAGCCCGTGATGAGCTCCGCTCCGCTCGCGACGGCTTCATCAATCAGCGATCTCGTATCCCACTTCGCTCCGGTGGGACATCCGATTGCACAGTGCCCGCAGCCTATACATTGCGGCGCGTAGAGAAACTTCGGGGTCACGACCGGCTCAAGGTCCATCTCCTCGAAAATGGAATACATCTGTTTTGTAGTCTTTGTCCAGCGGCGCTGATGGTCAGTGGTGATCGGCAGTTCCCGATAGAGTTCTTCAAACTGGGCATCGAGATCTATTCCGATCTCTTTCAGCGCGCCGTCACAGCGCACAGCGTTTCCGGTCGCAAGCGTGGTCGTCCCGCCGACTCCGATTCCGCGGACCAGTACCATATCCTCCGTCTTTTCGACCAGCATACTCGGAAGGAGCGTGCGGATGAGTCTCTCATCGAAAAAGATTCCGATGCGGCGAAGGCCGGCCAGCCTCTTGACGGAGAATGCAAATGGCTTGAACTCCTTCCCCGCCTCCAGAATCGTGACCTGATATCTGCCCTGCAGTTCTTTCGCTATCATACCGCCGCCGGCCCCGGTTCCTATGACAATAGCTGTCCTTAACTGTGTATCGCTCATTCCTTCTCCTCCTAAGAATACGTTCCTCAGCCCTCTTACTGCATCTGTCAGTCCTGTACCGCCCCGCTGGACCTGGCTCCGCACGTTCTACGTCAGTCATCTTCCGTCTCGCTGAAGCAGGCCCTGCACCTCCCGCAGCCCTCTGTAATCCGTTCTACAAATTCCAGCCTTCCGCCGCCGTTTATCCCCGCTATAATGCCCTCATCCACGAAGGACATGAGCGCGCACTGCTCCGGCGAATAAAATCTTCCGAAGTAACACCGGGATACAACGATCTCCCCCGGAATATGACCGCTCATGGAAATCCGAATGTTCCGGTATAAATAAAAGACCAGCCGCTCGATATCGCGCCTTTCGCGAAAGCCGGTGATCCGGCGAATCAGGTTCCCGGTGCGATAGGCTTCCTCCCGCAGCTTTTTAGGATCCGCCTTGCCGTACTTCATGCATTTGCCTGTAAAGGCTGCGTACTCCCGGAGAGCTCCGCGGGCAGTGTGGCTTCGGATTTTTTTCCCGGGCATTGCAAATGCCCTCGCGGTCGTATCAAGCAGCACCTGCAATTGAAGCCGGGCGACCCACTCGGGCCTGTATTTCACACAAAGTGCCAAAAGCATCCTGAACACAAGCGCTCTCAATAATAATCCCCCTTAAATGTAAATTGCCGAATCCACATCTGAAGTTACAATCTCACCCACAAGGCAAAAACGTCACCTTCCGGTTGGCACCAGTCGCCGCATAGTTGGCCATCATTCTGTACATCCTCCGCACGTTCACCTGTACATCTCCTCAATCTCCTCCGCCAGATGCTCCTCCACGTTCCCCCTCTTTACCTTCAGGTTCGGTGTGAGCTCTCCCGCCTGAATGCTGAGAGGTTTCGAAATGACCTTGTACTTTCGTATCTGCTCGGGGTGCGAGAGGTTGGCGTTCATCTGCTCAATCTTCCCGGCAAGGTCCGGCACGTCGCCCTCCAGCCAGATAAGTGCTGTGCAATACGGCCGATTCTCACCGATGAGGACCGCCTCGGAGACGCCGGGGATATCCTTGAGTCTCGCTTCCAGCTTTGTGATGCTGATATTCTTTCCGTAAGCGGTAATGATAAAATCCTTCTTCCGCCCGTGCAGGGTGATATGCCCATTGTCATGGATCGTGCCCAGGTCTCCGGTCCGAAGGACACCGTTTTGAATTGTCTCCGTCTGAAGGCCGTAGTAGCCGGGCGTCACCTGCGGTCCCTTCACGATCAGCTCGCCGTCCGGCTCCGCGGTCACTTCCGTCTCCGGCAGCGGCGTCCCGATCGTCGGAATGATGTTATCCCCCGGAAGATTGATCGTGATGAGCGGGGCTTCCGTCTGTCCGTAGGCATTGTAAACTTCGATTCCCAGCTCCCGGAAATGCAGGAGCAGGGCTTCGCTGACGGGGGCTGAGCCGACAATGAGCTGTCTGCATTTGTCAATTCCCGCCTTCCTTAGGACCGCACGGCGGAGCACCACACCCAGGGCTTTCTTTGCCAGACCATCCTTTGCGGAGAGCCAGATCTGCCCGATTTTATTGGCAGACACCTGATCCCATACTTTCTCATAAAAGCGGGGAACGGAAAAGAACACGGTCGGTCTCACCTTCGGCAAGGCTTCTGTCAAAGAGCCGAAGTCATTCAGGTAGAAATAGTCGACATTTGCAAGCAGATAGTACGGCGCGTAGGACGCAAGGATTCCCTCCACCACGTGGCTGAGCGGCAGGAAGGAGAGGTAGCGAAGCGGACGGTTGCGGTCCTCCCAGGACAGAAGATTCGTCATGACCTCGCCCATCCATGTGAGCTGTCCGAAATTGAACGTGACCCCCTTCGGCTCTCCGGTCGTACCCGATGTGTAGCGGATCGTAGCAAGATCCTCGGGGTCCGGGTGCTGGGCCGGCGCGCGGCCCTCCGCCTCCATAAGGAACTTCTTCCACCGCATCGCTTTCGCGTGGCGGATCTCCTGCCCCACCGAGAAAGTCACGATCCGGGCATCCGTCACAAGTGCGTCTATCTGCCCCATCATCCGTTTATCGCCGATGAAGAACCACTTTGCGCCGCTCTTTTCGAGCAGCAGTGAGGTCTCGTCCGCCGGTGTCGTATAATAAATCGGCACGCTGACAGCCCCGAGAAGGCCGATCGCCTGCTCGAGGGCCAGATAAGCCACCGAATTAATGCCGGTCAGCGCGACACGGTCCCCTTTTCGGATCCCCCACGCCCAGAGCGCGTCCAAGATCCGATCAATGCGCTCATTCACGCGCGGACCCGGGACCCTGCGCACCCCCTCCGCGGTTATATCATAATAATTGATCGGATAGCGCCCGCTTGCCCTCCGCACACGGGCCTGTTCAAATACCGTCTGCCCGGTCTGTCTCATAAAATTCTTTCGGCAGGCGAACTTAAGAAGACTGTCGATATAGTCCTGCCACTTAAGCGTGTACGTTCCGCAAATGTCGTCCGTATTCGTTCGGTCGAACTCCTGCCGGCCGGAAAAATAGGGCATAAGCGTGAGCATATTTGTTATAAAACTCTTCTCCCGACCATCCTTCTTCTTATTGTAGATAAGCCCTGCCTCAGAGAGGATGCCTCCGGGCAAAAATACTGACTTCGGCAGATCGACCGCCAGATTTCTCTTCGCCCAGTCCCGCACATAGGCAGAAAGCTCGCCGGCCTTCGGAGCCATCTCCACCGGACAGGTGACGTGAAGGATTTTCCCCTCGGCATCCGCATCCAGCGCCGCCTTTATGACACAGTCGGCCACGTAATCACCCGGGACAATGTTCAGCGCGCTCTCCGGGCTTGTCGGCAGGATCGGCAGCCTGCCGAGCAGCATGAGCTTCAGCACATAGTATATCGTGTTGAAGTTCCTGATCCATCCGGTCTTCGAGTCTCCGACGATCATTCCGGGTCTTATGATTGCATATGCCAGCTCCGACGAGCGAACCATCTCCTCCGCCTCCGCCTTGCTCTTCTCATACAGGCTGGAGAATTCCTCGCCCGGCTTATCCGCCTCCATCACGATGCCCGACCTCTGTCCCGCGACATAGGCTGTGGATATGTACACGAACCTCTTAAGACTCTTCATTTGCCCGGCCAGAGCGAGCATGTTCTTCGTCCCGACACAGTTAGTCTTATAGAGTTCCTCATAGCTCTTCTGAAAACCGATCTCAGCGCCGGCGTGAATGACGTGCGTGACCGTCTCCATAAGCAGTTCTGCCATCTCTCCGGAAATACCCATATCCTCAAGAGTAAAGTCACCCGCTACGGGAAATATCTTCTTTCCGATGCTCTCATACAGATCTCTGTCGTGATACCAAAGACCCCGCAGCCGATGGTAAGCCTCCTCGTCATCGGCTGCCCGGACAAGCACATAGGTGATGGCTTCGGGGATCCGTATAAGACCCGCTGCCAACATTGTGCCAAGAAAACCTGTCGCTCCTGTAAGGAAAAAAACGTCTGCCATTATGAACTCCTAAAATGCATTCTAATTTCGCCCGCAAAACTTGTTTGTTATCCGCCGCCTGCAGAGGCGGGGCATCTCACACTGAACACACATCGTCATGTGAAGATTCTAAGTTAATATCTGCTAATATAATACCCCATCACTTATAAATTATCAAAGAGAATAGCACAAAATATAATTTTACCTCTGCTTTCCATATGACAGCAGAGGTGAGTCTGTCTCACAGTTCTCTTCTGACAATGAAGCATCCCTCTTAGTAAATCGCGATCTCTAATCGCGCGCGAGCTGCGCAACGCACTTGTGCGGTTTTCTCTGCGCTGCTCTGCAACCCACCGTGCCTAAGTATGCGTAACAATGCTCCAGTGGAGCATTGTGCAGCTGAGGCTCATTCACTGTTCGAGCGAAAAAAGACAGGGCCGTCGCATTAAGGCGCAACAGCCCCGTCTGAAAACAATCACCCATATATCAAGTCTCGCTCGCACAAGCTCTTACCGATTACCTCCGCCTAAAGTTATTTCAGGTTCTCTCTGTAGAAACTCTCGATCTTGTCAAACGGGATAGCGTTCTTTCCGCCGCCGTCATACAGATCCGTATGCACCATGCCCGGAATGATCATCAGTTCCTTATTGTCTGCATACTTGCTTCCCTCTGTCATGGCTGCGTATGCATCCCTTGAGAAGTAGCAGGAATGAGCCTTCTCGCCGTGGATGATAAGCACCGCGTTCCGGATCTCATTGGTGTACTTCAAAATCGGCTGATTCATAAAGGACTCACAGCCGATCACATTCCAGCCGCCGTTGGAATTCAGCGAGCGCTTATGATAGCCGCGCTCTGTCTTGTAATAGTCATAATAATCTTTCACGAAGAACGGCGCGTCTTCCGGAAGCGGATCGACGACACCGCCGCCCAGCTTGTACTCACCGGCTTTCAGGTCTTCAAGTCTCTGCGCGCACATTGCCGCTCTGTGCTGATATCTGGCTTCCTCGCTGTCCTCGCTGTCAAAATAGCCTTTCTCATTTACTCTTGTCATATCGTACATAGTCGAAGCGACCGTTGCCTTGACTCTTGTATCGAGGGCAGCAGCGTTCAGAGCCATGCCGCCCCATCCGCAGATGCCGAGGATGCCGACGCGATCCGGATCAACATTTTCATTCAGCGACAGGAAATCCACGGCTGCCATGAAATCCTCCGTGTTGATATCCGGGGATGCCATGTATCTTACGTTTCCGCCGCTCTCACCTGTGAAGGACGGGTCGAACGCAATCGTCAGGAAGCCTCTCTCCGCCAGTGTCTGGGCGTACAGGCCCGAGCACTGTTCCTTGACCGCTCCGAAAGGACCGCTTACCGCAACCCCGGGAAGCTTTCCCTCTCTTTCCTTCGGCATGTACATATCAGCTGCAAGGGTGATCCCGTAACGGTTTACAAATGTGACCTTGCTATGCTCTACCTTATCGCTCTTTAAGAATGTCTTGTCCCACTCCGTTACAAGGTTAAGTTCTTCTTTTCTAAACATGCTGTATTTCCTCCTTTTTGTCAGCAAAACGGCTTTCCGCTCTTATTTCTGATTTCTTTTTCTGTCTGCCTGATCAGAAAATCCAGATTATCGATTTTCCTCCCGCATTCATGAAGTTCATCAATGAGCCGGCAGCGGTCTGATTTCATTTTCTGAATGGCTTCCGGGACATGGCCTCTCTCGCACAGAGTCATAATTTCTTTTATGCGTTCACTGCGGCATCCTGCGTCAGACAGGTTCTGTTTCATTTGCTCCGGGTTCATGATGTTCCTCTCTGGTAATTTCTTTTGACAATACAGATTTTATCACCTTGTGAAGACCTTCGCTAATTGCTATAATGAATATCGTGATATTCCATTTAGGAATAGTTTTTCGAGAATTCCGAGAGGAGTCATTTGCAAATGGAAATAAAGACCCTGAGATATTTCCTCGCCGTAGCGCGGGAAGAAAATATGACGAGGGCATCGGAGACGCTCCACGTCACACAGCCGACGCTCTCAAAGCAGCTGAAGGCTTTGGAGGAGGAGCTTGGCAAAAAGCTTTTCACCCGTCACGCATTCTCGATCAAACTGACGGATGAGGGTGTGCTGCTGAGAAATCGCGCCGAAGACCTTGTGAGTATGGCAGATAAGATTGAAAGGGAATTTGTCTCTCTCGACGATATCACGGGCGGTGACCTGTATTTCGGACTTGCCGAGTCCTATCAGATCAGATTTCTTGCCAGGGAGATCAGCGCTTTTAAGGAGAAGTATCCCGGACTGCAGTATCATATCACCAGCGGCGATACGGAACAGGTCGCAGAGAAGCTGGACAAGGGGCTCCTGGATTTCGTCGTTCTCTGCGAGAAGCCCGATCCGGCAAAGTATGAGTCGATCATGTTCCCTGAATCAGATGTCTGGGGCGTCGTGATGCCGGAAGATGACCCGTTAACAGAAAAAGAGGTCATCCGGGTGGATGACCTCTTTGGGCTCCCTCTGTTCTGTTCCAGACAGTCATGGGAAAATGACATTCCGCGGTGGGCAGAGGAGAAAATGGATCAGCTGCGCCTTGAGGGTTCTTTCCGGCTGGCTTACAACGCATCGATGTTTGCCAGAGAGCGTCTGGGATATCTGCTGACATTTGACAGACTCCTCAACACGACCCCGGGGAGCGGACTTGCTTTCCGCCCTCTTGCGCCGGCTCTTACGACCAGACTCTATCTGGTCTGGAAGCGGTATCAGACATTTTCACCTATTGCCGAGAGATTTTTGAGCCAGATCCGGCAGTCTTTCAAGGCATGAGCTATTGAGAATTATCAGAACCTGGAAAGGAGCCGCTTTTGTACCCGCCAATCCATAAAAAGCCGCAGATTACATATTCCTTCGACAGGCTGGACATGCTCTGGGACCGCTATCCGCAGTTCCACGAGATGTCTACATTTGCCACCCTCGAAGAACTCCTCGAAGATCATGAATCCTACCGGAAGGACTTCGACGAACTCAGGGAGGAATATGAATCGGAGGGCTACGACAGATTCCTCGTGCAGCTGTCCTGGTCGGACCTTCCCTACCGCCGCGCGGCTAAAGAATTCATTGAGAAGGCGGGCAGCATACGCACGAATCCCTACGTGGAAGCCTTCATAGCCCAGTTCGCTCACATTGACACCGACAGAAAGGCCTGCTTCCTCTTCCCGGAGAGCTACATCTCTCAGTTTTTCGTCATCATGGAAGTCTGCAAGGAGGCGGAATCCTTCTATCCGGTCCGGAACCTCTTCCCGGATGAGGAAAAAATCCACTATCTGGCAATTTTCGATAAGGCAAATATTGACGCGGTCCTGCTCATGTATCACCTTCTCTACACAAATTCTTCCGAGGACCTTTACGGCGGTTACTCTCTCTACGACTATTCACTCCCGTGGTATCAGACCCACCTCTGGGTCGACGGGACAGTCCTCCGCTCCCCGTATCTGCCCGACAGGCTTGCCAAGTTCCAGGGCAATCTGCCCTTCTACCACAACCCGGCCAAGACGGTCTACGTCAGGCGGAACATCGAGCACATGAAAGAGTGCGGCTACATAACATCCGAGCTCGAATTTTTCCTGGATCTCACCCGGGTCATCATGCCTCTTTTCCAGTGGTGGTACACGGACCTTGCCCTCTACGAGGAGAAGGATGGTCTGCGCACGAACTGGCGTCTCAAAAGGACCCGCATCCGGACAGAGCTCACCGCGGACGGCACGATAAGGCCAAAGTGGAAGCATGAGCTTTCCCTCTTTCAGGCTATTCGGAAGCGCCACCCGGACACGCTTTACCAGTACCGGCCCGAATGGCTCGGCCGGCAGAGTCTCGATCTCTACATTCCCTCGCTGAAAACTGCCATCGAGTATCAGGGAATTCAGCACTATATGCCCATTGACTTCTTCGGCGGCGAGGATGCCCTTGCCGCGCGGCAGGAGCTCGACCGGCAGAAGCGGCAGCTCTGTGAGGACAATGGGGTCCGGCTCATCGAGTGGCCTTACAGCTGCGAGCCGACAGATAAAAATGTGCGGGAAGCTCTGGCTCCCGAGACAAAGAAAAATGGGCTGTCGCATTAAGGCGCGCCATCACTATATATGGCAGACGTTATTTGCAAATGTCTGCCATATATAGTTGTGGCACCGTCTAATGCGACAGCCCCTTTAGTCTATTTACAAAACTTCCCGATTTTCGGTAAGCAGGCAGGCGAAATCAAAACTCACGTCTCGCTGAAATTCGCATGGGAAGTTTTATTTCTTGCCGAACTTCTCCTGCATATACGCATCCATGTTGTCGGCGATCTGCTTGGAAACAGCGACGGCAGCAACAACTGTCTTTGCGCCCGTTACCACGTCGCCGGATGCAAATACGCCCTCCATTGTCGTCTCACCCTGATCATCTGTCTGCAGAGTTCCGCGTTTGTTCAGATGAAGGTCGTGGTCGCGGTTGACCAGGCGGCTCTGCGGGACCTGAGAGATGGAGATCATAATGCTGTCCGCTTCGACCATGGCGTCCGTGGAATGGTCCTCGACAAGCTCCCCTGTCTCAGGATCTTCAATCAGATCACAGAAAATCGCACCCTCGTCCACGATACGAACGATGCTCTTTCTGAATTCAAAATGAACGCCGTCGAGCTGAGCATAGTTGAATTCATTCTCAGATGCTGCGACCTCATCGCCGCGGACATAGACCGTCACATCCTTAGAGCCGTGGCGGATAGCTGTTCTCGCAACGTCCATGGCCGCATTGCCGGCCCCGATAATTGCGACGCGTTCTCCGAGTTCATATACGTCGGGATTGTGCAGATAATTGATTGCATAGAAGACATGACCGAAAGTCTCGCCCGGAACACCGAGCTTGCGCGGCCTCCACGCGCCGGTTCCGAGGAATACGCTGGCGTAGCCGTCATCCAGAAGATCCTGTATGCTGGTCGATCCGCCGAGGTGAAAGTTCGGGCGGAACAAAATGCCCATCTCGCGCATTCTCTTGTAGTAGCGGTCAAGAATCGACTTGGGCAGGCGGAACTCCGGAATGCCATATCGAAGAATACCGCCGATCTTCTCGCGTCCCTCAAAGACCGTGACCTTGTAGCCGCGGCGGGCAAGAATGATCGCAATCGTAATACCGGCAGGACCGGCACCGACGACGCCGACCTTCATGCCGTTGGGCGGCGCGCATGTAAGATCAAGTCTCTCAAAGCAGGAGTCGGAAATATAGTTTTCAATCGAAGAGAAGTGCACAGGCTCGCCCTTCATTCCCTTTATACAGTGACCCTCGCACTGACCTTCATGGTTGCATACGAGAGAACACACGACGGACAGCGGGTTGTTCTCGAAAAGAATCTCCGCGGCTTCCATCATCCTGTTCTCCTTGAACAGGCGAATGACCTCCGGGATGTTGGTCTGAATCGGGCATCCGAGCTCACGGCAGCGCGGCTTTTTGCACTGCAGACAACGGTTGGCTTCCTTTAATACATGTACTGGCATAGTGGACCTCCTTCAGCAATGTGTGTCATCTAATCATCTTTTCGAATATAGTATGACACTTATATTTTTTATATGCAATACATGAGTCTTCTGGAAAATGCTCTAAATAAGGTACAAAAAATCCACTGTGCCGTCAGACAGGGTTGTTTCATAAAGGAAAAATAAATAGATAGGATGCCTGATTTTTGAGGGAGTATAAGCGTTATACAAGTGCGCATATACCC
>JBGUIK010000025.1:0-102335 GCA_045112915.1 Lachnospiraceae bacterium
CATACGGTATCCATATTTCGCGGCTCTCCTGGAAGATGTAAAAGAAGCGGGCGTTCCGATAGAAGTAGTACGATGTTCAGTTAACAAAGAAGGCATGACTATAGATCGCAAGATACCATTAAAATGAATAGACAAATAAAGAAAAGAGGAATAAACGATGACATTATCACAGGAAGATGGACAATTGTATTACAGGCTCTGGCTGCCACTGCTTGATTATGTGAATGGAAAGTATCAAGTCAGCAGTCGACTGAAAAACATAGCAACAGCAAAAGTATTGAATCCGGAAGAAGTGAAAAAAGTGGCGAATACGCTGTGGTCCGATAAAACTATTATTGATGACTACCTGAAGGAAAGAGAAGAGCTGCCTGAAGAACATAAAGATATTATTCGGAGTTGGAAGCGACGAATACAGGGAGAGTTCTTGATGGAACGACATCTGAAAACAGGGACCATTTTCATTTCCCTCGAAAATGAAGAAGTGTATCAGGTAAGTGGTATCATATCGAGTTGGGAGGAGATGTTTTATGGAGCGCCAATGCCTCTGATAGTAGAAGCAACCTTCATGCCATTCAGGGATGTGATTATATCAGATGGATTAGTAATGCCGTATAATATAATTGTCGGAGGCGGAATGAAACAGATGTTTAAGGATGTATATATGACCGCAAAGAAAAGCGGTCGGATTCATCGGTCGCTTTAACCAGAGAAATTGACATAGTATGAATTGTGTTTTATCAAATACAAAACTGTCAACAACTTGACGCATGCTGGTATCGGTAAGACAGTGATGACTACATTTGATAACAGAAACCTTCTGGATAGTATTATGAAAAATGAGCTGATGAATTTTTTAGTGATTTCTTTCACGACCCGACTTATGAAGGGATGAACAGCTGGTATATGCGTATTAAGTAATTGATTATCATATAAATAGGAGATATAATTGGCTAAAGGTCGAATAAAATTTGACTTTTAGCCAATTATAAATTAGAGAGGAAAACATATGCTCATAGGAAGGGAAAAGGAGCAGTATATTCTGCGACAGGCCTTGCAGGCGGATCGATCCAGATTCGTTGCCGTGTATGGGAGGAGGCGCGTCGGAAAGACCTTTTTAATTCGGGAAACATTTGATTACACTTTTACGTTTCAACATTCTGGGTTGGCAAAAGGCAACTACCGGGCCCAGCTCATTGCATTTGCCGAGTCTCTTAAAGATGCAGGGGCTTTCAATGTTACTGCTCCTAAAAACTGGATGGATGCTTTCAGACAGTTGAAAGCGTTGATCCGTACATCGAAGGATGATAGGAAGGTTATCTTTATTGATGAATTATCCTGGATGGACACCCCCCGATCTGATCTTCTGATGGCACTTGAGAATTTCTGGAACGGTTTTGCCTCTGCCAGAAAGGATATACTGCTGATAATCTGTACATCCGCAGCATCGTGGATCCTTAAAACAGTGATTCATGATAAAGGCGGCCTGCATAACAGGGTCACCGATAAGATTCCACTTCAGCCATTTAATTTATACGAATGTGAAAAGTATCTGGAGAGCAAAGCAATATCGATGGATCGATATGATATCCTCGAAGGTTATATGGTCATGGGTGGAGTACCTTATTACTGGGATTTTGTGCAGGTCGGTAAGAGCATGGCGCAGAATATAGATACCATCTTTTTTGGAGAAGATGCCCTGCTAAAGGGAGAATTTGATTATCTGTATGCTGCCATCTTCAGAAATCCGAAAGATTATATCCGGATTATAACTGCGCTGGGAAAGAAAAAAGCAGGAATGACAAGGGGAGAAATCTCACAGGCAACCGGACTTGCAGCTAATGGAAATTTGTCAAAAAAGCTGGAGGAACTGGAGAGCTGTGGATTTGTCAGGCGATATCACGAATTCGGGAAAAAGAATATGGGGGCAATTATTCAGCTGATAGATAACTATACTTTGTTCTATTTCAAGTTCCTGGAAAATCCCCCAACTGACCCAAAATTCTGGGAAAAATCTATTGATTCGCCTGGCAGAAGAGCATGGACAGGACTCGCTTTTGAAAGGGTTTGCTTACAGCATTCAGGGCAGGTACGGAAAAAATTGGGAATAACAGGCGTTCTGACGGATGAATGTTCATGGAAGTGTACAGCAGATTCAGACAACGGCATTTTTGGCACACAGATTGATCTGGTCATTGACAGAAACGATAGAGTGATAAATTTGTGTGAAATGAAGTACTCTGCATTTGATTATACAATCACGAAGGAATATGACAGAAAACTGAAGGAAAAGGTCAGTGATTTTAAAACAGTAACAAGAACCAGGCGAGCTATTCATCTGACAATGATTACCACATATAGCCTGAAGCGGAATGCATATTCAGCTCACGTCCAGTCTGTGGTGACTGCAGAAGATTTGTTCCAGCCAGAGGATTTATAATTGGCTAAAGCCTATGATTGTTGGGATTTTTAGCTGACTATAGCACATGCGAAGGGGATCATTCGTAGGTCAGCATCATTTTAAGATTGAGATAGTAAAAGAATCGAATCCAGTATGGATTGTATTTTATAAAATACAAACATGTCAACAACTTGACTCATGCTGGTACCGGTAAGACGGGAGTTGATGCATTTGATAACAGAAACATCTGGAAGAGAAGCTTGCCGAGCTGATCAAACTCCGCAACGAGATGCGGAAGGAAGAGTTGATGGAGGCCGTCATAAAGAGCGATCGCTCTTATTCCGAGATCATGGCATTTATCAGAGGCGCTGAGAGCCAGGAGGAATGATTCATGGAAGAATACTCAAGAATAGTGATTGAGGAATACTGTAGGACTCACCGGAGCACTAAGAAAAGCGCGTTCTTATGGGATCTGGTTGAATTGTCATATACAATGGAATGCGAGCCGGAAGACTGGGAAGGAGTGCAACTCGACCGTTACATATCCAGGGAGAAAAACCCAGAATTAAAAGCGGCACTACAAGATCTGAATGAATTTCTCTTTTGCTGAAAAGCTCCCTGATCAAACCTTTGAATATGTATTGGTTTGATCAGGGAGCAAGTGTTTGAGTCGTAAAACCACTGGAAGTTAAGATATTCTGCCAATCTGTGGGCCAGGGCAAATATCGGTATTATGGATCCTGATCGGTGGTGATTGGGTTGGAAAATATGTACACCGCCAGAAAAGTAGCTATAGAAGGCTATGGATCTGAGCTCATGATATGAGTCAGCACCTTGAGTTTCGGCGCCTCATACGAAAGTTTGTACTTTTGTGTGGGGCGCATTTTTTCATTAATGGATATGATTGATTTATATGGTGTTAGTGTAATATTTCTCATTCACCGGATGGAGGAGGGCGCATTCCTGATGGAATTCGGGAAATATGAGGTTCTGCCGAACTGAAGGAGAGATTATTTATGATTTGTAAAAATTGTGGAACGGAACTGGACAATGATATGCGTTTTTGTCCAACCTGCGGGACAGAGGTGCCAATAATCATAGAACCGGCACGGAAGCAAATGTCTTTCTGTATGAAGTGCGGTGCTGTGCTGGTGCCAAATGCAAGGTTTTGCATGGAATGCGGAGCATCTGTACAGACTGTTACTCCACCGGCTCCTCAATTGACTCAGAATACAGTAAGTTATGTAAGAGAGAAAGAGCAGAAACGAAGGCCCGGAAAGCGAGCGTTCTGGTATGTGGCCGCTTCAGCTTGTCTTATTATTGCCTTAATTGGGGCGGCTATTTTGTATTCAAATGGTCATACTGCTATCAATCAGGATAATAGAAGTGATTCTAATAAGAGCTCAGCGCAAGCTCCTCGGGAAAAAACATCCGGGCTTGTATGGAAAATTGAGTACGGTAAGGAAACAAAGACTACGCATTATGTATACAATCTTATGGGAGAATATGAACGTATCGAGGAAATGTCTTACCCGGAGACTGAACCGTATAATACAAGGGTTTTTACCTATAATGCGTTCGGAAAACTTACCCATTGGGAGGATGATGAAGGCGCTTCTGCTGATTTCAATGATAGTGGAACTTGTATTTACCGTAGGTATTCCGATGGGGATTTTATGAGGTTTGATGACGAGGGGAATCTTTTGGAAAAATATGATGCGCGTTTTCCGTGCTTTGATAAATATACTTACAATGAGCAAGGGCAGGTAGATTATTGCGAAGAGTCCCGTAATCCAGAGGATACTCCCCATTTAGTTATCCGATATGAATATAGCGATGATGGATTATTTTGTAAACAGACAATGTATACGCCAGATGGAGAACGTGTTTACACTCTCGGCTCTTACGAGGAATGCACCTATGACGTGGAAGGAAGGGTAATCCGGGAAGATATCTATGATAAATCAGATGAGCTCTTTCGGACTACGCAGCATGAGTATGATACAGATGGAAACGTACTCATGGAGCTCGATACATTATATGGAAACGGAGAATCTAGTGAGATAAAGACGCTTTACGAGTATGACGCAGATGGAAATTTACTGCAAATTTATAGAGATGGTAACGTACTTGGAGGGGGCGTACAGTATGAGATTTACAATAGAGACGATTCCGGAAATCTGCTGACAGTTTCTCTGCATGACATCGATAATAGACAAGGAATTGATTTTACCTGGGTTCGTAAGTTTTTTGAGTATGATGAGCAGGGAAATCTCTCAAAGGAGTATTTGTATTCTGCTCCGGATTATGATTCGGATACGAATACATTTTCTGGCAAGTATGAAAGCGGCGGCGTTGGCAATTGGGAGACCATGACGATTTATGTTTATGATTATGATGGGGACCCTTATGATAAAATGCCGAGCTCAAGTGAGAATTTGTAGGTATTTGAACACAATATCTCCGCAACATAAGAAAGTGATTTATGCAGCTTATTTGGAGTGGCAAATGAGCTGCGTTTTTTTATGAGTCTGTATTTGCAATTATCAGAAGACTTCTTGCTTCCATATTTGCCATTGAGAGACTAAAATAAAAGGAGATACGTATGGAAAAGAGGAATATCGGAACACTTCCGGCGCTGTTCTCGTTGATGTCCGTGAGGTCGATGAGTTTCGTTCGGGCCATATTCCGGGTGCGATTAATCAGCCGCTTTCGAACATCAGCCAGATCAAGATTCCCAAGGATAAGACACTCTTTGTTTACTGCCTGCGCGGAAGCAGAAGCAGGCGGGCAGTGGGAATACTGAAGCGGATGGGATACTCTGCAAAGAGTATTGGTGGAATCACAGCCTATAAGGGTGAGATTGAGCGGTGAAAAATGATTTATATAATTAGACACGGAAAGACCGAACTAAATAAAGCCAAAGTTCTTCAGGGGAGGAGCGACTTCCCTCTGAATGAAGAGGGAGTTCGTCAGGCAGAGGAGGCAGCGGCACGACTTGGAGATGTGACATTTGCACATGTGTACTCCAGCCCGCTCATCCGTGCGGTTCAAACGGCTGAAATCGTTGCGCCGCAGATTAGACCTGTTATTGATGAGCGGCTGATAGAAATGGATTATGGACCGTATGAGGGCACAGATCTGACCCATTTATCCCCGGAACTTCTCACTTTCTTCAGCGATTTTATTCACAACCCTGCTCCGGAAGGGATGGAGCAGCTGTCATCAGTCATCGGCAGAGCCGGTGCATTTCTGGAAGATATCCGGCAGCTCCGGGGAAATATTCTGATTTCTACGCACGCAATTGCGATGAAAGGTCTGCTGGAATATCTGACCCCGGAGTCACAGGGCAGGTATTGGTCAAAGTACATTGGGAACTGTGCGATTTATTTTGCGGCGAATGACAATAGGCAAATAGGGGTGCCGCATGAACTGTTCAAATTGTGACGAGTTGAGACATTGATAATGGAAAAGAGAATCATAGATCACGAATTAACGCTAATTCCTTATTATCCATGTCCGGTGGAGAAAACGAATGCATTTAGAAACAGCGAAGAATATTAATACACTTGGGAGATTCTGCGGGCAAAGGGATGTGGTATCGCTTGACCGCAATAATCTGTTCGAAAGATTCGGAATGGAACATGCTGACGTGATGGTACTCTTCGGAGGCAGCATCCTTGCGGGCGGGGATGTTCTGGCAGAGGCAATCAGGAGCAGGATTGCGTCAACATATATCATCGTCGGAGGCGTTGGCCACACAACAGAGACTCTCAGGCAGACCGTGCGGTCTGAATATCCGTCAATCAGGACAGCCGGTCTGACAGAGGCCGAAATCTTTCAGAAATACCTGCAGGAGATTTACGGGTACGAAGCGGATTTTCTGGAAACCAGATCCACCAACTGCGGCAACAATATTACATATCTTCTGGATCTCATAGAAGGAAACAGAATTGATTGTAAAAGCATCATTTTATGTCAGGATGCAACTATGCAAAAGCGGATGGATGCGGGTTTCCGCAAATACAGTCCGCAAGGCATATCCGTCATCAATTTTGCCTCCTATTCTGCTACGGTAGGAACTGATGCGGATGGACTGTGTATACAGGAGAAGATCCATGGCATGTGGGGGATTGACAGGTATATAAACCTTCTGATGGGCGAGGTTCCGCGGTTGAGGGATGATCGGTATGGGTACGGCCCTGCCGGAAAGGGCTTTATCGCTCACGTGGATATTCCTGAGAATGTGGAAAAAGCCTTTTCTGAACTGAAGAATATTTATGGTGATCAGATCAGAAAAGCTAACCCTCTGTATGCGCATTGATCTGCTTCAGTAGCGCTATGACCAAATTGACCTGGTGGATGAGCCGAGAAGAAGAAAATATATCCCAACGATCCATGTCCCTGCGGCAACGGAAAAAAATATAAGAACTGTTGTGGGAGAAGATGAGACGTCATTCTGCGAATTTTGCTGGAGAAAAGAGGGAAAAGTGTGAAAATAGAACATATTGCCATGTATGTGAATGATCTAGAAGCTGCGCGAGATTTTTTTGCAGAGTATCTGGGCGGGCAGTCCAATGATGGATATCATAACAAGACGACGGACTTTCGGTCCTACTTTATATGCTTTGATGGCGGCGCAAGACTGGAGATAATGACGAAGCCGGAAATGATAAATCAGGAAAAGCCTTTGAACAGAACAGGATACGCCCACATTGCCTTTTCAGTAGGAAGCAAAGAAAAAGTGGATGAATTGACCGAGCGGCTTAAATCAGATGGCTTTGAGGTAGTAAGCGGTCCCCGCACTACAGGTGATGGGTATTATGAATCCTGCGTTGTGGTGATTGAGGGGAATCAGATTGAGATTACAGTATGAACAACTACTGGCGCGAGGAGCAATCATGAATAAACTTATAAAACTGACACTTCTTATTTTTGCAGGATGTGCTCTGATTCCCGGATGCGGGTCATCGGGTCGCACACGAAAACTCAAAAGCATGGCAACAAAGTACGTGAAGGAGAAATATGGTATTAGAGCGAAAGCCGGCAGAGTAAGCAACGACGGTATCAGCTGGCTGACTCCCATATGGGAGAAGAGCAAGGCCGGTATAGTAGAAATGAAGTGTGCTGGCAGAGAGTTCTATGTTCATGCGGATCTGGAGCTCGGAGCGGATCAGTGCACAGATAATTATCTGGAAGATGAATTTTGTGACAGGATAGAGTCTTACTTTCAGGATATACGCTGTGATGAGAAGGATTTCGTAGTGGCATATACCGAGGGGCATTACAAGCATCTGGTCGGAAAAGATGTGAAGACATTTGATGATCTGATTACTGATGAGCGCCTTCCGGGTATATTTGTATACATATATACTTATGGGCTTGATACAGACTCCCTGAATTCCGTAGACTTGTCTGATGCGCCATGGCTGTCTACTGCGGCTATTTATGATTGGACAGAAGCATCAATGGTGCGCTCTGAGTATAAACCGGTCACATCACCTTATACAGAGCAGTTTGTGCTTAAGTCTTATTCGGAATACACTGCAGATCCTTCAAGGTATCCCGCATACTTTGAAGAATATGAAGAAGGAAAGTTTACCGTAAAGCGATATAAACAGATTGAGCAAGGAGATCTGCATATTACCTGCGGAGATTCGGATGATCTTGCCGTTTCTGAATATTCGGGAAGCCCTGAATCGGATTATCAGGGAACAACGAAATGGTATCAGATTATTAATAATGGCGCAGATGTAAAAGGTATCATCGCATTTCCCTATGAGCTGGCTGACTCTGATAAAAAGCGTGCATATATTGAGAAGTACGATGGGGAAAAGACATATGTTTCCCTGATGGGATCCAACAAGAATCAGGACTTTGTGAGCAAGTATTATTTTTCGCGTTATACCCTGGCGGCAGGGGAAACAATGATTTGCAGAATGGTAACGGAGGATAAGTAACATCAGCGGGGTTTGTGTGCTCCGTTTTCGAATGTATAAAGACATTGACTCATGCTGATATGGGCAGGACAATAATGGAATCATTAAGAAAGGCATCCGTTTGATGAGAAAAATATATTCTTCCCTGGATGAAGCTGTCAGGGATCTTTACGGAAATGAGCGCTCCGTTGCGCGGCGAAGACGTATTACAGGAGGGGATATCAACGAAGCCTGTGCGCTGACGCTGGATGACGGTACGACTCTGTTCATGAAATATAATTCTCCGGACGCCTTCCTGAATCTTGAGGCGGAGGCAATCGGTCTCACAGAGATTGCCGCGACGCGAACAATCGGGGCAGCGAAGCTCCTGGGCCTTGGAAAGGACAGGAACTGTGCGTTTCTCCTTCTGGAATTTATCGAGGGAGAGCGGAGCATAGAGGGGTACTGGGATACATTTGCAAATGAACTCGCCTCCATGCACAAAGCCCCCGTCTCCCACCCGGAAGTTGGTTACGGCTTTTACATGGATAATTTTATCGGCATGCGGAAGCAAATAAATACGCCGCATGACAAATGGATTCCATTCTTCCGGGACTGCAGGTTAAGTCCTCAGTTCGAGGCGGCTGCTGATTATTTCGGTCTGGCGGAGCGCAGGAATATTGAGTATCTGCTGTCTCATCTTGACTTATATCTTGCGGAGCCGGATCGACCTGCTCTTCTGCACGGTGATCTCTGGGCTGGGAACCACATTACCGGAAATGACGGAAAAGGCTGGTTGATCGATCCCGCTGTGTATTATGGGCATCCGGAGGCTGACTTGGCCATGACAGAGTTGTTCGGTGGGTTCCCGAATTCTTTTTATGAGGCTTATAAAGAGTATGGAAATTTGGATCCCGGGTATAAAGACCGGAGGGATCTTTATAATCTGTATCAGCTTCTCAATCATTTGAATATGTTTGGCGGCGGGTATTATTCGTCGGTCAGGAGCATTTTAAATAGATATGCGTAATATGAAGGATACGAGGAGCATTCTGGTGAAGCTTATTGGAGACACGGAGGAATGACTATGGAACTGATGAAAAGAGATTTTCTAACGGTAACAGATGACGGAGAGAATATATGAATAATGCTTTCCAGCATATGAACTGCATCGTGGTTTTTAACAGGGGAAAGGATGCTGTTCTTTTCTGCAAACGCAAAAAGGAGCCCTACGCAGGACTCCTTAATTTTGTCGGCGGTAAAGTCGAGGTCGGCGAGACATCGGAGGACGCAGCATACCGCGAACTATGGGAGGAGACCGGCATAGGGAAGCAGCAGCTTTGTTTGTACAGGCTGATGGATATTACTTATTATTATCAGGAGTTTGTACTGGAGATGTATGTGGGTAAGCTGGAAGAGGACGTGACTTTACGTGAGGAGAAGAATCCGCTGCTGTGGATTCCACTTGCGGAAAACTTTGCGGATCCGGACAGATTTGCCGGAGAACAGAATATTGCGCACATCATAAACGTAGCACTTAAGTATCCGATTCCTGAGAGATAGTTTATGTCAGACAGCACGTTGTTATTGATGGACGAAGGAAGGATAGAGGAAAAACCCGTGAGCAGAAAAATAAGAAGGATCCGTACCGGCGGTCAATCCGGAGTCGACAGAGCCGCACTGGATGTTGCACGAGAATTAAACATCGAGATATGCGGCTGGTGCCCACGAGATGGATGGGCAGAGGACTATACAACTCCCCCGGGTCTCCTGTCTGACTACCCGGAGCTTACAGAAACACCGTCCGCAGGGACGACCCAGAGGACGCTTTGGAATATGCGTGATGCCGATGCGATACTCACGATTATCCCCAGAGATTCCGGAAAATCTGAGGGGACGGAGGTCGGCGTGAGGGAAGGGGAACATTTGCAGAAGCCCATGTTCACTGCAAGTGGAATGGAAGATGTCGAGGCTGTGATCTGCTGGTTGGACAGTCTGCCGGATGAGCTGGATTTGAGCATCGGCGGTCCGAGGGCGAGTGAGTGCCCGAACGCATATGAGGTGACACAGATTTTAATGAGAACTGTGCTCTCGAAAATCAGATGAAAACTGGTGCAGATATGAAAGGATTGTACATCTGCAATACCGATGATATAATTAGAAAAATTAGCCGTACGGCGAAGATTTGGCGCGACAAGAAGTAATTAAGCCGTACGGCTAAAATTTTATCATAGAGCACGTTTTTTAGCCGTACGGCTAAATATATACGAAGATGTGAACGTATAGTGGCTTATGTAAATCGATGGAGGAAATTATGATGCGGATAACAAGTGCGGTAACTTTTGGAGAAGCGATCCGTGCGAGACGCAAGGAATTGCATTATACCCAGGGGTTCCTGTCTGAATTCAGCGGCCTGAGTGTGAGTTTCATATCCGATCTTGAGAATGGGAAGAAAACAGTCGAACTAGAGAAGGCAATTTATCTGGCCAATCTTCTTGGTCTGGATCTAAGCATGGAAGGACGTGGTCATGAAGCTTGAGAAATACATAATCAGTATCGAAAAAAACGGTCGTATGGTTCCTGTTGGATCAATCAGCGGAGAAGATTATCGTACAGCACGGTTTTCTTACAGGGAAGAATACGTGGATGATGCAGATGCCGTGCCCATCTCCATCAGCCTCCCTCTGCAGCGGGAGAGTTTTTCGGCAGAGCAGACCAGACAGTTCTTTGAAGGGCTCTTGCCGGAAGGATTCACCAGACGATCTGTAGCGCAGTGGCTTCATCTGGATGAAAATGACTATCTTTCGATTCTTCATCAGCTGGGAAGAGAATGTCTCGGTGCGATCAGGGTCTTGAAAGAAGGAGAGACTCCGACAGCGTCTTATGAAATGATAACGAGGCGGCAGGTGAAAGCTCTTGCTGCGGAAGGCGCTCAGAAATCTGCAGAGATAGTCACAAAATCACATCTTTCCCTGACAGGTGCCTCCGGAAAGGTAGGTCTGTATTATGATAATGCAGGGAACCAATGGTATCTCCCTCAGGGAACCGCACCGAGTACTCATATTGTGAAGCAGAGTCACGTGCGTTTGGAAGGTATCGTGACAAATGAGCAGCTGTCTATGATGACAGCTGCAAAATGCGGGATCGAGGTTCCGGAGAGTTTCATTATTGACCTGGGAAGCGGAGAAGACAAAGAGGTCTTATATGCGACCAGACGCTACGACCGCACATTTGAAGGCGCCGCAGATACAATCAGCGGACTCATGTGTCCCCTACGGCTTCATCAAGAGGATTTTTCTCAGGCGCTGGGAATACCATCTGCCGGCAAATATGAGAAGGGACATGCAGGATACATGAGAAGGATGTTCGAACTGCTCAGACAATTTTCTTCAAATCCGATTGCAGACCAGCAGAAATTGTGGGATTTAATTGTGTTCTGTTATCTTTTGGGAAATACAGACGCACATATCAAGAATTTCTCCCTTCTCTATGGAAAAGACCTCCGAAGCATACGTCTTGCTCCGGCATATGATCTTATCAGCACAACGATTTATGAAAGCAGTACAAGGGAGATGTCATTTTATGTTGGCAATGCCCTTGTGATTGATGAAATTACTGAGGCTTCTTTTAGGGAGGCGGCTGCTGAAATCCATATTGGTGAGAGGTTTGCTGTTCGCAGATATAATTACATCTGTAATCATTTCAGAGAAGCACTGAGAGAGGCGGCTGCCGAGCTTCGGGAAGCGGGTTTCTCAAAGGCAGAAAGAATAGAGGAGAGAATATTGCATACGGGAGGCTATGCAAAGCTAGAATAACGGTATTAAAGCGAAAGCGTGGCAGAGTAAGCAACGACGGTATTAGCTGGCAGACTCTGAAACAAAGCGCGGGTATATCGAGAAGTACGATGGGGAAAGGACATATGTTTCCCTGATGGGATCCAACAAGGATCAGGACTTTGTAAGTAAGTATTATTTTTCGCGTTATATCCTGGAGGCAGTGGAAACAATGATTTGCAGAAGGGTAACTGATGATAAGTAACATACTGCGTGGCTCATGTCGGTGCCGGTAAGACGGTTATTGCTGCATTTGATTACAGATACGCATATCGGGAGAAAACAATGATTGTAAAAAATGAGATTCCACTTCTGGAATATGATGATAAATCTCCGGAGGTCATAGTGCCAGATCATGATTGGACAGCCGGCAGATTACCGGAGAAATGTCTTTTTGCCTTTCTTGGTGAGGCTGTTCATAGATATGCGGAAAAACATGATGCCAGGGTGGCAGAAACGCTGATTACGGTTTTTCACGATATAAAGGTTTATGTATTGCATGAAGGAACAGAAGAGATTTGTCTGGTGCAGTCACCTATCGGTGCTGCGGCTTCGGCGCAGGTCCTGGATACACTGATCAGCTGCGGTTGCAGGAAAGTAATTGCAGTTGGTTCCTGCGGAGTGTTGGCTGATCTTGAGGAGAATATGTTTATTGTTCCCGACAAGGCTCTCAGGGCAGAAGGCACATCGTACCATTATTTACCTGCTTCAAGATACATTGAGCTCGATGAAGAACCCATCTCCGTAATAAAAGAAACCTTCAAGAAATACAAGCTTCCTTTTGTGACATGCACGACCTGGTCTACGGATGGTTTTTTCCGTGAAACAAAAGATATGGTCAATTATCGACTGGAAGAAGGCTGTCTGGTGGTTGAGATGGAATGTGCCGCACTTGCTGCGTGCGCAAGAAAACGCGGAGCTGCGTTTGGACAGTTCCTGTTTACAGCAGACTCTTTGGCGAATGTTCATGAATATGATGCGAGGGATTTTGGAACGAAATCACATGAAAAGGCGCTTCTGCTTGGACTCGAGATACTGAGAAATTATACAGTGTAGTAATCAGTTTAAACGGTTTTAATCAGAGGTATCATTATGGAGATAATTATTTGGCTTGCTATTCTTGTTCCATGCAGCCTTTTGTTTACAGGAATTGGAATCTATGCCTGGCGGCGTGAAAAGCCCATGTGGTTCTGGTCCGGATCCACTGTCCGTGAGGAAGAGATTACCGATGTGAAGGCCTATAACAGGGAAAACGGAATTATGTGGCTTGGCTACTCACTTGTCTTTTGGATCAGCACAATCATGGGTCTTTGGGAGATTTCGGCAGCGGGGCTTGTCCTTACAGTGGGCTGTCTCGGAGGCATTCCGATTCTTGTCATCGCTTATAGCAGAATTTACAGGAAATATAAAAGGTAGGCGCTGGAGCAGGAGATAGAACACGGCGATATGGACGCTCTTGCGGCAATCCGAAGAAACAAGAGGACACTATGAGTATTAAAAACTTTAACAGAACGGATGATTTATTTTCGCTATGCGGCTTAAACTGCGGACTGTGTGGATATCGACTGCAGGGTAACTGCAACGGTTGTTTTAAGGACAGTTTTTGTGCGGCCATATGCCCAATGGCTCCGTGCAGTGTAAAACATGGCAATCTTCAGTATTGTTTTGAGTGTTCTGAGTACCCATGCAAGCATTATGATGGATTCGACAGCTATGATACACTTGTTTTGCACAGGAATCAGAGAAAAGATATGCAGAAAGCAAAAGAAATTGGAATGGATGCATATCATGCCGAACAGCGGGAAAAGATGAGAATATTGAATCAGCTGCTGGATATGTATGATGATGGGGACAAGGCCGCTTTTTTCTGTCTTGCCGTAAACAGGATAGAGGTCGAAGAACTTCAGAAAATATTGTCGCAGCTGGATGAGCGATGCGCCAATATGTCTTTGAGTGATAAGGCGGATCTGGCGGAGACGATGCTTCGTGAATGCGAGAAAATTAAATGAAGTTTATCCGGCTGATTCAGATATCTATGGACGTGTGAAAAATGAATTCACATTTTTCACACGTCCTTTTTGTTTTACTTCGTATTATCGGACAAGAAATGATATGAAAAATGATACAATTAATGTAATGCTCTTGTTATAGTAACGCTGGATAAATTTCCCAAAGAGGTCAATCGCTATGAAACCTACATTCACAACACGCATATTTCGCAGCATACTGCCGTGGATGGCAGTCCTTTTTCTACTCGCCTCTAGTCTCTTTTTCTACTACCAGGCAAAGGTTTTTATCGAGGAGAAGACGGAGGACATGGAGGTGCTCATAGCGGACAGGGCCCATGACTTCGACGAACGGTTCAAGGAGATCAAGGCTGAGCTTGCGTATGTGGGCAGGTTCCCCAGTGTCCGCCGGGCGCTTCTTAGCTATGACACTATGGACAAGGTAGAGCGCTATCAGATCAACAATCGAATCAGTGAGGACATGAGCGGGATCAATGTCTTCAACGAGTATATTGAGGATATTATCATTGTCGGTGTGAACGGGTTCTGCAAAAATCTGGACTCTTATGAGAGCCTCCTGTCAGACACGGACCCGCTCACGTGGGTCGGCATTCGGGAGTATGAGCCGGGCGAGAGCTATTTTCATTTTACAATACCTTATGAAGCTGACTATTACGCAGATGCGCCCCACAAAGTGTTTTCCGCGGTGCTCCCCATACGTGAAAACGGGAATGTGATCGGGTATGTCCAGGGGAACCTCAACTACGAGAAAGTCACCGGGATGCTGAAGAGTACCTTAAAGGGCCACCGGGAGGCGGAGAGCGTCTTCGGGGCCATCACCCGGGATGGTGAGATCGTATTCGCCGAGGATTCGGGCAGCGCGGATGCAAATGCGGCGGAGGAGATACTTCAAAATGCTTCTTCGGCGAGCGGACGGTTTGAGATCCGAAAGCCGGAGCGGCAGACGGTGATCTATCAGAAGCTGAATGCGACGGGATGGATCTTTTTTGCGAAGATATCGAACCGGATCCTCCTGCAGCCGATCCAGAGGGAAGCCCTGGTTCTTATATTTCTTGTACTTCCTGTCTCCATCCTGCTCATGACGCTGGTGATCAAGCTCCTTGCACGGCGGATACAGCGCCCGATGGAACACCTGAAGAACCGGGTGGAGCATGTAGATATTGAAAATTACGAGCCTGACCGGGCGGAGTATGAAATCCGGGAGGTCCAGATCGTAGCAGACCGATTTGAGGAGTCGATGGAGCGCAACAAGCGTCTGATTCAGCACGTTTTTGAGGAGGAACTGCTCCGGAAGGACGCGGAGCTGGAGATTCTGCGCAATCAGATCACACCGCATTTCATTTACAATTCGCTCCAGCTCATAAAGGCTGAGGCTGTCATGTCCGGAAACCGGGAGATCGGGAGGAGTGTCAACGCGCTGGCAGGGCTTCTCCGCTACTCCATGGATTCCCGTACCGACACTGTCCATCTCGCGGAGGAACTCGACTATATCGACCATTTTCTGGAGATTTACAAGAAGCGGTACGTGGACCGCTTTACCTACGAAATCGTCTCGGAGGAGCAGTTCGGGGAATATCTGATCCCGAAAATGATCCTCCAGCCGCTCGTGGAGAACAGCATCCGGCACGGATTTGCCGAGGTTCGTCATGGCGGGAGAATCAGAATCGCGGTGGATTATCGGGAAGGATTCCTGCTCGTACGCATTGAGGACAACGGGTGCGGAGTATCCGGGGAGAGGCTGCTTGAACTTAGAAAGGGAATTGAGAGTCCTGCCGAACATGCAGGCAGGGAGATCGGTCTCCTGAATGTACACAGGAGAATCAGACTGCAGTGCGGAGAGGAGTCCGGGATAGAGGAGATCGGCAATCTTGCCGGCGGAGGATTTTTCCAGCAGTTAAGGATAAGGCCGATCTCAGTGTGACAGTAACAAAGTCGCAAGAGGGGAAAGGAGAATACGTTGTATAAGATAGTTTTTGTCGATGATGAAACAATCACGCTGCAGCTTCTCACCTGCGTGCTGGATTGGGAAGAACTCGGCATCACGGTCGCGGGGACCGCTTCTGACGGGAGGGAGGCTTACGAGCTCTTTCGAAAGGTGAAGCCGGATATTATCATAGCGGATATCAAAATGCCCGGCATGAACGGCGTGCAGCTTTCCGAAATGATCCGGAAAAGTGATCGCAATGTGAAAATTATTTTCTTATCTGCCTATGCGGAGTTTGAATACGCGCAGGGCGCAATCGCGAACAGGGTCAGCGGTTATCTTTTAAAACCCCTCGACGAGGATGAACTTGAAGCGCTGATCAGGAAAGTGGTCGCAGAGCTTGACGCCGAGACGAGTGTACACAGGCACGCCGCGGCGGCGCGAAACGACGACCTGAGCCGCAGGGTGCGCAAGGCATATCTCGCATGGGAGCGAGAGGCGGACGAATCCGCTGAGGAGATTTTCTTCGAGTCTCCGGTCGTTAGGTGCCTCTGTCTGATTGTGGGGGCCCCGGAAAATGCGGTCAATCCGGGCACGATGGAAGAGCGGATAAATCTTGGGCTGCGCGCGTATGACACACATGATCTGCTCATTGTGCCTATGAACGAGTACGAATTTTCTCTTTTGATTTTTAGGGATGATATCACGTCGGATCGGATCATCCTTGAGCTGAATCGGGCAGGGATCTTCTGCGTCGCAGGCGTTGCGGACTACAGGGATAATCTGCCGGAAACACTCGGCAGGGCTGAGGAAGCCGCGGAGAGCACCTTTGCGAGTGGGCAGACGATTGCGATCAGCATGGCTGAACGGGAAAAAACGCGGAAGCCGGAAGAGCCGGTCTTATATCGTGACTGCACGTCTGCAGTCGCGGCCCTTGTGGAGACGGGTGAGATGGATGAGCTGATGCAGTACTTTGAAATGTGCGTCAGTCAGCTGACCGGAGGTTCCTGGTCCCAGACGGCTTTCTTTGCGATTGTTGAAAATGTTCTGATCAGCCTGAAGACAGAGCTGATGCGGCGCTACCCTGAGACTGAATTTGCTGAAAATGCGCTTCGGCATGTCAACCGCATGAGACTCAGGGCTACGCTAAACCCCGAAGGTTTTCTCCGTTTTATCAGGAATCTTCTCGCGGAACTCGCGGAGGAGACCGGAAAGCAGCAGGGGGTGTCAGGAAACAGCGCAGTCATCCGAAAAGCCCGCTCCTACGCATCCAGACACTGCGGAGAGATACACTTTTCCCTGCAGGAGACGGCAAATCACGTCGGACTCAGCAAGAATCATTTTTCCAGGGTTTTCCACGATGCAACAGGTGTCCGTTTCTGGGATTACGTGACGGAGCTTCGAATCCGCAAGGCAGCCGGGCTCCTCACGGAGACAAACCTGCCGATCGCAGTCATCGCCGAGATGTGCGGGTACGAGACGGAGGCTTATTTTAATAAGAAATTCAAGCTTCTCAAGGGGGAATCACCCGGGAAATACAGAAAAAGATACGGGCAGTAAACCGTAATTTCAGACAAAAATTCATATTTTTGTTGATGATGAGCGAAGTGCCCCGGTTGTTATAATCGCTACAGTTAAGGCAATTTTTACAACGAAGGAGGAAAGACATGAAAAAACAATTTGCAGCAATGACAGCCGGTATTCTGGCAGCAGGCATGCTTCTTTCGGGCTGCGGCGGATCAGGTGAGAGTCAGACTGCTCCGGCAGCAGGGGACGCAGGGGCGTCCGAGAGCGGAGAGGTTTCCGGGACTCTTACTTTCTTAAGCTGGTACAACCAGAGCGATTATCAGCCGATTCTGGACGCATTCAACGAGAAATATCCGAATGTGGAAATTGATTTCCAGAATGTCTCCACGGAAAATAACCAGTACAGCCAGCGTCTGACGCTTCTTGCAAATTCGGGTGAGCTCCCGGATGTGTTCTACATCCAGCCGCCGATCGCCAAATTCGCCAAGGAAGGCTACCTCATGGAACTTGACGATCTCGATGCAATGAAGGACATCTCCGGCACATACCGCGACACTTATACTTACGAGGGAAAGACCTACGCATTTGTTGACGACGCGTGGATCGGCGGCGTTTACTACGACAAGGATATGTTTGAGGCGAACGGCCTCTCGGTCCCTGAGACTTACGACGAGTTCCTGAACATCTGCAAGACATTCTATGATCAGGGAATCCGCCCGGTTTCCATCAGCGGCACATCTCTCCCGGATCTTATGTACTGGATCCACGATACGGAGGTCCTGGCAGAGAACCCGGATTATGACAAGGAAATCGATGCCGGCCAGCACACCTTCACGGAAGGCTATCTTGACAATATCAATCAGTGGAAGAAAGATTTCGTTGACACCGGCTACATGGATGAAGCCGTGGTCGGCTACTCCGATGAGCAGCGCCTTGAAGAGTTCGCTTCCGGCGAGGCTGCTATGACAATCAGCGGTCCGTGGTCGCTTTCCACGATCCGCGCAAAGGCTCCGGATAAAAATGTCGGTATCTTCCCGTTTGTCGGTTCCAAGGGCCAGAAATATACGGTCGGCGCCGTCAACGTCGGTATCGCGATCTCCGCGAACGCCAAGAACCCGGCTGCCGCGAAGGCTTTCATGAACTTCCTCGCCGAGGACGAGACCATGCTTCTCTATCAGAAGCTGACGGGCAATTTTATGGTCAAGGAAATCGGCTATGAGGTCGATGAAGTTCTCACCCCGCTCGTAGAGTTTGCAAATAACGGCCAGTTCGCACTCCCGACTGTCTACTGGACCAACACGGGCACACTTGACCCGATGGTACAGAAGGGCCTGCAGGAGATCATCCTCGGCATCAAGACTCCGGAACAGCTGGTTGCCGAACTCGACGAGAAGCAGAGCGAGCTGTCCTGACAGCCGCTCCTGCCCTGAAATATTTCTGAAGGGGGGATAAGACATGTCGTTTCTGAAAAAAGAATATAAATACCTGCTGTTTATCCTGCCGGCATTCCTGATCTACACAATCATCACCGTTGTCCCGGTTTTCTACACATTCTTCTACTCGCTGACGGACTTCAACGGACTCTCTAAAGACATACACTTTGTCGGCCTGGAAAACTATGTCAAAGTCTTTACGACATCTAACATCCGGATCTCGTTCCTGAACAGCATCATCTTCGGTATTGCGACACCGGTGCTGGTCACCGCGATCGCGATCCCGCTGGCCATTGTGCTCAACGGCAAGATGAAGACGAAAAATATTCAGAGAGCAGTATTTTTCTTCCCGTCTGTCATCAGCGCTCTGTTCCTGGGCTATATCTGGAACTTCATTTTATCACCGTCTTCCATGGGTCTCGTGAACAGCGTGCTCACATCTCTCGGCAAGGACAAGCTTCTGCTCCTGTCGGATCCGAAGATGGCAATGCTTCTCACGATCCTCGTCAACGTCTGGTGTCAGGTGGGCTGGCATGCCTGCATCTATCTGGCAAACATGCAGATGATCGATAAGACCTACTACGAGGCGGCTTCCCTGGACGGGGCGACAAGGATGCAGCAGTTCTGGAAGATCACATTCCCGATGCTGGCTCCGGCTATGACATCCAGCGTCATGCTGCTGCTGACAAGCTCCTTAAAGGCGTTTGACCTGCCCTTCGCGCTGACAAGCGGCGGTCCCGGCTATGCGACCACCATGATTACACAGACGATTATCACGGAGGGTGTCAGCGCCAATCGCGTCGGATTTGCTTCCGCCATGTCCATGCTCTTCCTGATCCTGATCGGTATCTTCACGGTCATTCAGAACACGGTGATGCGGAAGAGAGAGGAGGCTCTGGAATGAACAAAGATGATCGCTACACAATAAAAACCTTTATCGGTGAAGTCCTGATGCTGATCGTGTGCGCATTCTTCATCATCCCGATCTACTATCTGGTCGTCAGCACTTTCAAGAACCAGAAGGAAATCATGACATCGCCGCTCGCTCTGCCGTCGTCCTTTACGCTGGATAACTACCGCAAGGCTCTGGACACCATGGATTTCTGGCGCAACTTCGGGAACTCGCTGCTGATCACGGTCTGCTCTGTCATATTCATCATAGTCTTCGGCTCAATGGCGGCCTATGCAGTTTCCAGAAGAAAAAATAAAGTGACGGGCTTCATCAGCTGGTATTTCATCATAGGATTTATGGTTCCGCTGCAGACAACTATGCTCCCGCTTTTCACTATCATGCGGAACCTGCACCTTATCAACACGTTTCGGGGAATGATTTTCCTGCATACGAACCAGGTTGCATTTGCCTACTTCATGTACCGCAGCTTCATGAACACTGTTCCGAAGGAGCTGGAGGAGGCCGCCCAGATCGACGGCGCCGGACTCCTAAAGACCTTCTGGATCGTGGTGTTCCCGCTGCTGAAGCCGGTGACGGCGACCCTGGTCATCTTTAACACCATGTGGATCTGGAATGACTTCCTTCTGACCTACCTGTTCTTAAGCTCGACAAAGAAGGCAACGCTCATCATGCAGGTCTACAACGGAGTCGGACAATTCTCGAACGACTGGTCCATCATGATGCCGGCTCTGGTGCTTGCGCTTCTGCCGATGGTCATTTTCTACCTGGTGATGCAGAAACATATCATCGGAGGCCTGACGGTCGGTTCGGTAAAAGGCTGATAAGAAAGACTGAAAAAGGAAGAATGGATACAAAATTTATAAGTACTCCTGCGCCTCTCTACGACGATCCCGTCTGGGGAGGCGCTTCCGACCCGGCGATTATACGAAACTTCGAAACGGGCGAGTGGTGGATGTTTTACACACAGAGGAGATCTTTCGGCTATCAGTTCGGCGTCACATCCTACCATGGGACGGACATCGGGATCGCCGTCTCGAAAGACGGCCTGAAATGGCTCTATCGGGGCATCGCGGAAGGACTCGTGATTGACTGGGGCCGAAATACATTCTGGGCGCCGGAGATCATCTTTGCGGATGGTCAGTATCACATGTATGTCTCCTATATCGTGGGGGTTCCGGCGGACTGGACTGGGACCGCTCGGATCGCACACTTTACCTCAGATAATCTGTATGGGTGGCGGTTTGAGGAGTTTGCGGATCTTGATTCGGACCGCGTGATCGATGCCTGCATTTATGAGCTGCCCGACGGTCGGTTTAAGATGTGGTACAAGGATGAGAGACGGGAGTCGCATATCTGTGCGGCGGTGAGTGCGGATCTACGCAGATGGGAACTCTGCGGGGAAGAGATCACAGACTGCGCCTCCGAGGGCCCTAATGTATTTTGTCTCGGCGGTAAAATTTGGATGATTACGGACACATGGAACGGGCTCGGAGTCTATTCCTCGGAAGATTTTTGCAGCTGGGTCCGGCAGGAGAGAGACCTCTTAAAGGAGCCCGGGACGAGACCGGGAGACGGGCAGATCGGGAACCATGCGGACGTCGTGACGTCGGGGGATAAGGGGTTTATTTTCTACTTCGTGCACCCTGATTATCCGGCGGAGAGAAGGAAGACCGACCACGGCGCGCCCACATTCCGGGAAATGCACACCGTCATTCAATGTGCGCTTCTTGAAATAAAAGACGGGCAGCTGGTCTCGGATCGGAACCGCGATTTTGACATTCGTAAGATGGGGGATATCTGTGATGAAGTATGAGCTGAGAGCCCGGGAAGACGGCGGAGTAGATGTGGCGGACAAAGACGGATGTGTTTTTGCGAGTCTGATCGGGCTTTGTGCGTCCGGCGGGATAAAGGCGCGGGAGCGTTTTTTTACAGAGGGTGACCTTATGATCTGGGAGAGGGAGACCGGGGAGCCCGTCACCGGGATGGTGATGGAGATGCATTTCCGGGAGCCCTGCGTCCACATGGCGATCCCGGCAGTTCTGTATGACGGAAATCCGGTCGGATCCGACCATGAGTATAAGGGCTTTTTCCATGAGGGGGAACCGTATGTAATTGCCGGCCACAGGACCTCTGTCCCGGCGGGGAGCTGCTCGGAGGGGCAAAGGCACAGTGCGGCCATGTGGAGTGAGGGAAATGCTTCTGTTTCCCTGTTTCCTGTTCAGGAGGGAAGCGTGCACCGGGTCATCTGGCCGCTTATGGAGGGTCCGCGGGTCCTCATGTCGGACGGCTGGGGCAAGGCTTACAGGGAAGAAATGGAGCCGCGACGGCTTTTTCGCGTCTTTATCGCCTTCGGCGGGACCGGCAGGGAGAGCGCGCAGCGTGTCATGCTTTCACGTGCTTTCCGGCAGGCGCTTCATGTGAGACCGGCGATGAAGCCGATTGCGAAGAAGGAACTGTGGGAAGCCTCGGTTTCCTATGCGAAGAAGCTCTATACAGAGGAAGAAGACGGCTTTTGCGGATTTGCAATCGGCCTTCTGTGGGACGGAGAAAAGTGGGTGAAGCGCAGGGAAAATCGGTATGAGGCGGCCTGGTGCGGCCAGAATATTTCTCTCGCGGTCTCGCTGCTGGTTCAAAGCCGCCTTTTCGGCGATGACGAAGCCCGCAGGATGGCGGAAAAAGTCCTTGCAAGCTGGCTGGCCTGCGCAAGAAGTGCGCAGGGATTTTATCTCACACGTTATGGAAATTCCGAATCGGATCCTATTGATGCCTGTAACCTGGGCGATTATGTCTGTCAGCTGCTCCTGGCCTGCTCGGAGAAGGAACTTTCGGGTCTTGCCTATTCGGAGGAGGAGCAGGCGGCACTTCACATACTTAACTTTATCGCGCCGTTTGCGGATGAGCATGGGGCGCCCTCTTTCTGGAGACAGGATGGGACGGTTTTGAGCCGGGACGGATTTGGTGGCGCATTTCTCATTCCTGCCTTCGCGGAAGGATACAGCCGGTTTAAAGTCGATCTGTATCTTGAGAAGGCCCGGGAGCTTTACGAATTTTATGCGGGGCTTCTCAGAAAACAGTCCTTCGGCACATCCGCGGCGCTGGACACAGCCTGCGTCGACAAGGAGTCGGCGATCCCACTCTTAAAGGGAGGAATCCGGCTCTATAAAATCACGGGCGATGCATTATATCTCGACGGTGCGGAGGATGCCGCCTGGTACCTGTCCTCCTGGCAGTGGCACCAGACGAACGTGATGCGGCCGGGCAGCGGCCTTGACCGCCTGCACTACGACACGTTCGGCGGGACGGCGGTCTCGACATCCCACCATCATATGGACGCGTACGCGCTCTCCTATGTTCCTGCGTTATTTGAGCTGGCGCGCCTGACCGGACGAGCGGAGTGGGCGGAGCGAGCGGAGGCGGCGCTTCAGAACGGAATCCAGGGGATTTCCGATGGGACACTGACCCTCTACGATGGGGATATCCGGCCGCGCGGGTCAAGCGATGAGGGCTTCGTCCACACGAACTGGGGCCGCGTTACGAAAGGTCCGGGGCTCTGGAATGATGCCTATGAGACGACGAGGTGGCTGGTGGCATGGCCGTGCGCGTTTCGGCTGGAGGTGCTGAGAGGGGGATTTACTTACTGACCCGATAGCGAAGAGAAGGACGACCGCCCGTCGCATAATCTACGATACTGACAATCTCACCGTTTTCCAGCAAATAGTTAAGGTAACGACGAACTGTAATTCTGGACAAGCCAACTGATTTGGATATCTCTTCGCTTGAGAGATATTCCTCAGAATGACTGGTCAGAAACTCTCTCATTGTCCCCAGTGTCCGCGGATGTATTCCTTTGATCGGTTCATCTGAGGATTGATCTTTTGGAACAGCTGCGCGTCTGGCTATCAACTGATCAATTTCTTCCTGAGAAAGGCGCGCACTGCTTCCTTTCATTTCATGCACTTGTTTGAATTTGACGAGCGTTTCCTGAAACCTTTCAAAAGAAAAGGGTTTGACGATATAATCCATCACGCCGTTGGAGATGGCGGTCGTAAAATCGTCCGCACTGTTAGCCGCTGTAATCATCACAAGATACGTGTCAATTCCTCGCGTGCGGCAGGCTTTCACGAAATCCATTCCGTTCATGAGAGGCATATAGTAGTCGACCACTGTAAGATCTACTTTATGTGTCTCAAGATATCTGATTGCATCTTTTCCGTTGGTAAAGGTCTGATCCAGTACGAAAAGAGGGTCTGATTGCAAATATTGGCGGTTGATGAATGCGACCATCGGGTCGTCCTCGACTATGATGACATGATACATATGATGGCTCCTTTTCAGTAATTCATATGAGCTGTGCTGCCGGTGTACCGTCTCAGACAGGCAGATCGATTTCTATGGAAGTGCCTTCTCCCGGTTCTGTATCTATATGAAGTGTTCCTTCGTAGCGGTCTACGATATCTTTCATAAGACTGAAGCCGTTGCCGTGTCCTTCGCCTTTCGTCGTCGTATTTCTGTCATAGATAGAAGACAGAATCTCTTCAGGTATGCCGCCTCCGGTGTCGTCACATATGATCGTAGTATGCTTATCCTCGGTATAAATGCCCAGTTCGATCCGTTTGTCCGGATAATCTCCGCTGTTGAGCTCATCTATGGCGTTCTGCAGAAGGTTGCCGACCAGCGTTATGTAGCAGTCCACAGGAAGGTCATCCTGTTTGGCATTGAAAAATGTATCCTGTTTGAGGATCAGCTGTATGCCAAGTTCACTTGCCTGCATAAACTTGCCGATGAAAAGCGCGGCGAGAGAAGGTATCGGAATACGCTTACTGACATCATTGACGGCCTGGCCTGAAATCAGGGAAGTTCCCATAATATACTCGCGGGCTTTATCATATTCTTTCATTTCCAGAAGACCGAGAATAACATGCAGTTTGTTGGTAAATTCATGGTTTACTGCACGGAGCGTGTCAATCATGTATTTTGTGCCGGTCAGCTCTTCCGCGAGGCGCGTAACTTCTGTTTTATTACGGAAAATTGATACCGCACCGATGATCTTACCATTACGACGGATCGGTATGCGGGAGGAAATAATGTGCCTTCCTTTGATCCGGAAGTTGACATTATGTTCCGCGATACCGGTCTTCACAGTTATTGGAAGTCTGGTCTCGGGATAGTAATCTGTCAGAAGATGTCCTTCGGGCTGTTCAGTTTCGGGAAGCTCAAGAAATCTTCGCGCTGCCTGATTCATCAGAATGACCCTGCCTTTGGTATCAATCGCGAACAGTCCTTCCTCCAGCACGTCCATAACTTCCTCTCGTTCGATATAAAGATTTGCAAACTCCTCCGGCGGAAAACCTAAAAGAAGCTGCTGCAGACGATTCTGATAGAAGCCTGCCGCAATTCCGCCTGCAGCCATCAGAATGCAGAAAATGACAATAAACGTACCAATGATGGTTTTGCGGACAGAAAGAATATTATCCTGCAGAACAGAAGCCATAACAAAACCGATTCGATTTCCGTTCTCATCATCAATGCCGCAGAATGCGCGCCTCTGAGGTCCCAAAGTACCTACCGCAACAGAAATATAAGGATCCGCACCGCCGAGGATCTCATCTTCATCACCGCCAAAGAAGTCATGTCCGATCCGGTCGTGGCTCGTATGGTAAAGACGTGTGCTTTCTGAGTTGCAGATAACGATGATATCTACCATAGATACTCTCTTAGCGACTGAATCAAGCATCTCAGCAAGGTCCGCATCCGATTTTCCGCTCAGGATCATTTCCGTGACTTCAGGCATATTGGCTACTACTTCGGCATATTCACGTATAGCAGTATCCTGGTCCTGACTTTTTATATCCAGACAGACCTTGATCGCTATGAGACCTGTCAGAAAAATTGCCGTAAATAAAAGCAAAAATGCAGACGCATAGAGTCTGATAGAAATATCCGAGCCTTTTCGTATGTTCTTTTTCATCCTATTCCTCTTAATGCGGTCCATGATATCCTATTATAAAGCCAACTGTATACTTTAAGTGTACCCTAACTTGATAGGTATTTTGAAATCATGCCGATATTTCAAGCTGACGACATGTTCGTGAGAACTCAATGAAACAGATTCATCATATTTCATGTAATTTTTTATGTGCCTGCACAGCAATATCCGGGAGTAGATCGTACAAAACCATGAGGTCGCCGTTTTTTCGCGAAAGAGTTTCCGGGTCGATCGGAATATAAGTAAGGTCATTATCACCTTCTTTAGCCGGCGCACATTCAGTTATTAACTCCCACGATGCATCATGCAGAGCCTTTTCTTTAGATTTTACCTTATACTCGCGTGCCTTTTCTGTGCCTTTTGTCACAAAAGACCATATTCCGAGAATTCCACAGACTATGGCAGCGATACCGAGCGTCATCATAACGCGGTCCTTTGAAATAAAGACCGCTGTCAGAACACAGCCTATCGCGAAGATCAATCCGAACGGTAAGCATTTGCGCAGGATATTGCCCCTATAAGAGACGATTTCCCTGAGTTTTTGTTCCGCACATTCCGTGCACACCGCAAAATCCCTGTAATCACCGAGCGCTTGTACACGCTTCTCCCTGTCCATATCACGAACGTGAAGTGTTCGCACCTCCAAAGCCCGAAAACGGCAGGCGGCATTTTTGCCGCATTGAATACATCTGCATTCTCCGGTATTGTTTTTATGAGGAGCCTGATGTACCTCGTCCATTTTGTCAATTGTCTGTATTCTCATCTGTACTCCCTTCCTTACAGCACTCAGATCATCGCCTATAACAGGGAACGCCCCGGCGTTTCTGCAGTGACGTGCTCGGCGCTAAAGTGCCTTACTCTGCGCACGTCTGCGATCCGTCGCAGGCTTTTATTCTTCATCGCGAGATTATACTCACGATGAAGAATAAAGGGCACTATACGGTTCTCTAAAGTTCCATATAGTGCCCATGCAGGCTTACACCGTACATCTAATCGATCTTAATATTTACAATAGTCCTCCGAGAGTGGACAGGAGCAGGGATCCGATCAGCAGAATGATCGCACCGCCGAGACGGGAAGAGATCTGTGCGAAAGGCATCAGTTCCATACGGTCTGCTGCGGAAAGAACCGCGACGTCGCCTGTGCCGCCCATATTTGCCATACAGAGGCCGGCAGTAATACCGGCTTCGACCGGATAAAATCCGACAAGTTTGCCGATGGCTGCAGCGCCGAAGAAAGCTCCGACAACAGTCAGACTGCAGAGGATCAGATATGTGAGAGTAAAGCTCTCGATGACCTGGCCCAGATCCAGGTAGCAGAGACCGATACCCATCAGAAGAACATTTGTAAGGTTTTTCATGATGAACTGGAACCACTGATAGCAGGCTATCTCCACCCACTCAGGCAGGAAGTTGCCGATCTTGAAAATGGCAACCGTGATGATCATGAATGCATATGCATGCACAGTAACCTGTGGGATGAACTTAGCCCAGATACCGGAGCAGATATAACCCCAGGCGAAGAATGTGCCGGATACCAGAAGACCGATGCCAAGGTTGGTTACATTCACGTCATTACGCTTTCTCTGCATTTCGGGGCTGATCTCCAGTTCCTTCGGATCGATCGTGCCTGACTGCATCAAAGCGCCGTTGCCGTTCCAGGTCGGGCTCTTGAACAGCTTGACGAAAAGACCGCCCAGTACAATCGAAATTGCATTTCCGATTGCAACTGCAGGTGTCATGATGCTGAGCGCTTCCGCTGCTGTCATCGTGCCGGACGCATCAAAAATCTTGGAGAGCGGTGAAGCTCCTGCGCCCATACCGCCGCCCATGATCGGAAGGGCGATGAGGAGCATGGCTTTGACGGCACCGTAGCCCATAACAGCGCCTACTCCTGTGCAGAGCGCGAATGAAAGAATAAGGGCGCCGAAGATGGCCGGGAAGTAGCGGGACGCCGCCTTCATAAGGAGTTTTCTGTTCATACCGAGAATAGATCCGGTGATCAGCGCTGCGATGTACCAGTCAAGGAAAGCACCGGTAGGCTTAAAGAATGTGCCGATGCTGCCTACAAGATCAAACTCTTTCCAAAGCTGCATATAGGAAGTCGTGACGCCCGCATCATCTGTGACGATCTCGGGAAGCAGGTGGAAATAGTGAAGCGCCGCAACACCGAACAAGATTACTATGGCACCGCCGCCAAAGAAATCTTTGATGATCGGCGTCTTGTTTCCGATGAGGTCGAGCCATGTACCGACAACGATCATGAAAATAAAGCAGCCTGTCATGCCCGGAGGCAGTACGCCGATATATGTACATATAAGTACGATGACCGTGATAAAGCAGAACATCTGCCACGGCATGTTAAAAAGCCTGAATCCGTCCTTTTGTCCCATAGTTTTCCCCTTTCGCTTTATAGTGAGCAATATCTAAAATGTTCAAGAGTACGTGGACATTACAGTCTTGCCACGCCGCTGTCGATTGCCGCCTGTGCAACCGCTTTTGCAACTGCGGGACCGACCTTCGGATCAAATGCGTAAGGAATAATATAATCGGCACTCAGTTCTTCGTCGGAAATCAGATTGGCCAGAGCCATAGCTGCCGCCATCTTCATCTCTTCGTTGATGTCACTTGCGCGAACATCGAATGTTCCGCGGAAAATGCCGGGGAATGCGAGAACGTTGTTGATCTGGTTCGGGAAATCACTTCTGCCGGTGGAGATGACCGCAGCGCCGCCTGCCTTTGCGTCCTCGGGGAAAATTTCGGGGGTGGGGTTCGCGCATGCAAATACGATTGCGTCCTTATTCATTGTCTTCACCATCTCGGTCGTTACTGTGCCCGGAGCGGAAACGCCGATGAATACGTCCGCACCGACCAGCATATCTGCCAGAGAGCCGGCTTTCTTCTCAAGATTGGTGACAAGTGCCATCTCTTTCTTGATCCAGTTAAGACCGTCGCGCCCTTCATAGATAGCGCCCTTGCGGTCGCACATAGTAACATTCTTGAATCCGGCGGAAAGAAGAAGCTTAACGATCGCGATTGCGGCTGCGCCTGCTCCCGAAGTGACGACCTTGACATCCTCTTTCTTCTTGCCGACAATTTTCAGTGCGTTGAGCATACCTGCAAGCGTAATAACTGCAGTACCGTGCTGGTCATCGTGGAAGATCGGAATGTCTGTGCACTCTTTGAGTTTTCTTTCGATCTCAAAGCAGCGCGGAGCAGAGATATCCTCAAGGTTGATGCCGCCGAAAGATCCTGAAATAAGAGAAACTGTCCGGACGAATTCATCGACATCTTTAGTCTTCACACAGAGCGGGAATGCATCCACATCGCCGAAAGACTTGAACAGGACACACTTGCCTTCCATAACGGGCATGCCGGCTTCCGGACCAATGTCTCCCAGGCCAAGCACTGCCGAACCGTCCGTGATGACGGCGCACATGTTGTGTCTTCTGGTCAGTTCATAGGATTTGTTGATATCCTTCTGGATCTCCAGACACGGCTCCGCAACACCTGGTGTGTAGGCTAAGGAAAGGTCATCCTTATCCTTGACCGGAACACGGGAAATGACCTCGATTTTCCCCTTCCACTCGCCGTGCAGTCTCAAAGACTCTTCTGCATAATTCATTTGCTTTCCTCCTTTAATCTGCTTGTAATGGCCATTCCGGACCGTTTTTCGGCCGGTTCCCAAAAGCCATGCACGTAATAACTGTCTGTAACCAATTTACTTTGTTTATTAGGAGAACGTAAGAATCCGAAACTATTAAAACCCTTATGAACGTTTTTAATACCTTCTGTAACTTATGATCATTTCATATCATTTCATATCATTTCATATCTCAAAATCCGGTGAAGATTGAGTGGTAATGAATGCGAAGTGCTGATAAAATTATAATTGGAGCTGATTATAGACATATTTATGAATACAAGGAGAAGTAATAATGAAGCTTACAATGTTAGGGACCGGTAATGCTCTTGTGACGGAGTGCTATAACACTTGTTTTTTGATTGAAGATAACGGGCAGGTATTCATGGTGGACGGCGGAGGCGGCAATACTATTCTTCGCCAGATAAAGTATGCCGGTTACGACTGGATGGATATGCGCCACATTTTTGTCACGCATAAACATGTAGATCATCTGATGGGAATCATCTGGATGGTCAGAATGATCTGCCAGTTCATGCGGCACGGGGAGTATAAAGGCGAGGCATATATTTATTCTCACAGAGAAGTGCTGGACCTGATTCGTGACATGGCGGTCAAGCTCCTGCCGAAAAAAGTTACGGTGTTCATCGATGACAGGCTCCATCTTGTAGAAATTTCAGACGGTGATTCAATGGACATCATCGGTCACAAGGTGACGTTTTTCGATATCCTGTCCACAAAAGCAAAGCAGTATGGATTCCGCATGGAGCTCGATGGCGGAAAGATGCTTACCTGCTGTGGGGATGAACCGCTGAATGCCGATTTAGAGAAATATGCCAAAGGAAGCGAGTGGATGATGCATGAAGCTTTCTGCCTGTATTCAGAGGCGGACATCTTTGACCCATACGAGAAACATCATTCCACGGTAAAAGATGCCTGCGAGCTGGCGGAGAGAATGGGGGTCAAGAATCTGCTCCTGTATCACACTGAAGATAAAAATCTTGCGAACAGAAAAGCCATGTACAGCGAGGAAGGGAAGCCGTATTATCACGGGAACCTGTGGATCCCGGATGATCTGGAAACAATAGAGATCTGATTCTTGTAATCTGTCGTTGGCATGAAGGGATTGTGTCTCTGCGGCAACAAGGTCATAATTAAGAAAATTAGCCGTACGGCGAAGATTTGATGCAATGAGAAAGCATTGAGCCGTACGGCTAAATTTTATCTCAGCGGGGGGAAGCCCGCCGCTTCTACAAGCGGTGGGTAAATCAATATCATAGATGGGGGCTCGGTATGAATAAGCTATGGAAGTGTTTTGTTCCGGTTCTTTGTGTCTCTCTCACACTGTTTCCTGCAGATGTATATGCCTGCACGGGTATCTACGCGGGCAGCGGCACAACGGCTAACGGCTCCGTATATGTGGGAAGATCCGAAGATTACGGTCCCGATTATGTAAAACAGTATAGGATCGTTCCCGCTGCGGATCATGAAGCGGGAGAGATGTTTGAGGATGACTACGGTTTCAGAGTTCCGTATCCGGCGCATACACTGCGCTACAGTGTCCTGATGGATGATCCGTCTAGGTACAGCAAGACTGCGATCCCCTACGGGGAAGCCGGTATCAATGAAAAGGGCGTCTCTGTCTCCGCAACGGTGACGACAAATTTTAATAAAAAGGTATGGGAAAAAGACCCGCTGACGATCGGGGGTCTGACCGAGATATCGATGGCTTCCTATATTCTTCAATCGGCCGAGACAGCCCGGGACGGTGCTGACATTCTGGCGGACTGTATCGATAAGTATGGTCATGGAACCGAAGATGCCGATAATCCCGAGAGCAGCGACGTTAGTACGGTCCTCATTGCGGATCGCGAGGAGACCTGGCTTTTCGAGATTGTTTCCGGGCACCAGTATGTTGCGACGAGGCTGTCTGATAATACGGTCTCAGTACAGCCGAACACGATCATGGCGCAGCAGATAAGCACAGATGACAAAGATATTATTGCCTCTCCCGGACTTATATCCACCGCTAAAGACGGAGGTTTCTATGTGACCGATACTCATGGAGACCACGAGATCAATGTCGCCAGATCCTACTCGGCAGGATACTTCAGCGCAACAAGCTACCGATATTATTACGCGGCACATATCCTGAACAGAGAAGTGGCAGATAATATCGATGTTGTTCCGAGACCTGCCGCCGAGATTGCCGATCTGTATCCAAACGCGTCTTTTGAGGAGATTGCGATCGGTCCTTTCTGCGCGGAATATGAACCTTCTGAGACAGTTCGAGGCAAAATCGACCTTATGACTTTGAAAAATGTGCTGGCATCTCACGGAGATGGTACCGCTTATGAAACCACATCGAAAAATGTGAATTCTGACGGTGTCCCGATGCGTTCAATCGGAACGTACCGACAGGCGGAGGAGCATATATTTGAAATCAGAAAAGATGATTCTATACCGGCAGCAGTCTGCACAATCGAGTGGCTTGCTATGGCCCCCTCGGAGTTTTCGGTGTACGTTCCTTTCTATTCCGCGGCGATGACGAAGACGCCGGATTCTTATACGACCGAGAGCGTCGATTGTTTTGACCCGGAATCGGTTTTCTGGCTGTTCAACGAATTGGGGAATATCGGCAACGGAAGTTACTTTCGGGCGGATGAGAGCGGTGTCTACCACGACAGGTACGGAAAGGAGATAGATACTGCCATAGCCGAAGCGGTCCTTAAGCAGTTGTCTGACAGCGGCATTGCTCAGGATCTGCGTGATTTCATGAACGAAATGCAGGAGGAAATGAATGCCAAAGCCGGCGCCCGGGACGAGGAGATCATTGCCTTGGCGAAATCCGGTTCCGCTGAAGAAGTATCCGCGATGGCAGACAGGCTTGCGGATGAGAATGCTGATTTCGCAAAAAGAATCGCTAAGGAAAAGCTTGCGGAGATAGATAAGGATGTTGCCGGATATATGTTCCGTATGGCGGTAAAACGGTTCTTATCATTGTTTTAGAAGGATTTTCCGGACTGTAAAAAAGAGTTTGGAAAGTGGTATTGTAAGAAAGTATTGCGTAAGGAGAACAGCCATGGTCAGAATCGCAGTTGCAGAGGATGAAAGAGAATTCCGGGATACGTGTGCCGGTTTTATCCGCCGGTACTGCGAGGAAAACGGTGTACAGGCGGAAGTAACAGTATTTGAGGATGGCATGGATCTTCTGGACTGCCAGGAAGAAAAGGGGGAGACCTGGGATATTCTGTTCCTTGACGTGCAGATGAAACACTGCGATGGTTTCTACACTGCTCGCAAGATCCGGGAGAAAGACTCTCAGGCGGTCATTGTGTTCATCACGACCCTGGCCCAATATGCGGTCAAGGGCTACGAAGTAGATGCCATGGATTATCTGATCAAGCCTGTCTCCTATGAAAAGGTCTGCCTGCGTCTGAAAAAAGCATTGCAGAGAGTCTCACGATTTGAGGAGCATTATATGCTTCTCCCCGTGGAGGATTCACGAGAGAAAGTGGCAGTCAGCTCAATCATGTATGTGGATGTGGACCGGCACACGCTGCGAATTCATACGCCTTGTCGGGTATACGAAATGCGGCAGACGATAGGTAAGATTGAGGAGGAGCTTGCCCCTTACCATTTTCTGAGGTGCGACAGGTCTGTGCTTGTAAATCCCCGCGCTGTCGTGAAGGTAGGCAGGGATACGGTGGAGGTTGGAGACCCGGCAGGAGGCAGAACTCTGGAAGTTCTTCCTCTGAGCCGTGGACGGAAGAAAGAGTTCCTGCAGGAGCTGGCGTCAGTTATAAGTTGATCTGCTGAGTATCGGAAGGCGAAATTTATGTATATATTGGAACAGGTCGCTGCGGCTTTTGTCTTCAGCTGCAGGCTTGAGCGTCGGGATAAAATAAAAATACGGTATTTTACAGCTGCCGGTATTCTGCTGCTCCTTGGAGTGATGATGAGCAGGATCGCCAATAGTATTGTGATACAGGAGAACGCGGCGGATCTGGCTGCCAGTGAATATTATCCCCGGCACGCTCTAATTTATAGTCTTTGCATTGTGGCAGTCATGACCGGTATCATCCTGTATACGCGCAGGGTGTCACTCATGGAAGCGGTTTATGCCGAGACCTGTGCCTATCTGACAGAGCACATAGCTTACTGTATTCGAATTCTCTGCAACAGCCTGTTCGGTTCCCCGGTGGCGGATGGGACGGAAGATGTTCTTTACTGGGTGATTCACGTGGCTGTGTATCTGGCGGCCTATTATCTGTTCGCAAAAAATATGATACGTAAAGGTCATTACTATGCTGCTCCGAAGAGAACAATCGCGCTTTTAGTGTATGCACTGGCGATCATTCTGATTATCAGCCTTTACGCCAGTGCCTATAAATTTGAGAAGCTTCATGCAATCTATGCGATCGCCTTTTCCGTGTACGCGCTCGTGAGTCAGATCGATCGGCAGAAACAGCTGGCAGAGCAGGAGGAAGGTACGATTCGGCAGCTGCTGATGGCCGCGCAGAGAGAGCAGTATGATCTGTATCGCCAGAATGTCAGCACAGTAGACCGAAAGTGTCATGATCTGCGGCATCAGGCGGGGCATCTGCTGAACAGTGCTGCCGATGAAGCCCAGCGCGAAGAAATCAAATCTCTTATGCGGGATATTATGATTTACGATTCATTTGTCCGGACCGGCAATCGTGATCTGGACACAATTCTCAACCAGAAGAATGAGGCCTGCGCAGGGAAGCATATTGAACTGACCTGTGTCGCTGACGGCAGGAGCCTGAATTTTCTGGATCCTGTGGACCTTTTTGCGGTCTTTGACAGGATGCTCGATAAGGCAATGACTGAGGTGAGCAGACTGTCGGAGAATGAGAGAAGGATTCATCTGACCGTGTCAGACAAACTGGGAATGATTATTGTGGCAGTCGAGTATCCGTCTGTGGGCGCGAATATCGGTAAGAGCAGCCAGGAGCGGGAGCAGTTCCTTAGAGCCATGGAGCTGGCAGTTGAAAAGTATGACGGTTCTGTACAGATCACGGAAGAAGAAAACACAGTGGTCCGTATTGTGCTGCAGGAACCATAAAATTGCGATGGTCAACATTTGCCGCAAATGCAGGAAAAGGATACAGCCGGTGCGCAAAAATCATATAAAGTACAATTCGGGACGCAAAAAATGCAATTGGGGGCAGATATGCCCTCTTTTTTTGCGCCCTGTGGTACAAAGGTAGCAGCTAAAGAATCCGGGAAGCAAAAGAAAACATAAAGAGACCCGGAATTGCAGCAGAGGAACACAGGAAAAAGATACCAAGGAGAAGGAGGTCCCCATGAAGAAAAAAGGTACAGTAGGCAAAGTGATAAAAACGATCCTGTCGCTGCTTTTGACAGTGATCCTGGCCGTGCTTATGTTCGCGGCAAATGTAGTTCTTCCGAGCTATGACCGAATGGCAAACAGCATTCTGAACGGATTCAGCAAGACAATCGACAACAGCGGTGCAAATGCAGAAGGTCTCGACCTTCAGTATAACAAGGCAGATTATACAAAAGAGAATATCTCGGATGCCGAAGATGCGCTTGCCCGGGAAATTGCACAGGAAGGTCTTGTCCTCCTGAAGAATGAGGACAACACACTGCCTTTGGCATCCGATACAGTTTTCTCGCTGTTCTCGGCCAACAGCGATCAGTCTGTCGGCGGCGGAATGATGGGCGGCGGCACACCGCTCGGGGATGTTATAAAAAATGCCGGCGCATCTTATAACGAGAAACTCATGGAGTTCTATTCTAAGGGAAAAGGTAAAGACTACGGTCTCGGGAAAGGATCCATCAGCTATGGCGATGCCGAGGACTTCCGAATCAACGAGTGTCCGCTTTCCGTTCTGCAGAGCGAGGAAGGACTCCTTGACAGCGTGCAGGGAACTGTTCCTGTTTACATTTTAAAGAGAGTCGCCGGCGAGGGCCGTGATATGCCGCGAAGCATGTACAACCACGCTGACAATGCGGAAGACCAGGCGAGAAGCTATCTTGAGCCCGATTCGACCGAGCGCGAGATACTTGGTTACCTCAATGATAATTACGAGACAGTTATTCTGGTCGTAAACTCCAATGCTGCGCTTGAGCTCGACTGGCTTGCTGACTATCCGTCGATCAAGGCAGTTATCAATGCGCCCGATGGTCTTATTGCTCTTACGGATGTGCTGACCGGCAAGGTGAATCCTTCCGGCAGGACGGTGGATACATTTGCAGCAGACGCTCTTCGTTCACCTGCCGCACAGAATTTCGGCGATTATCAGTACTCCGATGAGAACGGTGAGATGACGAAGTATAATTACGTGACTTATAAGGAAGGCGTTTACGTTGGCTACCGTTACTACGAGACACGCTTCGAGGACGTACAGCTCGGCCAGGGCAATGCAGGAGATTTCGATTATGATCAGGAAGTTGTCTTCCCGTTCGGTTACGGACTTTCCTACACAACATTCGAATGGTCGGATTTCAAGGCGACATGGAATGACAGGGACTGCACGGTGACAGTCAATGTTGCAAATACAGGTAATGTTGCAGGCAAAGATGTCGTAGAGCTTTATTTCCAGAGCCCCTACACAGAGTATGACAAGGCAAACGGTATTGAAAAACCGGCCGTCGAACTCGCAGGCTACGCGAAGACGGATCTTCTTGCACCGGGTGAGAGCCAGACGGTGGAGATTACAATGACCGAAGAACAGCTGAAGGCATTTGATGCCAAGGGCGCAGGCACGTATATTCTTGATGCAGGCACATACTACCTGACAGCAGGCAGGAACTCACACGACGCAATTCAGAATATTCTCAGTGTCAAGACAGGTTCTGCCGACGGCAATGCGTCTATGGCAGCCGAGTACGTTCCTGCAAATGCAGAAACAGACGTCACGACATACGCTGTTGACAGTTATAGCGGTGAGGAGATCCACGCACTTCTCGGCGATGCAGCCGGCGATGCGACATATCTCACAAGAAGCGACTGGACAGGAACATTTCCGACACATGACGGAACACCGTCAGACGTTATCAGCACATGGGGAAATGAGATCAACGGTGACGACGGCGTATCCTATACATGGACCAAGACGATCTCAGCGGAGGATTTGAAGAAACTTGACGCTGCGGAGTCCGGTGCTCCGGAAGAGACATATGATGATGAGATCGTTTTCGGAGCTGACAACGGTCTGAAGCTTATTGACATGAGAGGTCTCGACTATGACGATGAGAAGTGGGACCTGCTGCTTGACGAACTTACAAAGGAAGACTATTACAACACGATTGCACAGTCCGGCTACGGAATTGAAGTGATCGACTCCGTTAACAAGCCGTTCAACATCGATGCGGACACGGCAGCGGGCCTTATCTACGGCGGCACAGGCAAGATGTTCCCGAACCCGATGACGCTCGCACAGACCTGGAACAAGGATATAGCCGCAAAATACGGCGAGATGATCGGCAACGAGTCACTGCTTGGCGGCGCTGACGGATGGTACGCTCCTTCAATGAATATTCATCGCACGCCGTTCTCCGGCAGAAACGGCGAATACTACTCCGAGGATCCGTTCCTCTCCGGAACAGTTGCGTCTCTTGAAGTGAGGGGCGCGGCATCCAAAGGTATGTATACATACATCAAGCACCTGGCATTTAACGATCAGGAAAACCACCGCGGCGATCGTCCCGGCCAGTTCTCCATCGCGACATTCCTGAGCGAGCAGTCTGCAAGACAGATTTACCTTCTCCCCTTCGAGATGTGTATGAAGGTCGGAGACATTGACCTCAATTATCTTGTATCTGACGGCAATGGCGGCTACAAACAGGAGACCAGACCCTACCGTGCAAATCAGGCAATCATGACCAGCTTCAACCGTATCGGCTATACATGGACGGGCGGTTCCTACCCGCTGCTGACAGGCATCGTCCGCAATGAGTGGGACTTCAAGGGCATGATCATTACAGACAACGCGAATACGGGTCTGTTCATGGATGCCAACCAGATGATCGAAGCGGGCGGCGATATGAAACTTACCTATGATCCGAAAGCAGCGATCTTTGACTGGACGGATCCTGATGCAGCCACATATCACTACGCAAGAGAAGCAATGCACAGAGTTCTTTATACGGTAGCGAACTCCAAGGCTATGAACGGCGCTATGCCGGGAAGCATTTTCAAGGATGGTATGCGCGCTACGGAGAAGGTCGCGCTGGCAGTCAATGTGCTGGGACCGGTGCTGATTGCTCTGATGGCATTCTTCACGGTGAAGAGATTCAGAAAGCTGAAGTAAAAAAGAAGTAAATAAAGAAGTAACGCTGCGGCGGAGAGCTGGGAGACCGGCTCTCCGCCGCAGCGGCATATGGAAATGGAAATAATACGACAAATGGAATGATATATAATTAAAAAGAGAAATATTAGGGTTGACAACAGAACGTATGTGCGTTATTTTTATCTCAGTGGGGAAGACCCCGCTTCTTCAAGCGGTGGGTAAATCAATATCCTGCTCGTCTCAGTGGCGGGTTACAATCCCCCACTGAGATAAACGCTCTGCGAGGATGCGCAGGGATTCGGTTTGGAATTATGTCAGCTAGCGCTGACCCGAATCCCGCGCCAAGTCTCGCGAGCGAGACTTGAATATGCAGAAACACAAAAAGAATTCTGGAAATGTAGAAAGAGGCTATATAAGGGACGGAGGCTGCAATGACAATCAAGGAAATGCAGGACCGAAAGCGGGAACTGGGCTATACCAATGAATTGATAGCGGAAAAGTCCGGGGTGCCGCTCGGTACGGTGCAGAAACTATTTGCAGGTTTTACAAAAGCGCCGCGGCGAAAGACTGTGGAGGCTCTTGAGAAGGTGCTTTCTGCAGAGGGTCATAGAGAAGGCGAAGAAAATACTTTCGGCACATATTCGAGGCAGCCGGTCCGGATTGTTAGGGAGCCGCAAGTCGCTTATGGAGCAGGTACTAAACCGGGGAAGAGTACTCTGGAAGATTATTATGCCCTGCCGGATGACCGGAGAGCGGAACTGATTGACGGATATTTCTATGATATGGCATCCCCGACGAAAGAGCATCAGACTGTTCTTATGCAGATCGCGCTTCAGCTCAGCCTGGCTGTGGAGACGCATCCTGCATGCAGGCTGTACGTTGCGCCTCTTGATGTATGCCTGGACAACGATGATGATACGATGGTGCAGCCGGATATTCTCATTGTGTGCAATGAGAATGACCGGGACGAAAGGCGGGTCAACGGAGCGCCGGATTTTATTGTCGAAATATTGTCGCCTTCCAGCCGTTACCACGACATGTTTCGTAAGCTGAATAAGTACCGGCTGGCCGGCGTTCGGGAATACTGGATCGTTGATCCGAAAAGCCGGAAAGTTACAGTGTATGATTTTGAACATGATGAGCTCCCTGCCAGCTACACATTTAATGACTGGGTGCCTCTTATGATATTGAACGGGGAGTTTGGTGTGGACTTTGTAAAGATTTGCAGTGTTCTGGACAGATATGCGGAGTGAAAATCAGCTCTGCATTCATTGCGGTTTACGTAAGCGAAGGAGGAGATGATGAACATAATAAAAGGAGACCCGGTATGATTTATCGATGACAAGAGAGTCTGCCCCTGCTATAATAAAAGTACAGGGCAGCTAGCCGGGTTTACTTCTGTCTTAGTCCGATTGGGACAAAATCTAATCCGGCAATATCGCCCTGTTTTTTATCGTATAAAGTCAACAATGCTATTGGATAAAACTGAATAGAAAATGGAGAGGGCCATGAAGAAACAGTTTAAAGAGTATCTGTTCGATAAGCATTATTTTGTACAGGATTCTAAGAAATCGAAAAAAGATGCCTTCGCGGTGATGTATGCATTGGCGAACCTGTTTGGCATACGGATCATTTCGGGAGGCGAGAGACTTCAGAAGGAAATGATTTCACTGGCATCTTTCAGGCTGGGAGAGTATGTTCCCAAGGCCTTTTATAAGGGATTTCCTCAGAGTGTGCGAAATCTTTCGGCTGATGAGCTGCTGTTTGACCAGCTGGTACACTACTCTGTGACCTATGGATTCGGACATTTTGACGAGCCCGGGCACTCTCTTTTCGAAAAAGAGTTTGAGCGCACAGCTTTTAAAGAGGATGTGCCTGTCAGAGATTTTTCTGTGCTTACTGAGGCGGAGGCGGAGGAAAAACTGTGGCAGATTGTCCGGGACCTGCTGGCAGGTTCGAGGCCGCTCAGTGATAGTCAGTACACCCTGGTCTGTGATTACCTGAAGACGTATCCGGTTCAGGTGGAAAGGATCGGTTCCAAGTTGACGGCGGTCCGGCTGCTGTTAGAATTTCGTGACAGCTATTTTGCCAAATTTCTGTTCATGTCGGACATCATCAAGGTATTGGATGAAATTAATTACCGGAAATATGGCAAAATCGATATGCGCGAGCTCAATCTGAAAAACAGGGACAGAAAATTCATCACATCCCTGATCGACGCGATGTTTGAGAGCGGGAGAGTGGATCTTGCTGACTGCTATGAGAAGAAGAAACTCTGGTGCGGGCTGCTTCATCATATCCATTACAGACCCGGGACAGAGCAGGCCAGGTGTTTCGTTAATGCCATGCGCGGCAGACGGAATGGATCGGTCTATTCGGCATTTGAGAGGGCAATGGCAGGAGGCGATATCCGAAGTGCGGTAAAGGTCCTTAAGAATGGAAAGGGCAGCGGTGCCCTGCTGCGAAACCTGAATTATATTCTCAGCCGATGCCGGGATCAGGAAGAGTCTGATTATGTGGTTGGCCAGATTGATACGGACAATGTGATCGTTCTGATTCAGCTGCTGCTGCGCTATGCAGAGCCGGATATTCCGGGAATCCCCCGTACGTTTGCTTTCACAAAACATGAGCAAATGAATGTACACCGGGAGAAGGAAAATGAGACTGCCGCCAGAAAGTCATGTCTTTCTGAAGAACAGACAGTATGGATCTCGGAGAATATTTCAAATAAATTGAAACATCTGTTAAAGGGCAGGCTTGGCAGGGTATATATCGATCCGGCCATGAGGAATTATGCGCTGCCCCTGCGGGAGAGTACTTCCCAGGGAGGATTCGGCGTATTGGCGGCCGGTACACATATATCGATTGGAGACGCAAAAAAAATCAGAGCCTTTACCTACTGGGAAAAGGTAAATGATATTGATCTGTCGGTCATCGGGCTTACGGAAGATGGCTGGCAGAAGGAATTCTCCTGGCGTACTATGGCGGGAAATCAGTCAGAGGCAGTGACATATTCCGGTGATCAGACCTCGGGTTTTTACGGAGGTTCCGAGTATTATGACGTGGATCTGAAAGCTTTCAGAAAGAAGTACCCGAAGCTGCGATATCTGATTTTCTGTGATAATGTGTACAGCTGCATACCTTTTAGTGAATGTATCTGCCGAGCGGGCTATATGGTCAGAGATATAGAAGATTCGGGGCAGATATATGAGCCGAAGACTGTTAATTCAGCCTTTTCGGTGAACTGCCAAAGTACATTTGCTTATCTTTTCGGCCTTGACGTTGAGAAGATGGAGCTGATCTGGCTGAATGCTGCCCGAAGCGGCAATAACCGGGTGGCCGGAGATGAACCGGCTGATTTTCTTTTGGAACTCTTCCACGTCACTGACGTGATCAACGTCTATACTTTCTTTGAAATGATGGCAGAAGAGCTTGTCGCGGACCCGGAGAATGCCGAACTGATTGTGACTAATAAGCCGATTATTGCACCGGAAGGCGCAGAAGTGATTCGGGAATATGATTTTGAGCGAATGATTGCGTTGATGAATTGAAAAGAAACCGCTTGCGAGACCTGGCGCGGGATTCGTGTCAGCGTCGATTGATATAATGCCAAAACGAATCCCTGCAGGCTTCGCTGCGGTCGGCGCCTACGTGCCCTGCGGGTAAAAGCGAACGTCCACCGGACGTTCTGCGCCCTCGCGGATAGTAGAAAGTCTGATCCGGAGACAGGAACAGGATTCCGGCACTTTTCTGAGTGAACCTTTGGTGATAATGAGGATACCCTTTGGAAATTATGGATGAAGAAGCGATGGAGGTGAAAATGAAAACACTAATTGTATATTACACATTGGAAGGCAACACTCATTATGCGGCAAAGAAAATAGCATCAAATCTTGGTGCCGACGTGCTGCGGATCAAGCCCGTCAAGACATATCCCAGAAAGGGCTTTAAGAAATTTTTCTGGGGAGGGAAGAGCGCTGTCATGGCTGAAACGCCGGAACTTGAGCCGTATGAATTGGATGCTTCCGCTTACGATCGGATTATTTTCGGGTTCCCGGTGTGGGCAGGAAATGTGACCCCGCCGATCCGCACGTTCATCAAAGACAATGAGCTTTCCGGGAAGCGCATCGCTGCATTTGCATGTCAGAGCGGTTCGGGAGCGGAGAAAGCTTTTGAAAAGCTTAGGGCAGCCCTCGGCATAGAGAAACTGGAGGCGGAACTGGTCCTCATCGATCCGAGAATGAAGCCGGATCCGATGAATGACAAGAAGATAAAAGGTTTTTGCGAGAGACTGGAATCAAAGGAGGAGAAAATTATGAGCAAAACATTGGTAGCCTATTTTTCAGCAAGCGGTGTCACAGGCAAAGTGGCAGAGAATCTGGCCTCAGCAATCGGAGCAGACATTTATGAGATCAAGCCTGTTCAGAAGTACAGCAAAGCAGATCTGAACTGGATGGATAAGAAGAGCCGCAGCTCAGTTGAGATGAATGACAGATCGTCAAGACCGGCAATCGCGGATAAAGTCGATCAGATGTCCGACTATGACGTCGTTTTCGTCGGTTTCCCGATCTGGTGGTACAGAGAGCCCTCCATCATTGATACGTTCATGGAGGCCTATGATTTTTCAGGGAAGACTGTCGTTCCGTTCGCAACATCCGGCGGAAGCGGCCTGGGTGATTCAGCGGCGAATATGCAGGCGCTGGCCAAAGGTTCTAAGGTGGTTGAAGGAAAACGGTTCGGCAAGAACGCCTCTGCATCAGAACTGAGAAGCTGGGCTGAGAAATACATTTAAGACAAAAGGGATACAGACAGAATAAACTGTCGCAAGCACGAATCAGGCACTTCGGACCCTCGCCTACGCAAAAAAGTGAGTCAGAGGATGCATCCCCTGACTCACCTGGATCTGTGCTTTTACTTGTCCTGCTTGTTGTTTCCGTGAATCAGAATGATCGAACCATCCTTCTTTTCCACTTCGACAGTGCATTTAAGACCGATAGTCGTGATAGTGGCAAGGATGACAGCCCATGGTGCAGCCGCGAGGCCGAGGACTGTCCCGATGATACCGACTGTCATCGGCAGGTTCAGAACAATGGTATCGTTTTTGCGGATACGGATAAAGGTAACATTGCCATCTTTTACCACGGCTTTGATTTTTGCCACGATGTCGTTTGCCGCGGTCTTAATTTCTTCGGATGTTTCTTCGGCGGCTTTTTCAAACTCTCCTGCTGCAGACTTCAGTTCTTCAACGGTGGTCTCGGCAGCTTTCTGGAGCTCATCCAATGCATCTTCGACTGTCTCTTTTTCGGCATCTTCCGGGGCAGCATCTTCCGGGGCAGCATCTTCCGGGGCAGCTTCTTCCGGGGCAGCCTCTACCGGAGCAGCTTCTTCCGGAGCAGCTTCAGCGATGACATCTTCAACTTCAGCGACGATCTCTTCTTCGTTAATGATTTTGTTCTCTTCCATGATAATTTCCTCCTTACAGGAATGTTCATTGTTTATATTATAAACGACAGATGCACTAAATCAAACAGCAAAAAGCATTCCGTGTTTTTTCGGCCTGTACGACGGCAGAGTCTGCCGATATCCGTCGCGTTAAAGAAGAGCAAAAGTCTCACTGAATTTATGATAACATGCGAATTGAGTGGTAACATGATTTGTGTTATTGTAAAATATAATTGTTATTGAGCATTTTGTTGCGCCGCAGGAAGCCATTCCGCTGCGGTTGACAATAAAACAATTATTTATCAGGAGGAGACAAAGTATATGAATAATTTTGTACAGTATACACCGACAAAGGTTGTTTTCGGAAAAGGCACTGAGATGCAGGCAGGCGACCTGATTAAAGCGGATGGCGGCAGCCGTGTATTTGTAGTCTATGGCGGCGGCAGCGCAGTTAAGAGCGGACTGCTGGGCCGTGTGACAAAATCCATCGAGGATGCAGGCCTTGCAGCTATGACTTATGGCGGTGTTAAGCCCAATCCTACGCTGGCACATGCGGAGGAAGGTGTCCGCCAGGCCGTGGAATTCGGTGCGGATTACATTCTGGGCGTAGGCGGCGGCAGTGTTATTGATACAGCCAAGGCCATTGCCCATGGAACGTCCCATCCCGATGCAGCACTCTGGGACATCTGGTATAAAAAGGTCAAGATCACAAAATCTCTGCCGATCGCCTGCGTGCTGACCATCGCGGCAGCCGGCTCGGAAATGTCCGCGGACTCGGTTCTGACAAATGAAGAGAACGGCAAAAAGAAGGGCTTCGGCACAGAGCTGAACCGCTGTAGGTTCGCCATTATGAACCCTGAGCTTCTGCCTTCTGTTCCGGACTACTACTTCTTTGCAGGCGTCGCTGACATCATGATGCATACTATGGAACGCTATTTCATCCCGGGAATCAAGTGTGAACTGACAGATGAGATCGCGGAAGGCCTCCTGCGTACGGTCATTAAGAACGCCAGAATCGTTAAAGAGAACCGCAATGATTATGATGCCAACGCTGAGATTATGTGGGCAGGAGCTCTGTCCCATAACGACCTGACGGAATGCGGCAGAGGCAAGGACTTCTCGGTACACAAGCTTGGCCAGCAGATGGGCGGTATGTATGACCTTGTACACGGCGCGACCGTGACCGCTGTCTGGAGCGCATGGGCAGCTTATCTGTACAAAGACTGCCCGTCCAGGTTCTCTCAGTATGCCCGCAAGGTATGGGGCGTGACAGAAGAGGATGATATCAAGGCTTCAGAGGAAGGAATCCGCAGAACTGTTGATTTCTTCCGCGAGATCGGCATGCCGGTATCTATTAAGGAGATGGGCATCACACCCACTGAGGAAGAACTTGACCAGCTGTCTCTGGAGGCTTCCTACTTTAAGACTATTACAATTACCAAGATCAAGCCGGTAGATTATGAAGGCATCAAGGAAATGTATCATATGGCTATGGATGGTGTAGAGGTCTGAAACAGACACTGACTTTGGCTTAGAGCTTCTGCACGATCGCTTTTATTCCCGTCTTTGACAGTAAAATGCGGAAGGACCTTTTAGATAAAGGAATCTTCCGCATTTTTTCACATTGCGCAGGATGGGTGGCTTAAGCCGGTCTATCAAATTTTGATAAAGTTGACTGATAACAATGCCCGGAATGTCACTTGAAGTATGAGATTGCAAATCAAAGTGTCCCATCTTTTTTGATACTATTACTGTAGAGGTGAATAATATGAAACAATTTCTGACAAGTAAAGATACTTCAAAATGGATACTTTGCGTTCTGTTAATCGCTTTTATTTTCGGGCTCAGCGCCTGCACATCGAAGCCAATGCAGCCGGCAGAAGTACCTGCCGCAGATGAAAGCGATGATACAGGCAGTGAAAGACCGAAAGTACATGACGCGGCGGACGGAAGCGATGATACAGGCAGCGAAAGACCGGAAGTACATGTCGCGGTAGGCGGAAGCGATGACACAGGCAGCGGAACGCCGGAAGAACCGTATGCAACGGTCTCTTATGCCGCCCGGACGATGCCCGGGTCGGTGATCGTCGTACACGGCGGGACTTACGGACCGATCCGGCTCGATGCGGACGCGTCCGGCACGAAAGATTCTCCCACATATATTCGTCCTGCGGAGGGAGAGACGGTGGTAGTGAAAGCGGAAGGGGAGGTTTGTATCTCCATTTGCAACACAAGCCATATTGTGATCGAGGGAATTGAAACAGAGGGCGGGACCCACGGTATTGATTATGAAAGCACTCGTGAGGCAGAGGATGCAGCTCTCTGTGATATCACTTTTAGAAGATGTACAGTCCATGGCGTGCGGGGAGTCCATGGTATCTGTGTGTATGCTCGCAATGATCTGACAGCCGTTTCAGACCTTACTGTTGAGGACTGTGAGGTGTACGACTGTCAGTGCGGCTCAAGTGAGTCGGTGGTACTGAACGGCAATATTGACGGCTTTTTGATTGCGGGAAATCGGGTGCATGACAACAATAATATCGGAATCGACATGATCGGTTTCGAGGGGACGGCCATGCATCCGGATCAGGACAGCGGAAAGAACCAATACGAAGCAGATCGGGTGAGGAATGGCATTTGCCGTGATAACGTCATATACAATATCAGCGCGGAAGGCAATGATGCTTATTTTGAGGATGGAGAATATGACCTCTGTGCAGATGGAATCTATGTCGATGGGGGATGTGACATTGAAATCTGCAATAATTTTATTTTCAATTGTGATATCGGTCTGGAAGTCGCTACGGAACACAGCCCGGAGGAAAATGAAATATTCAAGGTGACCGGGGTCAACGTACATGACAATGTGATTGCGGACTGCCACGGATGGGCTGGGATTGGTTTCGGAGGCTATGACCCGGATCTCGGATTTACCGAAGACTGTGAGTTTGCTTATAATACATTGGTGGACAACAGCACGCAAATCGGTGTTCAGCGAAGCATGAACAACCGGGTATACGCGAACCTGATTCTCGGAGGAGAAACAGCTGTCGAATTTAATGATGATTTAAGTGAAGAGGATATGGTAAATGATATCCGCGGCAATGCGGCAGCTGATTTTGAGGATGAGGACAGCTGGATCGATGAATACGGAAAGCTGTACGCAGATCGTGAGGAAGCAGCGAAAGATTTCCGGTCTCTGATTGACGACGTGGGCTCACGTTTTGTTCCGGACGAAGATTTGATGGAACTCTACCGTGAGAATGCGGGAATGGAAGAATAGTTGGGGAGTATCAGGTAATGAGGAAGGAAAGCAGAGTTCTGGACGTGGCAGTTTTCGTTTTTACCACGATGGCGATTGCAGGAGTATTTTATGAGGGAACGACTCTAAAGTGGTACGACATAGTGGGAGTTCTTGTTGTATGTATGGACTATACGTTCATGCCGGCTACAATTTTGCATCTTATTATGGACAGAAATGATAAGTGGATCGCGCTGCACATATTTTCAATGGTTCTTATAATCGTGGCTGTCATTATGAAGATCGGAGGCATATCGTATCCGGCGATTACTCTCGTATTCTGGTATTTTTACCTGTGGTTTCTGTATGGAAGTATCCTTATCCGCAGGTACATAAGTGCAGGAGAGTAAAGGCAAATGCAACGAACTCGAGAGGGGAATTCATCAATGAACGCAAAGCGCGGATATGTGCCGGAGGATGACCGGAACTTTTCAACGGAGGCAGTCTCTACATTAAAAACCGCATCCAGACACGTTATATATCTCATAAATGAAGGCTACGATCTGAAGCAGGCAACGGTCTTTGCAGGTAATCATTTTATGCTTTCCGAGAGGCAGCGGCTGTCTATCATGAGGAGCGTTGCAACCCGGCAGCAGCTTGAAGATCGAAAAGAGAAGCAGGTCTCTTTTGATGATTTATCTGGGACGGAGGTTTGGACCGATGGTTTCAATACGATTATTACACTGGAGGTGCTCCTTTGTGACTCTCTGCTTTTTTGCTGCATGGATGGGACGATCCGTGATCTTGCAGCACTAAGGGGAACATATCGGTTGATTCCGGAGACGACAGAGGCTGTTCGGCTGATGTTTGACGTACTCAGAGATGCAGCGGTCGGCAAGGTAAATATTCTGCTCGATGAGCCGGTGTCCAATTCCGGCAGACTGAAGGCTCTTATTGCGGATATTTCGGAAACCGGAGGATATTCATTTGACCTGGATATCCAGATTCGGCGGGATGTTGACAGGGCGCTCTATGGAAAAGAACGGGTGATTACTACTGACTCGATTATTCTGGATCACTGCGCAAGCTGGGTGAATCTGACAGCAGAGTGCGTGAACCGCAAAGGGAGGCAGGGGATTCAGGTATGGATTAATTAAGGAAGGCGATGCCTTGATAATGCCTGACGAAGATAAGTATAATGGTATTTTCATTTGTCGTCTAAAAAAGTATAATAAGTAATATATCACGCATCAAAGACAAGGAAGTGAGTATTATGGCTATTGATTTACTTGAGCGAGAAGTCATGGGACTTACTGAAGAGGACATTCTCAGAGTAATAGAATTTGTCAGATTTATAAAGTATGAAGCAGCTCAGAGGAAAGCAAAATCTCCCAAAAGAGTCCCGGGGCATTACTCAGATCAGCTGCTTTATATAGCAGATGATTTTGATGACACGCCAGAGGGATTTGAGGAGTATATGTAATGATTTTGCTAGATACGAATGCATTGTTGTTCTATCTTTTCAAGGCGGATCAGCTGTCGGATGCAGCAATGAATACAATAACTTATTCTGATGAAGCATGGGTCAGTATTGCCTCATTTTGGGAGATCGCCATAAAGAATAGCATCGGAAAACTGGGATTAAAATGCTCGGTCTCAGAAATGGCGGAGATGTGTGTATCTGAAAATATTGAGATTTTGGCAATTCGCCCCAGACATTTGGATATAATCAAGTCTCTGCCGGATATCCATAAAGATCCTGTTGACAGACTGATAGTTGCACAGGCAATTTCTGAGAAGATGTCGATTGTGACGAGGGATACCATAATTCCTAAATATCCGGTGAATGTAATTTGGTGATGTCAGTTTATTAGTAATCAATCGCGAATCCGAAGCCGCCGGGAAAAATCCTGGCGGTTTTGATTTGACTTTGGAGTGAGAATCCATGAAGAAAGTTGGTATTGTCGCATGCTCGGATGCGCAAAAGGAGGAATACCGCGGACGAAATGAGGAACTGGTAAGATTCCTTGAGTCAATTGACTATGAGCCGATTCTGAGTTCCTGCATTTATGCGGCGGAGGGCGTTTTCTCCGGCACGCCGAAAGCAAGAGCCGAGCAGCTAATGAGTATGTTCGCGGATCCGGATGTAGAGGAAATATATGATATTTCCGGAGGAGACGTTGCAAATCAGATCCTGGATGATCTGGATTATGAACTGATTTCGAAGAGCAGGGCAGTCTTTTGGGGTTACAGCGATCTCACCACAGTTATCAATGCAATATATACGATGACAGGGAAAGCGAGCGTTTTATATCAGATCAAGCATATGGTTTACGGCAATGCTGCGGAGCTGCAGAAGGAGCGGTTCCTAAATAGGGATGAGCTGTTCAGCCCAGTGTTCAGGTTTGTCCAAAAGAATGCCATGAAAGGCATCGTAGTGGGCGGAAATATCCGCTGCTTTCTGAAGCTTGCGGGTACCGGGTATTTCCCGGATCTTCACAATAAGATTCTGCTTCTGGAAGCATGCGGCGGGAAGGTGCCGCAGATGGCGACTTACCTTGCGCAATTAAAGCAGATCGGAGCGTTTGAGAAAGTGAGCGGAATAATACTCGGGACGTTTACCGCAATGGAACAGAATCACTGTGTTCCGGATATCGTGACTATGGTAAAAGAGTATGCGCGTCCGGAGATTCCAATAGCTGTCACGAGAGATATCGGCCACGGAGATGATGCGAAAGCGATTATGATAGGTAAAGAGATAGAAATTTACTAATAGCAGAAACCCGGCGAGAATTTGTGTTATGCTGTTTTTCAGATTTTTAGGAGATTACAAAATGACAGAGAGCCAGAGAGTATTACAACAAATCAAAGGAAAACTCGTCGTATCGTGTCAGGCATTGCCGCATGAGCCGCTGCACTCAAGCTACATCATGTCCAGGATGGCAGTGGCAGCGATGCAGGGCGGGGCAGCAGGCATACGCGCCCAGTCCGTTTCGGACATAAACGCAATTGCGGAGGTGTGCCATCTGCCGATCATTGGAATCGTGAAGCGAAATTACGATGACAGTGAAATCTACATCACTCCCACAATGAAGGAAATCGAGGAACTCCTGACTACCAGAGCAGAGATCATAGCGATGGATGCGACATGCAGAAAGCGGCCGGGCGGTATTCTCACGAAAGAGCTTATTGACCGGGTCCATGAAGCAGGCAGGCTTGCCATGGCAGACTGCTCGACCTTTGAAGAATGCCTGGCCGCACAGGAGATGGGATTTGACATTGTCTCCACTACGATGAGCGGTTATACGGAGTATTCTGCGCATCTGGATGGACCGAATTTCGAACTGATCCGCAAATGCGCTGCGCAGCTTGCGGTTCCGGTAATAGCGGAGGGAAAGATCCATTACCCGGAAGACCTTAGGAAGGTTTTCGAGTGCGGTGCGTTCAGCGCGGTCGTCGGCGGGGCAATCACGAGACCGCAGGAGATTACAGCGAGGTTTGTGGATTATATTGCAAAGGATTCCGATGAGGATCTCCCGCTGACGCGTGAAAAGCAGGCTGGTCAAGTAACCCTGATGCCCGAAAAGCAGACAGGTCATGTAAGCGTGAAGACGAGATTGAATGAGACGATAGCACGCAGTCTGGAGCGCTTTGACAATAATGACCCTCGCATCCCGCATTATGAGCTGCTATTGGAGCAGAGTCTGGATGAAATTAAGGAAATAGAGCTTCCTTCGGCATATCATTATGAGAATTATGCTCCGGGAGACCGGGAAGTCTGGATTGCTATAGAGAAGAGCGCAAAAGAATTTGCAAGTTATGAAGCGGGAGAAGCTGCATGGTCAAAATATTTTGCCGGCCATGAGGAAGACCTTAAAAACAGGATGTTTTTTGTGACAGATTCTTCCGGCAGGAAACTTGCCACAGCGACAGCATATTATAATATTTATACCGGAGACGATGGGAAGACGGGATGGCTCCACTGGGTCGCCGTTCACAGGGATGCACAGGGACAGAAGCTATCCAAGCCGTTGATCACGCATGTGCTTGCCCACATGAAGAAACTTGGATATAGCAGAGCAGTAATTCCGACGCAGACAAATACCTGGCTTGCATGCAAGTTATATCTTGATCTGGGATTTGTCCCAATAAAGGAAAATGCAGAGCGGAACAGAGCGGGGTGGTGTATAGTCAAGACCCTGACGAATCATCCGGCGCTGGACGGGTTTGAAACGGTCACTCTGTAATTATCGTATCCGGAACTACCCGAGGACATTAATCAAGTAAGGCCTTATCAACAATCTGGAAATTTGCCCTGTGGATATAGAGTGCCTTTCCGTCAATCATCAGCTTCGTGAATCTTGGGAGATCATGGATTCCACTCTGCACACTGGCACAGCCGGCAAGTGCCATCATGAACAGCATAAGGATAATAGCTGCCATAGTCTTATTCTTTTTTCGCATAATCCGGGCCTCCCCTAATATGGTGAAGATCATGATACCATTATACTATGATCTGAGATGAGTACAATATTGTTTCATCCGTGGGAGAAACTATGACATAGCTCCAACCGGCTGAAAAACTTGGGTTAAGAGATATTCTGAAATAGAATATCATGGTATTCAATATAACTATTGGATGTTTTCCGAGACTGAATTTATAATGCTGACTGAAGAGTTGTGATAAATAGCACTGGCGAGGGAAGAAAATGAAAAACAAGAAAATGTTCGTTCTTGTATTGATCACAGCAGTGACAGTTCTTCTGACCGGCTGCGGTCAAGGTAATACCGATTCTCTTTTCGATAAAGATACGACGTCGGAAGAGATAACCGGATCAGACAGCGGAAAACAAACAGCGGAGGAAGAGACAGAGAAAATGTTGCAGCTTAGGGTTTCGGATACTATTGTAGAAGTAGCATGGGAAGAGAATGAATCAGTCGAAGCGCTTCGGAAATTGTGCGGCAGCGAACCGCTCACTATACAGATGTCCATGTACGGAGGCTTTGAACAGGTGGGGTCGCTCGGCACAAGCCTTCCGAGAAATGATGTACAGACGACTACGTCAGCAGGTGACATAGTACTTTATTCCGGGAATCAGATAGTGGTATTTTATGGCAGTAATTCCTGGGCATATACGAGGCTGGGACATATCACAGATCAGGATGCGGCAGGAATGACGCAGCTTCTCGGCAACGGCGATGTTGTGATTACTGTCAGCCTGGAGGACAGGAGATAGAGATTTTGTTTTACAATGCAACTGTAAAGGAGACTGGATAATATGCGGACTATAACGAATCAGACATTTGATGAAGAAAGAGCGCTGTATGGATGCAAAGATGTGGAGGTTGTGGACTGCCGCTTTGACGGACCGGCAGACGGAGAGAGCGCCTTCAAGGAATGCAGAGACATCGCTGTTAAAGATTGTTATTTTAATTTACGATATCCTTTCTGGCATGATAAAGGGCTGAAAATTTCAGGAAGCGAGATGACGGATGCATGCCGCGCAGCCCTCTGGTATACAGAGGATGCCGAAATAACAGACACGAAAATGCATGGAATTAAGGCTCTCAGAGAGTGTGCAAATGTTAGAATCAAGGGCTGCGACATCATATCCCCGGAGTTCGGCTGGTCGGTGCGCGGAATCAATATGAAAGATACAAGTGCTGAGGGCGAGTACTTTATGCTGCGCTCAGATCATCTGACATTTGACAATGTAAAGCTTAAGGGAAAGTATTCGTTCCAGTACATCACGGACTCGGTCTTCACAAACTGTGACTTTGACACAAAGGATGCATTCTGGCATGCAAGGAATGTCATTGTCAGGGACAGTGTCGTGAAGGGTGAATACCTGGCCTGGTATTGCGAGAATGTCACATTTGAAAACTGTACGCTGATCGGCACGCAGCCCCTGTGCTACTGCAAGGGCTTAAAGCTCATTAACTGCCGGATGGTCGATTGTGACCTGGCCTTTGAGAAATCTGACGTGGAGGCGGAGATTGTCTCAGATGTCCTGAGTATCAAGAATCCCAGAAGCGGAAGAGTATCAGTAGAGTCCGTCGGGGAGATTATCATGGATGATCCCGAAGCCGAGGGGAAGGTATATGTGAAAAATGGCTGCGTTTTTCGATGAAGATGATGCTGACGCCGGAACAGGAAGTATTGCGCAGCCTGTCTGAACTGTTACGCCTGAAAATATATATTGACAGAGAATTGACCCTGTGATAATATTTTAAAAAATTTAATTATTTAAACCGGTGAAGCGGAGATAACGGCAATCATGCCTCTACAGAGAGCCTGCGATGCTGAGAATCAGGCAAGAAACAAGTTGTCAAATGGACCGCTGAGGGCGCAGTCAAAGGCGCGGTTTAGCGCTGAGTATTCTGCGACGTTGAAGGCAGACGTCATATGCCGGGGATATGCTTGTATCCTGCTAAGCGCGCGAGATGGCTCGTGAATCAAGGTGGCACCGCGGATAATGAATTATTCGTCCTTGACAGAAGAAGTATTCTGTCAGGGACGTTTTTTATTTCACAGAAATAGATCCTTTGACAGAAGGTGTAACGTCAAAAGAGTTTTTGACGCAGAGACAAAATTTATCAAAGGAGATGGATTCATGATCAAAGAGGCAATTGTAAAAATCGTAAGTAAGGAAGACCTCACCTATGACGAGGCATATACGGTAATGAATGAAATTATGAGCGGCGAGACGACTGCCACGCAGAACGCCGCATTCCTTGCGTCGCTCTCCACTAAGAGCGCAAGAGCCGAGACCAGCGATGAAATCGCGGGCTGCGCGGCGGCTATGAGAGCGCACGCGACCAGGGTCGAAACGGGTATGGAGCTCTTCGAGATCGTCGGAACAGGCGGCGACAATGCCCACAGCTTTAATATCTCAACAACGTCGGCTCTCGTTGCGGCGGCAGCGGGCGTGAAAGTGGCAAAGCACGGCAACCGAGCAGCCTCCTCCCAGTGCGGGACCGCAGACTGTCTGGAAGCCCTCGGTGTCAATATCCGGCAGAGCCCGGCGCGATGCATTGAACTCCTGAACGAAGTCGGTATGTGCTTCTTCTTCGCGCAGAAATACCACACTTCCATGAAATATGTGGGCGCGATCCGAAGGGAACTGGGCTTCCGCACGGTATTCAACATCCTCGGCCCGCTTACCAATCCAGGCACACCGTCCATGCAGCTCCTCGGCGTGTATGATGATTATCTTGTGGAGCCGCTTGCGCAGGTCCTTGCCAATCTCGGTGTCAGACGCGGTATGGTCGTGTACGGCCAGGATAAGCTGGATGAGATATCTCTCAGCGCACCGACTACGATCTGCGAGATTCGTGACGGCTGGTTCAAAACATCGGTGGTGAAACCGGAAGATTTCGGTTTTGAGCGCTGCGCAAAGGGGGATCTGGTCGGAGGCACTCCGGCGGAAAATGCTGAAATCACCCTGGCTATTTTGAACGGTGAAAAAGGTCCCAAGAGAAACGCTGTGCTTTTGAACGCAGGCGCGTCGCTTTACATCTGCGGAAAAGCGAACAGCATGAAGGAGGGCATTGCCCTTGCCGCAGAGATTATTGACTCAGGCAAAGCTCTGAAGACTCTGAACGCTCTCATAGAAGTCAGCAACAGACCGGAGGTCGAGGAATGACGATACTTGATCAGCTCGCGGATCACGCCCGCCATCGCGTGGCCGAAGCCAAAAAGGAGGTGCCGCCGGAGGTGCTTAAGCGACAGGCATTGGCCGCTGAAAAAGGGCACTTTGTTTTTGAAAATGCAATAAAAAAGGAGAAAACGGCATTTATCTGCGAATGCAAGAAGGCATCTCCCTCTAAAGGGCTGATCGCGCCGGATTTCCCGTATCTGCAGATTGCAAAGGAGTACGAAGTGGCAGGAGCTGACTGCATTTCGGTGCTGACTGAGCCGAAATGGTTCCTCGGAAGAGACGAATATCTGAGAGAGATTGCCGCTGCGGTATCTGTCCCGTGCCTTCGCAAGGATTTCGTCGTGGATGAGTATATGATCTACGAGGCGAAGCTGCTCGGCGCTTCGGCGGTGCTTCTCATTTGCTCCATACTGAGCGAGGAAGAAATCGGGAAGTACATCAGCATCTGCGATGAGCTGGGGCTGTCCGCTCTGGTGGAAGCCCACGATGAAACGGAAGTCTCCACGGCACTGAGAGCGGGAGCGAGAATGATCGGCGTGAATAACCGCAACCTTAAGGATTTTTCCGTGAATATGGACAACTGCCGAAGATTGAGAGACCTTATCCCCCGCGAGGTAATATTTGTCGCGGAGAGCGGCGTGAAAGAGGCTGCGGATGTCGCGCGTCTCCGGGAGATCGGCGCGGATGCCGTCCTGATCGGTGAAGCTCTGATGCGGGCGGAGGATAAGAAAGCAAGACTCGCAGAATTTCGAGGTGCGATATGACGAAAATAAAATTTTGCGGTTTGACCGGGGACTGTGATATAGATGCGGCAAATGAATTGAAACCGGAATACGTCGGCTTCGTGTTCGCTCCGAAAAGTAAACGATACATTACACCTGAAAGGGTGGCGGGACTTAAGCGCAGGCTTGCGGACGGAATCAAGGCGGTAGGTGTGTTCGTAAATGACGCTCCCTGCCATGTCGCGGAGCTGCTTGAGACAGGTGTAGTCGATATTGCGCAACTTCACGGCAGCGAGGATGAGGAATACATCGGGCATTTGAGACAGCTCACCGGCAAGCCGATCATCAGAGCTTTCCGTATTAAAACGGCAGAGGATATCGCGGAGGCTGAAAAATGCACAGCAGATCATGTGCTGCTTGACTCTGGCGCGGGGACAGGCGAGGTATTTGACTGGAAGCTCATAAAAAACATGAAAAGACCGTATTTCCTTGCCGGTGGATTATCACCGGATAATGTGGAAAACGCAGTTGAGCAGCTGAGTCCCTATGCGGTCGACGTGAGCTCCGGTATAGAAACAGATGGGGTGAAAGATAAAGTAAAAATGGCGGCATTTGCCGCCGCCGTAAGAGGTGAAAAGATATGACGAATCCAAATGGGCGTTTTGGTATCCACGGCGGTCAGTATATTCCCGAGACGCTGATGAATGCGGTGATTGAACTGGAAGAAGCATATAACCACTATAAGGACGATCCTGATTTTCGCAGAGAACTGACCGATCTTTTTAATGAATATGCGGGAAGGCCGTCACGTCTTTATTATGCCGAAAAGATGACGAAGGACCTTGGCGGCGCGAAAATTTATCTGAAGCGCGAAGACCTGAATCATACAGGAGCGCACAAGATCAACAATGTGCTTGGTCAGGCCCTGCTTGCGAAGAAGATGGGCAAGACACGCCTGATTGCGGAGACAGGAGCAGGTCAGCACGGTGTGGCGACGGCAACGGCAGCTGCCCTGATGGGCATGGAATGCGTTGTGTTCATGGGAGAGGAGGACACCATCCGTCAGGCCCTCAATGTGTATCGCATGAGGCTGCTCGGCGCGGAGGTGATTCCTGTAAAGACGGGCACGGCGACGCTGAAGGATGCCGTATCCGAAGCGATGCGTGAGTGGACCTCCCGCATCAGTGACACCCACTACTGCCTCGGGTCGGTCATGGGACCGCATCCGTTCCCAACGATTGTCCGCGATTTTCAGGCGGTCATTTCCGAGGAAATCAAAGAGCAGATCCTTCAAAAGGAGGGAAGACTGCCCGACGCGGTCATTGCCTGTGTGGGCGGCGGGTCAAACGCAATCGGCAGCTTCTATCATTTTATTGAAGATAAAGACGTAAGGCTGATCGGCTGCGAAGCGGCCGGGAGAGGTACTGACACATTTGAGACGGCTGCGACTATCGCGACCGGAAGATTGGGCATCTTTCACGGTATGAAATCTTATTTCTGTCAGGATAAGTATGGTCAGATCGCGCCTGTCTATTCAATTTCCGCAGGGCTCGATTATCCCGGTGTCGGTCCCGAGCATGCGTATCTGCATGATATCGGAAGAGCGGAGTATATACCCATCACGGATGACGAGGCGGTAAATGCATTTGAATATCTGGCAAAGACGGAAGGCATCATCCCTGCAATCGAATCAGCTCACGCGGTCGCGCAGGCGATGAAACTTGCGCCGACAATGGAGAAAGATAAGATCATCGTCATCACGATTTCCGGCAGAGGCGACAAGGACTGTGCAGCCATTGCCCGCTACAGAGGGGAGGATATCCATGAGTAAGATTAAATCTGCATTTGAAAACGGTAAAGCTTTCATCCCCTTTATCACCTGCGGCGATCCCGATCTTGAAACAACTGCGGCGGTCGTCCGCGCTGCTGTTCAAAACGGAGCGGATCTCGTTGAGCTCGGAATCCCGTTCTCCGATCCGACTGCAGAGGGTCCTGCCATTCAGGGGGCAAATATCAGGGCGCTAAGCGGCGGCGTCACGACAGATAAGATATTTGATTTTGTCAGGGAGCTGCGATGCGATGTTGCGGTGCCGATGGTATTTATGACGTATGCCAACGTAGTGTTTTCCTACGGAGCGGAAAAGTTCATTTCAACATGCCGGGACGTCGGCATTGATGGACTCATTTTGCCGGATCTTCCGTTTGAGGAAAAAGAAGAATTTCTGCCGTATTGCAGGCAGTACGGCGTCGATCTGATATCGCTCATCGCACCCACCTCCGAAAACCGCATCGCTATGATTGCCGGGGAAGCCGAAGGCTTTCTCTATATTGTTTCCAGCCTCGGCGTTACAGGTACCCGAAGCGAAATCACGACGGATCTTGGTTCCATTGTCAGTGTAGTGAGAGAGCACACCGATATCCCGTGCGCGATCGGGTTTGGTATCTCCACCCCCGAGCAGGCGAAGAAAATGGCGGATATCTCCGACGGGGCAATCGTCGGCTCAGCCATTATCAAACTGCTTCAAAAATATGGAAAAGACGCTCCCGAGCATGTAGGCAGATATGTAAAGTCTATGAAGGACGCGATTATGTAAATTGACGCAGACTTAAATCCGGATGGGGCTGCCGCATTAAGGCACGCCGCCATTATATTTGGCAGACGATATTTGCAAATGTCTGCCATATATAATGGTGACGCTATCTAATGCGACAGCCCCATGTTATCGGATGAACAGCACCGTAACGCATGTTCCCTTCCCCGGTTCACTTTCTACGTTGATCTTTGCGTCGTGTAGTTCCGCAATATGTTTTACTATGGCAAGTCCAAGTCCGGTTCCGCCTGTTTCGCGGGACCGGCTTTTGTCTATCCGATAAAAGCGCTCGAAGATCCGTTCCTGCTCATTTTTCGGTATGCCGATACCGCTGTCCGAAACAGAGAGGAACGGACAGCCGTTCTCCATTCCGGTACGGACAAGGATGGAACCGTTTTCACGGTTGTACTGGATAGCGTTCTGGATCAGGTTCTCAATAAGCTCCTTTATAAGATCGCGGTCAGCCGACAGGACTGCGGACTGACATCGGCAGGAGAGTGACAGATGGTGTTTTTCTGCGCTGACGCTCAGGTTAGCACAGCAGTCTTCCGTGACAGCCTTTAAATCTACGGACGTAAATTTTCTCGGCAGTTCCTTATGGTCCAGCTCGGACAGGCGTATGATGTCGTTTATGAGGGAGAGAAGACGATTGGAATTATGGCGGATCTGCTCTGCTATGTGAGGTATCTGTTCGCCGCGCACCATGCCGGTCTCAATGAGCTCCGCATAGCCGGAGATGGCTGTCAGGGGAGTTTTGAGCTCATGAGAAATATTGGCGGTGAAATCCTGGCGCACGGAAGCCGCCTCCAGGATGTTTTCGTGCTGGGCGCGGATCTTGTCGGCGAAAGGCTGGAGCTCCCTGTAGACCGGAGTCTTTATGGGTGAATCCAGATGCTCAGCCATAACGTTCAGAGGCTTTATAAGCTGAAGAGAGAGAAAATGCCCCAGAATGATGCAAATCACCAGAAAGACCGCGCATATGCCGAATATCACCGGGAGTGAGCTGACAAAGACTCCGGTGATGGAACTGACTTCGGATGACGTCCGGAGAATGGTCCCGTCTTCAAGCAGAAGCGCATAGTAGAATGTATTCAGATTGAATGTGTCCGAGCGTCGTACAATTTCGCCGGATCCGGTCTCTATGGCCTCCTGAATCTCGGGACGGTCCAGATGATTGGCAAGGCCGGAGACATCGGCACCATTGTCATAGAGCACGGTGCCGCTGCCGGAGATCCAGGTGATTCTCGGGTTATCGCGTTTCAGCTCGACAAGGGCTGCGCTTTCCACATAGGCATTGACATCTTCCGTGCCCGCATAAGCAGTCTGAAAGACACCTGTGTCAGCGAGGAGGCGGGTGTAGAGAGCAAGATCTTTTTTGACCTGCGTCTGAAACAGGCTGTAGTAGACCAGTGTGATGCCGAACGCGGCGGATAGTACAGCCACCAGAGCTATAAGAGTCAGACTCAGATTGATTTTTTGCTTCATGAAATCAGATACCCCACATTTCTGACAGTTCCGATCTGGCTGCCGTAGACGCCCAGTTTTCGCCGGAGAGTCTTTATATGCATGTCTACCGTACGTGTCTCTCCCGCGTAATCGGTTTCCCAGACAGCCCGCATGATAGCTTCCCTGGACAATACGACCTTCGAATTGATCATCAGGAAGCGGAGCAGTTCAAACTCCTTAAAGGTGAGGTCGATCTGATTCTCGCCGGCATATACCGTGTGACGTTCCTGATCCATCCGGATATCCCCGACGCAGATAAGGTTTGTGTTTTCTGTTGTCCGCCTAAGCAGTGCCCGCACACGGGAAAGCAGCTCCATGATAGAGAACGGCTTTCGTATATAGTCATCCGCACCGCTGTCCAGACCTCTGACAAGATCGATCTCTGTCGTTCTCGCCGTCACCATGATCACGGGAATCTTCGCCGTGAGCGGGTTTTTCCTGAGTTTCCGGATGATTTCATATCCATCCTGGTCAGGGAGCATAATATCGAGGAGCACCAGATCAGGCAGAAGTTCTTCCATCGACTGGAAGAACTTGTCAGCATGGTCGAAGGCCGCCACGTTATAATTGCTGTTTTTCAGAGCAATCAGCTCTATCTCGCGGATACTCTGATCATCTTCGATAATATAAATTAATGCCATATATTTTCCTCTGTTTGGATAAGTGATTCCGGGATAACCGCCGCACAGTTTCCGCGAACAAAAAGACTTCAGTATTCGGTGTGATCTGAATGATCAATGAGCGCGTGAGCGATATTGATCGCATGATCGGAGCAGCGTTCCAGATCCGTGACCATATCTGTGAAGATGACCCCGGCGACCGGATGACAGACCTCGTTCATAAGGCGCTCGATATGGGCATTTACACAGGATGTCTGCAGATCATCGACATGCTGTTCCAGCAGATCCGCCTTTTTGAGCGCACCGGCATCTTCGCTCTCAAATATTCTGAGAGAAAAGTCGACGGAGTTCAGTGCAGCCTCGCCAAGATTCTTAAGTTCATCCATAGCCATATCGGACATGGATGCCTTCTGGGCTTTGAAGATTCCGGCGGACTCCGCTATATTTTCCGCGTAATCCGAGATCCTCTCTATATCCGATGCCGTAAGGAGAAGCTGGGACAACCTGTTTGCGTCATCCGGAGGATATTCATTCGAGCGAAGAGAGATCAGAGCTTCTTGGATCTTATCTGTCAGAATATCGATTGTCTCCTCAATTTCAGCCACAGATTCCGCCAGGCGGTCATTCTGAGTGAAAAAGCAGCGTATTGCGGTATCCAGGCATTCTCTCGCAAGATCGCCCATTCGGAGGAGCTCAAGTTTTGCCTGCTGAATAGCAAGCGAGGAGGGCAGTCCTCTGGTCTGGACAAGATATCGCAGCTTCCTGTCCTCCACGGAGCGGCTTTCATCTGCCCGGAACGGAATTACTTTCTTAGACAGCGCTACGATCTGATTTGCAAACGGGAACTCGATGAGCACCGCAAGTATCGCAAAAATTGTATGCGTATTGGCAACCTGGTGACCTACGTCCCCGGGTGTGAGATTCTGAATCAGTTTTGTGAAGCCCGGGAATACCGTGACCAGGATGAGCATCAGGGCAGCGCGGAACAGATTAAACAGAAGGTTCAATACGGCGCTTCGCTTGCCGTTCCTGTTGGTCGTCAGCGATGCCAGAAGGTTCGGGGTGACGGACCCGATGGCGGCGCCGATGACCAGATATACAGTCATATCATAGCCGATAAGTCCCTGCACTGTAAAGGTCTGGAAAATGACGACCGACGACGAGGAACTCTGCAGCAGCGCTGTGAACAGGATTCCGAAGAGCACCGCAATCGCCGGATTTTCCAGCGTCGAAAGGAAGGAAATAAAAGCAGCGCTCTTCGACAGCGGGACGATGGCTGACTTGATCACGGAAATGCCGAAGAACAGCATTCCGAATCCGAGGATAATGGAGCCCGTATATTTTATCGCGTTCTTCTTGACAAATAGGTACAGGACTGCGCCGATAAAGAGGATGAAGGGCGCGTAATCGCTCAGATTAAAGGCTGTTATCTGGGCTGTGACAGTCGTACCGATGTTAGCGCCCATGATGACGCCGATCGCCTGCGCCAGAGTCATGAGACCTGAGTTGACGAAGCTGATGACCATCATGTCTGTCGCGGAAGAACTCTGGACCAGAAGGGTCACCAGAACACCGACAGCAACAGCGACGAAACGATTCGCAGTCGCATGCTCCAGTATGGAGCGGAGCTTGTTGCCGGCAGCCAGTTTAAGTCCCTGGGACATCAGACTCATGCCGTAGAGGAAGAGTCCGACACCGCCAAGTAAAGTAAAAAATTCGAACAGAGTCATGTTATCTCCTTTTATCTCAGTTCAGTTTGCTGAATTTTCGGTATTGTAGCATGGCCCTGTAAAAGTAAAAGGGAGCGCTTTGTAAAAAGCGCGTAAAAAAGTGACTTGACAAGCGGGGTATTATTAAGATGAGATGGTGCTATGTGAAGGTGAACAGTATCAGGATTACGGGAGAGACCTATGATTTTAATGACACTGGAAGGAATCGGCATTTCCTTCGGAGAGACAGCGCTGCTTAAAAATGTAACGCAGGGAATTGAAGACTATGACAGAATCGGAGTGCTCGGAATTAACGGCACAGGAAAATCCACTCTTCTTGCCATCGCGGCGGGTGTGCTCGAGCCGGATGAAGGGCAGATTATCATGAGGAACGGGCTGAAGATCTCCTATTTGCCGCAGAACCCGATTTTTGATCCGGACTTGAACACTCTTGAAAATGTTGTCCGGAATATTTCGCAGGAGCAGGAATTCTGGAACGTGCGTGGAGAGGCCGCTTCTATGCTTCAGAAGCTCGGGATCCCTGATCCTTCCGTCATGCCGGATACGCTGTCCGGAGGGCAGAGGAAGAGAGCGGCACTGGCGGCAGCTCTGCTGACGCCGAGTGATCTCCTGATCCTTGATGAGCCGACCAATCATCTGGACCACGAGATGATCGAGTGGCTGCAGGAGCAGCTTGACTTGTATAAGGGCGCTCTGCTTATGATCACGCATGACCGCTATTTCCTGGACGAAGTGACTACAAGCATCTGGGAGATCGACCGCGCAAATGTCTACAGCTATCCGGGCAACTATGAAAAATACCTGCAGGAAAAGCAGACCCGTATGAATTTCGCTCTGTCCGCGGAGAGAAAGATGGCGGCCCTTTATAAGCAGGACCTTGCCTGGATGATGCGGGGAGCAAGAGCCAGGTCGACCAAGCAGAAGGCCCATATTCAGCGCTTTGAAGCTCTTCGGGACAGGGAGAAGATCGCCGAAGAGAGGAACGTGATCCTCGAATCACTCCCATCGAGGATGGGAAATAAGACGATCGAGATTTGCAATCTGGCAAAGAGCTATGGAGACAAATGTCTTTTCCGTGATTTTTCTTACATGTTCCTCAGGAATGACCGGATCGGAATCATAGGACCGAACGGCTGTGGAAAATCCACACTCCTTAAGATCCTGACAGGAGAGATAGAGCCGGATTGCGGCTCGGTGGAGATTGGTCAAACTATAAAGATGAGCTGCTTCAGCCAGGAGAACGAGAAGCTGCCCTCTTCCGGGACAGTGATCGATGCCGTGAAGGAGACCGGGGAATATGTGCGCACGGCCGACGGCCTTATCACAGCGTCAGCAATGTGCGAGCGTTTTCTTTTCTCGAAAGGCAAGCAGTACACGCCGATCGAAAAGCTGTCCGGCGGGGAGAAGCGCCGGCTGTATCTGCTTCGCATTTTAATGGAGGCACCCAATGTGCTGATCCTTGATGAGCCGACCAATGACCTTGATATACAGACGCTGCAGATTCTGGAGGACTATCTGGACCATTTTTCAGGTATTGTGATCGCAGTTTCGCATGACCGGTATTTTCTGGACAGGGTCGTGAACCGGATTTTCAGTTTTGAGGGGGACGGTCATCTGCATCAGAGCGAGGGCGGCTACGAGGAATATCTTGCCCATAAGGAGGGCTGGACATTCGAGGATGTGCCTGAGATCCCGAAGGAGACGGAGCCTCCGAAGAAGGGAAAGAGATACAGGGCGGCTGCGCCTCAAAAGAAGCTGACCTATTCGCAGCAGCGGGAATATGATTCGATCGAAGACGTGATTGATGAGTTGACGGAGAAGTCGGAAAAACTCGCAGCGGAAATGGCTCAGGTCTCCACGGACTATGTCAAGCTGCAGGAGCTCACGGAGGAAAAGGAGCGGATCGACGCGGAGCTTGATGAGAAGATGGAGCGGTTCATAGAACTTCAGGAGCTTTTGGAGAGTTTCCAGTGAGCGGCGCTGCCAACTCGTTTGGAATCATCCGGGAGTTCAATGCGGATTTGGAATGATCAGAATTGTTCCGGCAAGGTAACGGTAATGCAGATACTGCGAAAATATGATACAATAAATTATTAGTATCATATAGGCACCAAAGAGAATTATGAGGAGACCGAGTATGCAGATAAAAGAATATAACAGCGGAGAAATTCTGTTTAAAGAGGGTGATGTGTGCGACAGCATGTATAAGATCGTCGAAGGGTCTGTATCTGTGCAGATCGCAGCCAGCAATGGGGACAGCGTTGAGCTTACTGCACTTGAGAAGGATAAAATCTTCGGAGAGATGGCTGTGTTCGAGTCATGGCCGCGCTCCGCGACCATTGTGATTCGGGAGGATCATACAAAACTTCTCGAGATTATGCGCGACGAGATCAAGGATTTCCTCAGAGAGGATCCGCAGCAGGTAAAAAATATCATTACCAATCTGAGTCATCGCCAGAAAAGGCTGATGGATGACTATCTTCACGCATGCCGTACGATCCGCGAGATGGATGAGACTAAAACGGAGCGTGAAGAAAGAAGTGACACGCTGCTTGATAAGATCACAAGATTTGTCACTACCTATACAAGAACGATGCATTATCTGACTCCCTACCATCTGCAGAACGATCAGGCTCTGGATCACGAATCCGAGGCTGACAAGGATCACAGTATGGCGTTCGCGGAGGATACGGTCATTTTCACAGAGGGAGAAGACAGCGGCAGTATGTATTTCATCCAGAAAGGCAGCGTTGGCTTCTTCACAGATTACGGCACGGAAAATGAGAAATGCCTTGCCAGCCTTGGAGGAAAGACCTTCTTCGGAGATATGGGCCTGATCGAGAAGCTGCCGCGGAGAGCGACAGCGGTGGTCCTTGAAGATGATACGATGCTGCAGGAAATCACGGAAGAAAACCTTCTTGAGCTGTATGAACGAACACCGGATGTTATCATCGGCTGCATGCAGCATATGGCGTCCAGAATGCGAAATCTGACGAGAGATTATCTGGCTTCCTGCGAGATGATAGCGACGATTGTCGTGGCTGAGAAAGAGGAGAGGAAGCTGACTCCGACGGAGAAGGAGAGAAAACGTGCCCTGATTGAAGCGGCGGAGGAGCTTCGCGTATAAAAAAGCGGAAACTGTATCAGAAGAATACCAATTAAGAACGTAAAAGACGGGAAGCGCAGCGGGTGTATCATTTTCCGCTGCGTTTCCCGTCTTAAGTTTCCGTGCAAATGATTCGGAGCGCTGATTCTAATCCGGAGTTAAGTCTTGCGGGATAGCATTGAAAGCAGTCGGCGTATTCTTGCGGCTCCTCTGCCGGGCGAGGTCTCGCTTACCGGATTCTATAGAGGAAGGTCACGATCTGACCGCGCGTGCACTCATCGTCAATGCCGAACTTGCCCGCGTCCGGACCGCTCGTGTATCCCTTTGTGACGCCTTCCTGAGAGCCCCAGAGAATCGCCTTATAAAAAGCGTGATTTTGTTCCACGTCGCTGAACGGGGACTCTGACACATCTTCCGGTTTCGGATGTCCTTTATATCTCCAGATGAAGGTCATGATCTGACCGCGGGTGCAGGGATCATCGACGGCGAACTGTCCCGCCTTTTCACCTGTGGTGTATCCTTTTGTGATTCCCTTCTGCTGTGCCCAGAGAACTGCCTTGTAGAAAGTATGTGAATCCGGAACATCTGTGAACGGAGATACTTCTGCCTGTTCCGGTTCGGGGCATCCGTCCATTCTCCAAAGGAACATGACAGCCTGACCTCGCGTGCAGGTGTCGTCGATACCGAAACTGCCGTCAACGTAGCCTTTGGTAATATTGTTCTCCGAAGCCCAGAGAATGGCATCGTAGAATGGGTGCTTCGTGTCAGTGACATCTGAGAATACATCAGCAGATGTTTCTTCTACGACTGCCGGTTCAGCGGTTTCTTCGATTACCGACTCCGCCTCTGCGGGTTCTTCTGCTATTGATTCTTCGGGTACTTCGACTTCGACTGAAGCGTCCTCGATGACGACATCCTGTGTCTGAGTCGCATTTTCAGGAGTGGTCCCTGATCCGCAGGATCTGAAAAGCCATATTATAACGATAATTATGACGGCTATTATGATAGCCAGATACCTATTCGTCTTTTTCATCTCACTATTCTCCATTATTGAAGCATACAACAGGTTTCGTTACAGGACATACATTGGCGTTTTCCTTAATTCACCTCCTTTTTCTGTGCCATCCTGTCATCATGTATTTTGCACTTATAATAGCTAATCACTTTCGATATTACGATTATACTACGAATTAACTGAAAAATCCTCTTGTATAGAGAGATTTGTGCATGAATTTCTTGCGGCACTTCGTTCAAATCTTGGAATCATATGCGCTGATGTGTATAGTATAAGGAACCGATTCAATTGTCCTCTGGAATGAAATATCTGTATTAATTCACGGATTTGTAGTAAAATAGAGCTGTCAAAAGGGCACAGGAAGCGTAACGGAACTCAGCACGTCCGATGCGCTTCCTTTCTCAGATTATATCTGACTTTGCTGCCCGGATTGAACCGGAGAAAGCCGAAGTAACAGTACAAATGCAGAATTGAGAAAGAGAGGCTTAAAAGTGCCGGAGAAAAAAATAATGTGGCCTCACGCTGCAAGGCCTGATTTTAATAAAACAGAATATGTTAAGTCAGAAATAGAGAAAATGCGGGCATTTGCATTCAAAGAACTGGATGAAGCCATGAGCATCAATAACCGGGTATACAAGAATATCTGTTTATTTTCTCTGATCGACTGCTTTGCGCAGGAGTATGCGAACTATCCCACCAGCGGGCTGTCAAAGGCATTTTGCGATTTCATTCTCAAATTTCAGGATTACTATGACTATCTGGAGCTGCCGGAACCGGTCACTCTTTTCTATGATTATGAACCTAAGCTGCGGGAGCTGGCGTCCGGGCCGGAAATGCCGGAACCGGAGCCATCAGAGCCTGGAACAGAGGTGTCCATAGATGATCTCGGACCACTCGACGGGCAGAAGGTCTCTACAGTAATAAGGACAAATAAAGCAGAAGAAATACTGACTGTGATACGGCGTGAGGAGGGCAGGAAAGAAGCCAAAAACTACAGAAGGAACCACCGACTGATCCATCTTATCTATAAGATGCGAAGCAAAGCGGTCCATGAACTCAGCCGTATGGGAAATGAAAATAAGTGGGAGATCGAGGACGGGCGTGATGAACCGTTTTACCGCGATATGGTCAGATTATATGAGTTCGAAGGGAATATCGTGAGTGAGGATTTTTATGAACTCGTTATTCCGAACCGGTTCATTTATAATCTGACACAGAATACGCTTTCTAACTATTTTGACTTCTGCCTGAAGGAGCAGAGGCTTCCGCTTGAGAACAGGAGTAATTTTAAGAGAGCGGTCGATCTGACCTGGAGAGATTAGATTCATCAGCTTCTTTACGGTTCCGGGATTTGGCATTACACTTTTAGTATAAATACGACATGACGTTTGAGTTATAAATATACGAGGGCATTATGCAGATCAGGATCAATGTCAGAAGTGCATCCCGGAAAAAGGCCGCGATTTTGCAGCGAAGCTGTGAATATCCGGACCGGGCGATGACGGTAGAAGAGTTTATTGCGGAGACAGTTCGTCAAAATGTAAGAGAATATAATGAGCGAAAAGACGCGGTAGAATTACTGCGTCTTTTTTCACGCGAACAGGGCGGAGAGCCGATTGAGGAACAGTTGGAGGACATGGCTGCATCCGGCAAGGTCTCATACGGGGAGCCCATGGATGACCGGAAGGCGGATCCCGAGGCAGCTGTAAAGAATGCGGTGCAGTGTTTTGAGGACGGGATGGTCGCTCTTTTTGCCGACGGCGTGCGTTACACAAAGAAAGACGAGTCGATTCCGCTTAAGGATCAGAGCGAAGTGACCTTTGTCCGGTTGGTATTTCTAGCCGGCAGGATGTGGTGAACGGCGTGGAGAACAGTTGGCAGATCAGATTTGGCGACCGGAGCGATCTGTCAGTTGGCAGGTCAGATTTGGCGATCGAAGCGATTTGTCATTTGGCAAGTCAAACTTGGTGACCGGCGCCTGGCAGTTTGAGAGAGACAAGATGGCAGACCAGTGAAGGGAGACAGAAATGGCATACGATTATAATTCCCGGACCAAATGGGAGAAAGAAAGGGTTGAAAAGTGGAACGCAGAACATCAAAAGAAGATCAACCGGCTCTCAAAGGAGATGAAGGAGATCTTTGATGAGGTGCGAAGCTTCAGCAATTATCCGCACTGCGGGTTTCCTGTTATCAATAAATGGGGCAGGGAAAAGGTAAAAGCCGCAGCGGGCAAGACTCTGAAAGAGGTCATTTATGACGGCTGCCCGGAAATCATAGATATTATGGTGCCGGAGCAGTACAGGGAGGACTTTGACTATATGCTGGATCAATTTGCCGCTTTCCAGTACTCAAAAGCCCTCTTCAGACCGACCGTCAGAACAGCAGACCCGGGAGCCCACATCCTGGACGCTTTCGGACTCATGCAGGCCTATAAGGTCCTGGGAATCTATGGTATTACACCTCTGGAATATCTGACTGAAAAACGGGCGGACGGGGAACCGATCGACCCGGAACTGCTTGATTTCAAGCGCAGTGACAGCTTCGCCAGGGACCTGCATATGGCGCAGTTCGAGGATATTCTGGCGGCAAGGATCGACCGGGGTGATGCCGAAATCATCGAGGCTGTCCGGGAGGCTATTCTCAGCGACAATAATACGGTAATCGTCACAGTTCCGCTTATCAGGGGTATCGTAAAATCCAAGAATAAGGAGCTGCATGAACTGCTTGCCAAGTTCCTCGTCGCTGCGAGGCTCCAGGAGGGAGTGCGTCAGGCGGTCTGTGAGAATGCTGACTGTGGGCGGGCGGAAGCGTTTTTGACCATACTGAGGGCTATCTGCGACAATGATCTGCTGAGGTTTTCGGCGGTGAAGAGGGCGATTGCGACGTGGACGGGTATCTGCAATCTTGACTCTATGGACAGGATCTCCGCAAAGCTTCTCGATGACATAAACGAGGCAGTCAATGACCGGGCGAAGGCAGTGGAAATGACCCGGACCGACGACAGCATGAAGATCGTCACCGGGCTCTGGGCGCTCGGCTTCTATGAAGCGCAGGACGCTGTTGCCCGCATGCTCGAGATCGTGGAGACGGGGACGAAGAACCAGCGGCTGACGATTTCTTATTACAACCGCTTTATGCAGTACTCTCCGCATAGCGAAAAAGCTGCAAATAAAATGATCGAGACCTACCCGGACGACCCTCAGATGGCGGCGGCCTTTATGCCCACTTACCACGACGCGGTGGACACCGTCATCCGGCACTGCATCCGCGATGAAAATAATAAGCTGGTCTACAGTACATTCGATAAGGAGCTGAAGTTTCTCCCGCTGAAAGTCAGTGAGATCTTTGACAGTGAGGAGCAGGCAAGACTGCATTACGGAATCCTCAAAAATCTTGCGGACGGCATGAAGAAGCGGAAGATCGAGTTTGCTCCCATGATCTTTCCGTGGTACGGTGCTGCCCTCGATAAGAGTGACCTCACCCAGAGGATGGTCATGATCGCCTACGCTCTGCAGGATATGGACCTCATCGATGAGGTCTGCCTGCGCCTTACGGACATCACGGATACCTATTACAACACCCGCTGGAACTACGTCTGTGTCCTTCTGCACGACCCGAAAACAAAGATACAGAAAGACGCGCTGATCGATTATGTGGCGGACAAGGAGGGCTATACCAGGAATGCTGCCTGGCAGATGCTGAAAAGGCTGCCGCTGACGCAGGAGGATGTGCAGCGGCTGGAGAAACATTTGCGCCTTAAGAATGAGGAGACAAGGCGGCATGTCATTAGTCTCCTGGAAGAGCAGAAGGAGCCGGAGCTCGTTTTGAGTATTCGAAGGCTTCTTGCTTCTGACAAGGAGCAGATCCGCCTTGCGGGCCTCGATATGCTTAAGAGACGGAGCGAAGTAAGTGACAGCGCGAAGAAAGATGCCGCAGCTCTCCTTGCGGAAGTCATACCGGACAGTGAGAGCCTTACAGACAAGGAGAAAGTCCTGTACTCGGAGATTGCCGGCAGTACGGGCGCGGCCGATATTCTGAACACGAAGGGGTACGGCCTCTTTGATCCGGCAGCTAGTTACGAGCCGGTTCTGACCATAAAGTACAACGCAGCGGGGACAGGGGCTGATTCGTCTGCGGACGAAAACGGAGGAAATTCCGGAACCGCAATGGATGCGGCGGGAAAAAAGTCCGGGTTCGGACGGGCAGCAGGATTCCTCAAGAAGTTATTTGCCGGTGCCGCGGAACCGGATGAAAAAGAGCTGCTGAAAGATTTCTTCAGTCTGAGCGAAACAGAGCTGGATGGGTATTTTGACAGGATCCGGGCATTTGTCGTAGAACACGGAAAACTTGAGTATACCGGCGCGAACGGAGATAAGCAGCTGCTCGAGAACGGACTTTATGTTACCAATTATGACTACAAAGGAGAGTACTGGACCCGATATCCGTTCCCTGAGCTCTGGGATGAAGTCTATGACACGATCATCAAAGACCCGAAGGTGTTCTTCAACCTGCGGTATGCTATAGAGACGGGTTTCGATGAGACTACGGTAAAGGACATGGACTCTTACCTGAAGGCGGAGAAGACTATCTTCGGAAATGCATGGTCAGGCTATCACTATAATGATCCGAAGTATATAAGCAGCCACGGCGGTCACAGTATCTATCAGACGATTTTCGGCATTATTTCGAGCAGGAAGCATCTGGTCCTTCCTTCCGAGGTTGCGCGGGCAGCCGTTCTTGCGGCGATCCGCCTGCCGGAAGAGATCCGCTGGATGGAGAAGGTGCCGTCCCGCTATGAGAATTATCTCAGCGCGCAGCGGAAGACCATCTGCTTCCTCCGCACCAATAAGTTCAGTTCCATACTGGCCCGCGCGTGTCACTATGAAAATGACGATGAGTTCCGCGCAGTCTTCCCGCTGCTCTATCAGGTGGATCAGGTGTACCGGTTCGACGGGCATGAGCCGACGGTCAATTATACCAACAATTCGCGCAACATCCTTTCGATGTATTCCTATGTGAAAGCCCATGAACTCGGCATTATCACGAAGGATTTTCTCTATAAGGCAGCCTTTGAGATGGTAGGCCTTAGGTTCGCGCTCGGTGAGCTGGCGGAACTTTTCCGTCCCAATATCACGATCTCGGCAATCCGTAATCTGAAGGAATATGCTCCCTGTGACATGGAAAAGCGCACGGTGGATAAGGAGTGTCGATTCTATAAGCTGTGCGAGGAAATGTACGGGAAGCTGGTCAATCTGATCCTTGATGTGGAGCTCGTGCGCGGTGACACGCCGACGATCTTTTCGGGCGCTGTCTCCCGTATTTCCCGGATCGAGAGCATTCCGAGACTCATGCAGATCCTTCTCGCACTTGGCAAAGATCCTCTGGACAGGAACACCTACTATTCTTACACGAGCGGGACCGGGAAGAAAGAGTGCCTGAGTCATTTGCTGAAAGTCTGCTACCCGCGGCACGACGAGACGGCAAAGGATCTTGCAAATGCAGTCAAGGCTAACAAAATTTCAAAAGAACGCCTCGTCGAAGTGGCCATGTACGCGCCCCAGTGGCTCGACATGGCGGAGGAAGTCCTCGGAATGGAGGGCTTCAAGAGCGGCTGTTATTATTTCATGGCCCACATGAATGAGCGGTTCGACGACCGCAAGAAGGCTGTGATCGCCAGATATACACCGCTCTCGACAGAGGAGCTGAATAACGGATGCTTTGACACGAACTGGTTCTTTGAAGTCTATGAGAAGCTCGGAGAGAAGAACTTTGCGCTTCTCTACAAGGCTGCAAAATATATCGCGGACGGCAGCAAACACACGAGGGCGAGAAAATATGCGGACGCGGCGACAGGGAAGGTGGACCGTGATGAGCTCGAGAAGACTATCGACAGTAAACGCAACAAGGACCTTCTTATGAGCTACGGCCTTATCCCCATGAAAGACAGGCAGGATGCGCTGCACCGATACGAGTTCCTGCAGAAGTTCCTCAAGGAGAGCAAGCAGTTCGGTGCCCAGCGAAGGCAGAGCGAGGGCATGAGCGTGCAGTATGCGCTGAAAAACATGGCTACGACGGCGGGATACGCCGATGACCTGCGGCTCGTGCTGGCCATGGAGACGGAGCTGGTAGAGCAGAACAGGACCTATTTCGATGGCGTGGAGATCGGCGGATATACGGCGCGGATCCAGGTGGACGCAGACGGAAAAGCGGAGCTCATTGTCTCTAAGGGAGCAGGCGGAAAGGCGCTTAAATCTGTGCCGGCAGCCCTCAAAAAGGATGAGACATTCGGTGAAATCAAGGAATTCGCGGCTAAGCTGAAGAGCCAGTACTCACGCTGCACAGCCATGTTCGAGCACGCGATGGAGGAAGAGGAGGCTTACAGTTTCGGAGAGCTGACGGCGCTGTGCCGCAATTCGGTGACGGCAGGCATTCTCGGAAGACTGGTGTTTATCAGCGAGGCAGAGATCGAAACTGCCGGAACTGACGGGGCCGCGGCTGCGAATGAAGGCTGTGCCCGCATCATCGGAACTCTCGAGGAGCTTGCGGCTGTGGACCCTGCCATCGATGAGAGGACCCTGCTTCTCGTAGCTCATCCGATCACGCTATACAGGCTGGGCGAGCTTGCCCGCTGCCAGAGGCTGTTCTTTAAGAAGCAGATGGAGAGGGGAACAAAGCAGCCCTTCAAGCAGGTCTTCAGAGAGTTCTATCCGAAACTTGAGGAGGAGAAAGACTCGGCGGATTCGAGACTTTTCGCGGGCTATCAGATCCAGCCTAAGAAGACCGTCGCAGCTCTTCGGGGCCGCGGATGGGTGGCTGACTACGATGAAGGTCTTCAGAAGATCTTCTTCCGCCAGGGCATCGCGGCGACCATCTATGCACTCGCGGACTGGTTCTCGCCGGCGGATACGGAGAGCCCGACGCTTGAATATGTCTCATTCTATGACAGGAAGACCGGAAAGCAGAAGAAGATCTCTGAGATCCCGGATATTCTGTATTCGGAAGTTATGCGCGACGTCGACCTTGTGGTAAGCGTGGCTCATGTCGGCGGAGTCGATCCCGAGACGAGCCATTCGACCATTGATATGCGCCGCGTGATATTTGAATTCAACATGGAACTTTTCGGCCTCACCAACGTGACCTTCGAGGGTACACACGCGTTCATCAAAGGTACATACGGCAATTACAATGTCCAGCTGGGCAGCGGCGTGATTCACAAGGAGAGCGGAGGCATGATCAACATCGTGCCGGTGCACTCCCAGCAGCGCGGCAAGTTGTTCCTGCCGTTTATCGATGAGGATCCGAAGACAGCGGAGATTCTCTCGAAGATTCTGCTGCTCGCTGAGGATCAGAAGATCAAGGATCCGTATATTTTGAGGCAGATAACGGCTGTGTGAGGGAAGTCTGAGGGATAACGCAAAAAACGCGTAGCGCTCGTAACTGAAAAACGAGGGATGCGGATTCATGTGGCAGCCGGATTTTTGTATGCAGATGAATGTAATTTGGAGGTATATATGAGAGCACTTGTGACAGGACCCCGCGGCTTTGTCGGGGCACGAATCATGGATGAACTTGCCGGGGAGGCCATCCCTGCCCCGTCGCTGAGAAATGCATGCGAGGAAGATATCAGGAGAATCGTCGATGCGGCACAGCCCGATGTGATCATTCACACGGCTGCGATGTCCGACATTTCCGATTGCGCCAATGATCCGAGTGGTTCTTACCGTGCAAATGTTGAAATCCCCGTCTGGCTTGCCGGGACCGGGATTAAATGCGTCATGTTCAGCACGGACCAGGTCTACAGCGGGTGCACGGGCGGGGGGCCGTATATCGAGACGGATGTCGCGCCTGCCAACCTGTACGCGCAGCACAAGATGGAGATGGAGCAGCGGACGCTCGAAATCAACCCGGAAACAGTCCATCTGCGGGCGACATGGATGTATGACATGCCGAAATACGGAGTACCTAACAGGAGCAATTTTCTTATGAAGATGCTCCGCGATCATGACGTTTACTTTTCCTCAGCAGAGCACCGCGCGGTCACATACGTGCGGGAAGTAGCGGAGAATATCAGAAAAGCCGCCATGCTCCCCGGTGGGGCTTATAACTACGGCAGCGAAAATGATCTGACAATGATGGAAGTGGCTGAGTGGTTTAAAAATGAACTCGCGTTGCCCGTGGCAATTCACGATACATTCTCAGACCGCCACCTGTGGATGGATTGCTCAAAAATAAAGAGTTACGGTATTGATTTTTGTACAACCATTGATGGACTTTTGCGGTGCATTGCGGATTATGCGCTGTAGGCGGCAGCGGCATTTGCAAAATCCCTTAAAAGATAAGGTGCAGAATCAGTGTCATTTCACGTCCGGGGGGATTCGATTTTTAGAACTTTTTTCATGGTATTTTTTGCGGAATAAAATGCAAATGATGAGGAATATGCATAAATGAACGTATATAATCAGATAATATATGTCGCATATGCACAATAACTTGACATTGTATTTCTGCTATAGTAAATTGAAAAAGTACCATATCCACGGCGGATTTTCCGCACTTTTAATTTTCGTATCAAAAGGAGGGAGAGTAGTATGCATGTTAACATTACGGTCACGGTCATCGTTGTTGCCTATATGCTGATTATGCTTTACATCGGCTGGGCGTCATCGAAGCGTATCAAGAGCAACTCAGACTTTATGGTTGCCGGAAGGCGTCTCGGGCCTATTCTTATGGCCGGAACTCTTACCGCGACGGAGATTGGCGGCGGTTCTTCGCTCGGTGTCGTTCAGAACGGTATGTCCGGCTACGGTCTGACTTCGGCCTGGTATATCATTGCGATCGGTATAGCGTTTATTATCATGAGCTTCCTGGCTCCGATGTTCCGCAAGACGGAGATCAAGACAGTTCCCGAATACTTCCGCAGACGCTACGGCAAGGGAATCGGTCTCATCACCAGTATCGTAACCTTTATCCCGCTGGTCGGTCTGACAGCAGGACAGTTCATTGCTGCGGCGGTCGTTCTCTCGACTATGCTGGGCATCAATTACAAGATGGCCGTCATCATAACCGCAGGTGTCGTCACAGCTTACTCGATCATGGGCGGTCTCTGGTCTGTATCTATCACAGATAATGTTCAGATGGTCCTGATTATTTTCGGTATGGCGATCGCTATTCCATTTGCCCTCAGCTATGCGGGCGGATGGAGCGCAGTCACAGCCAATATTCCGGAAGGAACACTTTCTCTGGTCGGAGGAGAGAACGGAGGCTATGATATCATAAGTATCATAGGACTTGTCGTCATGTATGTAGCGACCTTCTCGGTCGGGCAGGAAGCGGTATCCCGTTTCTATGCCGCCAAGGACGAGAAGGCGGCAAAGCAGGGCGCGATCCTCTCCGCGATCTGCAACTTCATTTACGCTTTTATTCCGGCAGTTCTCGGTGTCATCATGCTGGCCCTCATCAATATGGGCAAGTTCAACGCGGAAGACTTCGCAAGCGTCGGCGCGCGCTACGCTCTTCCTGTCCTCGCGGCGGAAGTTATGCCGGCCTTTATCTGCGGTCTTCTGTTCGCGGGCATTATCTCCGCGACGATGTCCTCCTCGGACTCTGACCTGCTCGGCGCGGGCTCTGTATTTGCAAATGACATCTACAAGCAGTTCATCCGCAAAGACGCGGACAGCAAGGAAATCATGAGAGTGACTCAGATCACTATGCTCCTTGTCGGTATATTCGCCATGTTCATCGCGCTGTTCAACACGAGCAGCCTGCTCACGATCCTGATGTTCTGCTTCACACTCCGCGCGGCAGGAACTTTCTTCCCGTACGTAGTCGGCATGTACTGGAGCGGCGCGTCCACGGTCGGCACGGCTGCATCCCTGATCAGCGGTACGGTCGTCGTTGTCCTGATCGACAACGTATGGCACGGTATGATCGGAAGCTACAAGGTACATCAGTCTATCATTCCCGGCCTGATTGTCGCCGGCATATGCTTCTTCGTGTTCTCCAAGCTGTTCCCGCCGAAGAATCCGACGACGGAGATGGCTCCTCCGGATACCGCGGACTGATCTGTGAGACCACGGCTTTCTAACGGAGCGTCTTCCTGAATAAACTGAGATAAACAGCCCGGCAAAATTCTGACGGTTCAGCCAGAATTTTACCGGGCTATATTTTTCTGTGCGCAACACTCGTGACTACAGTCGTGAGATACGCGCGCAAGGAGATACTCTTCTGTGTCGTAAGTACAATCTCGCAACGAAAATCTGCTCATTGCTTATAAAGTACCAGATTTCCGATTCTTTCCCAGGAGATCCGGCTCACATCACACGGCCCTGAGGTCGGGGCATGTATGCTTTCCCGCAGGGCATCTGCCAGCCTCTGCTCGAACGCGGGCAGTTCTTCTTCCACCGCCTCGTCTGTGTTGCGGATCGTCGGAAGCGGGACATAGCGGATATCTGCCCCGGTGACAAATTCATCCAGCCACTCCCGGACACCCGGGAGATCGGAGATCACTACACGGCAGCCGCAGGCAAGAGCCTCGATCACGGTCAGCGGGATTCCCTCATAGAAAGACGGCAGCACGAAAATATCGCTTCGATTATACCAGAGCGCCAGTGTCTTCTGGTCGAGTCTTCCCGTGAACGTTATCGGGTAAGGACTCCGTTTTGCCAGATCAACGATCTCACGGTATTCTTCTTCGTTGCCCGCACCGCCGGCACACACCAGTTCCAGCGAGCCGACAGGCTCGTTAATGAGAGAGAGGGCCCGGATGAGGCTTCTCACTCCCTTTTTCTGTGTGATTTTTCCGGCATAGATCAGGCGGATCACCGATTCCTGTGTCCGCTCCGCCGGGAAGAAGACATGTCTGTTGTATCCCATGCCTATCGGCGTCATTTTCTCCGGATCGGCCCCATACACCTCCTGCACCTCCCGGATCTGGTCGCTCCTAAGCACAAATATGCGGTCCAGCTTTCGTATGGCAGCGGCAATGCGGTCCCTCATAAGCCCGTGCTTTCTCATCTGGCGAAGGTCGGTATTATGGCAGAAGCCGTAGACCGGGATATCTGTCACGATCTCCCGGACGATTGCGGTGAGGAGGTAGAGGTGATGACACAGAACGACGTCAGGCTGAAATTCCGCCATCGCGCGGCGGACAGCGCTGCAAAAAGCCGCCTCGAACTGACCGGTCATCCCGGGCGTCATGTCACAGTAGCGCGTGCTCGTGTAAGGCATCTCATCCGACATGCCTACGATTGCAAATGGCAGTTCTTCGGAATGAAAGAGGACCGGCAGAAATCCGACTCCGTCAGGAAATACCGGTTTATCCTCGGGATCCACTCCGGCTATGACCATCTGCGCATGTCCCTGCGCGGCAAATACGCGAACAAGTTCCGAGAGAAACACACCGCTTCCCGTGCTGCTCGGCTTTTGAGCTGTAATATTCAGTATCTTCATGTTTGCCCTCCGATCGACCGACGTGTGCGTACTTATTACGTCTTTTATTGTAACTTAGGATGACCTGTCCCGCAATTGTGTATTTCCTGCGTAGCAGTTCAGACGGCTGCGTGATACTTCCTGATCCGGCGTCAACAACATCTTCATCGAAAAACAGGGATCCTTCCGGGCGAAGAAAATCTTCAGACGCAGTTACAGCAGGAATAGGCATATGATATAATGAATACTAAGTATACGCAGACCGGCCCGTCTGCAAATGTCCGTGAAAAAGGGCTGTAGGACCACCATAAAGGAGCACTGAAATGAAACGATTAACCGCAAAAATGCTGTCTTTACTGCTGGCGCTTGTCATGACTGTCACTCTGTTCCCAATTGGGGTAAAAGCTGATTCATCACCACTTAGAATCGGCACTGTCAACTATTACTCTACCGGCGAAGGGAACAACATTATAACCGACAGTTATTTATATTCGGATGAATGGTTCTTTGAGGATCCGACGGTCCGAAATGACGCGCTCGCCCTCATTTCCATGCAGCTTGTGGCAGCGGCTATTGACGACCGGGCGGACGGTCTCGGACCTGCTTTTCTTGACGAACTCGGTTTCACCGAGACCGGGTACGTGAAGTGCGCGGATGATGATCCTAATGGGTGCAACTATACATGGGGAAAGAAGACGATCACGGGGGACGATGCTGAAGCGACTCTTATCGCCGTCCAGATACAGAGCTCAACCTTCGACCAGATCTATAAAAACATCGGATGGACCCAGAATTTTCATGTCAACGGGGACGAACTCACGGATGAGCATTTCGGACTCGGCGAGGCTTACTCGAGTGTTCTCCCGGACATTGCCTCTCTGGGGGATGGCGAGTCAAATGTGATTTTCTGGGTCACCGGCCAGAGCCGCGGAGGAGCTCTTGCGGGCATGATCGCCGCATCGCTCGGCGAGGCAGGGTACAATGTACACGGGTATACATTTGAAGCACCGGCCTATGTAGAGGACTATGCGGCACCTGACTGCCCCTATATCCACAATTATCTGTGCAGCGATGATATAGTCACATATCTGCCGCCGTGGGATATGACGAGATGCGGAGACACGTTTGCCCTCAATACTGAGGAGACCAATGCGCACCTTGAGGAGGAACTGAGTAAACTCGGCAGCGTCTTGGCGGAATCGGCGGACGCGTATCTGGGATTCCGGGGGGAGGACACCTGCCGGAAGATCATGGACGTACTGACTGCCAGCATCCCGACCCGGGAGGCTTATTCCGCTGTGAATATTGATACATTTCCATACGGAGATGACTCGATGGAGATCACGTACGTCTATCAGGATCTTTTCATTAAATTGGCCGGAATCATTTTCGGCGGCGGCATAGGAGATATAAATACAGACGCAATTATGGGTAATCTCGGCAATCTTGCGCCGGCGGTGCTGTCGCTCGTTAAGGCGGTCCGACAGGATTCTATGGCGGACTATTACGACGCGGCGCTGGGTCTTTCCGAATTCCTGGCCCAAAACGGCATAAATATCCCGCTGTCCCCGGAAGAAGTCTATGTTCTCCTGAGACTCGCAGGTCCTATGCTTGTCGATACGAGCTTTGAGCCGGATGAAGAAAATACTCCTGAGGGCATCGTAATCATATATCTGGTGCCTGCTCTGGAACTCGCGGGCGGAGCCAAAATGGTCGTATACTCTCATCATTTTGATACCCTGATCGCCAGGCTCAAACAGCTGGTACCCGCCCCTGTCTTTGAGGGAATCGATATTTTGATCGACGAACCATGCGCGGGAGACGCGTCTTCTTATGCCCCGTCTTTGGTCGCTGATTTCGTAGATTCCATGAGTATGCCCTGGCTCACAGCGAGCGCGAAATGGGAGACTGAGGATGAGGTGCTTGACGATGGGCGTGTTTACTATCTCACTGCTGAAGTCAGGTGTATTGGCCACTCGACTCCGGAGGATTTCACCGTCACCCTGAATGGTGCTCTGCCTGTCGAAGGACCTTCGGTTTCCTATGCTGATGGTGCTTCCGTCATCAGGGCAACATGGCCGTTTGTCCTCGGTGAACCTGAGATAGTCAATGTTTCCTTTGATGCAGGAGATATAACAGCTTCGCCGGAGCAGATGCAGGTTCCGAAGGGTTCAAAACTTGAGCGCTCTATTGTGCCGCCTGCATTTGACATTGTAGAAAATGAGGACGGAAGATGGAAGTTTGGCGGCTGGTTCGATGAGAACGGCGAATCCTGGAAAGATGTCACAGCCGATCAGGATGTCGTGCTGCATGCGGACTGGTCCGGAATCATTGACAAAGTCGACCTTACGTATTCCATCCCTCATGTCGGGGAGGATCTCGGCACCCTGTCAGCAAAAGAAGGGGCTCATATAGAGATCGATGCTCTGGAATTTATTGACAGCAAATGGAACACGTACACAAAGGCTGAGAGTTCTGATTCGTTGACTGCTTATTTTTATGTCAGACCGAGCAGCGGGTATGTCATGATGTTCCCGCAGGATGAGGAAGGCCTGTCCCGATTTGAAGGGACTGTGACCGTCAATGGCAGTGTCATCAGCCCGGACGACATCGAAGGCTATGACGAAGACGGTTATATCTCAGTAAAATACAGGTTCAACCCGCTTCCTGCAGAAAGTGAGACGACAATCACGCCGACACCCGGCGAGGAAGAGCCGACCGTCACGCCGACGCCCGGCGAGGAAGAGCCGACTGTCACGCCGACGCCCGGCGACGACAAGCCGACCATCACGCCGACGCCCGGCGAGGAGGATCCGACCATTACGCCGACGCCCGGCGAGGAGGATCCGACCATTACCCCGACACCCGGCGAAGACAAGCCGACAATTACGCCGACGCCCGGCGATGATAAGCCGACCGCCACGCCGACACCTACGGCAAAGCCCAAAACACCGACGCCGACCGCAAAGGCACGCTGCTATACAGGGACGGACGGCGGCGGAACAACTTCGACGCGCTATGTTAAAAATGTTGTCGTCTATCGGGATGACTCGTCTCAAAAGTCAACATGCGATGACAGGTCTCAAAAGTCCACGAACGATGACATCGGAAAGAGAGTCCGCACCACTGCCGTGAGGACAGGTGATGAGAATGAACCGCAGATCTGGCTTCTTCTCTTCGCGGGCAGCTTGCTCCTTCTTACCGCTTTAGGATGGAAAAAGATGTTCAAAGGCCAAAGGAGGTGACATTATGTTTGTCAGGAATATTTATCGTACAGACATGCTGCGATGCGCTCTATGCGCAGATGCTCCATGCAGCAAAGCGTGCGGGGAGATCGACCCTGCCTCGATGCTCAGAAGCATCTGGTTTGAAAATGAAAAGACCGCCGCAGCGCGTTTCCCGGCGGATAATCCCTGCGAGAAGTGCTCAACGCCGTGTGAGCTGGCATGTGTTCGGGCAAATGAAGTTCCGATACGCAAATTAATGACCCGGCTTTGTGATGAAGTAAAACCGGGTCTTGAGATCAAGGAGCCTTTGGACGAATCCGCCCTCAGGACAGATTTTTGCGGAATACCGCTGGAAAATCCATTCCTGCTCTCATCATCTGTTGTGGCAAGTACTTATGATATGTGCGCGAGAGCGTTTGAAGCGGGCTGGGCCGGAGCCGCATTCAAGACGATCTGCTCATTCGACATTCACGAGGCGTCACCGCGCTTTTCGGCAATTGCCGGTGACAACGGCAGCATTATCGGATTTAAGAATATTGAGCAGCTTTCCGATCACAGCGTCGCTGAGAACATGGAAATTTTCCGCAGGTTGAAGAAAAAATATCCCTCGAAGTTCATTCTGGCTTCAATCATGGGAAAGAATGACGAGGAGTGGGAGGCGCTCACAAGACTGTGCGATGAGAACGGGGCGGATGCCATTGAGCTTAATTTTTCCTGCCCGAATATGGCAGACGGCGGCCTCGGATCTGATATCGGACAGGTGCCGGAGCTGGTGGAGAGATTCACACGGGCCGCGCGCCGCGGAAGTAAGAAACCGATTCTGGCAAAATTGACGCCGAACGTCGCCTTTATGAGTCCGGCTGCGGAAGCCGCAATACGGGGCGGCGCGGACGGTATCGCCGCAATTAATACGATTAAGAGTATTATCGGTGTCAATCCGCATACCTATGTCTCTGCACCGGCTGTTCACGGCATGTCAGCCGTGGGAGGTTACAGCGGGAACGCCGTAAGACCAATAGCCCTTCGTTTTATCGCGGAGCTCGGGCAGAACGCGAACCTTAAGGATGTGCATATAAGCGCCATGGGAGGTGTGGAGTCATGGAGAGATGCTCTGGAATTCATCCTGCTCGGCGCGGGCAGTATTCAGGTCACGACCGCTGTAATGCAGTACGGCTACCGAATTATCGATGACCTGAAAGCCGGACTGAATATGTATCTTGCGGAGATGGGGATCTCCGGGGTATCTGAGCTTATCGGAAAAGGGCTTGAGTCGGTCAGCAATACAACTGACGTGCTGGAGCGTGACACGATCCTGTTCCCGAAATTTAAGCACGAAAAATGTATCGGATGCGGCAGATGTATGATCTCATGCGCGGACGGCGGTCATCAGGCCATACGGCTCAATGCAGATCGGAAGCCTGTGCTTGACGGAAAGAAGTGTGTCGGCTGCCATCTATGTCTTCTTGTATGTCCGGAGCGCGCGATCACGTCAGGCCGCAAGCGCATAAAAAGGAGTCCGCTGAGAGACCAAAAGGCGTAAGCTTTTTTCTCGCAGGGAATGACTTGCGTTTTTCGATGAAGATGATGCCTGCGGCGGAGTTTGGTGTGCGCACAGCCTGTCTGAACTGTAACGGATTGTGCAAAAGCTACAACTAACATTGTGAGGTTTGCCAAAAGGAAAATAAGTGTTGCATGTGCAACACTTATTTGTTTAAACAATGTTATGATAGATAAAATAGCGCTAATCTGCTCTCCGGTTTTTGAGGGGGACAAAGAGTAGGATGCAATTTAAAAAGAATCAAGAAAAGGAGGATCAATCCGCATGAAGAAAGTCCAATCATGTTGTAACTTCTGCGCAATCGACTGTAATTTAGACTTTTATGTGGAAGACAACAGAATCGTGAAAACGGTTCCCACTCCGGGCTATCCGGTCAACGACGGATTCAGCTGCATTAAGGGCATCTCCCTGTCCAAGCAGCAGACGACGGTCAAGCCGGATGCGCTCCCGAAGATCCGCCAGGCGGACGGAACGATGAAGGAAGTTCCGTGGCAGGAAGGTTTTCAGTATGTGGCGGACAAGATCAAAGAACTCCAGGCAAAGTACGGAAGAGAGTCTGTAGCCGGCATCAGCACCGGCCAGCTCACCCTGGAAGAGTTCGCGATTTTCGGCCATGTAATGAGAGATTACCTTCAGACCAACGTCGACGGAAACACCAGACTCTGTATGGCATCGGCAGCCGTCGCCCACAAGCAGACCTACGGCTATGACGCGCCGGGCTACACACTGAAGGATCTGGAACTCTCGGACACCATCATTTTCATCGGCTCTAACCCGGTCGTAGCCCACCCGATCATCTGGGGCAGAGTGAAGGAGAACAAGGTTCCGGGACACAAGGTCATCGTTATCGATCCGAGACGCAGTGAGACAGCCAAGAATGCGGACTATTGGTATGGAATTACACCGAGAAGCGATCTGCATCTCATGTACACGATTGCCAACATACTGATCGAGAAGGACTGGATCGATCACAAGTTCATCGAGGAGCATACGAACAAGTTCGAAGAGTTCGCTGAATTCGTAAAGGCATTCCCGATCGAGAGAGGCGCGGCGGCGACAGGTCTGTCGGCCGAGAGAATCATGGAACTGGTCAACCTGATCCATGACGGCAAGGCAGTTTCTTTCTGGTGGACCATGGGCGTTAACCAGGGTTACGAAGCTGTCAGGACCGCTAACAGCATCATGAACCTCGCTCTCATGACAGGTAATATAGGCAAGCCCGGCACCGGCGGAAACTCCATCACGGGTCAGTGCAACGCCATGGGTTCCCGTCTCTTCTCCAACACGACATGTCTTTTCGGCGGCGGTGACTTTACGGATGAAAATGAGAGAAAGCGCCTGGCCGATATCATAGGCATCGATCCGGATCTTATGGCTAAGAAGCCGACGATCCCCTACAACAAGATCGTTGAGGGAATCAACGCCGGTGAAATCAAAGGTCTCTGGATCCTCTGTACGAATCCGCGTCACAGCTGGACGAACAATGAGACATTTGCATCGGCAGCAAAGAAGCTTGAACTCTTTGTGGTCCAGGATATCTACGACACGATCGAGAGCGCCGAGGATGCCACCGTCTTCTTCCCGGTCGTCCCGGGCATCAAGAAAGCCGGTACGTATATCAACCTTGAGAGACGTATGTCCGCAATGAGGCCTGTCCTTAAGAGAGGCGAGAATGAAATCTCCGACTACGAGTGCATTCTCGGCGTCGCGAAAGCCCTCGGCATGGGCAAGGCAATCGAGAGATGGGAGACTCCGGAGGAATGCTTCAACATGCTCCGCAAGATCTCTGTCGGCAAGCCGTGTGATTTCTCCGGCGTGACATGGGACGGGCTCGAAGACTCTCACGGTATTCAGTGGCCGTATCCGGCAGGCCGCGAGGATGAGTTCAGGGAGGATGAGAGAAGACTCTATTCTGACGGCAAGTTCTTTACTCCGAATCAGAGAGCGAACTTCGTTTTCGAGGAGCCGCTTCCGAATCCTTACGTGCCGAATGAAGAGTTCCCGATCGTCTTCAATACAGGCCGCGGCACAGTCGGTCAGTGGCATACGCAGAGCCGAACGAAGGAAGTACGGTTCGTGGAAGACGTCTCCAGCAAGAAGGCATACCTGTATATGAATACAAAACAGGCGGAAGAAAATGACATTCACCATATGGATAAGATCCGCGTATATTCAGTCAACGGACAGGATGCAGTCTTCCACGTTCTGATCACGGATGACGTTCCGTACAATCAGCTGTACGCCCCGATCCATTATATTGAATGCAATAAGCTGACACCTTCCAGCTATGATAAGTACTCCAGAGAACCCAATTATAAGGGCGGAATCTGCAGGTTCGAGAAAGTTGCGGAATAGTAAGGCGCAAGGAGGTATTAATACACTATGAAGAGAATTAAGATAGACCGAAGCCGCTGCATCGGATGCCTTACCTGTGTTACCGCTTGCATCGTAAGTCATCAGAGCGAGAGCAGCGATGCCAGGAACCGTGTCGTTATCGACAGCGGGACGAGGCCGGCTCCCATTTTCTGCAGGCACTGTGAGCATCCGGAGTGCACGTACACATGCATGACGGGCGCGATGAAAAAGGATCTTGAGACCGGCTATGTCACTTATGATAAAGAGCACTGTGCAAGCTGCTATATGTGTGTAATGTCATGTCCGTACGGCGTACTGAAGCCGGACAGCATCACTCATCTGGAAATCATGAAGTGCAATATGTGCGTTCACAGAAGTGAGGACGGAAAGACAGCCATGCCGATGTGCGTAGAGAAATGTCCAATGCAGGCAATTACTTTAGTGGAGGTGAACTGATATGGCAGATGTTAAAAAATATGTAGTCATTGGTTCATCCGCTGCGGGCACGAACGGTGTGCGCGAGCTCAGGAAGCGCGATGCAGACGCGGAGATAACACTCATTTCAAAGGACACCGATATTTATTCTCGCTGCATTCTTCATGCATATCTGGGCGGACACCGCACAAAAGAGAGACTCCGCTTTGTAGAGCCGGATTTTGAAGAGCGTTACAGAGTCAACTGGATGAAGGGCGAGGAGGCAGTAGGCCTTGACCGCGTCGGTCACAAGGTTCTTCTGGCCGGAGGAAAGGAAGTTCCTTACGACAAACTGCTCATCGCGACTGGCTCCCACACGTTCTTCCCGCCGATCAAGAATCTGGCAGGTTCACCGAATATGATCGGATTCAGGAACATTGATGATATCGAGGTCCTGAAGGAAGTGGCTAAGACCAAAAAGAATATCGTGGTCCTGGGTTCGGGACTTGTAGGCATCGACTGTGCCTGCGGTTTCCTGGATCTGGGAGTGAAAGTCATACTCTGTGATTTCGCGGGATGGCTTCTCAACAAACAGCTCGATGAGCGGGCAGCAAGGACCTACATAGACGCGTTCGCGGAGAGAGGAATCGAGCAGCATTACGGTGTCGGCGTGAATGAAGTCACGGTCAACGATAAGCATGAAATCACCTCGGTAGTACTCAGTGACGGAACGATCATTCCGTGCGATTACTTTGTTGTCACGGCCGGCGTTCGTTCCAATGTCGAGTTCCTGAAGGACAGCGGCCTTGAGCTTTCCAGATTCGGCCTGATCTACGATGCGACCGGCAGGACCAATGACCCGGATATTTACGGCGCGGGCGATGTCTCCGGCACCAGCCCGATCTGGCCGGTAGCTGTCAAGGAAGGCACGATCGCTGCCAGCAACATGACAGGTCACCCTGCAAAGATGACAGATTTCTTCGCTTCTAAATCCACGATGAGCTTCCTCGGCATATTTACGATGTCCCTGGGTAATGTCAATCCGGATCCGGAAGATAAGGATATCAAGGTCGAGATCTATGATAAAGACGGTGTTTACAAGAAGATCGTCCATAAGCACGGGAAAATCATCGGCGCTCTGCTCCAGAATGATATAGCTTACGGCGGAATACTGCAGCAGATGATCGCGAGAAATATCGACGTCACTAAGGTCAAAAAGCCGCTGTGGGATATCGACTACTCCGATTTCTTCCACATTAAGGACAACTTCGAATTCTACTTTGAGGATGAGAACGGAAACCCGCCGTCGGATTAATAAAGAGCCGTTTATTCGGCCTGGCATAAGGAGAATCAATTTATGAGCAGATTAGAAAAAATACCTGTACCGGCAGTTGCGACGTTCCTCTCTCTGCTGACACTGAGTAATGTCTACGGCGGTCTCGGATTTGTCTGGTTCCGCTATCTGTGCATGGCATGCGGAACGGTTTTCATCATTTGCTACATTCTGAAAATTATCATGTTCCCGAAGACTGTGATGAATGAGTACAGCCAGGTCATTCCGTGCAGTCTTTACGCTGCACTCACTATGTGCATGATGATACTCGGCAGCTTTTATCTTGAGCTCGGCAACACTTACGAAATACCGGTACTTGGAATCATCGGAAAGACCGTCTGGTTCATCGCCGTTGCTGTTCACGCCGTGCATCTTGTGCGTTTTATCGCTTTGAACATGTTCATCAAGCGGAATGTTATGACGACGATGCCCAGCTGGTTCGTCACGCTGAACGGCATCATGGTCGCCTGTGTCACGGGCGGAGCCATGAACGCAAGACCGCTGCTGGTGGTACTCACGATTTATGGATGCCTGATCTATGTGATCATGCTGCCAATCATGATCTGGAGACTTCTGACTGTCGAGATCAAGCCGGCTACGTATCACACAATGGCAATTCTGCTTGCGCCGTGCAGTCTCTGCGTAGTCAGTCTGATCAATGTATTCGGGACACCGAACGCGCTTGTCGTAGGATTCATGTATATCTGTGCTTTATGCTCGCTTGCCTTTATAATAATCAAACTTCCGGATTTCTTCTCATTTAAGTTCTATCCGGGCTACGCGGGACTCACTTTCCCGATGGCGATCGGTATCGTAGCTTCTCAGAAGATGGCGGGCTACCTTACGGAGGCAGGCAGCGGCCTTGCAGCTGCAGTTGGACAGTTAGCAGGTCTTCAGATATTCCTGACATCCGGTCTCGTGTTCTATGTTCTGGTCATGCTGAGCAGGATGTTATTTAAGAAGAGGGACAGAGACTGACGCTTGTGAATCCCGGACCTGGTCTCGCGAGCGAGATTTGAATCAGGATTCCGGAAAAGAAAAAGAACAGTATAATCACAGTTAATAGACAGCTCAGCTGTTCCAAGCTGCCGGGTCTAAAGCGGACCGGATCGCAGAGGGTGCGGTCCGACGACCACGACCCCGCAGCCGGTCGCAGACAGACCGGCACCAAATGGGTGCTGTATCTGCGCAAGAGCCATGTGGGAAACTGCACGACTTTCCGTGTTTGAGAAGGAATCGGAGGACTGCCTGTATGCGTGTATTCTGCGTGCGCAATTTTGTGTGCGGCATCACGAAAATGCAGGGGTGGGGTCCGCCTTCTCAGGCGGGTCCCGCCCCTTACTCATGAAGATGTGGGGCAGGGCACTCTGGAAGAACAGCTTACTTTAGTGCTCTGTGAGTAAATTGAATGGAGATGGCTTCAAATGAGTTCAAGTCTCGCGCGCAATACCCGGCGCGGGATTCGGGTAAGCGATAGCTGGGATAAAGCCGGAGATTAAATGTATGGAATCTATTTTGTTATCACAGGCTGTGGATATTCTGCAGCAGAACTGCTTAAAGATAAATGAGACAGAAATGATATCGGTGGACGAAGCGGCGGGGCGTGTTCTTGCGCAGGAGATATATGCCCCGATCGATCAGCCCCCGTTTCCGAGGTCACCGCTCGACGGCTATGCCCTAAGGTCTGCGGATACGGAAGGCGCATCAAGGGAGACACCGGTATCGCTGAAAGTCATCGCTGAAGTCTTTGCGGGCGGATTCTGCTTAAGCCGTGTGACAGAAGGATGTGCCGTGCGGATCATGACGGGAGCGCCGATTCCGGAAGGAGCGGACTGCATTATCATGCAGGAAGATACGGATTACGGAATGGAAACTGTCAACATCTACAGATCCCTGAGACATTTGCAGAACTACTGCTTTGCGGGCGAAGATTATAAAAAAGGGACTCTGGTCATGAAGCCGGGAATGCAGCTTAAAGCTGCTGAAATCGGCGTGATCGCCGGGATGGGTATCGAAAGAATTACGGTCTATCGGAAGCTCAGGGTCCTGGTCATGTCGACCGGATCGGAACTTGTAAGTCCCGGACAGCCGCTTGGACTAGGACAGATCTATGATTCCAACCTGCATATGCTGCTTGCCCAGCTTCGTATGTGGGACATCGAGGTCACAGCCGGGACGCTCATAGATGACGAGCCGGAACAGGCGTGTGCCTTCATCCGGGAGAACGCGGACCGGGCCGATATTATTCTTTCGACCGGCGGAGTATCGGTCGGCAAGAAGGATATCATGCATGACGTTTTTGACATCCTTGAAGTGGAAAAGCTTTTCTGGAAGGTCCGCCTGAAACCCGGTATGCCGACACTCTGCGGAAAGTATAACGGAAAGCTGATCATTGCTCTTTCCGGAAATCCGTATGGGGCTGTCGCAAATCTGCACCTTCTGGTCAGACCGGTCCTTGCAGCTATGACAGGACGCGCGGATCTGGAACTTAGAACAGTAACAGCAGTGTACGAGAACGGTTACCCGAAGAGAAGTCCGGTGATTAGATATGTGCGAGGCGTATATGAAAACGGCCATGTGAGATCCTCCGGGTCAAATGATTCCGGAGTGCTTGCCTCTATGATCGGCTGTAATTGTATGATCGCGATACCTGCGGGGACCGAGAAGATAGCCCCCGGAGAGACTGTTGAGGTGGTGCTGCTATGACAGCTGTGTGTGCCGTTTGCGGAGTAAAAAATTCCGGTAAGACGACGCTGATAGAGAAACTTATACGGGAATATGCCGCAAGAGGAGTCAGGACTGCCGTGATAAAGCATGACGGGCATGACTTCATCTGTGATGTTCCCGGAACGGACAGCAGCCGGTTCTATGAGGCGGGAGCATATGGAACGGCTGTATTTTCTGATAACAGGATTTTTGTCCACAGGCTGGAAATCAATCGGCAGCCGGACAGCGAAAAATGGGAGAAGGAAAAGATTACAGAGTTTGTATCACTGTTCCCGGATGCAGATCTTATTCTGATCGAGGGACTCAAGAACTCATCTCTTCCTAAAATAGAGATCGTGAGGAAAGGTATATCGGATGCATCGGTCTCGAACCCGGAGGGGAGATTCCTGATAGTCACAGACTTTGAGCCGGACTGTTTTAAAGAGAATGTAATGGGATTTGAACAGATCGGCGAAATTGCTGAGCGTATTCTTGAGGCTTTGCCATCTGATAAAAATTGCTTGTCCGCAGGACCCTAAGCTTTATGCGTATGACACAGTGTGATTATCCGTAGAAAGGCGGAGACAGGAAATAATTCATGAAAGATCGTTACAACAGAACAATCGACTACATGCGAATATCGATCACGGACAGGTGTAACCTGCGCTGTACATACTGCATGCCTCAGGATATCAGTCTTACGTCGATGGAGAATATTCTGACTTACGAGGAGATACTCGGGATATGCCGAGCGGCGGCGGAATTGGGAATCACCAGATTTAAAGTGACAGGCGGTGAACCGCTCGTGCGGAAGGGATGTGTCACGCTCATCCGGGAGATGAAGCGCATCCCGGGGATAGAGCAGGTCACGATAACTACCAACGGTGTTCTGCTCGGACAGTACCTTGAGGAATTGATTTCTGCCGGAATTGACGGGATAAACATCAGCCTGGATACGCTTGACGCCGGCAGATATGAGCGGATCACCGGAAAAAATGAATTGCCCGCCGTGATGGAGAACATAGGGAGAGCGGTCGATTCAGGAATCAGGGTAAAATTGAACGCGGTACTTCAGAACGGTGTGAACGAAGATGAGTGGGAGAAAATAGCGCTCCTTGCGAGAACGAACCGTCTGGATGTCAGATTCATAGAGATGATGCCGATCGGCTTCGGTAAAAACTGCCGCGGCGTATCGGGCAAGGAACTCCTCGAGAAGATGAAGACCAGGTGGCCGGATCTTGAGGCAGTGACTGATATTCACGGAAACGGGCCGGCTGTCTATTACCACGTGCCCGGCTGGAAGGGAAGCGTAGGTTTCATTAACGCTATTCATGGAAAGTTCTGCGCAAGCTGCAACCGGATACGGCTGACCAGCAGGGGAAAGCTCAAGCCGTGTCTCTGCTACGGCGATACGGTCGATCTCATGCCGATATTGCGGGGAGGCAGGGAAGGTGCCGCGATCGGATCCTGCACTGACGGAAATGTTGAAACAAAAGAAATGATTCGAAGGGCTATCGCCGAAGCGATCGCAGAAAAGCCCGCACAGCACTGTTTTGAGCAGAAGGAATGCGTCACCGAGGAGTCCCAGATGGTCAGTATAGGGGGATGACAGATCCCGGAAGCGGAGCGCTGATATAAGGAGGCTGCAGACCTATGAGCGGAGATATTACTGATATGAAAATGGCTGCAGCCGTGATGGCCGGCGGCAGGAGCTTACGGATGGCCGGACGCCACAAGGGTATGCTGCTCACGCCGGAGGGAGTGACATTTACAGACAGGCTTGCGGCTGAGATGCATAAGCTCACGGACCTCGTTTATATTTCCTACGGGGAGACGATTCAGATCGAAGCTGCGAAATGCAGCATTGTCCGCGACATATATAAAGGCTGCGGTCCGGTCGGAGGCCTGCATGCGGTGCTTGGCCGCGCCTTTTATGACGGGGCGGCAGCGGTCGCGACAGCGGCATGCGATATGCCGTATGTGACGGCGGAACTTTACAGATATCTGTATGCCCGGCTTGCCGAACAAACATGTCTCAGAGAAGGTGAGAATGATCCGTTTGAGGTATATGACGGAGCAGTCGCGGTCACCGGCGGAAAAATCCATCCGCTGGCGGCTATATATAGTGTGAGGGCTGCAGACATTTGCAAAATACAGCTTGAGGAGCGCAGCCTCAGAGTCAGAGATGTTCTCGCGAAACTGAGGATCCTGTATGTTGATCTCGAGGGCACTGTATATGAGCGCATGATTATGAATGTTAATACTGAAGAGGATTACAGGGAATACTTAAGCGGGAGCGCGGCGCAGGCCGCCAGATCGACCTGATAATGAAAAGCGAGACTTGAATAGTTACATAAAGAAAGGAAGGTGAGGGGCGTCTTTTGCGTATAGCGCAGAACACCCCGCATATTTATGGCAAGATATAACGATGTCGCCGTATCGGCAGTAATTCCCAGACTGGGAGAATATGCCCTTTTCAAAGGGATAGACTCTTCTGATCTGGAGGCGATGATTAACTGTGTCGGAGCAAGGATTGAAAAATACGATAAAAATACTTTTGTGATGCTGGATATGGACGATGTCATCTGTGCCGGTCTGATTCTTGAAGGGAAGGTTGCTATTGTCAAGGAGGATGAGCATGGGCATCAGAGCCTGATCGCTTACCTGACAGAGGGGGATGTGTTCGGCGAGACTTTCGCTCTGTCGAGGGAACGCATTTTGGCAGCCAGCTATAAGACGATGACAAAGTGTACGATCATGTATCTTTCTGTCAGCAGAGTACTCAATACCTGCAGGAACAACTGCCCGTTCCACAGAAGGCTGATCATCAATCTTTTTGACTGTGTGACCAGAAAAAATTCGATGCTGATCCGCAAGATTGATATTCTGTCAAGGAGCACGATCAGGGGAAAAATCATGGCCTATCTGGAGGAGGCACTGCGGATAGCCAATGCGGAAAAGGGAACTCCCGATAACCGAAAGATCATGATCCCTCTGAATAAAATGGAAATGGCGCACTTCTTAAGTGTTAACCGTAGTGCTCTGGCAAGAGAACTGTCGGCAATGAAGCAGGATGGTCTGATTGATATCAAAGGCAGTCTGTATACGATCCTTTGAGAGATATACAATGCTTTTCTCACGAAGATGCTTACGCCGGAAATGAAATGCAGAGGCAGCCTGTCTGAACTGGTACACAGAGGGTGAATCAGCAGAGCAAACGTGAAAACATGGTGTACATGGCTTTGTAATAGTAGTAAAATAAACAGCGGTCGTCAAAGCACGCCTCCAATTTTCAGGGATGTGTGACGACCCGGGTAAGCTGTTCCTGCAGTTCCGGGCAGCTTGTCCTATCACTTATTAAGAAAGAGGGAAGATATAATGCAATTGACAGCAGAATTATCTCAGAATTACACAGCAATCCTGAAAGAGGAGCTCGTAGCGGCAATGGGCTGTACCGAACCGATTGCCATCGCGTATGCTGCGGCAAAAGCTTATCAGGAGCTGGGAGAAATGCCGGAGCACATTACCATCAGCTGTTCCGGAAATATGATCAAGAATGTCAAGGGTGTTACAGTACCCAATTCCGGCGGTCAGAAAGGAATTGAGACCGCGGCGGTGCTCGGTGTCGTGGGCGGCAAGGCCGACAAGATGCTGGAGGTCCTTGAGAGCGTGGACGATGAGGCCAGGGAGAGGACTCGTGAGCTTGTTGCGGCGGGAATATGCGACGTTACTCTCGCGGAAAATGTTCCGAACCTGTACATCAAGGCGGAGATGTGGACCAGAGATCACAAGGCTTCCGTGACGATCGAGGAACATCATACAGACATCACGGAAATTGAGAAGGACGGAAAAACAGTTTTTATTGCTGAAAAGAGTACACCGGTGAGAGAGGACGGCGCTCTCAAGGGTGATCGGTCCAGGATGACTCTGCGCGGTATTATCGATTATGCCAATACAGTTGATCTCGCTGATGTCGAGGAGACTCTGGAACGCCAGGTCCGCTTCAACACAGCGATTTCCCAGGAAGGACTGGACAATCCGTGGGGCGCGAGAGTAGGCAAGACCATGCTTGAAAACTGGAGCGATGACGTGAAGTGCTGCGCATGCGCACGGGCTGCGGCCGGTTCCGACGCCCGTATGAGCGGATGCCCCATGCCGGTCATCATTAATTCCGGCAGTGGAAATCAGGGCATCACGGTCACAATGCCGATCGTGACTTATGCAGAGAGATGGCATCTTTCTAGGGAGAAGATGTATCGATGCCTTCTGGTCTCGAATCTTGTGTCTATTTATATCAAGCATTATATCGGATCGCTCTCCGCATTCTGCGGCGCTGTCAGCGCAGCCTGCGGCGCGGGTGCCGGAATCACCTACATGTCCGGCGGAACATATGAGCAGATCGGCGGCACGATTACTAACACGCTGGGCAACGTCGGCGGCATTGTATGCGACGGCGCAAAGCCAAGCTGTGCTGCCAAGATTGCATCTTCTGTCCACGCAGCTCTTCTTGCCCACTATATGAGCATAAGTTCGAAAGAGTTCCAGGGCGGTGAGGGCTTCATCGAGAGCGACGTCGAGGAGACGATCAAGAACATGGGCTACATCGGCAAGATCGGCATGAGGGAGACAGACAAGGAAATCCTCAATGTCATGATTGACAAGGTGGATGTGGACTCCTGTCTGTGATTGTGGGACTTCCCGCACTCAGCTTATGGAGCAGTCTCAGGGGAGAGACTTAAATCAGGCTAATACCTGCTGCATATCTGATGATATGGCAGGTTTAGTAAATATTCTTAGAGGGTTTTTGGAGGTAAACATGGAAAAAACAGGATTTACACACAGTCTGCCATTCAGACTTCTGGTCGCGCTGGCCGTAGGTATCGGCGTCGGCCTTGCGCTCAGCGCAGCTGAAGGGGCGGCAATCACAAACGCACTGCTCAACATTATCGTGACAGTGAAGTTCATCAGCAGTCAGTTCATCAACTTCTGCGTACCGCTGATCATTATCGGTTTTATTGCGCCTTCTATCACAAGGCTCGGTAATAACGCGTCAACCATGCTGATCGTAGCGCTTTGCATCGCATATCTCTCTTCAATCGGTGCAGCCCTTTTTGCAACAGGTGCAGGCTTTACAATTCTGCCGTTCCTGAACATCAGCCCTGAGGTTGACGGTCTTAAGGATCTGCCGCCGGTCGTATTTGAACTGACTATCCCGCAGATCATGCCGGTCATGTCCGCGCTGTTCTTCTCAGTCCTTGTCGGTCTTTCAGCTACATGGAACAAGAGCAAAATCGTGACAGGCGTGCTTGAAGAGTTCCAGCAGATCGTTCTCAGCATCGTTACCAAGTTCGTCATCCCGGTGCTGCCGGTCCTCATCGGCTGCACATTCTGCACGCTGGCTTACGAGGGAACAATCACGAAGCAGCTCCCGATCTTCCTTATTATTATCGTTATCGTTATGATCGGCCACTACATCTGGATGACTCTTCTCTACGGTATTGCAGGCGCATATTCCGGAAGAAATCCGATGAACATTGTTAAGAACTACGGCCCGGCCTATATGACTGCTGTCGGAACTATGTCCAGTGCCGCTACACTTTCCGTAGCGCTTGAGTGCGCAAGAAAGTCAGTACCCACACTGCGCAAGGATCTTGTCAATTTCGGCATTCCGCTTTTTGCAAATATCCATCTCTGCGGATCCGTCATGACTGAGACCTTCTTCGTCATGGCTGTTTCCAAGATGCTCTACGGCGAGTTCCCGTCACCGGGAAAGATGATTTTGTTCTGCCTGCTCCTCGGTGTATTTGCAATCGGCGCTCCGGGTGTTCCGGGCGGTACAGTCATGGCTTCTCTCGGCCTCATCACCGGCGTTCTCGGATTTGATGAGACAGGTACAGCTCTGATGCTCACGATCTTCGCTCTGCAGGATTCTTTTGGAACAGCATGCAACGTCACAGGCGATGGCGCTCTTACTCTGTTCCTCACAGGATATGCTGAGAAGCACGGCATCAAGGAAGCTAATCTCGGGGATATCTTAAAATAATAATGTTTCTATATTGATATGTAAGGAGAGCCGTGAAAAAACGTTAATTCGTTTCTTCACGGCTCTTTCCAACTGTTTTTTGGAACTCCTTCTCATGTAGCCCGCTCAATCTTATAAGGTTTATCTCAGTGGGGAAGACCCCCGCTTCTGCAAGCGGTGGGTAAATCAATATCCTGCTTGTCTCAGTGGCGGGTCGCAATCCCCCACTGAGATAAACGCTCCGCGAGGATGCGCAGGGATTCGGTTGGGAATTATGTCAGCTGGCGCTGACCCGAATCCCGCGCCAAGTCTCGCGAGCGAGACTTGAATTTTGGATCTTCAACTGATTTTTGGATCTCTCCTCCTGATTTTGGTCCTTTCCCCCCAGATTTTTGGACCTTTCCTCATATCAAAAATATGGAGAAGACATTCCATAAGAGACGATTTCATTAAGCTGTGACTCGGCAGTCGATCTTGCAAAATAATGAACTTACGCAGTGCCATACAAGGGTCAACTCATATGGCTTAGGCAGTCACTTCAGCTCGTTTTTAACTAAATCAGTCGAAAGACTAATGAAATTATATAGCATACAAGCAGTCACGTTTTCTGAATTTGATGATAGGTGATGGTAAGATGTTCTTATATGAGATTTTGATCAGCAGTTAGTAAAAAGTGCTTTTACAGAAATCTACTGCCCTCTATACCACCCGGGCAGTCAATAAATACCGAACTGAACAAAGATGACTGACAGCCCCTTGTTGTTTCTCATCTGAACTGTCGGCCGAGAATTATGCCGACAGTACTAATCTCACTATTTTGATTCAATGCATACGTCATATACAAAGAACTGCTAAAGTTACTGAGACCACCGGTAAGCGCGATGGTCTTTTCTTTATACAATGCACTGTTTACGAAAATGAATCTGTCAGAACAAAAGGCAGGGTTGTGCTTTCAACAGTACAGAAAGCAGCCGTTCTGGTGCGATAAAGTAAAAAATATGAGAGCAGGGGTTTTGACCGGAGCATGTAGGTGAAATACCGCTGTTATAATGAAAAATTTTCTGTACTTGTAACAGTCATCATTTTACCCATAAGAGTTCACAATAAAACACATATATTTTAAATACACAGACTTTAACGCATAAGTAGTTTAAGACTGAAAACTGTTGAATTAAAAATAAAAAACTTTCAAAATAACAGTTGACAAACGAAATAGCTTTTGATACAATAACATCAACAGTTGAAACAACAATTCAAGAGCGAAAAAGCACTGTTGTAACAACGAAATTCTGCACTGTGAAAGGGAGGTTACTATGAAAGTAAAAGCAGTCAGACTTCACGCAGCAAATGATTTAAGACTCGATGAATTCGAATTACCGGAAATCAAAGATGATGAGATTCTGGTAAAGGTCATCTCCGACAGCGTATGTATGTCTACTTACAAATGCGCTATCCTCGGAACAAAGCACAAGAGAGTTCATGCTGACGTTGCAGATCATCCGGCAATCATGGGCCATGAAATGGCCGGTGACATCGTCAAGGTCGGCAAGGCTCATCAGGACAAGTTCAAACCGGGCATGAAATTCACCCTGCAGCCGGCTCTGAACTACAAGGGCACAATGTGGAGCCCGGGCTACTCATATGAGTTCTTCGGCGGAAACGCTGAGTACTGCATCATTCCGGCAGAAGTCATGGAGCTCGGATGCATGCTCGAGTACAAGGGCAGAGCGTACTACGAGGCATCTCTCGCTGAGCCGTACTCCTGCAGCGTAGGCGCATTCCATGCTGCATACCATACACAGATGGGTGTTTACACTCATGAAATGGGCATCAAAGAAGGCGGCAAGCTTGCGATCATGGCAGGCGCAGGCCCGATGGGTCTCGGCGCACTCAGCTACGCAATGAACTGCGACAGACGCCCGGGCATGATCGTCGTGACAGACGTCAACCAGGACAGACTGGACCGCGCTGCTGAGCTCTTCCCGCAGGAAGAGGCAGACGCAAGGAATATCGAACTTCACTTTGTAAACACAGGTACTGTTGAAGATCCGGTAGCTTACCTGCGTGAGATGACAGGCGGCACAGGATTTGACGATGTTCTCTGCTACGCACCGGTAGGAGCAGTCGTAGAGCAGTCCAGCGGGGTGCTGGGACGTGATGGCTGCCTGAACTTCTTCGCAGGCCCGACAGACCCGAACTTCTCCGCAAAGATGAATTTCTATGATGTACATTACAATTCAACTCATGTAATGGGAACCACCGGCGGAAATACAGCCGATATGATCGAGTGCCTTGAGCTCACAGCAGCAGGCCGCATCAATCCGGCAGTCATGGTCACACATATCGGCGGTCTTGATGCCGCTGCTGAGACAATTCTCCATCTGCCGAAGATCCCGGGCGGCAAGAAGCTTATCTACAACCACATCACAATGCCGCTGATTGGCCTCACAGAACTTCGCGAGAAGGGCAAAGAGGACGAGAGATACACAGCGCTTGCTGACATCGTAGATGCCCACAACGGACTGTGGTGCCCGGAAGCAGAAGAGTATCTGCTTGCAAATTTCGACTGATCTGATTTCAATCCTCCCATAATTTCCGGGGCCGGAAGGCCCCGGAAGCGGGAAATGATCTAAGCTGAAAGTTAGACATATATTTAATTAAATAATTTTTCGAAGGAGAGAAACGATGAAGAACGCACTTCAGAGATTTGGAAAATTCTTATCCGCCATGGTCATGCCGAACATTGGCGCATTCATCGCATGGGGCTTTATCACAGCTCTGTTCATCCCGGACGGCTGGCTGCCCAACGCACAGCTCGCATCCATTCAGCCGTACATGCTTACCTATCTGCTTCCGATCCTGATCGCTTACACAGGCGGTAAGATGGTCGGCGGAGACCGCGGCGGCGTCATGGGCGCTATCGCAGTCGTTGGATGTATCGCCGGTGTCGGCGGCACAGACGGACAGCCGATGCTTATGGGCGCTATGGCAATGGGCCCGTTCGCAGGCTGGGTCATCAAGAAGTTCGACAAGTTCATGGAAACAAGAATGCCGGCCGGCTTTGAGATGCTGATCAACAACTTCTCAGTAGGTATCATCGGTATGCTGATTGCAATCTTCGGCTACTATGTAATCGGCCCGTTCATGACAGCAATCCTCGCAGTCCTGACCGCAGGTGTTGATGTTCTTATCAAGAACAACCTTCTCCCGCTGGCAGCTATCTTTATCGAACCTGCCAAGGTTCTGTTCCTCAACAATGCTATCAACCATGGTATCTTCACACCGATCGGTGCTGAGCAGGTCAAGTCAGCCGGCCAGTCCATCATGTACATGCTTGAAGCTAACCCAGGCCCGGGCCTCGGCGTTCTGCTCGCATACTGGATGTTCGCAAAAGACAAGGCAACAAAGGATTCCGCACCCGGCGCTATCATCATCCACTTCCTCGGTGGTATTCATGAAATCTACTTCCCGTATGTACTCATGAACCCGGTAGTCATTGTTGCTCCGATCGTAGGTAACATCTGCGCCATCACATGGTTCTCAATCACAGGCTGCGGCCTTAAGGGACCGTCCTCACCGGGCTCCATCATCGCGTTCATGGCTATGGCACCGAAGGACAAGATTCTGTTCATCCTGATCGGCGTCCTGCTTGCAGCAGCAGTATCCTGTGCAATCGCATCCGTCATCATCAAGGCAACAAGCACAACAACATCTATTGAAGACGCTCAGGGCCAGATGGCTGACATGAAGGCTCAGGCTAAAGGCACATCTACAGTAACAGATGCAGCTTCCGTCCGCATGGTCATCTTCGCTTGCGACGCCGGCATGGGCTCCTCCGCAATGGGCGCTACAAAGTTCCGCAACCGTATCAAGGCTGTCAGACCTGACATCACTGTTAAGAATACTTCTGTTGACAACATTCCGGCAGAGTGCAACATTGCAGTCGTACAGACAACTCTTGCAGACCGCGCAAGAAAGTCCGCTCCGAACGCTCAGCTTGTAACAATCGGCAACTTCCTGAATGATCCGGCACTTGATGCACTTTATGTGCAGCTCACAACTCTTGACGCTATGGCTGCAGAAGAGCCGGAGAAGAGCGCAGTTGATGAGATGCTTGAGACAGCTACCAAGGGCATGAAGAAGGATGTCATCATTCGTGAGAGCATCCTGCTCAATCAGCCGCCTGTAACCAAGGAAGAGGCAATCCGCAAGGCCGGTGAGCTCCTTGTCGCAAGAGGCGCTGTTGAACCGCAGTACATCGACGCAATGCTCGAGAGAGAGCGTCTGGTCAGCACATACATGGGCATGGGCATTGCGATCCCGCACGGCACATCTCAGGCTAAGGGCACTGTCAAGAAGACAGCTATCACAATGATTCAGTATCCGGAAGGCGTAGACTTCGGCGATGAAAAGGCTCAGCTCGTCTTTGGTATCGCAGGTATCGGCGATGAGCATCTTGACCTGCTCGGCAAGATCGCTGACTGCCTCGATGATGAGGAAGTCCTTGAGAAGATGAAGACTACGAACGACATCGACTGGATTATGGATAAGCTCTCATAAATAAGGCAATCACTTATTAATATAGGACCCCCCTCCTCCCGCAGGTATTCTCCGGACTTGTTCCGGAGATGCCTGCGGAGTGTTTTTTATTCCGTAATCTGAAATCTTTCGAGTCCCCTCTGGAGATTTCTTAAGATGGTTTGGTGGTATCACCTGAAAGAAAAATATGAGTAAGGCTGCGGACTTGCCGAGGTGGTCAAAATAGTCTATGATTGAGGTGCTGGATCATTGATGGCACCATAAAATGGAGGCTTAGAGACATGAAGACAAAACTATGCGGACCCGCACTCCGCCAGATCAGAGAGTATTTTTCATATACGGAAAATAATATCGGCGATGACAGGCATCTCAGCCACTTCGGTCTTAATTTCGCCGTGCACAGCTACGAGCTTGAAAATGTCGGACACCTCTGCGCAATGACGCTGAAAGCTTTCGGAGGTCTCATGACCATGGAGACGATCGTCATCAGCCCGATGAAAAAGGATGTACCTCTCTTCAATATGGACAGGGTCACCGCCTTTGGTAAGGATACGCTGCTCATTGAAATTTATGACACGCAGCTTGAGCCTCTTCGGGACGAAGTGCAGATGGAGTTCGAAGAACTGCTCGACCGGGACAGCACTCTCAGTAATATTGAAAGTGAACCTCACTGGTATGACAGCATACGCTATCCGTTCAGCTACGCAAAAGCCGGAAAGGGTCTTGCGGAGCCCTTCAAGCGGGCACAGAAGGATTATCTGGGAGTCTATCTAAAGCTACTTATGGAAGCGCCTAATTGTGATGAGGAAGCAAAGCTGGCAAAGAACCGCGAATATGCTGAGAAGCTTGTTTCAAATAAAGGCCCCGCGGTCGATACGATGCGAAACCATTTCGGTGATGAGACGATGCGAAGGGTAGTTCTTCAGCATATGTACGGCGTCGCAGGTGGTCAGGCAGGACTGGAGAAATTATAAATCTCAGAACAGGGATGAGGGGCAGAGCCAGAAGAGTCTGAAATCCAGTAATAAGAATGGAGATTTTGGGGAAAGCCCGAGGTACTTGTAATCGTAGAATAGAGATAAAGAACGAAGAGAGAGTCAGTGGAATCTCCGAGAGCCCTAAACAGGGATGAGGAATGTAGAGAGAGCAGGTAACACAGACAATAAGCAGAGGCTGCCACATCAGTAACCGACACCGCTTCATTTGACGGTGTGGTTTCCTGATGTGACAGCCTCTGCCTTTTTCGATGTGCCGACTGCCGCATCCGCAGATGTTTTTGGATATTGCAGATCCGAGTCATCCGCAGATGTTATCGGATATTGCAGATCCGAGTCATATGCAGATGCGGCAGCCTTAAATTATGCACGGGGGGCATTATTTATTATCTCAGCGGGAGAAGATTCTCACTTCTGAGATAAACGCTATGTGAGGAAGCACTTGGTGCCTTGTGGGTAGAACATCCGGTGGACGTTCTCTTTTACCCGCGGGGCACGTTGGCGCCATCCGTAGAGAAACGGAGACCGCAGAGATTCGTTTTAGACTTATGTCAGTTGACGCTGACCCGATTCCCCACGCCAAGTCTTGCGAGCGAGACTCGAATGTTACTCAGCGTGTCCCAGCTGCTTCCTCAGATCCTCGTTGGCCTTCTCAACATTCAGCCTTGTGAGGATCAGAGTGACCAGGAGGTTGAAGCACATCGGCATCCAGAGATACATGATGTGGAGCATGTTAATGCAGGACGCGCTCTGCACTGCCGCGCCGCCGACGTATCCGGAGAATGCAAGCAGCCAGCCTGCAAGAGCTGTGCCGATACCGCCGCCGAGCTTGGTGCCGAGGGATGTGCAGGAGTACATAGTTCCGTCAACGCGCTTGCCGCTGGTAAGGTAGGTGTACTCGGAGCAGGTAGCGATCAGGGCGTTCATGTCACCCTGCAGCGGGCTCATACCGAAGGCGGCGATGGCCGTACATGCCAGCATCAGCGGAACGGAGCCGAGGTAGCCGGCGATGACGACGCCGAGTCTTCCCAGTGTGCCGATCGTATAGCCGGTAAGGTTCAGCTTGTACATGCCGCCCCACTTGGCAACAAGGGTCGGAGTGAACAGAAGACCGATAATCATCGGGATGTTGATCGCCCATGAGAAAACTCCGAGAAGATTGGCATTCTTCAGGACGTAGGTCATGAAGTAGATACCCATGTTGAGAGTAGCGGAGTAGATCTGCATCAGGATGTAGGAGGCGCAGATCATCAGGTAATATTTGTTCTTAATGAGAAGCTTGAACGCGTCGATCAGAGTGTATTTCTCCTCCTCGGTCACTTCTTTCTTAACTTCATCTTCTGCCAGTTCTTCCGGTGACAGCTCCCTGACGGAGAAGACGGAAAGGCTGTTGGAAATGATACCGACGATCGCGTAGATGATTGCCACTGTGCGCCATGCTCCCGCGCCGCCGCCGAAATAGGCGACCATGCCGACGGTGATTGTCTGGATCAGCATGCTGGTGCCGAAGGCAAACATGAATCGGATGGAGCCCATCTCAACACGCTCATGATTATTCTTTGTGACAAGAGCGGTCAGTGCGGAGTAGGCAATATTGTTGGCTGTGTAGAAGCCGGCATTGAGGAGCGTGTAGGCGATAAAGAACCATGCGTACTGGGCTGTTGCGCTTATGTCTGCCGGGATGCAGAAGATGGCGACAAGGCAGATGGCGCAGCCGAAGAAGCCGTAGAACATCCATGGACGGGCCTTGCCCATTTTCGTATGTGTCTTGTCGATCAGAGAACCGAAGAAAATATCACTCACACCATCAAAGAGTTTTGATACGGCAATCAGTGTGCCGACGATACCGGCGTTCATGCCGACCGTGTCGGTCAGGAAGATCATTACAAATGCAGACAGCAGGGCGTACACAACATTGCCCGCAATATCTCCGGATCCGTAACCGACTTTGTTATACCATTTCAAATATGTTTTTTCTTCTTTCATGGTAACCCCCTTAAAAAATAAATCTGTAGAGCCTTTCGCGCCCGCGGCGGGAGCAGCCTTATCGGAACGGTACTCACTGATGCGTGCTCCCGCCGGGTTTTGCGTACGAAAGGATGCGAGTTATAGTCAAACAATGACTTGATTTCGGCTCTGGGTCTTGCCAGAATGACATCAAGAACGCCTCGGCGTTCTTGCCGCGCCGCGCAAAGTGCGAAGCACCTTCATCATTGCGCGGCTGCGATCCGCCGGAGGCATT
>JBGUIK010000026.1:0-25653 GCA_045112915.1 Lachnospiraceae bacterium
CCATCCTTACTAATCTTATTACAGTAATCAATATCGTTATTGCTTTCTTCATCGCTTTTTTCCTCCACAAACACCGATTTATGTGCGAATGCTCCAAAGATAGAAGTCAATCTTTTTTATCTCGCTCATCCATGTATATCCTGGCAGGGTTTTATCGAACTCAGTGATACAATCCCTGCCATTTTCTGTTTTTAGAAAGTCTCCGTACCAGGCCAGCATCTGCTCATACAATCTCACAGCGCAATCTAGTTGATCTTCCTTTGTTTTTCCCTTCAGTTCCAGGCAAAGATTCTGCATAACATAACGATCCCAGATTGGCATATTAGCATCAATTGTCGCTATCATTTTGCTGGAAAATGAAGCCTCGATATTCCCGGTCTCCTTATACATGGTTCGTATAATGTATTCGAAAGACGGCTTGCTGTTCTTTACTACTTCAAAGAGGTTATAGTATGCCCTCCGCCACTCTTCGTTTCTTCGGACGCGATAAAAGCTATTAAAGGTCCGCTGGAACTCCCGATCCGAAGATACATCAGTTTTTCGCACCCAGTCCATAATCTTTTTGTATTTGTCAAACCCCACGATCACTCCGGTGCCGCCTCTTTCAGTAAAACGTAGCCACAACCCTGCCTCTACCGGAAGTCTGGATATGTTCCCAAGGAGAATAAATGAAGGGTTCCAATCACACGGAACTGAGCAAGCCCGGTGACGGAAACCCCAGTATTTCAGGCTTTTCCAGCCTCTTTTCACCCTTTATGTGTTAGTAAACAGACGGTCTCCACGTGCATCGTCTGCGGAAACAGATCCACCAGACAATACCTCTTCACCTTCCAGCCGCTCGCCCGCAGGGTCACCATGTCCCGCTTAAAACTCGATGCCTTGCAGGATATATACACCATCTCACCTACGCCGTAGTCGATGATCTGCCCGAGTGCCTTCGGATTAATACCCTCTCTCGGCGGATCGAGTACAATATAATCCGGCTTCTCCGGAAGCTCAGCAAGCTTCTCAAGCACATCACCTGCGATGAACTCGCAATTCGTAATGTTGTTCAGGGCTGCATTCTCTCTGGCAGCATCGACAGCCTCAGGGATCAGCTCTATGCCGTAAACTTTTCCGGCGACCGGTGAAAGCACCTGTCCGATCGTGCCGGTTCCGCTGTAGAGGTCATAGAGTACAGGGGCCTCGATTCTGTTTTCGTCTGTGTACGCTTGTTCCGTCTTCGCGGAGATGTCTCCGCTGCCATCGCTTCCTCCCGGTATACCTCCCGTCACATATCTGCGCACCGCGTCGTAAAGAACTTCCGCACCGGGGGTGTTGGTCTGGAAGAAGGAAAATGCTGTCACCTTGAACTTAAGTCCCAGAAGCTCCTCAAAGAAATACTCTTTTCCGTAGAGTGGAGTCGCGTAATCTACCTTGACCGCGTCGGACATTTTGTCGTCAATCGCGTGGAATATACCGGCATAAGATCCCTCAATCGGAAGCGCGAGAAGTCTCTCCGCCCAGTCGGAGAAATCATGCTCCTGCTGCGAAGATGTCACTATATAGACAAGCAGTTCTCCCGTCGTCTGTGACCGGCGGACAAGCAGAAAGCGCAGAAAGCCTTTATGAATCTTTTTATCATACTTTTTGAGCCCCATCTCACGGCAGTAATCGAGGGTCGCACCCAGGACTTTGCGCACATCCTCGTGGGCAAGCGCACAGGAGTGAGCATTCAGGACCGTGTAGGTCGTATTGCGCCTGTGAAGCCCGAGAGTCAGCGGACCGTTCTCCACATCGTCACCGAAGGAGAACTCCATCTTGTTGCGGTACTCAAATTCCAATGGGCTTCTTAAGATTCCGTCATATACAGCATCGTCCACCACCTCATCTAACAATCGCCTGACCATATCCTCTTTCATGGCCAGCTGATCCTCATAAGGCATGGTCTGGCAGAGGCAGCCGCCGCACAGCGGAAAATTGTCGCAGACTTTCTCCCGGGTCTCGAGCGGAGACTTCTCAACGATCTCAAAGAGCCTGCCCTCCACCCGGTCCTGGTGTTTTTTGAATATCCTGCAGCGGATTCTCTGGCCGGGCAGCGTATTCTTTACCGTCAGCTTCTGACCTTCCTCGGTCTTATATCTTCCGCAGTTCGGATAATCCACTCTCTCAATCACGCACTCTGCTACATCTTTTCTCTTTAACATGTATTTCTATATTTCCTTTCGGATCATTTTTCTCACAAAGTACGACTATCATACACAATAATACCGGCGACTGCAAGCGTGACACGCCTCGCTCTGCCGGTTTGATGCCACAAAAAAGAGGCCGCCCTGGGGCAGCCTCTTCCTGCTATTTCCTTTTTGATTGATTATTCTTCTGTTGCCTCTGCCGGAGCTTCCTTCTCAGCTTCCTCTTCTGCCGGAGCTTCTTCTGCGGCTTCCTCAGCCGGAGCTTCTTCTGCCGGAGCAGCTTCCTCTTCCACTACGGACTCAACTTCCTCGTCATCGAAGTCATCGTCAAAGTCATCCTCGAAATCATCGTCTGCAGCTTTCTTCTTGACTGCGCTAACGACCTTTCCGGCTGCCTCTTTCACCTTATCGGCAGCCTCTTTGACCTTTTCCTTCGCTGACTTCTTCGGAGCAGCCTCTTCCTCATCTTCCTCATCCTCGAAGAGATCATCTTCCTCGTCTTCGAAGTAATCGTCAAAGTCATCGTCAAAGTCGTCTTCGAAATCTTCAAGATAATCCGGTGTGAAGAAACGATATACCGCGTAAGCGATAGCTGCTACTGCTGCGACACATCCGATAATGGCAAGGATCCAAAGGATAGTCTTTCCCTTTTCTTCCTTACGTGCCTCATCCTGTAATCTGATGCGGGCAAGAATCTCATCAATCTTATTATTCATAAATAGCACCGTCCTTTCTGAATACTGCCATAATTATATCACGCCCACTCCAAATTTGCACTAATTTGAACATAAAATTGTCTTTTTTTTTGGCGAATTTAACCTCTGATTTACAATTCAGAAGGCAGGGTTTCGCTCCATCTTCACTCAGTCCTCAGCTTTCTCGAGTTTTGCAAATGCAGCAAACATTTTTTTCACGCCCCACGCCGGAAAGTCAACTGTCACCTCATAATCACGACCGCCGTCTCGAATGTTCGTGACTGTTCCAAGACCGAATTTTTTATGACGCACCTTGTCGCCGACACCGTAGGACAGCACACTGCTTTCTGCTGCGGGTGACGGCGTCTTTTTCCTGTAAGGATTGCTGTATGGAGAATAGGCCGAAAATCCGTAACCGGACTTTTCTCTTTGATCATTCTGCGGTTCAGGGGCGTAAGCCGACTTGTTGATCGCATCTCTCATATCGGATCCAAGTCCGCCCTTCGGGGCAGACAGGGCGGGTTTCGGAGCTGCTGCCCGCGGCTGGTCGATGCTGTCTCTGGATATCTCTCTGACAAATCTGGACACCGGATGCGGCTCATACTCTCCCCTCACCATTCTTGCGTAGGCGGCCGTCATGATGAGTTCCTCTCTTGCCCGGGTAATCCCGACGTAGCAGAGTCTTCTCTCTTCCTCGATCTCTTCATCGGGGTTTTCTGCCCTTATGGACATGCTGCTTGGGAAGAGCCCCTCCTCCATTCCCGCCATGAAAACGACCGGGAATTCCAGTCCCTTGGCCGAGTGGAGCGTCATAAGAAGAACTCTGTCATCGCCATCGTCGACTGTATCAATGTCCGCTATCAGAGCCACTTCCTCAAGAAAGCCTGACAGAGTCGGATGTTCGGCTGTCTCGCCATAGGAAGCGGCTTTCGAGATGAGTTCGTCAATGTTCTCCAGCCTCTCCCTTGACTCCTCGGTGTCCTCCACTTCAAGTTCTTTGCGATAGCCAGTATCCTTCAGAATCTTCTTAATAAGTTCCTCAACTGTCAGCTCTCTTGCATCTCGTCTCAGATCGTTGATAAAGTCAGTAAATACTCTGACTTTTTTGGCTGTCGCCGCGGACAGAGATGAGATATCGTTCGCGGATGAAGCCGCGTCAAAGAAGGAACAGCCGGAGTCGAAGGCATATGTGCTGATCTTTGTGATCGTCGTCGCGCCGATCCCCCTCTTCGGCACATTTATGATGCGGGTCGAAGCTACGTCGTCGACTGCGTTGTCGATGGTCTTCAGGTATGCAAGAACATCCTTGATTTCGCGTCTGGAATAGAAATTCACACCGCCGACCAGCTTGTAGGGCACGTTGAGAAAGAGACATTTTTCTTCAAAGAGACGCGACTGAGCATTTGTCCTATAGAGGACCGCGAAGTCCTTATAGCTGCGCTCTCCGCTCCGCACACGTCTTCCTATCTCGGATGCAACAAACTCAGCCTCCTCGTACGCATTCTCGAACCGTACAAAGCGGACACGGTTTCCTGTCCCGTTCTCGGTCCAGAGGCGCTTGCTTTTGCGGCCCCTGTTGTTTCTGATGACTTCATTTGCGCAATTGAGAATATTCTGGGTGGACCGATAGTTCTGCTCGAGCTTAATGACCCGGGATTCAGGAAATATCTGCTCAAAGTTCAGGATATTGCGAATGTTGGCGCCTCTGAACTTATAGATACTCTGGTCATCGTCACCTACTACGCAGAGGTTCTTATACTTGCCGGCAAGAAGACTCACAAATCTGAACTGGGCCGTGTTCGTATCCTGATACTCATCGACCATCATGTAACGGAAGCGCTCGCGGTACAGGTCAAGGATCTCGGGATGCTGCTCGAACAGTATGACCGTGTTCATGATGAGATCATCGAAATCCATCGCGTTATTTTCCCGAAGACGCTTCTGGTACTCATCGTAGATGTCGGCAACCTGACCGGTCCTGTAATCCCCTCTGGTCATCCTGGCATACTCGTCCGGTCCGACCAGCTCATTTTTAGCGCTGGAGATCATACCCAGTGCAGTTCGCTCCTTGAGGAACTTAGTATCGATCCCGCGCCGCTTGAAGATATCCTTCATGACCGACAGCTGATCATCTGTATCATAGATTGTGAAATAGCGCGTGTAACCTGCCTCCTCGGCGTGGCGACGCAGGATACGGACGCAGCACGCATGGAAGGTCATGACCCATATTTCTCTCGATCCGAAGCCGATCATGTCATCGACGCGGCTCCTCATCTCGTCCGCTGCCTTATTCGTGAAGGTTATCGCGAGAATGCTGTAGGGATCAACACCGCAGACATTGATGAGATAGGCGATGCGGTGAACGAGGACGCGAGTCTTGCCCGAACCTGCCCCTGCAAGAATCAGGACAGGCCCTTCCGTCTGAAGGACTGCCTCCTGCTGTTCTTTATTTAAACGAGTAAGAATGTCGTTCGATTCCATTTTTTCTCCTGCTTCTCTATATTGGACCCGGGTCAGCGTCAGCTGACATAATCTCGGAACGAATTACGCGTGATGTAAAGTATTTTCGGGATTGCAGGAGTTGCACCGGCAACGAAGCAATCCGTATCGCAGGAAAGCGTAAAAAATCATTGACGCTTCCGGCATTGTATTAGTATATCATAAGAAGCTGTTTTCGAAAAACCCTTGTAACATAGTTTTGAAAACTGTATGATAGTAGTGTAATCATCTACGTCGCCTATTTGGAGGTGCAACACATGGAAACATCTGAAAAAAAAGTACTTCTGGATATGATACAGGGCTTCAACACGATCGATTTCATCACACCTGAGACTGTTCCCGACATTGATCTCTACATGGATCAGATCACAACGTTTATGGACACTCACCTTGCCTCGTGTAAGCGCTATCCTGACGATAAGATCCTGACAAAGACAATGATCAATAATTACACCAAGAATGGTCTGATTCCGCCTCCCGTAAGAAAGAAATACTCGAAGGAGCATCTGCTGCTCCTCATCTTCGTCTACTATATGAAGGATTTCCTCTCTATCAGCGATATCAAGACACTGATCGAGCCCATGACAGACAGATTTTTTCAGCGGACGGATGAGGGGATTACACTGCACGAAATATATCAGAGGATCAGCAGCCTGGAAAAAGCGCAGATCGACCCTATCATAGAGGACCTGAATGGCAATCTCGGCACAGCACTTGAAGCATTTGCCGACGTCGATGAGGATGACAAAGATTATCTGCAGACATTCGCGTTCATCTGCCTGCTCAGTATTGATGTTTATGTTAAGAAGCAGTTGATCGAGCATCTGGCGGATGAGATCGCTGAGAAGCACGACCCTAAGAATAAGAGAAAATAAGAACTTCCCATTTGCGTTGACCCGGCAGTCGAAATCGAAACTTTACGATGAGACTGCCCATATAACAGCAAATGGGAAGTTTGCCTATTTACTTATACATTTTTTCTCTCTGCTTAGCCCTGTAGAAAAGCCAGCCGAGAACACACAGCACACAGACTGTGAGGATCCATGCCCACACAGGGACATCATAGATGTTGAAGCATCTGACGTTGATCCACATCTGATTGATCGCGTCATTCTTTTCACTGTCGAAATATACCATGATAGAGGATCTTGCCATCGCGTCCGCGCTCGGATACTGGGCACCGAGCTGGCGGTCAAGCTGCTCAGCGGGAGCTGTGATATAATACTCCTCGTCTTCCGCATCGCCGCTGAAGAAATAGCCGAGAGGATACTCTACCACGTCTTCCTCATCCTCCTCGGCACCGTAGCACCAGTCGGCATATTCAAAGATGCGCTCGTCCGCGCCCCCCGCAATGACGGATGTGTACCCTATGTAATACATATTGCGGATGGCATTATCCGGGCGCGAGCAGAAATTAATGAACGCTTCCGCAGCATGCTGCTTGTCAGGATCTCCTTCTACGCCGCATTTCAGCATGACCCAGCCGTCAAAATAAATATTTGTCGATTCCTCCGGGACCGCGAAATTGAGTATAAAATCATCCTCCTCCGCCTGATCCAGAGAGTAGACCGCATCACCTGACCACTGATAGTTGGCAACGACTTTGCCTGTGACCATATCGGATTTGCCCGAGTCTGTCTCAAAGGAGTAGACGTTGTCCTTCACGTCCTGAAGATAATCCTGGACTTTCTGTATTGTCTTACCGCTGACGTCGTTCATCTCGCTCTCAAGGCGGACTGAATAATCCGGAGCCGACTTAAAGTCATCGCTGATCAGCAGGTCTCTCTTCAGAGCGCCGACTGCCGCGAAATAAGAATCGCGGACGTTGTCCTTGATCGTCACCTGACGTTTGAACTTTGGATTATCGAGGATCTTCCATGTAGACGCTTCCTCCTTGGAGACCACTTCAGGATTATAGACAATGCCTGTGATTCCCCACATATAACCTGCCGCGTATTTGCTCCAGGGTTCTCCTCCAATCTGATGATTATCGAAAACATTCCTGATATATGGGGAGACACCGTTAACATAATAGTTGTTCTCATCCGTCTCATCGAAGAAGTCGTCAGACAGAGGAACAAGCATACCTTCCGCCATCAGCTTCATGAACATGTACTCGGAAGGGCATACGATGTCGTACACATCTCCCAGCGTGATCATGTTATAGAGATCCTCGTTCGTGCCGAAAGTAGAGTACTCGACTACGACTTCCTTACCGTAAGTCTCGTAATACCACTCCTCAAAATCCTCGACCAGGGAATTTTCACCAATGATGTCGCCGCTTTCGAGGTCGATCGTCTCCTCCTCGTCCCAGTCGCCAAGATCAATGTATTCTTCCCAGTTACATACACGGAGAACTATTTTTTCTTTGCCGCCAGCGGCAGCCCACACATCCTGTGTGGGGATGAGTGACGCGATCATAAGCCCGCTGAGAGCTGCGGCACAAAGTTTTACAAACACTTTTTTTCTCATGCGCCTGCCCTCTCTTCTTCTTTGTCTGCACGCATGTTGGCAACTGCGACGACCAGTATGACAACGACGAAGATGACTGTGGACAGAGCCCAGAGCGCTGTCTTGATCGTAGTCTGAGCTCCCTTTGTCGCATTGACTACATAGGTGCTGATCGTATCAAATGTTGCCGGCTTCGTATATGTCGCCACAAAGTAATCATCTAATGAGAGCGTGACAGCAAGCGCGAAGCCTGAAACAATACCCGAAGCGATCTGCGGGATAACAATTTTTCTAAGGGCCACGGGCGGAGTTGCTCCGAGGTCCAGGGCTGCCTCATAGATGCTCGGATCCATCTGCTTGAGTTTCGGTACGACAGACAGATACACGAACGGCGCGCACAGGGTCACATGTCCTACGACGAGAGGAATAAATGTGTCCTTGCTGATACCGAAAACGACGACCAGAAGGATACAGATTGAGAAGCCTGTCACGACATCGGCGTTGACGACCGGAATCTGATTCATTGTACTGATGAAAGAGTCGACCTTTCTGCTCGAATAAAATGCTCCGATCGCTCCCATGGTCCCAAGGATGGTCGCAAGAGTCGCGGATACGAGCGCAAGCAGCACCGTTCCGAAAATCATATTTCGAAGATCGGGAGTCGTAAAGAGGGTCACGTAATTATGCAGTGAGAATCCTCTGATCGCGCCGATTGTCGTCGCATTCGTAAAGCTGTAAGCCATGAGGATCAGGATCGGCGCATACATGAATATCAGGACCAGCAGAATAAAAAATGCGCTAACCTTTTTAATCATAACAAAGCACCTCCAATCGTCTGGTCATCATCCTCCATACCTCTTGTGAGAAGCGTGAAAGCACAGATGATAGCGAGAAGGATCAGGGCGATCATTGATCCGCCGTGCCAGTTGTAAGCCGCAAAGTAGCTGCCGATGAGGGAGCCCATGATGTAAGTGCTGTTGTAGAGCATATCAAGAACTACATAGTTCGTCATAGCAGGCAAAAAGACCATTGAGACACCGCTGATAATGCCGGGCACTGAGAGCGGGAGTGTGATTTTGAAAAAAGCCGCGCGTTCATTTGCACCCAGATCCTTGGCAGCCTCGATCAGTGAATCATCCAGCTTGGAGATCGTGTTATATAGAGGCAGGATCATGAACGGGAGAAAATCGTACGTCATACCGCACACTGCGTTCACGAACGGATAATAAGCCAGATTGCCTTCAATCAGGGTGAGAATTTCCTTAAGTGCTGTGATGCGCAGAGAGAAATTGATCCACATCGGCATGATGAAAAGCATCACAAGTACCGATTTTTTCTTTATACGGCTCTTCGCGAGTATGTACGCTGTCGGATACGCGATCAGCAGACAGACGAGAGTCGTGACCAGTGCGATCGCGAAGCTGTAGCAGAGCGTGCCCAGTGTGTTTGGATCGGTAAAGAAGCCGGTAAAGTTGGCAATCGTAAATTGTCCCTCACCGTTCGTAAAAGCGTAGTAAAAGAGCACGATGAGCGGCGCTACGACAAACAGCAGAAGAAACAGGGCATACGGGATACCCAGAGTCTTTCTGGAAAATCTTAGTATATGCATGGCCAGTCTCCTTTATTTCTTCAGAGAGAACGACATCTTTTCGATCGGCATGACAAGACCTACATGGTCTCCCATGTTCCAGAGGTATTCGTCGTCGACAATGAAATCCTGCTCGATATCAGTGTGGATAACGTAACTATAATGGTCACCCTTGTAAATCAGGTTGCTGATGTATCCGTCGACAAGGCCCTCGTCGACATGGTCGGTCATCTGTATATCCTGAGGCTGAATCGCGATCATGATCTTTGTCTTTGTCGTATCGATCACATCTCCGTTGGAATCAATTATGTTTCCGCTTGCGTCGCGCTTGCTGCCCGGAATGATCCTGGTCACGCTCGTGTCAAGGACTTTGTTGTTGTACTCAAGCCTATGCTCAGCGTTAATGTCAGCCGCGAAATAATTCGTGTGATCCTCCGCGATCATGATATGAATATTGTCCGGGTCGACCTTCATGCCGACGTAATCGCCGACCTTCTGGGATTTGACGGACTGGACCAGCATCTCACTCTTGCCGGATTCTACCGTGATCTCATAGTGTATACCCTTGAATATGACTGAGGTGACATGACCGCGGATCGTCCCTTCCTCAGGGGCGGTAATGATGACATCCTCAGGACGAACGACTGCTGTGATCAGCGTGCCCTCTTCGATGTCGTCGACGCATGTAAATTCGCCTCCGCAGAAACGCGCGCGCAGCTTGCCGGTCATAATGCCGTTGAAAATGTTACTCTCTCCGATGAAGTCCGCAACGAACGCATTCTTAGGCTCGTTGTAAATATCTTCCGGTGTGCCGATCTGCTGAATACGGCCTTCGGACATGACAACAATCGTGTCGGACATGGTCAGGGCTTCTTCCTGGTCATGAGTGACATAAATAAATGTGATACCCAGGTTCCTGTGCATCTCCTTGAGTTCGAGCTGCATTTCCTTTCTCATCTTAAGGTCAAGAGCTCCCAGCGGCTCATCGAGGAGAAGGATCTCCGGCTCATTGACCAGAGCCCGCGCGATAGCGATACGCTGCTGCTGACCGCCTGACAGTGTGGAGACAGAACGCTTCTCAAATCCTTCAAGGTCGACAAGATCGAGGACTTTTTTCACTTTTTTCGATATGATATCCTCCGGCATCTTCTTCTGACGAAGGCCGAAAGCTATATTTTCATAAATGTTCATATGAGGAAAGAGCGCATACCTCTGAAAGACCGTGTTGATCGGACGTTCATATGGCGGTAGATCGGCAATATTCTTGCCGTTAAGAAGAATAGTGCCTGAAGACGGAAGTTCGAAGCCGGCGATCATACGCAGAGTTGTCGTCTTGCCGCAGCCGGAAGGCCCCAGAAACGTGATAAATTCACCGCGCTTAACATACAGATTGAAATCTGATACCGCGGTGAATCCATTGTCATACGTCTTTGTAATGTTCTTAAGTTCAATGATTTTTTCTTTACCCACTGCCATAGTGTTTATTTCCCCAATCTTTGACCATAGTGTTGGCATAAAAACCATGTTGACTGATACTCCCGACAGAGTGAACTTCGCCTTCCCTGCCATCGGTGATGCTTACTCAAAAAAAGAGCTGCCCGCCGGCAGCTCCTCCGTGCACACTGTTCATTTTTCCTTATTGCCAAGTCTCGCCCAGACAATGTCATAGCCATCGTTGCCATAGTTCAGTGAGCGATTGACACGACTGATCGTCGCGGTGGAAGCACCGGTTTTCTCTGAGATATCCAGATACGTCTGTTTGGCTCTCAGCATCCCGGCGACCTCGTATCGCTGTGATAATGACAATATCTCGTTAATTGTACACACATCACCAAAAAAAGCGTAGCATTCCTCACGGGTCTCGAGGCTCAATATAGCATCAAACAGGCTGTCTACCGCCTCGGTGTGAAGTTTCTTATTCATAAGATCTCTCCTAATATGAATCAGTTTATGGTGTCTTTTAGTATCTTAACACGCTGAACCGCTAAAATCAAGAGAAACACTTTATCACTGTAAAATTTTAAATTTATAAACGCATCAGCCCCGTTCAGCTGAGCTGCACGCCCCGTTCAGATGAGCTGCACGCCCCGTTCAGATGAGCTGTACCGAAGTTTCATGGACGGCGCACGCATCATCTTCATCGAAAAACGCTGGTCCCTTCCCTACGAGCTTGCAAAATGCATCGCATTTTGCGATCTCTCAGTCGGACCAGCAATGTTTTTCTCATGAAGATAGATGCTTTGCGCCTGTAACTCACATCAAGAACAGCTCACCTGAACTGCCTCAAAATCAGCCAAAGTAATACCGTTGTGACATCATGTACAGCTCATCCGAACTGCCTCAAAATCAGCCAAAGTAATACCGTTGTGACATCATGTACAGCTCATCTGAACTGCTTCAATATCAGCGAAAGTAATACCGTTGTGCTATTCATGACTTGCGAAACTTGGAACGGATTCTGGTCAGCATAGCTAACCTCTGCCAAAGTAATTTGAGATCTCTGACAGCGCGCCCTCGCGACACACTTTTAAGTCTATCTCTGCGCATTCCCGCAGCGCTCTGTTTTATAGCAGCTTCTCCATGATGTACATATAAATCTCCTGAGACTTCTCCGGCCACTTTGAGCACACCCTCTCGGCCTCCTCCTCCATCGGGACCGTGAAGGTCAGATCTATGAGAGATTCATTTCCCTCCTTCACAGTACAGGTGACCGCATAATCGCCGTTGCCGGTCTGACGATAATCCGCCCTCGTACTGGACTCGTTTCGAAGTTCGAACGCATTCTCTCTCATATATGCGTCAATCTCCGCCTTGATGTCGTTGGAAATCATGTAGGAGAAATATTCAAGCGTCTTTTCCCCGTCCAGGGTCGCCTCATACTGAGTCGTGTTCCTGATCTGATCCAGCACGATGAGCTTGGAGTCGACAAGGTCGTTCAGCGCCTCCTGAATGTGAAAATAGTCTGTATATTCCTTCTCGATCATGAACTCCGTGATTTGAGAGTTCGAGAGCGGAAATGTGACCTTGCGGAGCATATACAGGATGATCAGTTTATATTTTGTCTGTGCGTCAGCCATTTTGTTTTCCCCTCTGTTTTATTTCCCGGAGTCTTCTCACTGTCTCCGCCTCATGTCCGATACTTCCCGGTATGTAGAACTGTTCGTCTTTTATCTCATCGGGCAGATACTGCTGATCCACCCAGTGATTCGGGAAGTCATGCGCGTATTTATAGCCGACAGCCTGCGGGACGTCTCCCTCACCGTTCGCATGGATGTTTTTCAAATGTCCGGGTACCGAAGTCTTCACGCGGGCCACACTGTCAAGCGCTCGTCCAATGGCTTCGTAGGCTGCATTGCTTTTCGGCGCGTTGGCAACGTATATGGCTGCCTCGGCAAGAGGTATCCTCGCCTCCGGCATGCCGACTCTCTCCACGACAAGGCTCGCTGCGGACGCAACGACCAGGGCATTGGGATCTGCCAGACCGACGTCCTCCGCAGCACAGATCATGATTCTGCGGGCTATGAACTTGATATCCTCACCCGCAGCGAGCATTTTAGCCAGATAATAGACCGCGGCGTCCGGGTCGGAACCACGCATACTCTTGATAAAAGCCGAGATCGTATCATAATGCTGTTCACCGTTCTTGTCATAGTGGACAGCCCGCTTCTGTATGCAATCTGAGGCAGTATCAAGATCTATAACGATTTCTCCGCTGACATCGGGCTCTGTCGTCATGACTGCGAGCTCAATTGCGTTCAGCGCACTTCTCGCGTCCCCTCCCGCCGCATCCGCCAGAAAATCTCTGGCTTCCGGCAGTATCCGTGCCCTTATAGCTCCGAGGCCTCTCTCCCTGTCCGTCATAGCCCTGTCAATAAGAACTGCCACATCTTCTTTAGAGAGCGGATGCAGTTCGAAAATAGTGCTTCTGGATAAGAGAGCCGAATTGACCTCAAAGTATGGATTCTCGGTCGTGGCACCGATGAGGATCAGAGTTCCGTCCTCGACAAAAGGAAGAAGATAGTCCTGCTGGGATTTGTTGAACCTGTGGATCTCATCGATAAAAAGAATGGTCCGCCTGCCGAAACCTCCCGCTGCCTCCTTCGCGTCTGCCACCACCTGCTCCATATCCTTCTTTCCGGACGTTGTCGCGTTGATCTGGCGGAAATTGGCATTGGTCGTGTTGGCTATTACACGGGCAAGCGTAGTCTTGCCGGTCCCCGGAGGGCCGTAGAAGATGACACTGGTCAGTTTGTCCGCCAGTATTGCCCGGTAGAGGAGCCTTCCCTTACCGATGATATGCTGCTGTCCGACCACTTCATCGAGTGTTCGGGGACGCAGACGGCTTGCCAGCGGAGACTCCGTCTCCTGCTTTTTCTTCTGCATGTAATCAAATAAATCCATATTGGCTCCATATTGGAAAAAGGGCTGTCACATAATACAACAAGGCGCCGCGACCGGATCGGTAACAAAAGCGGCGCACATTTCGCTGCATTATGAGACAGCCCTCATGGTTATTCAGATTAAGCGAGCTTGCTCTTTGCGAGCTCTACGAGTGTTGCAAATCCCTCTGCGTCGTTGACTGCGAGGTCAGCGAGCATCTTGCGGTTCATGTCCACGCCTGCGAGCTTGAGGCCATGCATGAACTGGCTGTAGGAAAGACCGTTAATACGGGATGCAGCGTTGATACGAGCGATCCAAAGTTTGCGGAAATCTCTCTTTCTCTGCTTGCGGCCTGCGTATGCGCTTGTAAGAGCACGCATAACGGACTGCTTAGCGATTCTATACTGTTTTGATCTTGCGCCATAGTAGCCTTTTGCAAGCTTCAGAACGCGGTTATGTCTTTTCTTGGCGTTTAAGCCACCTTTAATTCTTGCCATTTTCTAATACTCCTCTCAATAGTCTGGTGTGATCCGACAAAGAATGCCGGAGACTCGCACAATCTTCTAAAATTAATCGTACGGCAGAAGTCTCTTCATGACCTGTGCGTTTGTATGGTCCGTAATAGTTGCCTTACGCAGGTTTCTCTTTGTCTTTGCAGACTTCTTTGTAAGGATGTGGCTCTTATAGGCCTTCATTCTCTTCAGCTTTCCAGTTCCAGTTACATGAAAGCGCTTCTTTGCGGCTCTCTTGGTCTTCATTTTCGGCATGGTGTTAATCTCCTCTCTTTGGTTTAGTAACTTGCCTTATATATAGACACGGCACAGATGGGCTGCGCCAGGGTTACTTTTTACTCTTTTCTGCAAGGAACATTGTCATGAAGCGGCCTTCCATCTTGGGCGGCTTTTCGACATTTGCTATATCGGAAAGCTTAGCCGCAAAATCTTCCATCATCGGACGGCTCTGGTTCGTATGGGCCATCTCACGTCCGCGGAAACGGATGCTCACTTTTACTTTGTTGCCCTTTTCAATGAACTTGCGGGCAGCAGCGATCTTCGTGTTGAGATCATTCTCGTCAATGTTCGGAGACATACGGACCTCCTTGACCTCGACGATCTTCTGCTTCTTTCTGGCTTCCTTCTCCTTTCGGGTCTGCTCGTAGCGATACTTGCCGTAATCGATGATTTTGCAGACCGGCGGCTGCGCTTTCGGAGCGATCTTAACCAGATCCAGACCTGCTTCCTCGGCAAGCTGCAGAGCACGTGATGTCGGCATAATGCCAAGCTGGTCACCGTTTTCGCTGATCAGACGTACCTCCCGGTCTCTGATCTGTCCGTTAATCATTAATTCGCTAATCTTTCCACCCTCCATAAAACAAACTGAAGTAAACCAACGTCTATGCCCGATTCGTTTCCCGATTCACACGAGCCAAAATAACTGCTCTTCGCAAGAAAAAACCAGGCAGCGCAAAGCCACCTGGTCATAGAATACATCATACGTACTGATCTATGAACGCCCGGTCGCCCAATTGCGCCGGGGTGAGAGCGTGGCTCTGCTTGTTTTTCAACCATATAAATATAGCATGCACCATCAGGAACGTCAAGCATAATTTTAAGAAAATCCGCGTCTTTCGATGAAGATGATGTTTGCGCCGCGATCTAAACTTCCGGGCAGCCTGTCTGAACTGTGACCCTGGCGACCTCACAGATCTGCCTTCACGTTGAACTCGAAGCTGTCCGGATCCTCAAAATTAGCCTTGTAGATCAGTGTCACGGAAGCGTTGCTGTCCTCCGGCAGAACAAATCCTACTGAGCTTTTGAACTGCTCGCCGGAGCCGATCGGCATAGGCTCAGGGTGATTTCCGCCCGTCGAATCAAAAACATACGGCGCGCAGGCTATGTTCCGGGAATCCGTGAGCATAAAGGACGTATCACCGACGAGAAGATCCTCAAAATTATGAGTGTTGGCATAGGTGTATGTGACCTCAACGACGCGGTCAGCCCGGACACCCGCCGCGCGCTCGTCCGTCAGGCGGATCGAATCGATCGTCAGGTCGAAGGAGCCCCGCTCTGTCTCTACCGTCACGGTCTCACCGACTTTGATATCTTTGGAGTTCTGTGAAACAGCGACGACTTCTCCCGGAATAACATTAAACCCTTCACCGAGCGTAGAATCAGTAGAGACCCCGTCTGCCGGATCCTTCTTGGAGACATCGACCCACTTGTCCGTCTTGGCTGCCGCGCTCTCATCCGGTTTTTCATCCGGCTCACCGGCGACCGTTCCCGGGTTCTCTGCCATCGAATCCATGACAGGGGCTGCTACAGTGCTGCTGTCACTCGGGAATGATACATAAGAATCAGCGGAGACTTTTGAATCTGTTTCCGGTACCGCAGTCTTATTGGTCTGACCGCAGCCGGCGGCGAAAAGACTAACAGCAAGTACACATATTGCGACCTTTCTTCTCATCATTTTGTCACCTCCTGTACAATATTTGTTCCTCTTATCAGGCTTCCAACTTCCAGTGCCGGGCAGCAGCGTCACTGCTCATGCCGGCATTAACATTTGTTCCGATAACATACAGTCAATCTGTTCAGTTTTATCGTCACATGTCTCTCTTAATGATATAACAAACATGCTGCCACAAATGTGGCAGCCTGTTCTAAAATTCAACTTATTTATTTCGTCCGCAGCACTGCTTATACTTCTTGCCGGATCCGCACGGACAGGGGTCGTTCCTTCCGATCTTTTTCGGTTTTACGATTGTTCCGGACTTCTTCTGTTCCATATAGAGCTCATGCTGTCTTTCCTTACTGAAAATGGCATCCCACTCCGGAAGACCATAGAGCCAGTCGGCCTTGGCATCTACCATATTCTTATAGAGACGCTCCTTATCAAATCCGAGATTGACTTCGGTATCCTCATCCATCGTCTCGATCGGATTGCGCTCAATAAGAGAATCATTGATGCCGTCAAGGAATCCGACCATGACATCAACTGCAACGCTGAATTTATCAGCCAGCTCTTTCACTGTGCCTCTTACAACAGTATCCGGCTCTGCGAGCAGAAGGGAATAGATTCTCTTCTCAATTTCAAAATAATCATTCCAGAACCGTCTTAATGTACCTTTGTCCGCGTTCTGATCATATGCTTTTTTTCTCCACTGGCCAAGGAGTGTCTTCGGATCGACTTTGAGCTCCTCATTCAGTGCCTGGTTGGCATTTTCTGACATTTGTTCATCTCCTGCTATAATATTTACCGGCAGTCCGTGCCGTACATTCAAGCATGATAGCACAGGATTTCCGTTTTGACAAGTTACTTAAATTTGGACGGGTTCCAATTAGGAATCTTCGACGTCCAGCTCGTGCCCAGATACTTCTTCATATAGGAGGATACGTGTGAGCTGTAGCTCTTTGTGTCCATGTACTTGAAGACGTCCGCCGACTTCTTGGGCTTTGTGTATGTGTCTTTCCCATCGGCATGATAGAGACCCATCCACCATCCGCCGGCCGTCTCGCCGGATTTATCCATCTCACGGTGGTATCCGTACATATCAATGTTGCTGTTGAACTCGGTAAGATAGTATGAATACGCGACCGCGCAGGCCTGCTGGTCCTCCTGATTCACTGAACCGTACTTGGATGACAGTCCCGACTCCGGAAGTATGATGTGCATACCGCTTCCGTAAGTCTTCTTCAGGTACGACGCGAAATAGCTCATATTGAGCGGAGTGATCTGTTTCGAAGTACCGCTGTTCGTGACTGCGCTGCTCCTGACCCAGATCTTGCAATCCTGCTCAGGTGACGGGTACGGATGCATGGCCATATCCCAGTGAATAGCACCCTGGTTCTTCAGGTCCTTGTTAAAGTCCTGCGTCAGATAGAGACCGGGATAGGTCCTGTAGTTCGTTGTCCATTCGGTCGTATTCGGGAAACCCCAGTTGTGGTCGAGGGAGATATAGGTGCGCGCATATCTCCATCTGCTCTTAATTGACGCGTTGAACATTCGGAACGCGTCCGCAAATGCCTCATGATACTGGTCATAGGAAATATTTCCGCTGTAATTATAGGTTATATACTGATCAGTCTCATTTCCGAAGATCCAGTTGGCTACCATGCAGCCGTCCTTCGTCCACTCGTCCGCAAGGCACGCAAAGAGCGCTTCCAGCTTCTTCCTGTTACTGTTTTCTGTGTTGAGAGCAAATATCACGCCGCTGCCCGCTCTCGCTCCGCTGACCGCTGACGGCAGGATGTAGTCTGTCATCGTCCGATTGCTCAGGTAGAAGACTCCTGTGACAACGATTCCGGCGCTGCTGTAGCTCTTTATAAGATTCTTGTAGCCTGTGACCGACGTGCTGAAATTGTACGTCTTTCCCTCATATTTGTAAGAATATGAACTGCCGGAGAGGAAGACCTCAAGCGGGAAATCAAGGACGACATGGCTGCAGTTCAGGGCTTTAGCCTGATTTATATCGGCAGTTCTCAGCGTCGTCTTGAGACCCTTTTTCGTCTTGCGTGCCGGTGTCGGAAATGCCGTCAGTCTGGTCGAAGCCATTTGTGGATTCGTAATATAGTAACTGTTGCTGACGATCCTGTATACGCCCTTATACTTTACAGCCACGTAGAATTTCTTCTGCAGCACACTGGCGGAAGTGTTCTTATTAAGTTTGGTCTTGAACGTCATGCTCGTCTGCAGACTCACAGACGTTAGCGGTGACGCGCCGCTCAGCGTATCCTGGTATGGCGCTACGGCAAAGAGATATGCCTTTCCATCATCAGATGCCTGCTTTATACCGCTCGATGTGACCGTGACGGTACTATTGTCGGACGAACTGATGCTGCAGGATTTGATCAGCTGCCCCGCAAGATACCACTTCTGGTGCGACTGGCCCTTGTTGGAAGCCAGAATAATGTTGGTTTTATTCTTATCCGTCGCCGATGCGGCTGCCAGACAATACCCGCTTCCGAGCGCGGACCCGATCGTAGTCGTGCCGTCGCTGTTATAGGTGAGGAACCAGATCTGGCCTGCTGCTCCCGTCCACGGCATCTGCCGGATATTGGCGCCGGAAGCCGCTTTTCCTCCGCTCACATCGAGCACCTTGCCGTTATTGGTCTCGATTCTGTAATAGTAATTCGCCTTGCTTTTATAGGTCACAGGAACGAACTTGAATGAAGTCGCGACATGACCGGTAAAGTCATACAGCTGAATATTCGCGTTATTTGCGGTACTGTTGTCAAGAAGGTGCACTGTGCGGTCAGTATTGTAGGCGGAACGTATCCTGCAGGTGAAAGCTGTCGCCGTCTGCGTTGCCTGCGCCGGGACAGCGGTCTTGAACTTCTGAGTCGCCGAGCCCGTATACTTCGCTATGCGCAGTCTCGTCCCCGAGCCGGTCCCGCCTGCGTCAAGGACCATCTCGCTGTGAAGACGGGAATAGAATGTGACTGTTCCGTCGCTGTTCTTTACCGGCTTCCACAGCTGGTACTGCCATGATTTCTTTTCGTACTGATTGACATATGTGCCGGCTGTCTTGGCCTGTCCTGCCGTTCCGAGGACCATACCGCTGTTCTTATTTATAAGAATATAATAACCGCCCCAGATCCGCTGATATGTGAAGACCTGCGGTGCGCTCCCGTTCGAAGTTCCAAGCTTCACTGCTGCTCCGCTTGTCTTTGAACCCGACGCGACCGCCTCAGCCATCGATGTCTTAGAGGAAGGTCTGAGCGAGATAGAACCCGAGAACTGTCCAAATGAAGCCTCCGCCAGCGTAAATCTCTGGGCTCTGGAATTCGATTTCGTTGTCACCCGAACGTTCACGTGGTCGCTGGGTGTTCCGCTGTTCAAAGCGAGAGCGAGATTTTTATTTGCGGCATTCAGGAACGAATATGTGCCGTCAGAGTTGGCGACCGGGATCCATTGCTGATTAGCTGTGCCGACGTATTCATACTGATGAACATTGTGACCGGAGACCGGAGTAAGGCTGGCTGCGCCGATCGCTTTTGAGCTTTTAAAATTGATAAAGACAAAGTTGCCGTTGCTGAGCTTGAGAAGGGTGAACTTCTGATTGGCTGCCCAGCCGTTTTTACGAATTTCCACATTTGCGTGATTCACAGTGGAAGCGTCCTTAAGACAGATTACGTAATTGGAATTTATGGCGCTCCTCACGTAAACTGTCTTACCGTTCGCAAGAAGAGCGGCAGCTCCTGCAAGCTCATCATCCGTGACATCTGCAGCGGCAATCCCCGATTCGTCAGAGGGAAGGGCCGCATCCTCGATGGCAAGTCCCGATTCATCGAGAGCCAGACCTGACTCATCAGACGGGACCTCTGCGGCAGACTCTGCCATTTCGTCATAAAGATCATAGGGCTGATCTGTTATGAGTTCATCGTCCGGTACAGGCTGCAGGTCCGATTCCGTTCCGGGCATTTCGTCCTCTCCCGGAAGCGCAGCGTCCATCTCGGGCACTTCTTCCTCATAGGACTCGCCGATACTGTCGGCGATGTTCGCCGGCAGTTCGTCTGCTGCAGCTAATCCGGTGCCTTCCGACTCAGTACCGGCCGCAGCCACAAGTTCGTCATTGAACGCATCCAGATCATCGGCGTACGCCGGGACAAGACAGGAAAGCATCATTGTCAGTGTAATAATTATCGCTGTCAGCTTCTTTTTCATATTTCACCTCTTTCTGTCTATGCTCTGACGCCGATCTCTTCGAGCCGGGCGACAGTTTTTTCGTAGGATTCATACAGGATGCCGCCGATTCCGCATTTGCCCGCGGCGGCGATATTTTCCGGATTATCATCTATAAAAACCGCTCTTTTCGGATCAATTCCAAACTCTTCAAGCAGCGTTCTGTAAATAACTGTATCGGGTTTTCTCTGGTGAACTTTGAAGGACCATAGACAGCCATTTGTCAAACGGATAAAATCAAGTACCCCGTTCTCCGTACATTTCTCATAGGCGTGTTCTGACCAGTTCGAGAGAATGTATACCCGGTATCCCCTGTTCCTAAGGTTCCGGAGCCAGCTCTCTGTAAAGGGATTCACCGTTATGCAGGTGTACATAGTCTCGATAAGTTCACGTATCTCCTCAGCATACTGAGGACCCCGGGCTATAAATTTCTGAACGAGGGTCTCGAAACTCTCATTTCCCAGATCACACTGCGCCCAGATATCACAGTCGATGATGTGCTCTGAAATATACTCTCTGGCTTCGTCGGATATGTCGATCATGTATGGATATCTGCTCCACGGAAAATCGACGAGAACACCTCCGACATCGAAAATGATCGTATCTACGACCGGGGACTTATCGGGACGGACAGCTTTGGCTGCCAGAAGCAGTACATAAAGGAAGACCGGCACTAAGACAGTACAGGCAAGTGACCCCAGGAACAGGGAACGGGCCGCCTCACTCCTGCCCATTGCCGCTATAAAAGTAACTGCGTACATGCCGAAAAGGAGTATGATTCCAATCACGGCTGCTATCTGTCTGACTTTTTTCATAGATGTTCCTTTCCTCATATGAGGCCGCGTATCCCCCGACATATCTGTCCCGGATCAGACAGAAGAGGGCCTGCCCACTTCTGTTCGAAAAAGGCTGTCGCCAGGACAGCCTTCCGTTTCAATTCTTACTCACATACACAGCACTTTACTTCTCATGGAACCCGGTTACGATCTCATCAAATATAGTCTCCGCGGCATCCTTCTGACCTTCCGCCGTCCAGCAGTTGAACTGGAAGTAGCGGTAATTTCCCTGCACCGCGTAGATATAATACACGATAGGATTATCCTCGTATGAAGCCGTGATCGTGCTCTTTCTGATCACGAAATCATGGACATCGGATTCAATATCGACGGTCTCAATGAGTTCCGCGTTCGAGAAGACCTCGCTGCTGCTCATAGAGTTATAGACCGCCGCGACGATCGCGCTGCTGTACTCGTCAAGTGACATAAAGGGCGAATACCGCCTGCTCTCGCTGTTGGCCATGAAGAACATAGCCTGATCCGGATTTCCGACCTGAACTTTAAAACTCTGGTTGACCTCATCGTCATTAATGATCTGTCCGTTCAGATTCTGCCAGTCGAGAGGCACCGCCAACTGCAGACTGTCGTCTTCACTGTAGAACTCCTGCTTTGTCTCGTCGTCCGAGAGCCATGCTCCGGTGATCAGAACATTCGTCTCACCACTTTCATCAGACTCATCATCTTCTGTCCCGTATTCATAGGGTGCAGCGACTCCGCTGTCATTTTTCCTCGAAGTCTCTGTCGTTGTCGGGATAGAAACGCTCTCCAGAGCATTTAAAAGATCAAGTCTTGCCTGTTCCTCCGGGTCTATGACCTCCTCCGCGACAGATGATTCTGCCGGTATGGATTCATCCTGTGTCTCCTGCTGCCCCGGAAAAATCTGTCCTATCCCGCCGCAGCCTCCGAGCAGGACCGCGCATGCGGTGCCGATCGCCAGTATACTCAAACCGCGTTTACTCATGTCTTCCCCTCTTATATCCGGATTGTTCCTGCCCTTTATCTGTATATAATATCCTGTCTGCCCGGACCGTTGGAGACCATTGTGATCGGATAACCGATTTTCTCTTCAATGAACTCAACATATCTTCTGCAGTTCTCAGGAAGGTCCTCATACTTGCGGATGCCGGTGATCTCGCACTTCCATCCCGGAAGCACCTCATACACAGGTTTTGCTTTCCGAAGGAATGTCGTTGCCGGGAATTCAGTCGTGATCTCTCCGTCGATCTCATATCCGACACACACCGGGATCTCATCCAGATAACCGAGAGCGTCAAGGACGGTAAGGACGACGTCTGTCGCGCCCTGCAGACGGCAGCCGTATTTCGACGCTACGCAGTCGTACCAGCCCATACGTCTCGGGCGGCCTGTAGTCGCGCCGTACTCGCCGCCGGAACCGCCGACCCGCCTGAGCGCTTCGGCTTCATCGCCGAAAATCTCGGATACAAATTCTCCTGCGCCAACGGCGGATGAGTAGGCTTTTGTGACCGCGACGACTCTCTTTATCTCGTAGGGGGGCACGCCTGCACCGACAGCGCCATAGCCGGCAAGTGTCGGGGATGAGGTGACCATCGGGTAAATGCCGTGATCCGGATCCTTCATAGTGCCCAGCTGTCCCTCGAGGAGAACGCTCTTGCCCTCTTTAAGCGCATTGTGGAGATAGAGTGACGTGTCGCAGATATACGGGGCAAGCATCTCCTTGTACTCCGCAAGTTCAGCCATGACGTCATCCGCGGAGATTTCCGGTTTATTGTAGAGATATTTCAGCATGATGTTCTTCTTAAGAACAATATTCTCCACCTTGACACGGAGCTCATCCATATCAGAAAGCTCACTGACCTGAATGCCGATCTTGGCATACTTGTCCGAGTAAAACGGAGCGATGCCCGATTTTGTGGAGCCAAAGGATCTTCCCGCAAGCCGCTCCTCCTCATATGTATCGAAGAGAACATGATAGCTCATGACGATCTGGGCCCTGTCGGAGACGAGGATCTTCGGCATGGGGACATTTCTCTCCACGATGGAGTTTATCTCCTTCATCAGTTTCTTCACATCGAGGGCGACTCCGTTGCCGATAATGCTCGTTGTGTGGTCATAGAAAACTCCGGACGGAAGGGTGTGCAGTGCAAATTTGCCGTAGTCATTGATAATGGTATGACCCGCATTGGCACCGCCCTGAAAACGCACGATGATGTCAGCTTTTTCGGCAAGCATATCCGTGATTTTTCCCTTGCCTTCATCGCCCCAGTTCGCTCCTACTACTGCTGTAACCATATTTTCTCCTCTTGTATCGCTTGTCATTATTTGTGTCTGCGTCTTATACGTTAATCTCCGAAGTGTAGCCAAGTACTTCCTTATTGGCCTCAAGCATCGGATTAACAACATTTGCCAGATAGGATGTGACCTGCTGCGGCGCGCGGCCGACATACTTCTTCGGATCGAGCGACGCAGTCAGCTCTTCCTTTGTCAGCGGGAACGCCGGGTCGGCATCGATCAGGTCGAAGAGGTTGTTATCCAGACCTTCCACCTTCACGTTCCTGCCCGCTTCCATCGAAAGCTGACGGATCTTCTCGTGCATCTCCTGACGATCTCCGCCCGCTTTGACGGCATCCATCATAATATTCTCGGTCGCCATGAACGGAAGCTCCGCCATGAGGTGTTTTGTGATGACCTTCGGGTAGACAACAAGGCCGTCCACGACATTCACGACCAGGTCGAGGATGCCGTCGCAGGCCAGGAAGCCTTCCGGTACGGAGAGACGTTTATTTGCCGAATCGTCAAGAGTGCGCTCGAACCACTGCACCGAGGATGTGATCGCCGGATTCATGGCATCCGCGATGACGTAACGGGAGAGGCTGGCGATGCGCTCGGAACGCATCGGGTTCCTCTTATACGCCATGGCCGATGAACCGATCTGGCTCTTTTCGAACGGTTCCTCCACCTCCTTGAGGTGCTGAAGCAGCCTTATGTCATTCGAGAACTTCGTGGCGCTCGCGGCAATGCCTGCCAGGACGTTGATCACTCTCGTATCGACCTTTCTGGAGTAGGTCTGACCTGAGACAGGGTAGCATCCTGCAAATCCCATCTTCTCCGCAATCATCTGATCCGCCTTCTCGCAGGCTGCGTGGTCGCCGTTAAAGAGTTCAAGGAAAGATGCCTGCGTGCCGGTCGTCCCTTTGGACCCCAGCATCTTGAGGGATCCCGATACATAATCCAGATCCTCAAGGTCCATCATGAACTCATTGATCCAGAGAGAGGCTCTCTTTCCCACAGTGGTCGGCTGGGCCGGCTGGAAATGTGTGAACGCGAGTGTCGGAAGATCCTTGTACTCGTCCGCGAAGCGGGCAAGCTCGGAGATTGCGTTGATCAGTTTTCTTCTAATGATCGCGAGCGCATCCCTCATGAGGATAATGTCAGTATTGTCGCCGACGTAGCAGGACGTTGCGCCGAGGTGAATGATACCTCTGGCTTTCGGGCACTGCAGACCGTAGGCGTACACATGAGACATGACGTCGTGTCGGACTTCCTTTTCGCGCGCTTTGGCATCCGCGTAATTGATGTCCTCGGCATGAGCCTTGAGCTCCGCGATCTGCTCGTCGGTGATATCAAGTCCGAGTTCCTTTTCCGTCTCGGCGAGAGCGATCCACAGCTTTCTCCATGTGCGGAACTTGCGGTCCGGTGAGAATACGGCCTGCATTTCGCGGCTCGCGTAGCGCTCAGAGAGCGGACTCACATACTTATCATAGGATACGTTCATTTCTTCAGCCATTCGTTCTCCTTTATGATCGACAGACATCTGCCGTAGTTGTTGTGTGATGAAATTCCACACTGAAATATACACTATTATCGGAATCAATACAAGAATGATTCTCGGCAGCGGCGGCAAATTATCTAAGACCGACAGTTTATAAGGCTGCTGCCAGGTTCCATCTACCGTCAGCAAACATCATCTTCATCGAAAAACGCAGGTCCTTCCCTGCGAGCTATGAGCAGGGGCGGCGTGCCGCCCTTGCTCGATCTCTCGGTCGGCCCCGCAACGTTTTTCTCATGAAGATAGATGCTTTGCTGCCGGAAACGATATGCAAGAGCAGCCTGCCGAAATCAAGTATTCACATCTCGCTTGCGTATAAAGTGCCTGGCTGACGCGTCATAGACCCGGCGGCACCACGGACGGGCTGCTGTCCCATAGACCCCGGTGGCAGCCCGGACGGGGGGCTTGTGTATTTCGGTGTCGGCAGAGAAGCACACATCTTCGTGAGAAAAACATTGTACATCCGACCGAGAAATCAGAAAATGCAGCGCATTTTCTTAGTTCGCAGGGATGGATGTACGTTTTTCGATGAAGATGGTGCTTGGCT
>JBGUIK010000027.1:0-118505 GCA_045112915.1 Lachnospiraceae bacterium
AGTCATAAACTGTATTCAGTTGTCAAAGAACAGGCATTGTTTAGCTGCCGGAGTCGGGATTTCCCGACTTTTGGCGACCTAATCATAATATAAACATGAATATATATTTACCGCAAGACATAAAAACAATTGAAGATCTGTCACTGAACGCGTGGCCATCCCACCAGATGCAGGTTTACGACGGCTGGATCCTCCGATTTTCCTATTTCTATACGCATCGTACGAACTGCGTGGAACCGATCGGTGCCTCCATACTTCCGCTGGATGAGAAAATTCCGTACTGCGAAAAAATATACGAACGGTGGAGGACCCCCTGTATTTTCAAGATCAGCCCGCTGACCGATCCGGCCCTTGACGGAACACTCTCCGCCAGAGGCTATCACATAGAGCACCGGGTCGATGTCATGTACGGTCCTCTGCTCGGAAGCTATCCAAAATGCGAATCCGCCCTGCCGGTCGAGATAAAAGACAGGGTCGATGACGAGTGGCTGGGCGGTCTTTTTTCTCTCAAGGAAATGACCGATCCCATCCACCTGCGCATTGTTCCCGGCATGTACGACGCGATCCCCAAAGATGAGATTGCCGTGCTCGTCCGCGACGCGGACGGAGGAATCGCGGCGACCGGACTTGGCATCCTGGATCGTGAATTCATAGGCATCTACGCTATCTTCGTGCGCGAGGACATGCGGAGACTGGGAATTGCCCGCAGCATCTGCACCACGCTGCTGACTGAAGGTAAGCGGCGGGGAGCTGCCAAGGCCTACCTCCAGTGCGTATCCGACAACGCCCCCGCCAGATCCCTTTATCGCTCTCTGGGGCTTCGGATCGGCTACAGCTGCTGGTTCCGAGTCCGCTGATCATCCGGTCATTCAACTTCACTTCCCGCTCGCGAGACCGGGCGCAGGATTCAGGTCAGCGCCGGCTGACACAGAAAAGGGCTGTCGCTTTAGACGGTGCGGCACAGTGCATACAGCAGGCATTTGCATCTAACGCCTGCCGAAAGCAGTGTGGTTCCCGCCATAAAGCGACAGCCCCTAATTTTTTCGATGAGACTCTTTATTTTCCTTCACCGGAGGTAATTAATCGATCTTCGTCAGGAACTTTTCGATTTTAGATAGCGCATCCTGCTCATCCGTTCCGTCAGCAGTCACCGTTACGTCCTCACCCGCGATCAGCCCGAGGGACATCATGCCCATGATACTCTTCGCATTCACCCTTTTGTTTCCGGAAATCAGATATATGTCACTTCTGAACTGACTTGCGACCTGTACAAGAAATGCAATCGGTCTGTTCTCGAGTCCGCTGTCCAGCTGGACCGTTATATCCTTCTGCGTCATAATAATATCCTCCTCAGGTATTTTGACTTTCGTCTTCGGCTTTCTGCTTTCGCAATTCCGCTGCGATACTGCTCAGTTTTTTCAGGCGATGATTGACTCCCGACTTTCCGATCTTCGGATCAAGATATCCCCCCAGATCCTTCAGCGGTACATCCGGATAGGCAAGTCTTACTTCGGCCATCTCCCTGAGCTGTTTCGGAAGACTTCCGAGACCCGCGTGGTCCCTTATATACAGGATGTCTTCCTTCTGCCTCACACCCGCTGCTACAGCCTTGCCAAGATTGGCTGTCTCACAGTTTACCTGACGGTTGATCTTCCCGCGGATATCACGCATGATCCTGACATTCTCGAGGTTCATCAGCGCATATCCTGCCCCCATCTCGCCGAGGACCTGAACAATCTGTTCGCCTTCCTTGAGATAGACGACATGCGATCCTTTTCTCACAGCTATCTTGGCCTGAAGGCCAAGCTTCCTCATCGTATTCCTGATCGTCTCCGCGACATCGCTGTCGGGGCAGACTATTTCCAGATGGTAATACTTTTCAGGCGCGCTGATCGATCCGGCTGCGAGAAAAGCACCTCTCAGGTATGATCTCCTGCAGCACTCCATTGTGAGCAGCATTGGATGCGACGTGGCTTTTCGTATATCATCAGCCTTTCCAGGGTCACTGAGCTCGACCCTGAACGCACTTCTTTTGCTTCTCTCTACCGTGGAGATCCGCAAATCTTTTTCTATATTAAATGCTTTTTTAAGCAATGTAAAGAACTTTCTGGCAAGTCTCTCATTCTCGGTACGTATCGCAAGTCCCGCAGTATTTCTCCGGTCCCCGAGAATCGCGTACACGGCAGCGATCTCCGCGATCTTGCAGTGCCGCGCGCCCGGCGTCACGCCGAGCAGCTCATCCTTTACCTCACTTGAAAATGACATTTAATGTACTCCGTAATCCGTTTCTTTTTTAACAAGGTCTTTGCCCATATCCCTGTGTTCTATCCTGATGCCGTACTCCGTGTGCTTGCTGAGCCGCCGGTATATCCCGTCGGCAAGCGCGACGGAACGATGCCTGCCGCCTGTACAGCCTATGGATACGACAAGCTGATTTTTACCTTCGGACACATAGTTCGGAATAAGAAATACGAGCATATCCTCGAGCTTGTCGAGGAATTCGGTGCTCCCGCTGCTTTTTTCGATAAACTCCCTCACAGGGGCGTCAAGTCCCGTGAGCGGCCTGAGACTCAGGTCATAGTAGGGATTCGGAAGAAATCGAACATCAAAGACGAGATCCGAGTCCGCGGGAATTCCGTACTTGAACCCAAATGACTTTACGGTCACATACAGGTTCTTGTAGGCGTGGTCATCGATAAAAATCTTCACCATTTCTCCGCGAAGTTCCCTTGTCAGCAGCTGGCTGGTGTCAATGATGTAGTCCGCTCTCTCCCTGAGGTGAGACATCAGAGCCCGCTCCATCGAAATACCTTTTTCCACATTCCCGTCCGGGCCTGACAGCGGGTGTACGCGTCTGCTCTCTTTGTAGCGCTTCAGCAGGACATCATCCGAGGCATCCAGAAAGAGGACCTCGTACCGGATTCCCTCATCCGACAGCTGGTGCAGGATGCCTCCGATCTCGCCGAGTCGCTTCCCGTTCCGTATATCGATTCCGAGCGCGATCTTATTGTAATCCGGAGCTTTACCGTCGCTTGATATTTCCGCGAACGGAACTAAAAGGGATACCGGCAGGTTGTCCACACAGAAATACCCCGCGTCCTCAAGAAACCTCAGCGCTGTGCTCTTCCCCGCACCGGACATTCCGGTGACCAGTATGAATCTCATGGCTTATCCTCACACATCTTTTGCGAAAACTTCTGCTTCTTTGCGTTCCGCCCTGAATCTCGCTTTAATCCCTGAATTCTCCCAGGAACCTTACCTCGGGCACAAGCGCGACGCCGAAGGTATCAAGCACGGTCTTTTGAATATGACGAATGAGCGTCATGACATCGTCGGCTGTAGCCCCGCCTCTGTTGACAACGAAACCGCAGTGTTTTTCCGAGACCTGAGCTCCTCCGACCGCATATCCCCGAAGACCGCAGTCCATGATAAGTTTTCCCGCAAAATAGCCTTCCGGTCTCTTGAAAGTGCTTCCGGCACTGGGAAGGTCCAGCGGCTGCTTTGACACGCGCCGCTCTCTGAGATCATCCATCGTGCAGCGTATCTCATCGATATCTCCCTCAGCAAGGGACATCTCCGCTTCCAGCACAATGGCTCCGTTCTTCATCAGCGCGGAACTTCTATAGCCAAGTTCAAGCTCCTCGCAGGGAACTTTGCGGACAGTACCGTCCATAAAAAGAGCAGTCACCGATTTCAGGATATCTTTCATTTCACCGCCATAAGCGCCGGCATTCATGACGCATGCTCCGCCGATACTGCCGGGAATTCCACCGGCAAACTCCATGCCGGTGAGCGAAGCGGCACAAGCCCGTGCAGCTGTGCTGGATAGCAGCGCGCCTGCCTCCGCACGCACACTTGTCCCGTTTATTTCTATATTGCTCAGATTTTTCCCGATCTGGATCACAACGCCCCTGTAACCGTCATCGGAGACGAGAAGGTTGCTTCCGTTGCCCAGAATAAAATAGGGCATATTCTGAGATCTGAGGAACTTTATTGTTCCGCAGAGAGCTTCGGCAGAATCGGGACTGACGAGCCAGTCTGCCGGTCCACCGATCCGAAACGACGTGTGCTTCATCATCGGCTCGTTCCTATATACATTTTCACGTCCGCATATACTGCCCAGCGCGTCCGTAATCTCGATCATATGTCACCCCTCGTAATCTTCTTCGTAATCTTCCTCGTATTCACCGCTGCCCTCTCCTTCGGCAGACTCCTCCTCATTCTCATTCTCATTCTCATTTTCTCCGGACGTCTGCGTCTGGTTGTCACCGCCATTTTCCGCCGCGGCAAGAGCTTCTTCGCTCATGTAGACGCGGGCGTTATCGGCGCGGACAGTATCGGGATATGTATTGATGATGAGCTGGAAGTTGATATCGGCATTCGCGGTATCACCTGTCATCCGATAAGAGTGAGCCAGATAGCTCAGGACTTCATAGTCACTCGAGTCAATAGCCTTGGCAGCCTCAAGACGTTCGATGGCAGTCTGGTAATCTTCCTCCTCGTAGGCACTGATACCTTCTGTCTTGTAGCCCCGGAGCAGCTCTCCGTTGGCCTTCTCCACAAGATCATCATAGATAGCCTTGCCCTCTGCCGTGAGTTTAGATACATCGACCGAGGAGAGAGCATTGGAAGCCAGATCCAGATCCCCGTTATTGTATGCATTGACAGCCTTGATGAGACTCTCATACGCGGTCGTCTTCGCCGTGGCAGCCTCGATCTGCGTATTCGCCGTGTTGACGGTCTCCTCGGAAATCTCCATCTGCTGCGAGAGCTCTGTGATCCGCGCGTCCGCTTCTGCAGCGCGCGAAGAATACTCTGAGGTCTTCCGGTCCGCTTCCTGGGTTATTCTCTGTGTCCTCGCGGGCATGATAAGGAACCACACCGCAAGCGCGCCGATGAGAAGTCCTATCGCGATATTGAAAATAGTGGATCCCGCAGTAGTCTCCCTGAAAGCAGGCTGCGCTGCCTTTGCCGTGGTCTCCGTGGAAGCGGCTTCAATCCTGTCATTGTCTCTTGCCGACCATATGGAAAAGCGAGGCTCAAAGGACGTGGATGTGCCTGTCTGCTCGTCGATCTCCTTCAGGAATCTCAGCGTTGTCGTGTTGGTCTTATCTATTCGAATCGCTTTCCTCAGCTGTTTTCTGGCTTTCTCATACTCGCCCAGTCTTAAATACAGGAGCGACAGAAGATGATATCCTTTGATCAGCTTCGGATTCTGAGCCAGGATCTTTTTCAGCTGGATCATGGCTACATCCTCGTTGCCTTTATGGCAGTTCTCGAGAGCGATGTTGTACTTTTTAATTGTCTGATTGATTATATCCAGCCGGTTGGCATCCTGCTGAAGATTCTCAATATATTCTGCCGCTATGTTGTTCTCCGGCTGAATGTTCTTGGAAATAACCCATTCGGACAGGGCCGCGACGACTTCGCCCATCTCAAAATAGACGAGACCGAGCAAATTGCGGGCAGGAACATTCAGTTTATTGAACTTGAGACTTCTGCGCAGCATATCAATTGCGCCGCTCAGATCCCTGACCTGAGCTTTCTCAAGTCCCTGGTTATAATAAAGCCCCGAGAGGACAATCGCCTGTTTCTGTACAGACACATCGCAGCCGCATTTCGGGCAGTATGCGGAATCGTTGAGTTCCGCACCGCAGTTCATGCATTTCATAACGATTCTTATTCCTTTCGATCAGTCTTTTCTCCCGCCGGAAGTCTCTCTGAGCATTTCCTGCAGTATATCGATGACATCTGTCAGATCGCGGGAATAAATAGCGCCTTCCGCCTCATCGACATCAAGACTCGGTGTAAATTTCTTTAATTCTTCTTCATAATTAATCATCAGCTCTTAACCTCGTTTTCGGCATTGCCGTCAGTCTCATTGCCGTGAGCCCCCTCAGCGCCTTCACCGTTTCCGGCTGTATTATCTCCGGTCACTTCATTTTCCCCGCCGGGAAGCTTTAGAGAGGGATCCTCGGTCGCCTGTGCTATGAGCCCCAGGACCTGGGCTTTTTCCGGCGGCAGATATGTGATCGTGTTCGTGTAACTGAGGAACTTGCCCGAGTTCGAGTTACTCAGCTGGCCTACCCTCACCAGAGCGCCGTCCTCCATCGAAACTCCCGTCACGAGCAGAGTCTCGCTGTCTATGAATGAGGTCGGATACCATTTGCCCGCAACGATCAGTTTGCTGGACTGGGTAAAATTCCTGCCATGCACATAGTAAGTGTCCTCAGACACCTGTTCCAGAGAATCCAGCTCTATGCGCTTTATCCCCATTGCCATGGCCTTTCTGCTGAACGGATCTGACTGACCGTATACATATTTATTTCCGTACAGAATGTCATATTGAAGGGTCTGCAGATCAAGCTGGTAGAGCTCATTTTCCTGCATGGTCTGATGGAAGCGGAACATAGTTCCCTCGTGCAGGTCCATGCGGTCGAACATTTCTGCTACAGCCTGATATGCGCAGATATCTTTCTTTACCTGCGGGAGGCCGATATTATCCCAGACCAGATATCTCGTCTGGAATGTGCTGCCGACAATAAGGTCGCTGTCAGCAAGTCCCATAGTCGGCAGATGATCTCCGTAGAACATAATAACGGTCGGTTCGCCGCGCTCCGAAACGTCATCGATCAGATCCTTTACGAACTGGTCCATCTCGTGCAGGGAATTCACATAGTACTCCCACTGACAGTTCTTTTCTTCTGTCTCGGCTCCCGTGACTTCAATCGCGGGATTTTCCAGCACATCCTCCGTCGGGTACGCTCCGTGTCCCTGTACAGATACGACAAACACAAAATCACGGTTGCGCGTCTTGCTCAGGCATTCGTCTATATACGGAATGAGCGTTCGGTCTCTCATCCATCCGATCTCATTGACGTCATCCTGATTGTCCATGTACTCGTTGGAGGTAAAGTCATTGAATCCCAGATTGGAATAGACCGTCTTGCGGCTGTAGAAGGTGGCGTAATTATTATGAACAGCGTGAGCCGTGAGACCCAGATCACCCAGAACATAGCCGACCGACTCGCATGTATTTTCCTTCAGCACACCCTTGAACGGATACTCGCCGGCGCCGAAATAGCGCAGGGACATACCTGTCAGCGTCTCGAATTCAGTGTTGACAGTACCTGCGCCGACCGTAGGCACGGTATAGAGACCGGATGTGTACTTCTCGGACAGCGCGTGCCAGTTAGGCAGCGGATCCTCCGAAAATTCAAGAAAGTTCACCGCTACCGGATCAAAGAATGTCTCCAGCTGTACAATGATAACATTCGGCAGGTCATCCGTCTTGCCGCGGTCAAGCTCCCCCTCCTCGCCTATTATGTCCATAATAAGCTCGGAAGAATAGCCCTGCGGCTCATCGATTCCCGTATCCGCCACCGTGACCAGAAGGCAGTAGGGAAAGCCATAGTCCTGGTATGCAAATGCGATATTGCCGAAATACGTAGACAGCTGTTTCATATGATAATAGAGATGCGTGAGCCCGTAGAATCCGATAAAAGCGGCAAGGACTGCCGGAATCAGGATCTTCAGATCACGCTTTCCCTTATATCTCGGTCCTTTAAAGAAGAAAATCACTAAAGCTATGCCCACCGCGATGAGCACGCCGACGAGAAAGGTCTCCATTGACTTCGACATGTATTTGCCCAGGACGCCGACACCCTCACTCATCATCTTAAGATCGGGACCCGTCAGCGGCGTGACGCGATTGGCCAGCAAAATTCCGTTGCCTATGCCCAGCGTCATCCAGAAGACAAAAATAAGGGCGCGCCAAAAGACCCGTCTCCTGAACAAAAAAACCGGCAGAGTTGTCATAAAGATGAGCAGCGAATTATAGAGGAACACCTTCGTCCTCTCATTTAAATAATTCACTGTCTGAACAAATGAATGGCGTGCCATCCATTCGATTGCGAAATAGAGCAATAAGCACCCGACAAAATGCAGTAAAAGCGCATATTTATTGCCGAGTCTTATGAGATCTTCCCCTGACTTGTTCTTCCCCTGTTTTTCAGCCATGTATGATTATTTATCTCCCGATACGCCCTAAAGAGGCACTTCGCACTTCCAGTTAATATGAAATCACCACTATGTATAGCACATTTGCGCCGTGGAATCAAAGCAATATCCAGCGGTATAATAATATTTCTCGAAAATGGCTAATCAAAGCCCTTCTGTCAGGCGGGGAATGCGGCATAATGCCGCATTCCCCGTGTATTATCAGTTCATATACTTGGCAAGCTGCTCTGCTATACGCTTTCTCATTTCTTCGTATTTCGCGAGTTTTTCCTTCTCTGCCTGTACCTTGGCAGCCGGTGCTTTGCTCACAAAGTTCGGATTGTTCAGCATACCGGAGGCACGCTTGATTTCCTTATCCATCTTCTCCGACTCAGCGGTAAGGCGGGCAATTTCCTTCTCCTTGTCTACAAGCTCGTCGAGCGGTATATAAGCCGTGGCGTTGCCTGTCACGACAGAGACTGCATCCTCCGCGATACCTGTTCTGTCTGACTGGACGAATACATCTTTGGCAAAAAGCATTCTCTTCGCCCCGCCCAGGGAATCAAGAAGGGCAGAGATCTCCTCTGTTGCCTTTCCGTCACTGCCGACGATGAAGAGATCCGTCCTGGTCCCTGCCGGCACATTCATCTCCGTACGGACATTTCTGATACCGCGGACGATAGCCTTGAGGTTCTCAAGCTGCTGCTCTTCTGCCGGATAATTCATATCTTCTCTGTAGACCGGCCACGGAGCGATCATAATGGTCTTCTCCTCCGGGAGGAGCGTACAGTAGATCTCTTCGGTGATGAACGGCATGAACGGGTGCAGGAGCTTCAGCGCTTCCGTGAGGACCGTGCGCAGGGTGTAAAGGGCGGCGTTTGCGGACGCGTCTTTTCCCTCTTTATTTGCAAATCTGAACTTGGCAAGCTCGATGTACCAATCACAGAACTCATCCCAGATAAAATCATGGATTTTCTGTACGGCGATGCCGAGTTCATAGCGATCCATGTTCTCAGTTACTTCGCGAACAACTGTGTTGAGTCTGGACAGGATCCAGCGATCAGCCGGAAGAAGTTCTTCCTTCTTCGGCTCGGTCACACCTTCCTCCGGAAGATTCATCATAATGAAGCGGCTTGCGTTCCAGATCTTATTGGCGAAATTGCGGCTGGCCTCTACCTGCTCCATGTAGAATCGCATGTCGTTGCCCGGCGCGTTGCCTGTCATAAGAGTCAGACGAAGCGCGTCCGCCCCATACTTGTCAATGATCTCAAGCGGGTCAATACCGTTGCCCAGAGACTTGCTCATCTTGCGGCCGAGAGCATCGCGGACAAGGCCGTGGATCAGAACATGGTGGAACGGACTCTTCCCGGTCTGCTCATAGCCCGAGAATACCATGCGGATGACCCAGAAGAAGATGATGTCGTAACCTGTGACGAGGACATCCGTCGGATAGAAATACTCCATCTCCGGTGTCTTTTCCGGCCAGCCCAGTGTCGAGAATGGCCAGAGCGCGGATGAGAACCATGTGTCCAGTGTGTCCGGATCCTGCTCAAGGTGTGTGCAGCCGCAGTCCGGGCAGACTGCCGGTGCCTTCTTTGAGACGATCGTCTTCTTGCAGCCGCCGCAGTAGTATGCAGGGATCCTGTGTCCCCACCACAGCTGGCGTGAAATGCACCAGTCACGGATATTCTCCAGCCAGTGCAGATAGATTTTGTCAAAGCGCTCCGGGACAAATGTAAGATCGCCGTTCTTAATGGCTTCGATCGCAGGCTTTGCCATCTCTTCCATGGCGACGAACCACTGCTGCTTCACCATCGGCTCGATCGTCGTTCCGCAGCGGTCGTGAGTACCGACTGCATGAGTGTGCGGGACGACTTTGACCAGAAGACCCAGTTCTTTCAGGTCCTCGACCATCTTTGCTCTCGCTTCATAGCGGTCCATGCCCGCGTACTTGCCTCCGAGCTCATTGACCGTTCCATCGTCGTTCAGGATCGTGATCTCGGCAAGACCATGGCGCTTTCCGACCTCAAAGTCGTTCGGGTCATGAGCCGGTGTGATCTTGACGCATCCTGTACCGAACTCCATATCGACATAATCATCGGTGATGACCGGGATCTGTCTTCCTGTGAGCGGCAGCTCGAGCATCTTGCCGACTATGTCTTTGTACCTGTCATCATTCGGGTTCACAGCGACCGCTGTATCGCCGAGCAGGGTCTCCGGACGGGTCGTGGCAATTTCCACGAACCTTCCTTCCTCACCGACTACCGGATAATTAATATGCCAGAAGAAGCCGTCCTGGTCGACATGTTCTACCTCAGCGTCAGAGATCGTCGTTCCGCATACCGGGCACCAGTTGATGATCTTGGATCCCTTGTAAATGTAGCCTTTCTCATAAAGGCGCATGAACACTTCGAGGACCGCGTCGGAACAGCCTTCATCCATTGTGAATCTCTCCCGCTCCCAGTCGGCTGAGCTGCCGAGTTTGTGAAGCTGGTTGATGATCCTCGTGCCGTAGTCCGCTCTCCACGCCCAGCAGTGCTTAAGGAACTCTTCTCTTCCGATCTCATTCTTGTCGATTCCCTGTTCCCTGAGATGTTCGGTGACCTTGACTTCCGTCGCGATCGCGGCGTGATCTGTTCCCGGCTGCCAGAGGGCTTCGAAACCCTGCATTCTCTTCCAGCGGATGAGAATGTCCTGCAGAGTATTATCAAGGGCATGGCCCATATGCAGCTGCCCGGTAATGTTTGGCGGAGGCATGACGATCGTGAACGGCTTTTTGTTCGGGTTTACTTCCGCACGGAAATATCCTCCGTCGAGCCATTTCTGATACAGCCTGTCCTCCAGGCCTTTCGGGTCATAAGTCTTAGCGAGTTCCATCCTGTATTTCTCCTTCTAAAGTATAAATTCCAAACCGGATACCTGTGCATTTCCGCGGTGCGGCAATCCTGCCGCCGCAATGTTGTGACCGCCCGCTTACCGGCGGGCGGCCGCAATACTCACATATCCGATGATCAGATCGGGCGAATACATCGTCCTTTATCGGTTCCTGCAGTTCAGCTTCCGATAAGTTAATATAAGTAATACATCGAAGTACATACCTGTGTCAACCGGAATTTTCCCGATGGACGAGATTAGACTGCGATCAGCTGTTCATGCTGAGCAGCTTGTTCTTAAGTTCAGACTCAAGTGTCGCCAGCTCAAGTTCGGCCTGAGCTCTCTTCTCACGGCCTTCAGTCTGGATCCTGGCTACCTCATCCAGAGTAGAGACAAGCATTTCGTTCGTGCGGCGGAGAGTCTCCATATCGACGACGCCGCGCTCAGAAGCCTTGGCTGTCTCGATGGTCGCCACCTTCAGCTTCTCGGCATTGGAGGTAAGAAGTTTATTGGTCATCTCTGTCACAGCAGCCTCAGCCTTGGCAGCCTTGGTCGAATCCTCGATGCCGAGCGCAAGGACCATCTGATTCTTCCACAGCGGGATCGTGTTCACCAGGGTCGACTGGATCTTCTCGACCATCATTGTATCGGAGCTCTGGATCAGTCTGATCTGCGGAGCCGTCTGGATCGCGATCATTCTTGTCAGCTCGAGATCATGGATCTTTTTCTCGAAGCGGTTGATCTGATCCTCGAGATCCTTGACCGCCTGAGCATCCTCAGCAAGGCCGGAAGCCTCAGCTCTCGCGCGTTTCTCGGCGAGCTCGCCATCTTTGACCATCTTGATCTTTTCCTTGCCGGCAAGAATGTACATCGTGAGTTCCTTATAATATACAAGGTTGGACTGATACATCTTGTCAAGGGTCGCAACGTCCTTCATGAGGGCGACCTGATGCTGCTGCAGAGACTTGGCCACCTTCTCGACGTTGGAGTTGGCGCTGTCATACTGTACTTTCAGTTCCTCCATCTTTTTCTTGGGCTTTTTAAAGAGGCCGAGGAAACCTTTTTCTTCTTCTTCATTCGGGTTGAACTTATCGAGATCACTGATAACGCCGGAGAGCATGTCACCCACCTCGCCGAGATCACGTGTCTTGACAGTCGCAAGGGCCGCATCCGAGAAATCGGACATCTTCTTCTGGGTGCCGGCTCCGTACTGGAGTATGCCATTGGTGTCAGCAAGGTTGATCTGCTTAGCAAGGGCGCTCACCTGCTTCTTCTCGTTCTCCGTAAGAATATCCGCCTCGGACGGTGCCGGCTTCGGGGCCTCAGCCTGAGCCATCGGAGCTGCCGGCTCCGGCGCTGCGCCGAATGTCAGCTGCGGAACCTCAGCTGTCGCAAGATCCGCGGCAAATGCGGATGCGTCGAGTTTGATCTCATTTGCATTATAGTCGTCCATGGTATTTCCTCCTTAATAAAATTCATCTGGAAAATGACGCATATTATTCAAGTCCCGCTTCCCGTTTCTTCAAGGCTCGAACGGGCACGGGAAGTATTAACAATTACTCTTCCTCCGTGACAGCCTTTCCGCCCCACTCAAGGATCGGAGAAGTCTGCTCCGCAAAGCCTCCTGCAGATGCGGCTTTGCCCGATTTAAGAGAGGCTTCGGCAGCCTTAACGGCCTCCGCCTCTGCCTTTCGCCGCTTCTCGTCAGTCATAGGTCTCTTCTCAGATGCCTCATCCATACCCGCGGGTTCGGTGGACACAGACGGTTCGATTTCAGGGAAGGCCGGTCCGCTGCCGCCCCACATATCAGATCCTGCTTCGCGGGCATTTTTGGCAGCCTCACGGCGTCTCAGCAGATCAAGCTCGTTCGGCGCGAGACCCTGCTGCTTCATCATTGTTCTCATGACGTCAATATCGGTCTGGACATCGAGCGACTGCTCCTTGAACATGCTGTCGAACAGTTTCTCAAAAGCCTCATTGATCATATCAAGAGTGTTCTCGATCTCCTGCTTGGCAGCGATGATGTTCTCGCCCTGCACTTCCTTCCTGTCCATATCCCGGTAAGCAATGATCAGCTTGGCCGTCGTCGGCAGATAGTAATCCATGAACATGGAGAGCTTATCTGCCTGCTCGGGATTCTCCCTCACAGTTTCAAAGATCTTGGTAACGATCTTCTCCATCTTTTCCAGCTTATCGGAAACTTCGCGGCCGGGGATATCGTCATTGACCTCGCGGATCAGCTTCACATATCCGCTGCCCTTGTCCAGGACTTCTTTCAGCTCCGCGGATACATAGCCCTGTTCGCGGCGTTCTTTCTCAGCCTCCTCACGAAGCCTCTTAGAGTTATCTTCCGCCTGACGATAAAGCTGATACATCTCGTCGGAAGCGATAAAGCATGTCTCCCTGTCATCGAAGTGGCCCTGCTTGAACATGCCTGCCCGGGTCATGCTCTTAAGTTCTTTTATGACCTTGGCTTCCGGAATATCGGTCAGCTTCGCTATATCCGCTATATTGGCATATCCATTGACAGAGAGGATCTTCCTGTACTGCCTGTAATGCTCAGCGACCTCTTTCCCCTTCTTTCCATAGTTGGCCACCATGGCGAACACAGCTGTCATCGACAGAAAAAATACCGACGCAACGACTCCGCCTGTTATGTCTCCGCCGCCCGCAAAGATATCCGCAGCTGTCGCCGCGACCATCATGGCACTGATTATAGCGTTGAATCCCACTCCCAGAATGCCGAGTATGAACGTGACCCGGCTTCCGAAAGCACTGCCGGCTTTCTTAAAGAACGGTGTCTCGCCGGTCAGCGGATCCTGCTGGGGCTGTTTGAACCGGACCGGCTGAGTATAGCCCGCCTGGCCGCTTCGCTGTGAATTGTAGGAACCCCTTGGGCCATATGTCCTCTGACCGCCGTACCTGCCGGACCGGTTGTACGCGCCCTGCCCGCTCTGGAAAGTGCCCTGGAAAGCATTGCCCCTGTTGTCCATGCGGCCGCGATTGTAACTGGATTTTCCGCCTGCCTTGCCGCCCTCGTCTCTCCAGCGATTTCCGGTCGAACGCTTCTGATCGAGCGGTTCCACGGCATCTCTTATACGGTCAGACATATTATTGAAGTTGCCGGTGCTTATGGCTTCATCTACGATGTCAAGAGCCTGATCTATACCGCCAAAAATATCATCATATATGCTCATGTTCTTCTCCTTGCTCCATCACTCATCTGAGTGAGGAAAAAAGTGTTCCAAAGTCCGTCACAAGAAACTCCAGCGACGGCGAGATTTCCGCCCAGTTAAGGTAGAAAATGACAATACCCGCAAATATCAGTACATTTCCGAGGACCTTCCCTTTGGTGATCGGTTCGCGGAAGAAAAGAAAGCTCAGGATCACTACCCAGATATTCCCGATCGACTCCATGATCGGACCGTTCTTATACTGTACCCCGCGGCCGTACGCAAAGATCGTCAGGAACATTCCGACGAACATGAGCCCGTAACCGCATATGACTTTTGCATTCAGGTACTCCTTTATTATATTATCATGCGGCTCCATAGCGCTCTTTTTCAAAAGTATCTGCGCGAAGGACGCAACAGTCGCTGACAGAGCGATGAGAAGGATCCAGGGGTTAATACTACTTTGCATCTTTATTTACCAACAATATTCCAAGAAAAATAACAATGATTCCGATTGCATTGGCAGGAGTGATTTTTTCTTTGAAAAGGATAACAGCCCACAGTGTTGACCAGAATATCGCAAAAGCTCTGTTCGCGTAAGCCACCGAAAGATCAACCCGCTTTATGATCTGCTGCCAGAAAATCGCGTACATGCCAAGCGCAGCGACCTCAAGACCGATCCAAAAGAGCCACATAAAGCTGAGAGCAGGGTAGTTGGAAGTCATCTTGGAACAGATGCCGGATGTTGTATAGAGAATGACTCCCATCTGTATCACGATGAGCATCAGTAAACTGATCTTTTTTCCGTTTTCGCCGCTATCCTTGCTTTGCATTCGTTTTCCTTCTTTCAGAGCAGATACGAGACTGCCCGGCCTTGGCATTTCAAGGCTTATCATATCATATTTTGAAAAAAAGAAAAATACTTACTCGCTTCTTAAAAAAATATGATACACTAGGAAAAGGGCTTTATGCCCACCGTTAGAATATTTATTAAAAAGGAGAAGGGGATCATGGACGAAATGAACACAACCCTAGACACTCTTGATATCGCAGCGGAGGCAGCCGCTCCGGTAGAGACAATGGATCAGTATGCAGATGAGCTTAACGCTACTATGCGCACGATCAATGTCGGCGATATCTTAGATGGCACTGTTGTTGGCATCACCGACACAGAAGTGACCGTTGATCTGCAGTATGCAGCCGAGGGAATCATCCGAAATCAGGATTATTCAAGCGAGCCGGGCTTCTCAGTAAAAGAGAACGTCAAGCCGGGCGACGAGATCAAGGCAGTTGTCAAGAAGCTTGACGACGGCAACGGAAATATTCTTCTGTCCCGCAAGGAAGCCGCAGACGCGATCGCATGGGATAACTTAAAGAAGATGATGGAAGAAAAGACTACAACGCTTGTGACTGTCAAGGAAGCCGTTAAGGGCGGCGTCGTGACATATATCGACGGCATCCGCGCATTCATCCCGGCATCCAGACTTTCTCTGTCCTATGTTGAAGATCTGGCCACCTTCGTGGGCAAGGAAATCCCGGTCCGCGTCATCGAGGCCGCCAAGGAAGGCAGAAAGCTCGTCCTCAGCTCCAGAGAAGCGCTGCAGGAAAAGCGCGAGGCTGAGAAGGCTGAGCGCATAAACAATATCGAAGTCGGTCTTGTCACAGAAGGAACAGTTGCGTCTCTTCAGACATACGGCGCGTTCGTTTCCCTCGGCGACGGCATCGATGGTCTGGTCCATATTTCTCAGATCACGAACACCAAGCGTCTTAAACACCCGAAGGAAATGCTCAGTGTTGGCGATAAAGTCAAGGTCAAGGTCACCCAGGTCAAGGACGGCAAAATCTCTCTTTCCATGAAAGTTCTGGAGGAGCGTCCTGAAGCGGCACCGACACCGGTACGCGAGGAGAAGGTCGTCATCCCGAAGGCAGAGAAGCTTTCCACAAGTCTCGGTGATCTTCTCAAGGGAATCAAGCTCAACTGATCATTTCCGGGAGACGAAAAATCCAGTCAGACGAGTTTCAAGTCTCGCACGCAGGACCTGGCGCGGATGCGCGTCAGCGCCAACTGAAATAATTCCAAAAAGCAGGGAGCTGTCGCACAGGACGGAGTCACCGATATATATGGCAGACATTGGAAAATATCGTCTGCCATATATATCGACGGCGCGTCTCAAAGCGACAGCCCCCTTTATTTATATTTCAGTCCTTTTATTTCGAGATAGTCATATATCTCGTCGGCAAATGCCTTCACCCTGTCAGGAAGTATACACGGCACAAGCTCAGTCACCCGGCCTCCCAGAAGCGCCTTATGAGTGAGCTTAAGACGAATCCGCTCATAGGCATTCAGATTCTTCGGACTGTACTCGCCCCCAAAGCTGTCGACCACGACAGATGCATTCCTAAGCTCCAGCGAGAAATTGCTCCTCATAAGCTGGGGAACCTCATCGATGAGCGCATTACAGATGAAAACTCCCTTGATTTTCGGCCTGATAACCTCCCAGTACTCATTCAGCCAGTTCCTGAGAGGTCTCAGTATCCTGCCAAAATAAATCCCGCTGCCGAACAGTATGATGTCGTAACCGGACGGATCCGGGCTTTCCTCCCGAAGATCACACAGGTGAGCCCCCGGAAAATGACCGGCAAGCATGCGGGCTGCTCTCTCAGTCGTCCCGGTCCTCGTCGCATACACGATTAAAACCTTCATTTTCACACCCCCTACTCCTATTTAGACCCTCCCCAGAGTCTAAGCAGGCGGAGCCCTTCATTTCTCCGCCCGCCGTTTTATCAAGTTCAGTCAAGATCCGGCATTCCGGGTCTGCCATGGCAGTTCTTATACTTCTTGCCGCTGCCGCATGGGCACTTGTCATTCGGATAAATTTTCTTCTTCTGGCGAATGACAGGCTTTTTCTCAAGCGACTCATCTTTGTTCGTAGCTATCGGCTTAGCCTGTTCCTCCCGCTCAGCTTTCTCCTCGACGCGTACATGGTACATCAGGCGGACTGTCTCCTCCTGAATACTGTTGTTCATCTCCTCGAACATATCGAATCCGATCATGCGGTACTCGACCTTCGGATCCTGCTGGCCGTAGGCTGCAAGACCGATTCCCTGACGGAGCTGTTCCATATCATCGATATGGTTCATCCATCTTGCGTCTACAACTTTCAGAAGAACGACACGCTCGAGTTCCCTCATCTTCTCGATATCCGGGAATTCAGCCTCCTTGGCGACATAGAGCTTGCCGGCCTCTTCCTTCAGCATCTGCTTGATCTGGGCCTTGCTCTTTCCGCGGACAGTGTCCACAGTGAGCTTTCTGACCGGGATGATCGGGCGCAGATTCTGGTTGAGTTCCTGCAGATTCTCCGCCTGGTCGACCGGATCAAGGTCGTCGTTGATGCACATATCGACCATACGGCCAACGACATCGTCAGTCATCTGGAAGATAACGTCTCTCATGCTCTCGCCATCGAGAACGCGCTTTCTCTCCGCATAGATAATTTCTCTCTGATCATTGTTTACGCGGTCGAACTCCAGAAGATTCTTACGGATTCCGAAGTTGTTGCCCTCTATCTTCATCTGGGCCTTTTCAATCGCGGAGCTCAGCATTTTGTGCTCGATCTGTTCATTTTCCGGAACGCCTAGAGCTTCAAACGCGCTCATGAGCCTTTCTGAACCGAAGAGTCTCATCAGGTCATCCTCGAGGGAAATGTAAAATCTCGATTCACCCGGATCGCCCTGACGGCCGGAACGGCCGCGAAGCTGATTATCGATACGGCGCGATTCGTGGCGTTCTGTACCGACAATTCGGAGACCGCCGGCCGCCCTCGCGACATCATCCAGCTTGATATCGGTACCGCGGCCTGCCATATTCGTGGCAATTGTGACCGCGCCTGCCTCGCCGGCATGGGCGACGATCTCCGCTTCCTGTTCATGATACTTGGCGTTCAGGACTGTATGCGGAATTCCCTCGCGCTTAAGAAGTTTTGACACATGCTCAGATACATCGATCGTGATCGTGCCTACAAGGACCGGCTGCTGCCTGTTATAAGATTCCTTTACCGCCTCGACGACCGCATGATACTTTTCTCTCTTCGTCTTAAATACCGCGTCGTCATAGTCCTGTCTCATCACCGGTACATTCGTCGGGATACAGACAACGTCCATGCCGTAAATATCGCGGAATTCCTGCTCTTCTGTCTGGGCGGTACCGGTCATACCGCACTTCTTCTCGAACTTGTTAAAGAAGTTCTGGAATGTGATGGTAGCCAGAGTTCTGCTCTCCTGCTTGACCTTCACGTGCTCCTTGGCCTCAATCGCCTGATGCAGGCCGTCCGAATAGCGTCTGCCCGGCATTATACGGCCGGTAAAGTCATCGACGATGAGGACCTGATCATCCTTGACGACATAGTCCTGATCGCGGTGCATGAGATAATTGGCGCGAAGGGCAAGATCTACGTTGTGCTGGATCTCCAGGTTCTCCGCGTCGGACAGATTCTCAATATGGAAGAACTCCTCGACTTTGCGCACACCGTCTTCAGTGAGAGTGACCAGCTTGTCCTTCTCATTGACAATAAAGTCACCTGTCTCGGTGATCTCCTCACCCATGATCGCTGCCATCTTTGTCATCTCGCCGGATGCCTCGCCGCGCCTTAGCTGGTGGGCAAGTATATCGCAGACTTCATAGATTTTCGTGGACTTTCCGCTCTGGCCGGAAATAATGAGCGGCGTTCTGGCTTCGTCGATGAGGACCGAGTCGACCTCGTCGATAATGGCATAGTGCAGCCCACGCTGGACCAGCTGCTCCTTGTAAATGACCATGTTGTCACGCAGATAGTCGAAGCCGAGCTCATTGTTCGTGATATAGGTAATGTCGCAGTTGTACATCTCGCGGCGCTCGTCCGCCTTCATCGGCTGAAGAACGCAGCCGCAGCTGAGGCCGAGGAAGCGGTGGACTTCACCCATCCACTCCGCGTCACGGTTGGCAAGATAATCGTTGACTGTGACGACACAGACACCCTTGCCTTCCAACGCGTTAAGATAAGCCGGAAGAGTACACACAAGGGTCTTGCCTTCACCTGTCTTCATCTCGGCGATACGGCCCTGATGAAGAATTACGCCGCCCACGAGCTGAACATGAAAGTGTTCCATGCCGAGAACACGGCGGGCTGCCTCCCTGCACACCGCATATGCTTCCGGGAGAATATCATCGAGGGTCTCGCCGTTCTTAAGACGGGCTTTGAACTCCGGAGTCTTGGCTTTCAGCTCCTCGTCACTGAGTTCGAGCATCTGCGGACGATAGGACTCTATCTTTTTTACGATCGGCTCCACACGCTTAAGTTCCCTGTCGCTATGCGTGCCGAAAATCTTTTCGAATATATTCATTAAAAATTGCTCCTTAAGTTATGTCAGTATTTTTCTTTACGCAAGGTATCCCCCCAATGACGGAGGCATACATACCTGCAGCATTTTAATAATAGCACGCAAAAAGTATTTAAACAATGAAAAAAGGAGCCGCCGGCTCAATTGATGACCGGCAGCTCCGCCCGTATTCGTAATATGATGTGATCAGACATCCGGCTCGATTAATCCGTAAGTGCCTCCTTTTCTCTTATAGACCACGCAGGTCTGATCGCTCTCCGCGTTTATGAACACGAAGAAATTGTGGCCGAGCAGCTCCATCTGGATGCAGGCGTCTTCCGGGTACATGGGCTTCATATCAAAGCTCTTTGTACGGATGATCCTGACTTCATCGTCCAGCTCGTAGTCGTGCTCAATATACGCTTTCTGGAAATTCTCGGCATTCTGATGCTTATCGATCAGCTTCTTCTTGTACTTCTTGAGCTGGCGCTCAATGACTTCAGCAGCCAGATCGATGGAGACATACATGTCATTTGATACCTGCTCGCTTCGGATCACGCTGCCCTTCACGGGAACTGTTACCTCCGCTTTCTGACGGTCCTTCTCGAGGGAGAGCGTAACAATGCATTTCGTCTCCGGTGAGAAGTATCTGTCAAGTTTTCCGAGTCTTGACTCGACTGCAGCATAGAGAGTATCTGTTACTTCTACATTCTTACCGCTGATCACAAATTTCATATAGTCACATCCTTTACGGTTTACTCGGAGAAACGGGTTCTCCTGACACAAATTATAACATTTAGGATGTGCTTTTTCAAGAGTTCCGACAATTTAGCCGAAATTTCTCATGTTTTGCAAATATTAATCACTTCCGCATACGGTAATCCGCCGCCGTAAATATCGAGCGCAGACCCCACTGTCGCGTTGATCCTGCCTTCTCCGGCATCACGAAGCGTCAGCAGATCCTCGCCGGAGCGAATGCCTCCCGCATAAGTTATGGGAAATCCGTCCATCCCGGAAAGGAGCCTGACCAGCTCGGTATCGAGCCCGCTGCCCTTGCCTTCCACGTCAATTCCGTGGACAAGATACTCATCGCAGTGTTCTGACAGTTTATACATAAGTTCCATATCAAGCGGAGTATCCGTGAACTTCTGCCACCTGTCCGTACATATGTAGTACCTGCCGTCCCGCTTCCGGCAGGAAAGGTCGAGAACGAGCCGCTTGCGTCCTACTGCCTTCTCGAGCTTCATAAGATTTTCATAGGATATCTTCCCGTCCGCGAACACATAGGAGGTCACAATGACATGGCTCGCTCCCGCTTCGATGAAATCGGCAGCGTTGTCATCCCGGATGCCGCCTCCGACCTGCAGTCCTCCCGGGTAGGCCGAAAGAGCCTCCCTTGCCATGTCCAAGGTTGCCTCGTAGTAGGGAGACGTGCGGGCGTTCAGCAATATGACATGACCGCCGGTCAGTCCGTCACGGCGAAAGAGCTCCGCAAAATGCGCAGCTCCTTTTTCGCTAACAAAATTTTCCCGGGCAAGGTCTCCCTCATCCCGGAGGGAGCTGCCCACGATCTGTTTTACTTTTCCGTTATGAATATCAATACAGGGCCGAAACTGCATACATATTACCCGATCACATCGGCCATGTCATATAGGCCCGGTGCTCTGCCTGCGAGGAATTTTGCCGCTGCGACCGCGCCATTTGCAAATATAGCCCGGGAGTACGCCGTGTGAGTAAACTCAATGACCTCATCCTGACCTGCAAATATGACATCATGCACACCGACGATCGTGCCTCCGCGTACCGATGATACACCGATCTCCTTCGCGTCGCGCTTTTCACGGCGCTCACTGCGGTCATAGACATAATGGTATTTTCCGCCGGTCCCCTCGTTGATGGCATCCGCAAGGGCTGCCGCCGTGCCGCTCGGCGCGTCGATCTTTCTGCGATGATGCTGCTCGATGATCTCGGGATCAAATCCGGACTCTGTCAGTGTTCCGGAGACTTCACGCAGGAGCTTGAGAAGAAGATTGACACCGATCGACATGTTGGCAGAGCGGAGAATCGCGATCTCCTCCGATGCCGCCTTTATGTTCGCGATCTGCTCTTCCGAGAGACCTGTCGTGCAGAGAACAATCGGGATATTCCGCTCTACGCCGTAATTCACAAGGACATCAACAGCTTTCGCTGTGGAAAAGTCAATGATAACGTCTGCCGGCACCTGGCAGTCAGCCGCTTTAGTAAATACAGGATACTCCCTATTGTGAAGGTCCACCGCGTCAATGCCGGCTACGATCTGTACGTCCGGCTCCGCCGCAATTATATCCGTGACGACCTGTCCCATATGGCCGCTGCAGCCATGTAAAATAACACTTATCATTTACTTCTCTCCTTTACTTCGGTTGACCCGCGCTGTGCTGCGGGCATGCCAATTGATGCTTTTACGAAAATCAACTGATTATGCAAGGCAGCCGAATTCGATCATGGCTTTACGCAGGATCTCCTTGTGAGCCGGCTCCATCTCTGTGAGCGGAAGACGCGGGCTGCCTACATTGAATCCCTGCATGTTAAGAGCAGCCTTGACCGGGATCGGATTGACCTCGCAGAACAATGCGGAGATGAGCGGCTGAGCTGCCAGCTGGATTTTTGCCGCCTCAGCGAAATTACCGTCGAGACAGTACTGTACCATGTCATGGGTCTCCCTGGGAGCTACATTTGCAAGAACAGAGATAACGCCGACACCGCCGAGAGAACACAGCGGAACGACCTGATCGTCATTGCCGGAATAGATGTCGATCTTGCCATCTGACAGATGGGCAAGCTCAGCGATCGCGCTGAAGTTGCCGCTCGCTTCCTTGATGGCACATACATTAGGATTTCTCTTTGCGATTTCCATCATAGTCTTCGGCTGAACGGTCGTACCTGTTCTTGAGGGAACATTGTAGACGATGCAGGGAAGCTTTGTGGACTGCGCGATTGCTGAGTAATGGGCGATCAGACCGCCCTGTGTCGCCTTATTGTAATACGGTGTAACCAGAAGAAGACCATCGGCGCCGAGCTTCTCTGACTCTTCGGACATCATGATCGCGTGGGCTGTATTGTTGGAACCGGTTCCCGCGATGACCGGGATGCGGCCCTTTACGACCTCTACTGTAAACTTAATGACTTCGAGATGCTCATCGTCATCGAGCGTCGGTGCTTCACCGGACGTGCCGACTGTGATGACCGCGTCCGTATGATTCTTGATCTGATCCTCAAGAAGAGCCTCATAAGCATCATAGTTGACTTCGCCGTTTTCCTTCATGGGCGTCACGATGGCTACGCCTGAACCCCTGAAAATTGACATATGTATGACCTCCAAAATAACTATTCGATTTTTAATGCGGTCCATGAATCTATTCAGAAGGCTTCTGCCCGGCTTCCGATATACCCCGGTGCTCAGCGCAGGAGATTCTCTGTCTGATATGAACTCATGTCTCGCTCAGAAGATTGTATATGCACACATCTTCACTGTCAAGCACATGCGGTACAACTTTAAACCGTAAAATCGGCAATTTCCGCCTCACAAGCCCGGATGAGATCATCGGTCTTCAAGTGCATACTGGTGCCGATTTTTCCTGCGCTCACATAAATAGATTCATGCTTCCGGCACTCCAAAGCTATCACCGTTCTGAATTTCTTTTTCATGCCGAGGGGGCTGCACCCGCCCCGCACATAGCCGGTGATCTTCGTAATGTCTTTTACATGGATCATCTCCACGCTCTTTTCACCGACAGCCGAAGCAGCCCTCTTAAGATCGATCTCCTTATCGACAGGGAGAACAAATACATAGAATTCCCTGCTTTTTCCCTGAAGCACCAAAGTCTTAAAGGATTCACAAACAGGAACTCCCTCGAGCATTGCCATCTGCACGCCGTCGACAAATTCCGGGATGTCGACAGTTAGCACTTCATATTTTATTTTCAGCTTGTCCAGCATACGCATAGCATTGGTCTTGACTGCTTTTTCTTTTGCCATTATATCCTCCGGATCATATCACTATCATAAGAATGGCTCCGCAATGCCGAGCAGGGATCCCATCCGAAATAATGCCGATCGGCGCTGACCATAATTCCGGAAATTCGTCTTGCGAACGGGACCCTGACATTTAAAAAGAGGAGCCGGAAACCAGCTCCTCATGCATTATACTACTTTAGTCAGTCCAGGTCATCCCCATTTGTGGCAATGACTTTTTTATACCAATCAAATGATTTCTTTTTCCTGCGATTCAGAGTTCCTGTGCCGTCGTCATACTTCTCGACATAGATAAAGCCATAGCGCTTCGCCATCTCACCTGTGGATGCGGATACAAGATCGATACAGCCCCACGGTGTGTAGCCCATAAGGTCTACGCCGTCCTCCACAGCCTTTTTCATCTCCTCGATATGAAGTCTCAGATAGTCGATACGGTAATCATCATTGATTGTACCGTCCTCCTCAATCTTATCGAAAGCGCCGAGGCCGTTCTCGACTACCATGAGCGGGATCTCGTATCTGTCATAGAGTTCATTAAGTGTAAAGCGGAGACCCTTCGGATCGATCTGCCAGCCCCAGTCGGAAGCCTTGAGATATGGATTTTTAAGGCCGCCGACAAGATTTCCTTCACCGACTTTTTGAGCCGGATCCGCACTCTGCGCAGAGCTCATGTAATAGCTGAACGTATAGAAATCGACTTTGCCTTCCGCAAGGATCGCGTCATCGCCCGGCTCCGTCACAAGCTCACAGTCATATTTCTTCCAGATCGATTTCGCGTACGCAGGATAAGCACCGCGCACCTGAACGTCTGAGCAGTACCAGTTCAGCTCGCGCATAACAGCCTGATTAAAGAGCTCATCATCAGGATTGCAGGTCAGCGCATAGGATGTGCAGAACGCGATCATGTTTCCGATCTTGAACTGCGGATAATTGTCATGTGCATACTTGACGGCCTTGGCGCTTGCAAGGAACATGTGGTGCATTGCCTGGAGGCGGAGAGCCGGATTATCCGGAACTTTGTTGAAAGGTCCGCTGTAGCCCTGGAATGTGCCCGTGCCGAGAACGTTGCCGAGCGGCATCATACCGCAGTTAAGCTCGTTGAATGTCAGCCAGTATTTGACTTTGTCCTTATAGCGCTCGAAGATGGCCTTCACATAGTTCATGTAGTAATCGATGAGCTTGCGGCATGCCCATCCATTGCACTCCCTGACAAGCTCAAACGGAAGTTCATAGTGGGAAATCGTGACAAGAGGCTCAATTCCATACTTTCTGCACTCGTCAAAGACTTTGTCATAGTGCGCAAGACCTGCCTCATTCGGCTCGCTCTCCATGCCGGTCGGGAAAATGCGGGTCCAGTTAATGGACATGCGATAGCATTTGAAACCCATCTCCGCGAAAAGTGCTATATCTTCCGCATAGCGATGGTAATGGTCGATAGCCTCGTGGGACGGATACAGAGTGTCCGGCTCTATTTCCTGTGTCACTCTCTTTACCACAGTGTGACTGCCGTTCGTGCACATATCGGAGACGGACGGCCCCTTGCCATCCTCATTCCATGCGCCTTCGCACTGATTAGCGGCTGTCGCGCCGCCCCATAAAAAATCATCTCTCAAAACAGACATATATACCTCCCTGTATTATGGTCAAGGATGCTCTACAGGTAACTTCCTTTAAAGAAATCCACCGCGCCGGAAAATGCAGGCGGCCAAATGGGTCCGGCACATCAGCCTCCGCCCATAAAGCCGCCTTAATAATGACACTAAAAATTATGCAATTGTCATGAGTTTATCGCCATGGGCTACAGTTCCCTCAGCCGTAGGCTTGATAGAAACATAGTCCTCACTGTTAGTAACGATGATAGGTGTGAACAGTTTGTAGCCGGCAGCTTCGATTGCCTTAAGATCCGCAACGAGGAGCAGATCACCCTTCTTGACTTCCTGATCCTGCTTGATCTTGTATTCGAACGGAGCGCCGTTCATAGCTACTGTGTCAAGACCTACGTGGATAAGAAGCTCAACGCCGTTGTCAGCGACCATGCCGATCGCATGGCGGGAATCCATCAGAGTCGTGATAGCGCCGTCACACGGTGAGTACACGTTGCCGTCGGTCGGAAGAATTGCGACACCTTCGCCGAGAGCGCCGGAAGCAAATACTTCATCCGGGACTTCCGCGAGAGGAACAACTGTGCCTTCCATCGGAGATACAAGGTCGAACTGCTCGACAAGCTTCTTATTCGGTTCTGCTTCCTCAGCTACCGGGACAGACGGAGCAACGCCTACACCTGCATCCTTGTCGTTGTAAAGAATATATGCAAGGACAGCAGCGACAACGAGAGACACAACGCCGCCGATCGCGCCGAAGACGACACCGTGCATAACGCCGAAGCTCTGAGAAGCGTCGCCGCCGATGAATGTGATGAGGGACATGAAGGACGGGGAGCCGCCCATCGTGTAGCCCTTAACGCCTGTAAGACCGCACCAGAGACCGGAAAGACCTGCCGCAGCGACAGCAGCGTACATCGGCTTCATGAAGCGAAGGTTGATACCGTACATACCCGGCTCAGTGATACCGGCAACAGCAGCGGAAATGCCGCAGGCGAGGCCTTCGGATTTTGTCTCGATATCTTTTGTCTTGGCAGCAACGCCGAAGCAGGCGCCGCCCTGCGCGATATTGGAGCAGAACATGGTGACAAGGATGACTACGTCATAGCCCAGATTAGCGATATTGCTCATAAAGAGCGGCAGCAGGGCATAGTGCATACCTGTCATGACGATGAACGGCATGAGCGCGGAAAGAATTGCGACTGTGAGCCACGGAACCGCACCGTACATCATAGCAAATACAGATGCAAGAGCTGTACCGATGACACCGCCGAGAGGTCCGAGAATGCAGACAACGATTGGTGTACAGATCAGGCAGAAGAGCATCGGCTTAAGGAAAGACTTGACCAGGTTCGGAGAAACTCTGTCAGCAAAATCCTCGACAGCCACCATGACCGGCGCCATAAGAGCCATCGGGAGCATGGAGGATGTGTATGTTGTACAGATGACCGGTATAAATCCAAAGAGATATACGCAGTTCTGTCCGAGGAATGTGCCGTACTTGATACCTTCTGTCGCGCCGGCCGCACTCATCATAGTGACGAAATCCGGATAAATTAGGGCTGCGCCGATGACCATGAAGAGCGGTACGCTGTGGTTGGTCTTCTTGGCAATACTCCATCCGAGAAGGATCGGCAGGAAATAGAAGAAGGAATCTGCCATTCCGTAGAGGATGATGTAGGTCGTCTGGCTTGCGTCCATGATTCCCATAGCTGTGAGAAGGGTCAGAAGGACCTTTACCATACCGGTTCCAAGCATACCCGGCAGAAGCGGGGTCATAATGCCTGCTACGAATCCGAAGATTCTCTGGATGATCGGGCCTTCCGCCTTGGCGGGAGCTGCTGCGGCATCGCCCTTGATGCCTGCCACTTTCTTAAATACCGGGAAGAGGCTGCCTACCTCATTTCCGATGACGACCTGATACTGGCCGCCCTGCTTTATGACTGACTTGACGCCTTTAATTGCCTTGACCGCCTCGTCGTCTGCCTTACTCTCATCATTGAGAATAAGACGGAGTCTTGTCATGCAGTGCTCAGCACTTGCAATGTTGCCAGATCCACCGACTTTGTCGATAATCTGTTTCGACACGGATTCATAATCCATTGCCATAAGTCATCCCTCCTTTTTTGTATAATATTCAGCTCCGTATGGAACTGTCGGGTCCGTTATCAGGTTGTTTTCCGGCGAACTGCCTTTCTTGTCACCCTCTCAAGATGCATCATGAGATACAGCTGTTCATCACGGTTAACGTCATAGTGATGTTCTATAAGTATATAGTCGGAAATGCGCTCTACACATTTATAGACGCGCGGATAGTGCCCCTTTACTTCCTCGAACAGCGATTGATCTTCCGATTCCTCGTTCGGTTCACGATCGATCACACGGTTCACGAAAAATTTCAGGTGGGTGAGAAATCTCTGGTAATTCCAGTCCTCCTCGTTGAGTTCTATCTGGAAAGATTTCTCGACAATTTCGATGATCCTGCCTACGATCTCCGTCATAAGTCCGGGATCAACACCTTCCTGCTGACCGAGCTCATCGATCACAAAATGATAGGCCAGGTAGGCAGCCTCGTCTTCCTTCATCTCAATGTCGAAGCTCTCTTTTATGAGGGTCAGCGCATACATGCCGACACGGAACTCCTTCGGATACACACGCTTCACATCCCAGAGCATCGGATTGTCCAGAGCAATGCCCTGCTGATATCGCTCGACTGCGCCTGCTATATGATCGCACAGAGGAAGAATGACCTTATCCGTGATCTTGAGCTTACGCCTCTTCCTCGCGTAATCAACGACCTTCCCCGCCATATCCCAGTACTCTTCCGGAATTTCGGTGAACAGCTGTTGAAAATGCCTGCTCTCCTCCTCATCTGCAGGCACAAAACTTCTCTCTATCTTATCCGCTTCAATCGGGTCTCCCTTTTTCTTTTGAAACCCGATGCCCTTGCCTTTATAGATACACTCCCTGCCGTTATCGTCAGAGGCAAGGACCATATTGTTATTGAGCGACTTAATTACCTTCAAAGCAGGTCTCCTAAAAATTGAAAATCGGCACACGGCTGCGGCTTTGCCTGCCGCAGTTCATGCACCGCTGCATAGCCATCTGCACATTCAGCCCGGCGGGGACCGCATATCCAGCGGCATACCCGCCGGCGAGCCGATATATGTATAATGCGGCACAAGCATAAAAAAAACAGGCATATCCGCACACTAATACATCAGCCTATGCTGAATGCTAAAATAGTGAGCCTTGCCTGCCGTTCCAGTCACAAATCACTAACTTATGAAAAATATATTAACAAATAATATAAATTTCCGCAACAGTTTTTGGACAAATTGTCAAAAAGCCGCCCGCCAAAGTCCGCATGGGGGACCGGCGAGCGGCACGTAATTTCTTCATTATTTATTGTTGTTAGCTCTCTTGCGCAGCCTGGAGTCGAGAATGCGTTTCCTGATTCGAAGTGACTTCGGTGTGACTTCGAGCAGCTCATCGGAATCAATATAATCCAGAGCCTGTTCCAGAGACAGGATCCTGGGCGGAGTCAGCGTCAGAGCTTCATCCGCATTAGAGGATCTGGTATTGGTCAGATGCTTTGTCTTGCATACATTGATCTCAATCTCCTCAGGTTTTGCGCTCTCACCGACGACCATGCCGGCGTATACTCTCGTACCGGGCGAGATGAACAGAGCTCCGCGCTCCTGGGCGGCAAAGAGTCCGTAGGCAACCGCATCGCCATCCTCGAAAGCGATAAGAGATCCGTTCTTTCTGAAGGTGATATCTCCCTTGTACGGAGCATAGCACTCAAAGATGGAGTTCAGGACCGCTGTTCCCTTGGTCGCAGTCAGCAGATTCCCGTGAATACCGATAAGTCCTCTGGCTGGTATCATGAACTCAAGGCGGGTAGTTCCGTCAGAGAGCGTTTCCATGCTCTGCAGCTCTCCCTTTCGCTCGGACAGCATGCTGATGACCGTTCCCGAATAATCACCGGCGACATCAACAGTGGCTGCCTCAATGGGCTCAAGCAGATGACCTGCCTCATCCCTCTTGTAAATAACTTCAGCCTTGGAAACCGCAAATTCGTATCCCTCGCGGCGCATGGTCTCGATCAGGACGGAGAGATGCAGCTCGCCTCGTCCGCTGACTTTGAATGTATCCGTGTTCTCGGTGTCTTCAACGCGCAGAGACACGTCGGTATTGAGTTCCCGGAAAAGCCTCTCGCGGATCTGCCTCGATGTGCAGTAGGTACCTTCAAGTCCGGCCAGCGGGCTGTCGTTGACTATGAAGTTCATGGAAATCGTGGGCTCCGTGATTTTCTGGAACGGAATCGGATCCTCCTGTCCCGCAACGCAGAGGGTATCGCCGATCATCAGATCCGAAATTCCCGAAATAGCTACTATAGAGCCGACAGTCGATTCCTGAACGTCGACCTTCTTCAGCCCGTCGAACTCATAGAGCTTTGTGATTCGGGTCTTCTCATGGACACTCGGATCATGATAGTTCACGCGGACAATGTCCTGTCCGACGCGGATTGAACCGTTATCCACCTTGCCGATGCCGATTCTTCCCACATACTCATTGTAGTCAATCGTCGAGATGAGTATCTGAGTGCCCTTCTCCGGGTCACCTTCCGGTGCAGGAATATAGTCAATGATCGTCTCAAAGAGGGGCTTTAAATCAGTTCCGTCCACATTGGGATCTGCGGAACAGGTGCCCTCTCGCGCTGAGGCATACAGGAACGGGCATTCAAGCTGTTCGTCCGACGCATCTAGGTCCATGAGAAGTTCCAGCACTTCATCCACGACTTCCTCAGGTCTCGCCTCGGGCCGGTCGATCTTATTGATGCATACGATGACCGGAAGGTCCAGGGCAAGAGCCTTCTTCAGTACAAATTTCGTCTGGGGCATTGTTCCTTCAAATGCGTCTACAAGCAGGATGACGCCGTTCACCATCTTGAGGACACGCTCCACCTCACCGCCGAAATCAGCATGACCGGGAGTGTCAACGATATTGATCTTGACGCCGTCATATTCGATTGCGGTATTCTTGGAGAGAATCGTGATGCCTCTCTCCCGCTCTATATCGCCGGAGTCCATAACTCTTTCCCGAACTTCCTGGTTATCCCTGAATACTCCGCTCTGGCGCAGCATGCCGTCGACTAGCGTAGTCTTACCGTGATCAACATGGGCGATAATTGCTATGTTTCTTATGTCTTCTCTTCTGATATTACTCATATAGGACTCCATTTTTCATGTTTTTGATACACTAACACAGTTAAAGAATATAGCACGAATTATTACTGCTGTAAAACCAAAAAGAAACGCGGGGATCCCGCGTTTCTTGGTTACTTTTACTATATGGCCCTCTGTTCGCGCGAAAACAGCCCGGTGAACACAGTGTTCAGCCGCTCTGCGCTGCCATGCACTCCAAAGATCAGGATCCGCACGTCAGTCGATGTTCACAGATAAGCAGGATCAGTCTTCCGAATAGAGTTCCCGAATTCTCTCATCCGGAGAGTTCTTCGGATAAAAATCATAGTATTCCTTGTGCGGCTCAAGCGTATAGCCATACTGAGCTGCAAGCTCCGATACCGTGACCATCTTATAACCCATCTCCTGAAGGGCAGGCACTACAAGTTCTGTCGCGTCAGCAGTTGCCTCAAAAAGATCATGCATCAGGATGACAGAACCATCCTGAACTCCCTCGACGCTGGCCTTGAGAGTTGACTGCGGATCCTTTGTCTGCCAGTCAAGGGTGTCAACATCCCACTGGATCATCGGCTTATCAACATTTTCATAGACAGTATCATTGACACCGCCGCCTGTCGGACGCATGATTGTCGGAGTAAAGCCAATCAAATTATCGAGCAGTTTGTCGTTCTTGCTCATTGTCGAGATAATCTCGTCAGCTGTAATGAGAGACAGTATCTCGTGCTCAAACGTATGAGAACCGATCTCCATACCGAGGGCATACTCACGTTTTAACTCATCGCGATAATAATCCGCCTGAATACCTACAACGAAGAATGTAGCCTTGGCATTATACTTTTCAAGGACGTCCAGAATCCTGCCGGTGTTCTGGGAAGGACCGTCATCATAGGTCAGAGCCACAAGCTTCTGTTTAGCTGTAGGATCAAGAATGCCACTCGGATCAAAGAACGCGTCCGAATTATCACCGGTGTTTACCCAGCCCGTCGCAAGGTAACCGTCGTCCATAAAATAATATCTCTGGCCTTCGATTGTCTTCCAGCCGCTTACATACTGTGTATCATCCGGATTTTTGTACCACCATCCATTGTCATCAACATTCCAGCCGTCCTGTCCTGTCGCGGAGTCTGATATCGTCTGTCTGATAGCCGTATCTCCGGATACATATTCGACCTCGGCCGGCTCTTCCTCCTCAGTTCTGAAATGAGGAACTATAACGAAAGTGATCAGACATATAAGCGCTATCACAGCCGCTGCCGCTCCCGCAATGCGCACGGTGCGCAAGATCAGTTTTTGTCTCTTGCGCTTCTTGCGCTTTTCCATCAACTGTCTTCTGGTCATATTGTCACCTCTAAATCAACGAAATATCGTATGGCATATCCTGCCGGTCGCACATTATGCACCCGGCTGACGCCTTATGTAAACTATTCTAGTAAAAGTCCTAACATATGATACCCTCATTTTTCAAATTAAGCAAGTGTTATGACCCTAAAAGTGTGTTTGCAAGCACAAAATGGTATCAGTTCAGACAGGCTGCCCCAGCATTACGCTTCCGTCAGCAAAGCATCCATCTTCGTGAGAAAAACATTGCTGGTCCGACCGAGAGACCAAAAGCGTCAGCTTTTTTGGCTCGCAGGGTAGGACCTGCGTTTTTCGATGAAGATGATGTTTGCGCCGGTTTTCGGACTTCGCAGCAGCCTGTCTGAACTGTTACAATCGGATAGACTGGCTAAAGCCGGCCAACACGCAAAAGGACCTGCACATATGTGCAGGTCCCGGTAGATCAATACTTAATTATGTGAATCTTCTGATAGCAACGATAGACTTGCATGTCGCGCTGCGGTCATGAGTGATGCCCCACTGGCTTCCCTTGGCCTCAACGATACCGCCCTCACCATCGTAGATCGCAACGTGACCGGAGTAGACGATGACATCGCCGGCCTGTGCTGAGGAAAGGCTACTTACGCTTCTTCCTGCATATGCCCATTCTCCCGATGTCATGTAGCCACCGCTGTAAACGCCGCAGTTCTTGAGAACATTGTAAACGAAATGCGAGCAGTCACAGCCGTTTGTCAGGGAATTGCCTCCCCAAACATACGGGCATCCGACAAACTGATCAGCATAATCAACAATGCCATATCCTGAAGAACTTCCGGAGCTGTAGGATTCCTCTTCCTCTTCTTCTTCCTCTGCCTGACGGCGAGCTTCTTCCTCTGCCTCGCGGCGGGCTTCTTCCTCTGCTGCGCGGCGGGCTTCTTCTTCTGCCTGACGCTCAGCTTCCGCTGCCTGGCGGGCTGCCTCTTCAGCTGCTGCCTGGCGGGCTGCTTCCTGGCGGGCCGCTTCTTCGGCTGCTGCCTTACGAGCTGCTGCCTCAGCTGCCTCGCGCTCGGCTTTCTCAGCCTGACGCTCTGCTCTCTCGGCCGCCTCTTCCGCTGCGGCGTTGTTGCCGGAGCCGGATGCGCGCTGTGCTGCTTCCTTAGAAGCCGCTCTGGCCTCAGCCGCAAGTCTTGCCGCTTCAGCTTCCTCAGCTTCCTGTGCTGCCTGAGCCGCTGCCTGCGCAGCCGCCTCAGCTCTTGCTGCTGCCTCAGCAGCTGCCGCCGCTGCTGCACGCTTCTCTTCCTTGATCTCGCTGAGTCTTTCTTCCTGTCTGCTGATCAGGCTGCTGATTTCATCCGCCTGTTCACGCGCCTCTGCGATCTGTGATTCATAATCAGCATCGGTAGCCTTTTTGACCTCAAGCTGTCTGTTGAGCTCAGCATTCTGATCCTCAAGAGATGCCTTCTGGTTCACAAGAAGAGTTTTCTTCTCCTCGAGAGATGCTTTCTGGTCCTCAAGTCCGGCCTTAAGCTCTTCGATCTCATCAACAGTATCAATATATTCCTGAAGTGCTGAGCGGTCTGCCGCATGCAGTTCGCTTGCATATTCAGCTTTATTTGCAAAAGAAGTAATGTCATCCGAATCAAGCATTACCGCGACCCAGCCGACGTTTCCGCCGTTCTCGTAGATGTACTGGATACGCTTCATCATGTCATCATGCTGTTTGTCACGCTTCTGTTCGGACTCTTTCAGTTCGACTTCGGTCTCAGCGATCTCAGTTGTCGTCTCATCGATCTTTGTCGTTGTTGTATCGATGTCTTTCTGAGCCTGGTCGATCTGAACCATGAGATCTACAATGTCAGCATTCAGTTCACTGATCTGTGCCTGAATTTCCTGACGCTTTGCCGCAAGGTCGTTCAAGGCTGCCTGTGTGTCGTCGAGTTCCTCTTCTGCCTGTGCTTTCTGCTCACGAAGATCATCTTCCTCGTCAGCAAGAGCCGGTGTCACTGCTGTCACAGTAAACATTGCCGCAAGCAGAACACTGAGTAATCTTTTCTTCATACATTCACCTCAAAAATCTTTGGTCAAATTTGTAATAATTTTTTAACAAACTTTTTCCTACGTCAGATACTATATCACAGCACTTCTTAAAAATCAAGTTTGCCTATCCGATTTATTACAGATTTGTTAAATTTTGGCTAATTGAGGTGTAAAAATTCCCATTTTTGGCTGTTTTTGCCCATTTTTTGCTGGATTGTATTAAAAAAAGCACAATCTCTCGCAGAAAATCAATGCAAAAACATTAATCTTTCGGATGAATACTGTATGTCTCCTCGATATCCGTGATCATCTGGACCCTGCGCGCATGTCTCACTCCCTCGAACTCGGCATTAAAGAAAGCGCTGACGATATCTTTAGCCAGTTCGCGGCCGACGACGCGGGCGCCGAGAGAAATAATATTGGCATTATTGTGCTGTACAGACAGTCTCGCGGAATAAGGTTCGCTGCATACGCACGCGCGGATACCCGGTATCTTATTGGCAGCAAGAGAAATACCTACTCCGGTTCCACAGATCAGCACTCCTTTTTCGACTTCGCCGCGCATAATAGCCTCACCGACTTTTCTTCCGAATTCCGGATAATCATCTGTACGGTCATTCGGGTCATAATTACCATAATCCACACATTCATGTCCCATTCCTTTCAAGAACTCCATGAGTGCCTGCTTAAGTTCCACACCTGCGTGGTCACATCCAAAACCGATCTTCATAGCTGCTTTCTCCTTTAAAAATCATGAGTGTTTCCGGAGTCTGACATGCTCCGCCGCTTAAGGGTCGGGACTTCCCAACCGAGATAAACTAAAAGCCATCGGCTTCCCGATGGCTTTATGGACGATGCAGGGCTCGAACCTGTAACCCCTCACACGTGAAGCGAGTGCTCTCCCATTGAGCTAATCGTCCAAGAGGTATTATAGCATCAATACGCTCTGCTTTGCAACTATATTTTAATCAAGATACAGACCTTCAATGACCTGTTCCACTCTGCTGTCGAACGAACGGAAAGTCACGACAAGGCCTTTTATGTAGACCAGCAAATAGCCTATACCCGCCAGAGCAAGACCGCTTAGAACATCGCCGACAGAGTGCTGCTTTAGGAACATCGTCGAGAGAATGATCAGTACACACCAGACGAACATCGGCACCCGCACCTTCAAGATCACGTTCCGGTCTCTTGTCGTGAAGAGAGTAAAAATCAAAGCTGTCGTATTGTATACGTGAATGCTCGGCCACACATTTGTCGACGTGTCAATACGCCAGAGCCACCTTACCATATCCACGAAGACATTTTCCCTGGCCACATGCCACGGTCTCAGTGTCAGAGCTGTAGGATAGACTGTAGACACGATAAGAAACACCGTCATTCCGAACATCAGTATAGTCACAAGCTTATCATAGGCTTCTCTGTCATAGAAAAAGAGAAATGACACCCATGCCGCCTGAAGCGCAAACCATGAAATATATGGAACGATAAAGATTTCCGCAAATGGTATCATCCTGTCAATAAAGGATGCCAGATCATGATATCTTGCCCTCGGAATATCCTCCAGAAGCTTGAACCAGAGCAGATAACCAATGAGATATAATATGAACGGTATCGCATGTTCCAGTTTCAGTTCAACAAAAAATCTTGCAAAGCGATTAATGAGGATTTTACTGTCTACATTTTCCTTCTGCATTGTCTACGACTCACTCCCGCATAATACATTTAACTGTATATTCGCTCCGAGTCGTATTCTATTCCTGTTTTATCATAAATTCAAGAGGTCTTTTTGTACTTTGAAGAAAACATGCGGGCATTCAAAAACTTCAGACAGGCTGCTCATGAAATGCGCTTCGCCGGCAAAGCATTTACCCTCGCGGAAAAACATTGCACGTGCGGCTGAGAAATCCAGACATGCGCATGCGGCTGTCAAAGCGGTCGCAATCAGTATTTTACACGGAAATCGACGGACCTCGGATCCGGCGGAACATCGGTGGATTCAACACCGGTGATGCTGATATACCGCTGATTGCCGAGTCGGCTCATCATCTCCTCGATCTGCTCGGGCGTACCCTGGGCTTCCATCTCCACACGCCCATCATAAAGATTCCTGACCCAGCCGGTGACCCCGACATGCTGCGCGATATATGTGGAGTGATATCTGAAGCCGACACCCTGAACTCTTCCGTCGATAAACATATGCTTTCTCACAATATTCATAGGTACTGTTCCTTTCGCGGCGGCGAGCAATGCCTCTTTTTTCGCCGTATCCAGTTCCGGCGGTGTAAAATGCTCAAAAATGAACACATCATAGCATTCACGCATCTCTTCGATCTCTTCTGCGCTGTGGATCGTCCATCCGACCATTGAGGCACCGCAGACATATCTCAGGAACCCGAAAGCTTTTGTATGGATATCCTTCTTATTATATGCGATAAAGTCCGGCTTAGTCAGAAAGTTGAACAGGCACCATGTAAGCACAAAGCTCTGCACTCCCTCGTTAACAAAGCGCTCCGTGAGCTGGCCTCTGACCACCTGCGGATGGTTTTTCCTGAACCATCGAACGACCTTCGGATGGAAAGATTCTATACAGTAGTCCCCCTCGTAGGCATCCAGGCAGAATGCCACTTCCCTGCACAGCTGATCGATATCGGAATTTTTCTCCGCCTTGATCTCAACAATGAGCGGCACTCTCCCGTGAATATTCTGGAGCACTTCCCAGAATATCGGGATCGGCTCCCGGGAATTAAAGAGTCGCAGGTTCAGAAGTTTCCCCAGACTATGGTCCTCGATGCTGCCCTCTGCTCCGGTAGCCCTCTTCAGGGATGGGTCATGGAAACAGACCATCTGGCAGTCATCCGTCATTCGGACATCAAGTTCGATACCGTAGCCTGCTTCTGCCGCCTTCTCGTAAGCAGCCATTGAATTCTCCGGCGCCGGACCATCATTGTCGTAAAGGCCCCGGTGAGCAATGTACTGCGCTTTGAAGATCTGCATGCGCTCTTTTCTCTTATTATACGGCCAGGCTGCGTAGACAAGAAACACTGCCAGGACCAGAATTGCGAATATAGTGATTTTTATTGCCATACATTGACCTCTGGATCTTTCTCCCCCGCCGAACCCTGGGGTATCCTTTTTGCCTTACATAATCTTATGTACTTATTTTACACTATTTAGGACTGTATGTAATAATCTCAGTAATATTTTCTAACGTAAACTTCCACTTGCCCATGTCTCCGACAGTATGAAGCGAAATTCAGGAACATCCGCAGGATACCGTCTCACCCTGATGAGCCGCGCGGCAAGATTATTTCGAAAATTTGAAAATAATACTTGCTAAACAAAAGATCGTCTGCTATAATTCATTTTGTTGCACCGCAAGGAGCACGGATGGAAAGTTAGCTCAGCTGGGAGAGCATTCGCTTGACGTGTGAAAGGTCGTAGGTTCGAGCCCTATACTTTCCAGATAGGCATCGCCGAAAGGCGGTGCCTTTTTTATTCATAAAAAGGGCTGCCGCATTAGACGGTGCCGCCATTATATATGGCAGACATTTGCAAATGATGTCTGCCATATATAGCGGCGGCGCGCCTTATTGCGGCAGCCCCTGTATTCTTATGGTATTACGAGCTCACTTCCATACCCGTGTACAGCTGATAATACTTACCCTTCTGGGCAATCAGGTCATCATGCGTTCCGCGCTCGATAATCCGGCCCTGCTCAAGGACCATGATGCAGTCCGAATTTCGTACTGTAGACAGACGGTGGGCGATGACAAATGACGTGCGGCCCGAAATAAGCTTATCCATTCCCTCCTGGACAATGCGCTCTGTGCGGGAGTCGATCGAACTTGTGGCCTCATCGAGGATGAGGACCGGCGGGTCCGCAATAGCGGCGCGGGCAATCGCAAGCAGCTGCCTCTGTCCCTGGGACAGGTTGGAGCCGTCACCGTGGAGCATTGTATTGTAGCCCTGGGGAAGTCTTTTGATGAATCCGTGAGCATTTGCAAGGCGCGCTGCGGCATAGACTTCCTCATCCGTCGCGTCAAGCTTTCCGTAGCGGATATTTTCCATGACAGTCGCCGTGAAAAGGTGCGTATCCTGAAGAACAATGCCGAGCGATCTTCGAAGGTCGGGCTTCTTTATCTTATTGATGTTGATACCGTCGTAGCGGATCTTTCCGTCCTGAATATCATAGAAACGATTGATCAGGTTAGTGATCGTCGTCTTGCCGGCACCAGTGGAACCGACAAAAGCGATCTTCTGGCCGGGATTTGCGTAGAGCTTGATATCATGCAGGACCATTTTATCGGGATTGTAGCCGAAGTCAACGCCCAGCATGACGATCTCACCCTTCTGCTGCTGATATGTTGTGGTGTTGTCCGCCTTGTGATAGTGTTTCCACGCCCAGTGACCGGTGTGCTTATCGGTCTCGGTAATTGTGCCATCCTCCGCGATCTCCGCGTTGACCAGCATGACGTAGCCGTCATCGTACTCCGGCTCCTCATCGAGAAGCTTAAAGACTCTGTCGGCACCCGCAAGGGCCATGACTACGGAATTGAGCTGCTGGGAGATCTGATTGATCGGCATCGAGAAGCTCTTGTTAAAGGTAAGGAAAGAAGCAAGTTTGCCGACCGTCATGCTGTGCCCGAAGATCATGAGAGCGCCTCCGACAACAGCGCAGATGACATAGCTGAGGTTGCCGAGCTGGGCATTGATCGGCATGAGAATATTCGCGAACCTGTTCGCTTTATTTGCGCTGTCGAACAGACGGTCATTTAGTTCATTGAACTCTTCGATCGCCTCATCTTCATGGTTGAAGACCTTGACGACCTTCTGGCCTGCCATCATCTCCTCGATGTAGCCGTTGACTGTGCCGATATCCCTCTGCTGCTTCACAAAGAACCGGCCGGACTGACCTGCGACTTTTCCGGTCACGAACAGTGTCACGGCGACCATGGCGCAGGTCACGGCCGTCAGCGGGACAGACAGGATCAGCATGGAGACAAATACGCTTATGACCGTGATCAGACTGTTCAGGAACTGGGGCATTGACTGGCTGATCATCTGGCGCAGTGTGTCAATGTCATTCGTGTACATGGACATTATGTCGCCGTGGCTGTGCGTGTCGAAATATCTGATCGGAAGACTCTCCATATGCTCGAACATCTCCTTGCGGAGATCGCGCAGCGTCCCCTGAGTGACGACGACCATGATCCTCTGATGCGCATAAGATGCTATAACACCGATCGCGTAAAAGCATGCGACGCGCAGGATAGCGGAAAGAAGCGGCGAGTAATCCGGAGATTCCGAGCCGATAAGGGGCGTGATATAGCTGTCGATGAGTGTTCTCATGAACATGGTTCCCTGAACATTGGCCAGAGCCGCTGTCAGGATACAGACCACCACAGCGGCAAGATGGAACTTGTATCTCCTGGCAACATACGTCATAAGGCGCTTAAAGATTTCTCCCGCATTATCGACTTTGACTTTGACACCGCGCATCTGACGCCCGCCGGCACCGGATCTTCTTGCCTTTTCCAGTTCTTCAGGAGTAAGTGTCTCATTAGCGTTTTTCTTACCGGCCATCACTTTTCGCCTCCTTTCATGTCAAAATCACCGCCGCCGGCCATCTGAGTCTCATAAACATCCCTATAGATCGAATTGTTTTTAAGAAGATTTGCCGGTGTATCGAACCCGCTGACTCTGCCCTCGTCCATGACGATGACCCGATCCGCACTCTCGACAGAAGATATTCTCTGTGCGATGATGATCTTGGTCGTGCCGGGTATGAACTCCCTCATAGCTTTGCGGATCCTGGCATCCGTAGCCGTATCGACTGCGGAAGTAGAATCGTCGAGTATCAGTACTTTCGGTTTCTTGATCAGGGCGCGGGCGATGCAGAGACGCTGTCTCTGTCCGCCGGACACGTTTGTTCCGCCCTGTTCTATGTAAGTGTTGTATCCGAAAGGCATTTTCTCGATGAACTCATCGGCGCAGGCCATGCGGCATGCTTCAATGCACTCTTCCTCTGTCGCGTCCGGTCGGCCCCACCGGAGGTTTTCAATAATTGTCCCGGAGAAGAGAACATTCTTCTGCAGGACGACAGAGACTTCATCTCTCAGCATGGTCAGATCGTACTTGCGAACATCAATGCCGCCGACTTCCAGGGAACCTTCACTCACGTCATAAAGCCGCGAAATCAGGTTGACCAGTGACGATTTAGCGGAGCCCGTACCGCCGATCACGCCGATCGTCTCGCCTGACCTGATATGCAGATCAATGTCCTTAAGGACGAACTCACTGCTGCCCTTTCTGTATGAGAAGTTGACATGGTTGAAATCAATAGATCCGTTCGGGACTTCCATGACCGGATCCTCCGGATTTGTAATATCACTCTGCTCCTCTATGACTTCCGCGATACGCTCAGCGGACGCAGAAGACATTGTGATCATGATAAAGACCATTCCCAGCATCATGAGAGACATCAGAATGTTCATACAGTAAGCAAGGAGCGACATGAGCTCGCCGGTGGTGAGACTGTTCTGGATGATCATGTGCGCGCCGACCCATGAGATGAGCAGGATGACTGTGTACACAGTACCTGTCATGATCGGCATATTGACGATGACATTATATTCCGCTGTCTTGAAGAGGTTATAGATGTTATCGGCAGCCTTGCCGAACTTGTCGATTTCGTAGCTCTCGCGGACATATGCTTTGACAACGCGGATGCCGGTAACGTTCTCCTGTACGCTTTCATTCAGCGCGTCGTATTTCTTGAACACCTGACGGAAATACTTGGTCGCTCTCTGCATGATAAAGAACAGAACAATAGCGAGCAGAATGACCGCCACGAGATAGATCGACGCGATCCGGGAATTAATGATAAATGCCATGATCATGGCAATGATCATTGAGAAAGGAGCGCGGATCGCCATACGCAGAATCATCTGGTACGCATTCTGCACATTAGTCACATCCGTCGTAAGTCTTGTGACCAGACCGGATGTACTGAACTTGTCGATGTTCGAGAACGAGTATGTCTGGATATTCCTGAACATAGACTTTCTCAGATTTCTGGCAAGACCGGTCGATGCCATCGCTCCGAAATATCCGCCCAGCACGCCGGTGATGAGGCCGGCAATGGCAAGTCCGAGCATACATGTTCCGATGATCAGGATGTGGCGCATGTCGCCCTTCTGGACTCCATTATCGACGATCGATGCCATAAGGAGCGGAATCAGCGTCTCGACAACGACTTCCAGGATCATGAAACAGGGGGTCAGGAATGAGGCCGCCCTGAACTCTTTCACTTCACTGAGGATCACGCCGAAGATGTGTCCGTAATTCTTTTTAGCTTCCATAAACAATGCTCTCCTTGGTACATGAACGCAGGTCGGTTTTCTGCATTTTCCGCGTATTTCAGCTTCCGCCAGTGAGACATAAAAAGGAACGCGCCGCCTCCGATAAAACTGCTTTTCATGTGTCCGTCTCACGCAGAAAGACATCCATACTAATATATGCTAACACAATAAATAATAAAATGCACCTGTCAATAGTCAATATTTAACAAATGTTAACTAAACTTCCCGCATGCCGTCAGACAGGCGTTGTCATTAGAAATTCAGTTCCCGCCCGGCAGGCAGGACATACATATAAGGGACGATTTCCGCACATCCGGCATATGCATCCGGATACCCGGGAATCGTCCCTTATCAGCATCATTATTCATTCAGAATCAAGCTTACAGCAGAAGAATGCCCTTTTCCGCACACTTCTCTCTCATTTCAACCGGCCAGATCGAGGCCTGGACTTCGCCGACATGTACTCTTCCGAGCAGCAGCATGCATAGTCTGGACTGCCCGATGCCGCCGCCGATCGAATACGGAAGTTCACCGGCAAGGAGCATTTTGTGATAGGGCAGCTTCTTTCTGTACTGGCAGTTGACCTGATCGAGCTGTGCGAGCATCGACTCCTCACTGACACGGATGCCCATGGAGGAAATCTCCAGCGCGCACTGAAGCGGTTCGAACCAGAAAATAATGTCTCCGTTCAGGTTCCAGTCATCATAGTCCGGGGCACGGCCGTCGTGCGGTTCGCCATCAAGCAGAGGCCAGCCTATCTTCTCGATAAAGACAGCACCCTTCTCCTTTGTGATCAGGTTCTCGCGCTCCTTGCGGGACTTGTCCGGCCATCTCTCCTCAAGTTCAGTCGTTGTCACAAAGCTGATTTTTTCCGGCAGCCTGTAGACTGCATCCGGCCATTTATACCAGACTTCATGCTCCATGTGCTTAATGATCTTAAAGATATTTTCAACCACAGTGTGGAGCACCTGCGGCGTTCTGTCGGCTTTTCTTATGACCATCTCCCAGTCCCACTGATCCACATAGCATGAGTGCAGGTTATCCAGATCCTCGTCGCGGCGGATCGCGTTCATATTCGTGTAGAGACCTTCGCCCGGTTCAAAGCCGTAGCGCTTCAGGGCATACCGCTTCCATTTTGCGAGAGACTGAACTACTTCGAAGGTCTCGCCGGGTATAGATCTCATATCAAACTGCACGGGTCTCTCAACACCGTTCAGATTATCATTAAGACCGGAGGCCTGATCTACGAAAAGCGGCGCGGAAATTCTCTCGAGGTTCATCTCACGACCAAATTCTTTCTGAAATGTATCCCTGATAAACTTGATTGCTGCCTGTGTCTCCCGCACAGTCATGTGCGGATCATAGGATTCCGGAAGTATTAAGTTCATATAGTGTACCCTCCTTAAATATTCTGCAAATGCGCAGCATCCGCCTTTCGTCCCGCTCACACAAGGAACAAGACAGACTCAGTTCTGCACCGGCTGACATATTTTCAGCCGTATCCGGCGTTCTTCACTCCGCAGATACTATCAAAAACAAAAACGCACATCGAAGCCCAACTGATGACAGAACGCCGTCGTCCACGCCACCGGTCAGATTCCGTGTGCATATAAAACTTACCCGCATATCATACACCGCGGGCGGTGGGAATGCAACTAAAATTTTTCAAGTCTCGCCAGCCTTATGCCTCACCGGTCAAGTCCCGCGACGTGTCACGACCCGACTCGGCCGGATTGCTTTCACTTCGGCGGCATATTGCCGGCTTCATAGGATACAATCAGGTCTACCACCCTGTCATAGGACAGTGTTCCCTCCGTCTGGCCCCGGCCTTTCAGGTAAGAGTCATTAAATCTCTCTGCCGTCTCCGACACTTTGCCTTTATATGAATTCCAGAATTCGTTATTTGCAATCAAATCATGTCTGGCTCGCGCATCCAGCGTATAATAAATCTCTTCCCAGCGCTTTTTATCCCTCTTTATGAGCTCGTTGCCGCAGTACACCCATCCGGACAGCATTCCTGAATAGTATATATCCGCATCCTCGGCGTTCCTGCAGTTCAGGTACGCGATAAAGTTAGCCTCGTTCTCCCGGAGAATGCCTTTGACATGGGCAAGTTCGTGACTTATAGAGAAAGGCAGGTTGTACTGTGTCATATCAGCGTTATAATTGGCCTCCATCGTATAGGCCGAAAAAATGCCCGCCATATTCGTATATGACATAAGCTCTGAAAAAAGTACAGGCTTCGGTGTGGAATACGTGCCGGAAAGCCAGTCATATTTCTCTCCCAGCAGTACCATACCGCTCTTCACCCTCTCGCGCAGGCCGCTGTCACACACCATCGTTCCGTCCTCTCCGCGGCTCACACTATCTGCGCAGTTGTTGATCTCACCCGCAATCATTTCACACACTTCTGCCAGCTCCGACGTGCTGTAGCTTCCGTTTCCGTACCCGTAATGAACGGCAAACGGTGTGCGGTAAAAGCCTATATCCTCATTTGACTCGAAGAGAAAGAAGATCAGCGCGGCGAGCGGCAGCGCAATTGCAAGGCCCTTCCCAAGGAGCTTTAAAAACGATGCTTTTCTTCCCCCGCACGCAAAAATGAACATGCAGATCACCCAGCATACTGCACCTGCAATCAGGATATAAATCAGGATCTCCACCAGTGAAAATGAAAAAACCGAAGAAAGCCTTCCGAGTGTATTCACCCAGAAGGCATTAGTGCGTTCGATATAAAAGTCCGCAAATCCGCTGACTGCGCGCCCTCCGATGCGCAGCGCGAGTGCTGCCGCGCACAGGAGGACCGTAACAATTAAAGTCTTTTTCAATTAAATCTCCGCGTCATTTATCTAAGTCAGGATGAATTTCTTCAACCATATCATCATCCAGTGCCGCAACCAGTCTGTCGGAGAGGTTGGTAATATCGACCGAATCAATGTCTCTGTCCAGATCAAATACACCTTCCTCCTCATCATTCCATTTTCCGACCGGTTCGGAATTCCATCCACGCACCTTCTTTTCAGGCTTTTTTCTCATGAAAATACTTCCGAATGACTTTTTTGCGGGAGCCGGCTCATCTTCTTCGTCTTCGAAGTCGTCATCTTCGTACTCATCGTCCTCGTACTCATCGTCCTCGTACTCGTCATCCTCGTACTCGTCGTCCTCGTACTCGTCGTCCTCGTACTCGTCATCTTCGTACTCATCGTCCTCGTACTCGTCATCCTCGTACTCGTCGTCTTCGTACTCGTCGTCTTCGTACTCGTCCTCTTCGTATTCATCCTCTTTGACGGTTTTTCTGCGTCCGAACGCTCCCGCCAGGAAATTCTTCAGGCTGAAGCCCCCCTTCTTTTCCCTGCCGGTTCTCTTCCCGCCGTCTTCGAGTTCATCATCGAATTCGTCGTCCTCGTATTCGTCGTCCTCGTACTCGTCGTCCTCGTACTCATCCTCCGCGTATTCATCTTCCTCATACTCGTCGTTCGACTCATCATCGTCAGCAAATGTGTAGTCACCGGAAGACTCATTATTCTCATCTTCCTCCATCAGTCTGCGAAGCTCTTCAATATCAATTTCACCGGATGCCTTAGTGATCTCACGGACAGGCTCTTCCTCGTATTCATCTTCGAAGCCATCCAGATCATCGTCCGGATCGTAATCTTCCTCGAACTCATCATCTTCCAGATCATCGTCGAAATCGTCTTCAAAATCATCGCCAAGGTCATCATCCAGATCATCGTCGAAGTCATCGTCTAAATCATCTTCAAAGTCATCATCTAAATCGTCATCAAAGTCATCATCCTGATCATCTGAAATCTCATCAGAATCGATCGGCTTACTCGTATCCTCAACTACATCGTTGTCCGCATAGCCGCCCGTTCCTGCTTCCTCCCCATTGTCCGCGGACTCCGGCAGCTCGGCGCGGGCATCATCAGAAGGCTCCTCCGCTTCTTTCAGGAGAGCCTCAATGTCGCTGGAATCATAGGGTTTTCTGACTGTCTGAATTTCCGTGAAGCTGATACTTCTCTTGTTCTCCTCAATTGCCTTCTCAGCCGCGGCAGCCTTCTCTGCCATTTCCCGGCGCGCAACAGCTTCATGGTCAACTGTCTCTTTGGCAAATGCAACTCCGTCCTCCCAGCGCTGCTTTGCAAACCTTGTGTTGACGAACTGTTTTGCGTCGTATCCGTCCTCGTTGAATTTTGAGCAAAGGAACTCATAGCGCAGGGGAACGATCCTCACAATAAACAATTCTACAGGAAGATTCCCGCACGCCACTCTTGTAACATGTTTCTGGCCGAGCACCTCCCAGTACTCATCGCTGCCGCGCTCAACGATCACAGCCTTACCGGAGAACTGAAGGCCGGAGATATGATCCATTGACCCGTCGTAGGGCTCGAATATGGCGGCGGAGATATCATCATTTGAAAGAAGACTCCTGAACTTGAGACCTCCCTCGGTGACAATATAAAATACCCCGTCGTGATAAATGTACTCCAGCGGAGTGCATCTTACATTTCCCTTGCCTGCCGTAGCCAGCGCAAGAGTCGTGTGCGCCTTGATAAAATCATCGATAATGCCCGTAAGTTCATCCGGGTCCATCTCATTCCACGGTGCGCGGAACATTCTGGCGATCTGGAAACCGCTCTCAAATACCTGGTTCTCATCACTTATGAACATACCGGTGATAGAGATCCCCTCCCCGACTGCGTCTTCCATGTCGACGACATACTTTGTGAAACCGTTATCCGAGAATCCCATTCCCACAAGAGCAATGCGTCTTCCGACCATTGCCTCTCTGTGCGCGGTAAGATACTGACGCGTCTTTCCCGCTGTCAGGGCTCCGTAAAAATTAAAAATGAAGCAGAATCCGTCATACGGGGAAATATCCTCCGGAGCTTCTGAGATTTCAGCTATGCAGACATTCCCGATAATCATGCCGAGACTGTTTGCGACCCGCTCAGTTGAACTCAGTTTTCCATCATATAGAATAAGTGTATTCGCCATTTTTTACGCCTCCGGGTTTCAATAATTATAAGAACCGCAAATTCTGCGGAATTATCCCATACTAAGTACAAGTATACCGTAAATTGTTCAAATTGTAATTAACAAATCTTCTTTTACAGTACTTTTTTGGCAGGCTAAATAACTGTTCAGACAGGCTGGCACGACTCGCTCTGCCGGGTTGGTGCTACAAAAACGGGAGCCGCATCGGCGGCCCCCGTCAGGTATCGGTTCTGTTCTGTATTTACTTGATAAGCGCCCTGATGATCTTGCCTGTGGAATTGCGCGTGAACGGCTCTGTTCTCACGATGAGCTTTTTCATCTGACGATAGACCGGTTCGCCCTTGTTCACTGTATCGAGCAGGGCTTTAAAGTATTCTTCCGGGGCATGCGCTTCCGGTTCAGGGTAGATCTGGACCGCGAGAACATTGTCTTTCTCATAGACAATCGCCTCCGCGACCGCAGGATCCGCAAGCAGCTTGTCCTCGAGCTCCTCCGGCGATACATTCTCGCCGCTCGAAGTGATGATCAGATTCTTAGTCCGGCCGGTGATAATGAGATAATGGTCCTCTATTCTGCCGATGTCTCCCGTGTGGAACCATCCGCCCTTAAAGGCTTCCTCCGTCTCCTGCTCCATCTTGTAGTAGCCGAGCATGACGTTATCTCCACGGACCAGGATCTCTCCATCCTCATCGATCCTGACTTCACAGCCATGGAGGACCGGACCCACCGAGCCGTCAAGGTAATCATGGACGCGATTCACTGCCAGGACGGGCGAGCACTCTGTTATGCCATAGCCATTCAGCAGGTTAATACCGAACTGGCGGAACATCTGCACGTACATGGGCATGAGCGGCGCCCCTCCGCAGATTATGTCACAGAGATTGCCGCCTAAAGCGCTCTTGACCATCTCGGGTGTGAGCTGGCCGCCCGCTCTCTTGCCGAGGTTCCTGAACTGCTTGGCAAATGTCTCTATGATCATCGGTACGACAAAGAGACACCTTGGCTTTGCGATCTGCATATCTTTCATGATATTTCTCATATTTGTGACGATATAGCAGGGCTTATTATAATTGAACACCATGAGATGACCGACAACGAGACCGAACATATGGTGCATGGGAAGCGGGGACAGACCGGGTCCTTCAAGACAATAATTTCCGCATGCCTGGTTGATATTCGACGCGATGTTCTTCTGGCTGAGCATAACGCCCTTCGGAACTCCGGTCGTACCGGATGTAAATACCAGAGCGCACATCCTGTCAACATCCAATTCATATTCCGCAAATGAATGATTCCCTGCCGCGATCAGCTTTTCGCCTTCAGCGATCCAGGAATCCGCCTCCGTCATCGGGAAGCCTTTAAATCCCGGGATATTTGCGGCAAACGCGGGCATAGCCGGAGCAAATTCCTTCGAATACACAAGTGTCGTACAGTCGCCTGAGACGAGAAGCTTCATTGTATTCTCGACAGGCTGTCTGGCGTCCATGGGCAGGATCACATTGCCGCTGTTGCAGACGGCAAAGAAAGTGACCAGCCACTCATATGAGTTCACACCGAGAAGCGCAATGTGGGCGCCTTCCCGGTATCCCTGGGACATAAAATATGTCGCGCAGGCTTCGACATCATCCCTGAACCTGCTGTAAGATACAGTTTTTACACTGCCGTCATCTCCGGTATAAAAAAAAGCGGTACCGTTAGGATTCTCGTCTGCTCTTAAGTCAATTAAATGACGCAGGCTCGCAACCTGCGTCAGTTCGTATATAGGATACGCTTTCATTTATTCTTCTCCAAAAATTCTTCTACGTCCCTGACAGTGTGGAATTCCATGATCTGCTCATCCGGGATAGATATCCCATATTGGTCCTCAAAATCCGCAACAATTGTGAGGACATCAAATGAATTGAGCTCAAGGTCGTCGATCAGGTTAGAATCCTCATTAATCTGTTCCGGCGGAACATCTGTGTACTGTGACAGTTCATCAATAATCTCCTGAAGCATTAGACTCCTCCTTGAAAAAGTTCTGATATCAGATTAATGCTGCATGCTTTTCGCAATGCTGAGACCATAATAGCTGAAAAAAACACGGACTTCAATATTATTGGTCATCTTTTTCGGTATTTAATCAATAATATTCCCTGTTTCCGTAATCATCGTAATAATAATCCCCGCCGTCGTCTTCATTCTCGTCATTCGCATCCTGTTCTTCATACACATCATACCCATTCTCATCGTGATCATGCTCCTCAGTCACCGTCTCTGCCGCAGCTGCCGCTTCAGCCGCTGCCGCTTCAGCAGCCGCTGCTGCGATCTCATCGTCTGTCGGCATATCGTAGAGGTAGGCAATCGCGGGGATCACGTTAAGATTCCGGCCGAAAATATCAGCGAAATAGGACATGGCGACAGGGAGTGTTCCTCCGCCCGTCATAATCGAGAGAGCCGGAAGATTCCGCTCCGATACAAAATACTCTGCCATGCCGCCAGCGACCCTCTTTGTATAATGGGATTCCTCGACCATACCGTACCTGGTGAGAGCTTTCAGTGTCTCTGCCAGATTCTTTCCGGCACTCAGGACATCGCCCTCCGCGCCGTAGTTCCATATAATTCGATCGCCCGGCGAGTGAATTCCTATGACCGCTGAGATCGGATACATCTCTGCCAGAGACACGATCGCCTGTGTTTCAGGCTCACTGACGGCACCGGTCCCTTTGTATCCGTCTGTAGACGGATAGTTCACGTTATTATCCATCTCCTCCCAGCCGGCATTGAAATTCTTATTCAGATCAACACCGTTGGCATTGGCCTTGAATTTAGCCTCATAATCTTCAAAAGACCCGTATACTTTCCCGTGTTCCTTATCAAGTTCATAGCACAGATTAACGACTGTTCTGGCTGCCTCCGTTCGAAGACCGTCAACGCCGAGCTGAGCGATCGTCACTCCGTCCGGGTTGGCCATCGGGATGATGTGGAAACATACATTTGAAAAGATATCACTGAAAGTCTTATCTCCGTAAGATCCTCCGTTCGTCCACGTCGTAAGAACATACTCGATCTGACGCATGGCAAGCTGAGTATTAATATGCTCACTCCCGTGCTGTGTGTACACAATGATGAAATGGCTGGCCCCGTTCGGATTACCGATAACAGCGTCATAGATGGCCCTGCCGTCTTTAGTGGAACCGATCGTATTGACTGTCAGGAGATCCGGGAAACGAACTGTCAGGTAATAGAGATCCCGGGCCATTCTCTCGTATGTGTAGAGGACGCCGGATTCGGTCCTGACAATTTCCTCGCTGTCACCCGGCATCTCATCCAGATATTGGGACATGTCCCTCGTTGATACATCCGACACTTCTTCCGGGGACGCCATGTAGGCCAAAGCGGCCGCAACGTCAGGATCATTCAGCCTGTCGGCGGCGCTGACAGGCTGCTCGGATTCGGGCTCCGCGGCGGGTTCGCGAGAAGTCTCGACAGTACTCACGTAAGCGGAGCTGTCAGATCCGCCGGTGACCGCCCTTGACATCCGGGAGACTGCAAATGTCACCAGCACAATCGCGAACATCCCCACAAAAAGGATAGCCATAGCTACGATGAACCCGGAGGTACTCATCCTGCCATCATCATTTTTAACTTTTTCTTTTATATCATCAATGTTTATCATATCTTCTGTATCAGTAGGAGTCTCATGCCTTTCTTCATAAGCTGCCGTGGCTTTGCGCCTGCTCCTTTTTACTGCCGCTTTCTTTCTGCCTCTGAAAAGTCTCTCCCGCAGAGATTTCTTTTTCTTTTTCCCGGTTGCCTTTTTCTGCCTGTCGCGTACGAAATCCGGCACGTCGATTCCCTTTTCCCTGCGCCTCTTTTCTTCCTCAAGCTTCTGATCCATGTTCTCAAAAGGATCTCGTATCTCACCGTCAGGCATAGTACGGCGCCTTTTCTGTCTCTTCTTGCGGAGCTTCACATTCTCTCCGTTCTCGCCGAACATGCCGCGCACGACATCTTCAGTGATCAGATCCGGGCTGTTTGCCGCATCCCGACCGTTCCCCTCCTCCGGTCGAAGGTCCGGGCTATCCTTATCAATATCCTGCATGATTATCTATACTCCTTTTATTCGAATCTCCCCCGTGAGACCTGATGCGGGATTCGCAGCAGCGTCAGATGACATAAATCCGGACAGAATCCCTGCATTCTCAGCTTGACCCTTCAGCTGATTTCCGACATGAAAATCTCATAATAATCATCTTCGCAGCGCAGCATCGGAGAATTCTCCCCACCTCCGTTCGTACTCCGCCGCATCGCGGCGTAGGCATCTTCTCCCGCGCTGATAAGATCCATCTCATACAGCGGAAAACCGTAGAATGTACTTAGATCACAGAATTTCTTCAGCGGATTATCCGCAAGTCTGGTCGAAAGAAGCGCGTCCCTGACCGACGGATCCTTCTTTGCCAGTTTTTTTAGTCCGTAAAGCGCGTCATTTACTTCCATACCGTTTCTCCTCTGTACATGTGCGTTCTAATGCGGGCTTCTATACCGCCCTCACGCCTCATACTCTATGTTGTTTTCTTCGCACCACGCGCGGGCGACCATGCCGTAGCAGTCGTTTCGGAAACAGTTCCACTGTATATCCAGATCATACGCACGTACAACAGCAGAAAATGCTCCCGCCGGGTGATCGTCATCAAGCGCGCGCAGGAGAGCTGCCGCGGCAGCCGCGTCGCGGACCTCATCCACAAAGTCCGCCATCATGCCATATTCATCCACCTCATACTCATTCGGAAGAGGCAGATATAATTCCGGGTGGGCATCTATCTGTGCCATCAGAGCTTTGTCCTGACCGATGCCGTATACCGAATCCATAAGCATGACAACTTCACCGGTCTCAGTGTAATAAAAGAACTGAGACTTCGCGTTCGAATACTGGATTCCATCCACCACATCCTGCAGTTTTACTTTCATAGTGTCCTCACTTTGCCAAAGCTTTCAATTGCTGTTAAAGGAACAGCAGGGACTCCTCCCGCTGAGATAATGTACAATTATAACATGAAACTATACTCTTGTCATTACTTCGAACGCAAGCCGTTCTCCCTGCACCATTCGGCGGCTATATCCCGGATCGCGTCAAGGCGATACTCCTCATAGTCATCGGAAAGTCCGAGCGCGCTTACCGCTCTGCCGAAAGCCCTGAAAGGATATGAGCTCTTCAATATCTGCATGAGACGTTCTTTATCCTCCCCCTCGGGCAGGGTCTCTGTAAATCCCACCATGATCCGGTAATTCTCGTTGAGACCAAGCACCGGCACATGGATGTAATCTTTAGGATTGGCCTTTATATCCGCCGCCAGGTCATCCGTCTCCACATAGGCTCCCATTGCGGTGAATCCGGAAAAGACAGGATTTATCCTGAGCACTACCTCTTCAGACGGCTTATGGTAATAATAATCACCCGTCTTATTGGCGTAAGCCATGGCGCTCACCAGATCCTCAAGATCGGCCTTAGCTTTTCTTTTAAAAAAGTTGAACATACTATCTTCTCCCGCATAGATAAAGCTGTATACGCCGGCACATACAAGATGAACCGCCATATACAGCCTCATTGCTGTTGCATTGTTTCAAATGTCACATATTTATGACGGACTGTCAATCTTGTCCCGGAGCTGCATCATCCTGTTATCGAGCTGATTGATCATCCCTGCGACATAGTGAAGTTCCTCAGTGATAGACTTTTCATTGGGAATATCTCGCTTATACTTCATCTTATGCTCGATGCTCGCCCAGAAATCCATCGCGATCGTTCTGAGCTGTACCTCCACCTTAAGCATATGCTTGCCTGAAGTGAGATAAATCGGAACTTCCAGGATCAGATGCAGACTTCTGTAGCCGTTATCTTTCGGATACCTGATGTAATCCTTTTCCTCCAGCAGTACTATATCATCCTGCTGGATGAGACAGTCCCGCAGCTTGTATATGTCATCAATGAACGAACATATGACACGGATCCCGGCAATATCCTGCAGATAACGCTCGATATTGCGGACGGTAAAATCGATACCTCTCCTGTCAAGTTTCTCAAAAATACTTCTCGGAGTCTTGATCCTGCTCTTGATCGATTCGATCGGATTTCTGTTCTGCACCAGGGCCAGTTCCCTGTTCAGGACTTCAATCTTTGTCCGGACCTCATTCATAGCGCATTCATAATGCATCATAAGCATCTGGAAATCTGCGAGCTCATCTTTAAGGCTCAGCATTTCCCGCAGATACCCTTCCGGCGTTGAATGTCCGTATTTGTCGACGTTCATATCGACCATATGGTTCTCGAGGTATCGCAGCAGGGTCCGGGTCTCCTTTTTGTCCCTCTTTTCCGGGGCTTTTTCATCAGCTCTCGGAAGCTCGGTCTCATATTCCACTACATCTGACAGGTCATTACCGGCAGCTTCTTCTTTTGTATCCAGAAGAGACACATTACTATTCATATATTCACACCTTTCCTACACGCACTGCCCGTCAATTATATCATAGGAGCACTTCTTTTTGGCATTTTGCGGTTCGGTTTAAGAAAGATTTCATAAACTCTGAATGAACAGACCCCTGATTTCTTCGATCGCGTCCTCCTCACGGCGGGCGGTCGTTTTCCATATTTCAAGAGAATCGGTCACACCGAAACCCGACGGCACATGTCCCAGATAGAGGACAGCTTCCCACAGCCCCGGATTCCTTTCAAAAATCGGCAGCAATAATTTAGCGACATACAGATTCTCATCTCTCAGATAGCAGTTGAGAGAGAACCTGCGCATCTGCAGTTCCGAAGTCAGATCCACCTCCTTAGCGCCTTTCAGTACCTGCGCCGAGTACTCGCTGAACTTCGGAGCGTATCTTTGGAGAGCCGGGTGATCCCCGTATTTTTCATTTGCAAGCTCAAGGGAGAGCTTCTTTAGAAAAAAGTGCGATGCCATTTCACAGACTGACTCCTCGAACCACCGAAGATCCTCGCCCACAAAAAACGGTATCCTCATATGACACAGCTCGTGCGCGAACTGATAAGCCGCCTGAGATATGTACACAAGCTCAGTGTTCAGATGGATCTCCCTGATGGTCCGAAAACAGGCAGGGCTGTCTCCGGACTTTACGATTTTTATATTCAGAGGCTGTCCGGGAATTCCCGGAACATACCGGTCGAACAAAGTCATGACACAATCCAGCACAGTGATGAAGTTATCAGCCCGATGAACGTCCGCGTTTGAGTAGAGATATGTGCCCGGATGCATGGGGAACTTCAGAAGATACATATATGAAGCATCCTCCCGCGTTAGAGAAAAACCCCGGCTTTTCACCGCGCTCTTCCGGAACGCGGAAGTGCGGCGCAAAACCGGGGTATACCAGATCTTAATTTAATCTATCAAAGAATCGAGATATCCGAGAAGGCGTTTCTTTTTCGATGCCTCAAGCCGGTGAAAGCGCCTCAGGAAGGCATACTCCTCGGACATATTATCTACCACGATATACTGCATCTCCACGCCGTTCCCGGCCCCTTCCGCCGTTCCGGCCAGCAGCTCGTAAGGTGATACAGCCAGCACGCTGCAGATTTCCAGTATCTTCTCCGCAGAGGGATTGGTCTTCTTCCGTTTCCAGTCGCTGATCGCGCTCTGCGAGATTCCGGTCCTCTGTGCAAATTCTCGCTGCGTCATGCCCCTTTCAGCAAGGAGCTCAAAGATCTTCTCGCTAATCGTTGCCATATTGCGTTAACCCCTGTTATTAATTGAGGTTCCGGCTCCCCTGCTGCCACCGGCAGCACCGGAACACCCCGTCAGTTACTCTTCCTGACCATCCGTGCCTTCATCATAAACGAAATAGTCGGGGCCAAGTTCACCTGCAAATGCCCTGGCGGCCAGCTCTTCGGCTTCCGCCTCGTCACCCGCCTTGATATTGCGCAGGATGATTACTGATGCCAGAAGCTCTGCCGGGAAGAATTCGTCCAGCCTGTAGATGTAGCTGATGCGAAGGCTTGCGTCATCTTCTGCCAGGGCTTCCATAAAGTCGACGTACTTCTGATAGTTGTCCGCGACCTCCTCCGGAGTCATTGCTCTGGCCTCGTCAAGACACACCTCCGCTTTATAGGAATCAAGCAGATTCGCGACATCGGGATCACTGGCAGTAAGTCCCATGAATTCTGCGGCCGCACGTACGTATACGCCTTTTGTGAGTTCTTCTTTCTTGGTCGCCAGATTCTCCTCCATCACGGTGAGTTCATCCGGTATCTCATCTGAATCCATGACTTCTGTGTAGTTCGAGATGAACTGCTGCTGAAGTGATGTAATTCCTTTCAGGCCGTTGATCAGCTTCTCACTGAGGATCTCCGGGATTGCTCCGTCCTTCTCGGCATACTCGGAAAGCTCCCGGGCAGATTCTTTAAGACTGTCCTTCTCAAGTCGGATCTGTGCGACAAGCTGTTTTGCGTTCTGTAATACTTCCAACTTATTCATAGTAAGACTCCCTTCTTTATAGTGCAGTGGCAGACCGGACTGACTGCCGGGCGTTTTTTCGGCCCGTCCAAAGTCCGGCATCCTGCCGGCAATCTCCGTGTACAAAATCAATACTCTTCTTCGTAATCGGCGTAGTCCTCGTCGTAGTCACCGCCGTCTTCTCCGTCCGTGTTTTCGGAATACTCATCCTCAGTGTAATCATCGTCGCCGGCGGTCATATCCGCGTCTTCGGTCTCAGATGAATCCGCCGATGCATAAGTTTCCTGTGTCTCCGTGTTATCATTCGAGCTCTGCCCGGATGACCATTCTGTGAGCGGTACCCCCGGCTCCACTGTCAGATCCTTCATCTTCGCAATGATCCTTGCTATCTCATCCGGATCTTCATAGGGCGTCGGCTGATAATTATTATAACTCGAAGCTGATGAAATGCTGATCGGAATTATATTTGTCACATTGTCCTCAGCAAGCACTCCGCCGTTTACAGTAAATGTCTGCTGGTAAATGAACGAGTCCATATCGGACGGCTCATAATTCCCGCCAAAGCAGAAGTTTCCGAGGCTGTAAACTATGTTCTTCCCCTTGTAAGTCTCGATTGCCTGCACTCTGTGCGGGTGATGTCCGATAACGAGATCCGCGCCGTGGTCGATGGCTATGCGTCCGAGATCATACTGATCCTGATCATAATAGTACTGCGCTTCCTCGCCCCAATGCATTGTCACTATGATGATCTGCGCTCCCTGGGCTTCGACGGCTTCGATCTGCTCGATCATCTTGTACTGGCAGTCCTTTTCCTCAAAGAGTTCAAGGATACCGACCAGTCCGACTTTCACTCCCTTGACGTCGACGACCTTGCTGTCGGAATAGCCGAATGTCGTGATTCCTGCTTCGGACAGATACTGCAGCGTATCCGTGTAGCTCTGCTCACCATAGTCTTCACTGTGGTTGTTGGCCATATTGGCAGCGTCCACACCGGAGGACGAAAGGATCTTCACATACGACGGATCCGCCTTGAACGCGTACTGTTTGTCAAGCCTCTCGCTTGAGTCGGCATTTGTCAGGGTCCCCTCAAAGTTGACCACCGTGTAATCGTCCTGCTCAAATATATTCTTCACATTGGCAAAGAAATACTCGTAGCCGTTCTCCTCATAAAACGCGTCGAAACTTGTATCGTAATCAAAGCTCTGGTCCCGTCCGAATGTACAGTCTCCAGTAAATGTCAGAGTAATCGATTCGGAGACAGGCTCCGGCGTGATCACTGCGACAGTGGACTCATCCGCCGTGACGGCACTGTCCGTGCCAAGAGTCTCTTCCTGCCCGGCCTGCTGGTTCCCCTTGGCCAGCTCTTCGCTGCCTCCGTTTTTCCTGCCGGATACCCGGTGGAAAATGAGCAGACCGACAAGGAGCAAAATGACGAGCACACCGGCCCCGATGGCGATCTTCTGCATTTTTCTCTGTTCGGCGGCACGCTTTCTTGCCGCGCGCTGTTTGGCCGCACGCCGTCTTGCCCTGCGCTCCTCCTCAGAGTGCTCACCTTTTCGAAGCTCTTCCTCCGCGAGAAGACCGCTCTCAAGTTCCTTCTGTTCCTCCTCTTCCCTCTGCTTTCGCAAAGTCTCCTGATCGGGCTCAGGCGGTTCATCCGGAAGGAAAGAGTAGGTCGTACTCCGCCTTTCGCGCACACCGTCCGCGTTGACTGTCTCAAAGTACTTAGGCCGGCTGTTCCCCTGCTCCGCATAGCCGCGGCTGTCAGCCTCATCAGTACTCACCGCCTGTTTCTCCCGGCGCGCTGCCGGTTCGTCAGCCCCTTCAGACGGACGCTTTTTCCTGCGCGGCGCCGGCTCGCTTGCTCCTTCAGCCGAACGCTTTTTCCTGTGCGGTGCCGACTCGTCAACTCCTTCAGACGGACGCTTTTTCCTGCGCGGCGCCGACTCGTCTGCTCCTTCTGACGGACGCTTTTTCCTGCGCGGCGCCGACTCGTCTGCTCCTTCAGCCGGACGTTTTTTCCTACGCGGCGCTAACTCGTCTGCCTCTTCAGCCGGACGTTTTTTCCTGCGCGTCGCCGACTCGTCTGCACCTTCAGCCGGACGCTTTTTCCTGCGCGGCTTTGCCCGGCCGCTATTTCCCGACTCATCCGCGCGGCGCTTTTTCACCGGCGCGATCTTATCGGGATCCGCGGTATTATTTGTATATTCAGAAAGCTCCTTATCGGTGCCTTCCATCATTTCATCATCTTTTTTCAAATTATCTACCCCACTTTTATTATCCGGCAAATCTCACGCCGTCAAACAGGTCAGAGATGTCCTCGCCGTCTATAGTCTGCGGCCAATTCGAGGAATCGACTGTAACACGCGCGATCCTGCCGTCTGAAAGGACCAGATCAACAGTCTTCTCTCCATCGGTCCTGTAAATCTTCCACTCGGTCCCGTTCTTTACCTTCTGGTTCTTTTTCGTCACCCGCCCGCGTTCGTTCACTATACTGCACGAAATGACCTCTTTGCTCTTAAAGACGAGATTGCTGTGGACATAGTAGTATGTATCATCCGATTTCGGAATACCGTTCGCTCCGACAAAATAGGTTCTTCCCGCCGTATATGTGCTGAGAACATCCATATTGGAAGCCAGTTCGAACGACTCGGGATCGGTCAGCAGCGCTTCACTGAAGAGATCCGTCTCCTCATCATAGTGATTTGATTTTCCTGTATTATCCACATGGCCGCTGTAAGACGGAACGCCCTTGCCAAGGCCGAAAATATTCAGCTGCTTATAATCATTATCCTCTGTGCAGAAAAGATAAATATAGTCACCGTCTTCTGTGTGCACATAGGTCGGAGTCATCGAATTGCTTATAAAATTTGCCCTGGCGGATTCATCATTCAGTGTGACAGTCACGCCTTCGTAGCCATATTCTTCGGCCTCATTTCCCTCTACCATGAGAACATCGGCCACGCCGTCGTCTTCGAAGTCGAATGTAAACGCCTGGGACATGGCAAGCTCCACAGCATAGCTCGAAGGCACATTTTCTCCTACCGGCCTGAACAGCTTCTTCTCCTCAGAACGCAGTATTGTAAGAGTCATCACTTCGTCATTCTGGACAAAATAGAATGTGATCCCGTCGTAGCCGAGCGTCCAGACATAGTCTTTGTCCTCGTATTCACCGAGAAGATCTTCAAACGCGTCATCGGAAATATCAGGATACGACTCTTTCTGCCGTTTTGCAAGAAGTTCCGGGAGCAGATCGGTGTCAGTGATCACTTTTGACAGCGTAAGCTCACGGCCGTTCTTACTGTCTATAGTGTGGGCCGTCAGACTGACTTTATCGCTCTTTCCGCCTGTCACCGTCGTCTTTTCAAAGTAGCTGAAGATACTTGAATCTGTTCTGACAGGCACTGCCGTAAGATTCAGTTCATATGAGGTGAACTCATCCTTGTCATCCGCGTACGCGTCTTTCGCCTCTTCGAGGACTTCATTAAAAGTGTCCTCACAGACCGATATCGTATCGTCAGACAAGGTTTCGAGGCGGGATGCAAGCTTCTCATACTCTTTCCCGTCATCCTCACCGAGGGTCAGGTACTGGATATTCGAATCCAGATAGGACACATCCTCTCTGGAATCATACTCATAATCGTAAATTGACACACGCCAGGCTGAAAGCTGCACGGGTTCATCTTTTGACGGCGTATCATTCTTCGTACTGCCGGACGCGACAGATGAATCAGTCGGTACAGAATCTGCCGACGCCGCCAGGCTCTCTGTTTTCCTGCTGTCTGTCTTTTTACTGTCTGTCTTTTTATTATCTGTTCCGGTGCTTTCCGATTTCCCTCCGGACACAATTTGACTGTCAGTCTCCGAATGACTCGTCACAGTACTGTCATCCGCAGAAGTTCCTGCCGGTCCGGTCGCAGCCGCACCGGACTCATCTTTTACGAACAGCGGTGAATCGACCCCGCTGTAATCCACTTTCGGCATGCCGCATCCTGTCAGCATAAAAGCCAGAAGGCCAAGCGCTATTATTTTTTTTGCTTTCATTTCTCCCTCAGATACGCCGTTATACGGCGTTCATATGTATATGATGAATACTGCGGTATGACCATCTGCCGAAGATCACCCCTCACCCGCAGATAAATCGGTAGATCTCAGTGTGAGATGACCCCTGCCTCATTGGGCGATGATTAACAAACCGGCCTCGGCGGCAGGCGTCAATATCACAACTTCTATGATACTGTCAAAACTGACATTTTTCAAATCATTTATCCCGTTTGTGAAAAATTCTCCTTAAACCGGGCACGCCTTCCCCGTGAACTTACTGACGCGTCTTCCCTTCAGCCGCTTTGACATTCCGGAAAAACATGGTACATTATAGGGAAAACGTCAGTTGGAGTGACCGGATATGCGTCATATTATTTACGATACAGACAACAGACCGAAGTCCAGACGGGTCCTCACATACACTGCCGACCGCGCAGATGAGGGAAGGCCGGTGAAAGACATCGTTTTATACAAATGGAAACTTGTCGCCCACGATATAGCCAGAGCCAAGTATGAGACGCCGGACGGCATCACTGTCAACGGGGAAGTCGTGTGGGTGAATAAGCGCCTGCACGCCGGGGACGTACTGCGCGTCGTCATCACGGACCGCGCGCCCGGAAGGATCATCCCGACCGAAGGTGAACTCGATATTGTCTACGAAGATGAAGACCTCATATGTATAAATAAGCCGGCGGGCATCGTTGTCCACCCGTCCCACGGCCACTACGCCGACTCGCTGGCCAACCGTCTTGCCTGTTATTTTGAACAGAAGGGAGAACCGCACGAGATCCGCACGATCGGCAGGTTGGATAAAGATACATCCGGTCTTCTCCTTTTCGGAAAGAGCAGATCCGCGGTCGGACTCTTGGATGCGCAGGCCGCGTCCGGCACGAGAACAAAAGTGTATCTGGCGCTCTGCGAGGGTAGATTTTCCGAAAGCGAAGGCTGCGTGGATGTCCCGATCATGAGGGAGTTTGACGGCAATATTAAGCGGGTCGCGAAGATCGGCGGAGATCCCGCCTTCACATCCTATAAAGTAGAAGAAAATTATGAGGGCTTCGCGCTCGTAAGCCTGACCATAGAGACCGGACGCACTCACCAGATCCGGGTCCACATGAGCCATATCGGGCATCCTCTTCTCGGCGACCCGCTCTACGGGAACGGTCCGTTCACGCATCCAGGCTCGCCCGATATAACAATAAACCGTACTGCGCTGCACGCCGGCGCGCTGGCATTCGATCAGCCATTCACCGGCGACCGGATCGAGCTCTCCGCAGACCTGCCGTCAGACATGGCGGCTTTCGTCACAAACACTCCTGTCACAGGTAAATAAGTGACAGTTCAGACTGGCTGCCTGTGAGTTCCGGAACCCGGCTCAAACATCATCTTCATCGAAAAGCGCAGGTCCTGCCCTGCGAGCTTTAAAAAGCGCTTATGCGCTTTTTGATCTCTCGGTCGGACCAGCAATGCTTTTCTCACGAAGATGGATGCATTGCGCCGGAAACGTAATGCAGTTACAGCCAGTCCGAACTGTCACATACGTTTGATCTGTAAAAGCGATGAGTATATGATGCATTTGCAATTCCAATCATTTGTGCTATACTTTCGTATGTCCTCAAAGTCAATATGCTGCGTTTTGGCGGCAGCAATTATATAGCAGCCGATTTGCCGGATGGCGTTCGGCGCAGCGGCACACGCTGCAGGGAGGTAATTATGAATTTTGTTTTCATCTCACCACAGTTCCCGCACACCTACTGGAATTTCTGCGACAGATTAAAAAGAAACGGCGTATGTGTCCTCGGTATCGGCGACACGCCTTACGACAACCTGAGCAGCGAGCTTAAGGGGTCTTTGACCGAATACTACAAGGTCGATTCCCTGGAGAACTACGATGAAGTATTCCGGGCCTGCGCATTCTTCTCCTTCAAGTACGGAAAGATCGACTGGATTGAATCCAACAATGAGTACTGGCTCGAGCAGGATGCCCGTCTCCGCACGGATTTCAATGTGACGACCGGAATAAGAGCTGATCGGATCAACAATTTCAAGCATAAATCCACGATGAAAAAGTTCTATGCCGACGCGCACGTCCCAAGCGCCAAGTGCCATCTGGCATCCACATTCGAGGACGCGCTCGGCTTCGTCGCGGAAGTCGGTTATCCCATCATTATCAAACCGGACATCGGCGTCGGCGCGTCGGACACTCACAAAATAAGGAACGAGGAAGAGCTTGCCGCGTTCTTTAAGGAGCCGCGCCACGTCCAGTACCTCATGGAAGAATTCATTGACGGCGAGCTTTTCTCCTACGACGCGATCACATCCTCGACATGCGAGCCGCTCTTTGAGTCAATGACCAGCTGGCCGCCCTCGATCATGGACATCGTTAATGATGAGCTGGAGCTCGTGTACTATGTCGCAGGAGATGTCCCAGAAGGCCTGAAGCAGGCCGGCCGAGCCACGGTAAAGGCTTTCGGAGCCGACAGACGCTTCGTACATCTGGAATTCTTCCGCCTCAAAGCGGACAAGGAAGGAATCGGCAAAAAAGGTGATTTTGTCGGTCTCGAGGTCAACATGCGTCCGGCCGGCGGATATACGCCTGATATGATGAACTTTGCCCACAGCATCGATGTCTACCAGATCTACGCGGACATGGTGACATCAGATGCCCGCCTGTTCCCGTACCCGGATAAAGAATACTGCTGCTGCTATGTCAGCCGCCGGGATAAGAACAGCTATGTTCACACCCACGAGGAAATACTCGCGAAATACGGCAGCCGCATGGTCATGTGCGAGCGCATTCCGGAAATTCTCTCCGGAGCGATGGGCAATCAGATGTACACCGCGAAGCTTGAAAATGAAGATGAGGCAAATGAATTCATCGCCTTCGTACTTGGGCACTGACCTGTCAGATGACAATTGCCTTACGCTGAATAAAGGTCGCCTGCGGGACAAAGACCCGGAATTAATGTCGATGTCAACCGGCATCGCTTACTATGATACAGGGGGAATATAAATGGAAAAGAGATATTTTAAAGAATACAGCTATCGGCTCGGACGTGACATGGAATTCGTCACATACGGCACCACCGGAAAACTCGTGGTCGTCTTTCCGTCCCAGAACGGACGCTTCTTCGACTATGAGAACTTTAATATGACGGACGTCTGCGCGCCTTGGGTCGACTCCGGCAAGATCCAGCTCGTCTGTCCTGACGGCATCGACCTCGAATCGTGGTCCAACGAGTGGGGTGACATGCACGAGCGCCTCCTCATGCAGGAAAGATGGTTCTCCTACGTGAATGAAGAGTTCCTTCCTTCCGTCAGGGCCAAGAACGGAAGCGAGGCGGCTTATGGCAGAGCTATAACGACAGGCTGCAGCATGGGCGCCACTCATGCAGCCAACTTCTTCTTCCGCCGTCCGGACCTCTACGATACGGTCATCGCTCTCTCGGGAGCCTATGATGCCTATCTGTTCTTTAAGAACACGGACGACCCGCTGGCTTATGAAAACTCACCGGTCCATTTCCTTCGGAATATGCCGGCCGATCATCCGTACATGGAGTTGTACAGAAACTCAAATATCATTATATGTGTCGGTCAGGGAGCGTGGGAGGACGAGCTTCTGGCCAGCACGAGAGAGCTTGATGCCGTGCTCCGCGAGAAGAATATCCCCGCCTGGATAGACTACTGGGGCTACGACGTGAACCATGACTGGCCGTGGTGGAGAAAACAGATGCCATACTTCCTCGGCAATGTGCTCGGCCAGCCGTAAATGATACCTTGCTGCGCACTCGAGGGGCTGTCATTGACAGCCCCTCGTTTTTTATCGCTTATTTAAGAATTCTCTGAGCGCCGGCAGCTCCTCAAGCATGGTCTGCCTTCCGATATCATAGACGCGGATGAGTTCCCTCGGATCATGCTCGGTCGAGCCTATCCTGAGCGGCTCCGGCGGGCATATGATGAAAGCGTCTCCGCTTGCGGCCCTCTTCTTTATATAAGCCCTCTCCCGGTTGTAGCGCATATGGCGCGTAGCTACCGCGTTCACAAGGGCCGGATAGTCTTTATAGACACGGCGAATAAGCGGCAGGGCTTTATTGGGCTTTTTCACAAAGTTATATGGCTGAGTGAGAACGACCAGATTCCGGTCATAGCCCTTTTCCTCGAGGAACCTCAGGGGAATCGAATCGGATATGCCTCCGTCAAGGAGTTTCCAGTGGCGGATCTTAACCGGCTCCGAGACAATCGGCATAGACGCCGATGCCATGAACCAGTAGAGGTCCTCGCCGTCGCCCTTCTCAAGATGTCTGAAGACCGCTTTTCCAGTCTCCATATCCGTGCAGCCGCAGTAAAATTCCATCGGGTTTGCCCTGTAAGCCGGTATATCGAAGAGATCCAGCTTATATGGAATCTCCGTGTAGCAAAACTCGGCTCCGTACAGAGTACCGGTCGTAATCAGTGATCGCATAGACGCAAAGCGCCAGTCCCGGCAGTATTTCAGGTTATATCTGATTACTCTGCCGTGCTGCCCGGATTTCAGGTTACAGCCGAAGACAGCCCCTGCTGAAACGCCGACCCCGCCGTCAAAAGTTATATTATTTTCCATGAGAACGTCGATGACGCCGGCAGTGAACATTCCGCGCATAGCGCCGCCTTCCATCACAATTCCTGTTTTCATAAAAATCCTTTCACATGCGGCAGTCGTCCCGCCGGCTGAAATATCCGGCGGAAGACCCACTGCCCGTCCCTCACGCATCTGCCAGAAACGCGAGATAGCCTCTGAATGTTTCATAAATATCCGCTTTGGACGTCGCTTCCCACGGAGCGTGCATATTCAATACAGGAACGCCGCAGTCAATGACCTCCATACCGTAGAGGGCAAGAATATAGGCGATCGTTCCGCCTCCGCCGAGGTCCACACGGCCCAGCTCAGATGTCTGGAACACAACATCGTTTTTGTCCAGTATGTCCCTAAGACGCGCAATGTACTCGGCATTGGCATCATTGCTGCCCGATTTTCCGCGGGCTCCGGTGAACTTGTGGAAGCACATACCGCCGCTGAGGTAGGCTATGTTTTTCTTTTCAAATGCCGACGCGTAATTCGGATCGAAAGCGCTTGCGACATCTGAGGACAGCATGCGGGAAGCCGCCAGGCATCTCCGAAGACTTAGTTCACTGTAGGTCCCGGTCAGATTCATGATCTCGGCGACAGTATTTTCAAAGAACATGGACCGCATGCCGGTCGCGCCCACAGAGCCGATCTCTTCTTTGTCTACAAGTATGCAGCAAGCCGTGCGTTCCACATCGCCTGTTTCAAATATGGCGCGGAGTGACGGATATGCGCAGGCACGGTCGTCCTGGCCATAGGACAGGATCATTGACCGATCAAGGCCTGCATCACGTGCCTTTCCCGCCGGCACGATTTCCAGCTCTGCCGAGAGGAAGTCATCCTCCTCGACATCATATTCGTCCCTGAGTATCGCAAGGATCGCCCGCTTCACAGCTCCGCGCAGTCTTTTTGACTCCGACTGCTCAGCCTTTTCCTGGCGAACCGCATATATCTGACCGCGGGTCAGAGTATCATCCTCGTCCTCCTCGTCTGCTTTCTCACTCTCGATGATAAACGGCTTGTTGCCGACAACGAGGTCCAGAGCTTCGCCCGTGACCGCCTCTGATGCCTTTTTGGCCATCTGTTCCTGGGACAGGTGGATCAGAAGGTCCGAAATGAAGAATACGGGATCGTCCTCATCCTCCCCTATATTCAATATCGCTGTCGTCCCGTCCTTTCTGACTATGACACCGTGCAGAGCAAGCGGCAGGGTGACATAAAGGTATTTCTTGATACCGCCGTAATAATGTGTATCGAGAAAGGCAAGTCCGCTGTCCTCATACAGCGGGTTCTGCTTGACGTCGAGTCTCGGGGAGTCGATATGCGCTCCGACGATATTCATGCCGCACTCCATCGGCTGTTTTCCGATTTTCATCAGTATAATGGCCTTGTTCATCCATACAGCATAGACTTTGTCGCCGGCTGACAAGGTCCTGCCCTCCTCGATCAGTCTCGGAAGCTCCACGAATCCGTGTTCTTCCGCCTCATTTACGATCGTGTCCACGCATTCGCGCTCCGTCTTGGATATGTTTAGAAACTGCTTGTAATCCTCCGCAAACTTGTAGGCTTCCCTGATCCGCTCATTGCTGTAGGCCGCCCATACATTTCTTCTGTTCATAAAATTCCTTTCAGATTTTCTCTCCACAGTCTCCCGACCGGAAGACCGACGACATTAGTGTAGTCGCCATCAATTTTTTCAATGTGCCGCGCAAATATCCCCTGGATTCCGTACGAGCCAGCCTTATCAAACGGTTCTCCGGTCGATATGTAAGCATCGATCTCGGCATCTGTCAGCGGAGCGACGAACACGTCTGTCCGCTCGGCAAATGAATTCTCCCTGCATTGCGGGCACACATCATGCTCCGGACCGTCATCTTCTTCGCCGGTATTACTTCTTCCAGCAGACACTTCTATCACACAGACACCCGTATAGACCTGATGCGCATTTCCCGAGAGTTCCCTGAGCATCCGACGCGCGTCAGCGGGATCCCTCGGTTTTCCAAGGATCTCCCCTTCACGGACAACAATCGTATCAGCCCCGATCACAGTCACCGTTTCCCCTGCATGGCGGGAAGCGACTGCCAACGCCTTCCTCCTCGCAAGTTCCTGAACGATGACCTTAGGATCCGTGCCGCTTACATTTTCATCGGTGTCAGAGACTTCAACGGTGAAGGGAACTCCGATCTGAGCAAGCAGCTCGCGCCGTCTCGGAGACTGGGACGCAAGGATAATTTTTCTCATCACAGTGCCTTCTTTATAGCTTCCAGGAAATCGTCAAACTCCTCGAACGCTTCGAGGTCAGGATTGTCTTTCATAATCTGCTCCGTGCTGCGGAAAAGGAAGCCGGCTTTTGATGCCCGGATCATCGCGAGATCGTTGTGGCTGTCGCCGGCGGCGATGGTCTCAAATCCCGCAGACTGCAGAGCTCTGACCGTTGTCAGCTTGGACTGCGCGCAGCGCATTCTGTATCCGGTGATCTCGCCGTTCTCGCCCACCTCCAGAGTGTTGCAGAACAGGGTCGGATAACCAAGCTTCTTCATGAGCGGCATCGCAAACTGGGTGAATGTGTCGCTTATGATGATGACCTGAGTGATTTCTCTCAGCTCATCCAGGAATTCTTTTGCGCCCGGAAGCGGATCGATCTTCTCGATCGTAGCCTGGATCTCGCGAAGGCCGAGCCCGTGCTCTTTCAGTATGCCGAGTCTCCACTTCATGAGCTTATCATAGTCAGGCTCATCACGGGTCGTGCGGCGAAGCTCCGGGATTCCGCTGGCTTCCGAAAAAGCGATCCAGATTTCAGGAACAAGTACACCTTCCATATCAAGGCAGACAACATTCAGATTACTCATACTCTTTACTCCTTAAGCATCATACGTGCGTCCGATGCAATGACCGGATATACGTTTTTTTGATTCAGGTCTCGCCTATCGTCCCAGCATCGCTTGCACAGTCACGGAAAAGCAGACTATAATATATTATCAAACTTGAAAAACAATGTAAACGGACATTCGGGACAGTTTGTCAATTCAAGTCTCGTCCCCCTGCCGATGAGGTATACTGCCATGGCTGATTCTGACTATATGGAAGGCCGCATCCGGGACCTTGCACGGAGCGCCTATATGAATGACTATATCACACACACCGATTTTCTGTCCGCTTCCGAGCAGGCAGCTTTCCACACAGCGCTCCGAAAGCTGGGAGTGCCTCTGATGGCGGACCGGCTGGAAGGCGCACAGTATCTCCTCTATGGGGGATTTGATGAGGCGGAGCGCCAAACCGCCGTTTTCCTCCCGTCCTGGCTCGATGCCAGAACATACAAAGCACAGGAAGATGATGCCCCACAGATCGTTACATGCCTGAAAGTTTCTCCGGCTGCGGCAAAATTCGCGGACAGCCTCACACACAGAGACTACCTCGGTGCTCTCATGAATCTCGGTATCACGCGCGGCCAGGTCGGTGATATCCTGATCGACCGCAGCGATTACTCCGCCTATGTGTTTGTGTTTAAGGATATGGCAGATTTCTTATGCAGTGAGCTCTCCCGGGTAAAGCATACAACCGTGGTCCCCCGCGAAGTTCCTCCATCTTCATGCACTGTGAGACCTGAATTTGAGATCCGGGACGGTTCCGTTGCATCGCAAAGGCTCGACGCGGTCCTCTCATTTGTCTGCAGGCTGGCCAGAGGGAAGGCTCAGGAGCTGATCGAGAGGGAAGCCGTCACAGTCGACGGACGGATTGCTGTTTCCGGCGCGTACGAGCTGCAAGAAGGCTCCAGAGTATCAGTGAGAGGTTTCGGTAAGTTCGTATTTCTGGGTTCCCGAGGAACAACAAAGAAAGGCCGCAATTATATCGAAGTCAAAATATACAAATGAAAAAGCCCGCACCGGGGAAATTCATCCCCCTGCGGGCTGCTTTTCATTATGTGGCGGGGCGTCAATATGATCCCGATCAAACGATCAGTTCTGATCTATCGGGCCCATCTTTCCGAGGTACCCGGCGGGTATATGCTTTTCGAGAAGACTCTCAATATAGTCCATGGACATGGGCTGTCCGTCCGTGCTCACAGTGGCTGTGCCGTGCATGCGGGCAAGCTCGTCTGAATACTCGTTTAGCGGATACAGGGCAAGGTTCTCTCTGTCCCCTGTATAATGAGTGACGATCGGCAGAAATCCCATGGCCGTAGGCTTTACTTTACCTGACGCATCCTTCGTGACCTGTACATTCAGTATACCGCTGACAAGCTGGTCTCTTACCTTCTGCGCGCTGAAGAAGTTGCCGAGCGAATAGATGACCGGGCACTTCTGTCCGTCACTCTCGCGGGTCAATGTGACAAGATCCTGAAGGACATGCGAATGATTTCCGAGTACAATGTCAGCGCCCCAGTCTACAAGCTTCTGGGCTTCATTATAGACATAGTCATTTGTCACATCCGTATTCTCATCTCCCCAGTGAGCGTGGACAACAACGATGTCCGCTTTCTCTTTGGCTTCCTCTATCATGCTTCTCACAAGATCCGGGTCATTCATATAGACGACAATTGCGCTGTAGCTGGAGGGCAGCTCGTCATTCGTCATCTCCAAAAAGCTCAGAAAAGCCACTTTGATTCCGTTTTTCTCAATGATCCGGAAATCAAAAAGATCGTCATAGCCGTAATAAAAGCCGGTACACGGAATATTCTTTTCATCCCAGTATTCGCGCGTCACGTAAGCGCCGTCAACGCCCATGTCGAACATATGGTTATTTCCCATATTGGCGACATCGAAGCCTGTATCTATAAGAGCATCTCCCATCTCCGTCGGAGTGTTAAAGTGCGGATAACCGGATGCAGGTCCGAGGGCTGTGGCCAGAGGCGTCTCCTGATTCACAGTTGCCAGATCCGCTGATGATATGAACGGTTTTATGTTCTTGTAGAACGGCCGGAAATCGTAGCCGGTGCCGGTGCTGGCCGAGAGGAACACCTGCTCATGGACCAGGTTATCTCCGACGCCCAGTATAGTGATGCTGTTGTCATCCACAGCCTGCGCCCCGTCCGAAAGAAACGTTTCCGTCTTTTTCTGAAGGTCTGTCTGTACCGCCGCAAGGCTTGACTCATCTGCCAAAGTGCTCTCTGTCACTTCCGGTTTCGGGGCTTTGCCTTTATTGCGAATTCCTCTGGCAACAAAAAGAACAATCAGGAACAGCAGGAGGCAGAAAAGTGCTTTGATGAGTATCGCCATGAGAGAAGTATCTACGACAAGATCTTTGAGCACATCCACATAAGTGCGCTTCTTTTTCTGTCTTGTCCGAACGCTCCCCAAGCGTTCCGTCCCTGTCCTGCTATCGGGTCTTCTCTTTCCGGAAGTTCCCTCAGCACTCTCAGGTCTGCGTCTCTTCTTAGGTGTCCCCTCCGCGCTCTCCGGTATGCGTCTCTTCCTGGGTGTCCCCTCCCCGCTCTCCGGTATGCGTCTCTTCCTGGGTGTCCCCTCCCCGCTCTCAGGGCTGCGTCTCTTTCTGGGTGTCCCCTCTGCGCTCTCAGGTATGCGTCTCTTCCTGGGTGTCCCCTCCCCGCTCTCAGGGCTGCGTCTCTTCCTGGGTGTCCCCTCCCCGCTCTCAGGGCTGCGTCTCTTCCTGGGTGTCCCCTCTGCGCTCTCAGGTATGCGTTTCTTCTTCGGGGTCCTCTCTGCACTCTCAGGCCTGCGCTTCTTCCTGGGTGTCCCCTCCGCGCTCTCGGGCCTGCGCTTTTTCTTCAGGACTCTCCCGGCATTGTCAGACTCTGATTTCACGGACTCTCCCGTATCAGGGGCTTCGCTCTTTACTGTACTGTCCGCAGACTGGGGCGGTCTCTTTTTCTTCGGACGGCGCTTCTTTGGGTTCTTCCGAGGTTCATCCGGAAGGCTGACAAGATTTTCATCCCTGCCGTTTTCTTCCTGAAGTCCGTTCTGATTTAATTCCCGCTTGTCCATAAATGTCTCCCTGCAAAATGATATTTCCATTATAAAACAAAACCGACAAATAATCGAACTAAATTATACCTGATAGCGGTGAAATCCGTCTGAATATTTGAGTTTACGTCTTGCTTGCAGGGCTTGCGCGGGATTTTTGTCAGCGTTAGCTGACATAATACGAAACCGGCTCCCTGCGGACTCCGCTCCGCTGCGGTCTTATAACGTAAAAACTTCCCACATAACGCTATAAAGCAAGTCGAAGTGGGAAGTGATATTATTTCGTCTTAAATATAAATTTGTCCTGGATCTTATACGCTGCAAAGAACAGAGCAAGGTCGACCGCGACTTTCAGCCGCACTGCGCCGCCTCCGATGATCATCTCAAGGAAATGGACCGTGAAAGCAGAGATAGAGCACTGCACTGCGGTGAGTGCCATGAACTGTCTCAGAGACTTTCGCCTGCTCTCATTACTCTTGAACACCAGGGCCCGGCTCAAAAAATAATTGAACGTGGCTGATACCGACCTTGCAAGGAACGTCGACACAATAATCGGATAAGGCACATTTTTGAGCAGGAAAGCCGTGAATATCCAGAATAGGAAAATATCAATACAAGCCGCAAATATAGATGTAGCACCGAACACCATAAGCTTCCTGAATATGACAACAAAAATCAGAATAGTATTCCATACCAGATTAAAGTGGGTCTCGGCATCAGGATTCGGCTCTGTGAGTTCGATCGGTATCTCCGAATACCCGAAATCTTTCATTCCGATGAGATACGATGTCTCATAGGCGTAGGAGCGCTCAGGATATTTCATGCACACCTTGACCAGTCTGTCCGGAATTCCCCGGAGGGTACAGAGCACGTCTCTGCAGCGGGCGTTAAATAGATAATGGAACCACAGCACTGCAATTCTACTGCCCCTTCGAGTTTCATTTGTCATATATGGACTGTCAAAGCTGCGGGTGCCGAGCACAAGCTTTGGCTTCAGCCGGTCATTTTGCTTCTCTAGTTCCTCTGAAATTTTAATAATATCACTGATTCTGTCACATCCGTCCGAATTGACGGTTATAAGGCCATCCCTCTTTCCCGAATATGTTTCGAGATATTCCCTCATGCCGGTCTTAAGCGCCATACCCTTCCCGCGATTCGACTGGTGATGGAATACAGTACATCCCATCTCCTCAGCCCGGCTGAAAAGATCTGACTTTTCTTCCCTGCTGCCGTCATCGACAACAATGATATCGCGGAAACCTTCATCTATAAGTTCCTGTATATATGAGCAGAAATTTTTTGGCGGGTCATAAGCCGGAATAAGGATCACACTTCTTCTTTCCACAAAAAAATCTCCATATATCGAAAGTTTTCTTCGCCGAACATAACTAAGAAAATATCAGATTTCCGGTTCATATGCAAGTAAATTTTGCATTCCCTTTACATTCGGCAGTACTAATGCACATTCTCCCGGTCTCGCCCGCCTTATATTTGAAGAGTATTTTATCTCAGCTAGCGCTGACCCGAATCCCGCGCCAAGTCTCGCGAGCGAGACCTGAATCTGAATCGCCGTCTGATTCTTCTCTTCTAATCTGCGCGGTACAGGCGATAATTACCGTCCCCGGATTCAAAGGCGAGTGAAAGCGCATCGGCAATCACATCCTCCCTTGCCTCCACATCGTCATAATACATCCCCCTCTCATAAAGCACATAGTTGATGTTCTCCTCACTCAGGGTTCTCAAAAGTTCAGTTTCATCATCGATCGTATATATATATTTTGCTGTTTCAAAGCGATAATCAGTATCATATCCGGCCGACCACGCATAATATGGCCATCCGCAGTACATCCGGCATCCGCTGACCGTAAAATCCGATACGGAATCCGGTCCTGACAGGACCAGGTCATTCCACGTCAGGTTCTCCTTGATATAATGACCGAGTTCACTCTCGGTGTTGACGGCGATTTCATGATCTTTACCGTTGTTCCTTATGATGATCACAAAATCGTAAGCTCCTGTCGCCATGAGAACAACGATGAGCACAACCGCAAATACCCGAGCGGCAGCACTGCGCGTCTCGCACCACAGTCTGACCAGAAACTCAGCCCATATGACGGAGAGGAAAGCCATGGACATCATGATGTATTTATGATTGACAGTCACGTCAGGCGTGAGAGACATGGTGAATGCAAATGCAGTCGGCAGGAGAAAAGCACATATAAGCGCCCTGTATTTTCCCTCCAGGACGAAGATTGCGAATACCGCTCCCACGATCGTCATGCCGGAGATCTCGATCAAAAACCATAGAACCCCGATCACAGACTTGCTCTCGCTGATAAAGCCCCAGAAAAAGGCCGGCGACACCGCGCTTCCATTAATAAAGAAATGTGTCTGCAGGAAGGACAGGCAGACGGTAATGACTGCAAGTCCGAGAAAATCAAGCTTGTTCCTTGAAAAGAGGGCAAATCCCGCAAGGACCAGCAATCCTCCGATCACACATGCGCCGTTCCAGAAGGAGAGCGCGCCGAGTAACACACCGGTGAGGATGACGCGCGGCAGATCCCTTACAGCCCAGGCATCCCGTGTAAAGAACAGCTCTTTTATATGCGCGGAAAGACCGCACGTATTTTCCAGATAGCCGTAGTAATACCAGATGACCGCCATGACAATCAAGAGTCCAAAGCCGAGATGCCTCTGGTTCAGATAAACATTGTAATTCCAGAGTCCCCAGTTCTCGTTAGGAGTATATCCGATGAAAACACTGTTCTCACGAAAGGTATCAATGAGATCACCTGCTAAGAGATGCTCCCTGATAAAATAGAACAGGGCAAGACCGCTCCGGAATACAAAAAGGAACGGAGCGATAAGAGCGGGCGCGAACCGACCTGTAACCCTCATAGTGAACTGTGTGAGCATGACCAGAAATCCGAAAAGCCCCAAAATGGAAGGCAGGTTATAAGCCATCTCGATCGGGAGACCCATGCGCTCAAGATTACCGCAGAGGAACATGAACATGAAATGATACTTAATATCCTCCCCCGCAAAGAAGGGGTACTGGGTCGGAAAGTTCTCAAACCAGGAAAACGAGCGCATCAGCGCGAGATTCGGGGCGTAATCACTGAAGACAGTGTAGCCCATATAGAGGTCATCTCCATCGGCATGGAGCACATAGCGGAAGGTCATAGTCACAAAAACAAGGAGGGCAATGTAAAATACCGCCTCCCTCTTAAATAAATCCGCGTTCATGATCAATCCGCCGAAATATTTCCGCTCAGCCGGTGAATCTTCATTTTCCGATCCGCTCCCGACCTTCATGCTCAATTTCTGAGCAGCCGTCAAGTCTTCACCTGCCGCTTTGTTTTCGTCCTTCATATTTCTCATAATAGGACGTATCAAAGTGAGCAGAATAAACGCCGCGCCTGCCGCCATGGCACAGAGCTCCGCATGCCCCAGCGAATCGGCTGAATGCGCGCGCACACTGAGAAAATATCCGAACACATAGACCATCCACGTCTCCAGCATGACCCCTGTTCCAAAGGATGACATGAGCCGTACCCAGATGAGATTCAGATTCTCTTCAGATTTTTGATTTGTACCGATAAAATAGCCGGTAAGCTCCCATCCGACAGCAGTACCGATCACCAAAAATAAAATAGCCTGCATGGTATCCTCGTAAAGCCGGCAATTCATCCACCATCAGTGTCTGCCGGTATTATTATCTGGATGCTGATTTCTCAAGAAAAGAAATCAGCATCGAAAGTCCGTCAACCGCCACACAGAATTTTTCATCGTGACGGATGCATGCCTCGTATGTCTCCCTGAGGTCGAACCACTCCACCCTATCCACCTCCTCGGACTGAAGCGTGAGTTTTTCTATATCGACCGGGCTGTCGTACACATACACAAAGGCAATTTCATTGTCCCGGAACATTTTTCCGTGGAATTCCTTCTCAAAGTGAATGTCAAACGTTCCTGCAAATGTCAGTTGATCCTCCCGCGCCTCAATCCCCAGTTCCTCGGAGAGTTCGCGGATGGCTGACTCCAAAGGTTCATGACCTGCGGCGATGTGCCCGGCTGAAGAAGTATCATATTTGCCAGGAAAAGAATCCTTTTCTGCTGAACGCTTCTGAAGCAGGATCTGGATCCTGCCAAAAGCGCGCCGGACGATCCAGACGTGGGCAGTGCGGTGCCTTATCGCATGGGCGTGGGCGTATGTCCTTTCCACCGTCTCGCCGGTCGGATTTCCGTATAAGTCAACTACATCAAAGAATTCCATGAATGCCTCCGAAAAACGCCTGATCCGATAGCGGTCAGGCGTTTCTGATAAATAAATGCTGATTTTCAGTATAGCATTAACGTGATAATGAGACAAGTCTGCTGCATTAATATAAGCAGCGTTCGTTGTCCGCCAATTGCAGCAATTGCTAACGCCGCAGGGAGATTTAGCCTCTGAAGAAATACTCTTCAGACGCAAGTTTACAGTGAATGCTATAAAGTACAAGAGCGTCATTCGAAGAACCTGCGCAGCTCCATCGAATCTTTGAAAATATACCTTGAATCCAGATCGTCGGATATCTTAAGTCTTCTCATGACGATTACAAGCAGGATCAGACTAAATTGTATTGACGAGTACAGCATCCCGGCCCTTTAGTTTCTTATCGTTCTGCATAAATATTTACTCCTGTGTTTTAATATTTTATCCTTTGACCTTCCAGCTTGCAGCCTCACGGCGCTCGCTGATAAAATTCTTATAGATACCTTCCTGCTCCATCAGCTCCGCATGGGTACCCTGCTGGACGATCTTTCCGCGATCGACAACCATGATCTGATCCGCATGCCCCACCGTTTTCAGCCTGTGAGCAATCATAATGACGGTCTTCTCCGCCGTCAGTGCCTGAATGGCCTGCATCAGCTCGTTTTCATTCTCCGGATCCACATTGGCTGTGGCTTCATCGAGAAAAATCACGGGAGCGTCCTTCATCATAGCCCGGGCGATGGAAATGCGCTGCTTCTCGCCGCCGGAGAGCGATGCGCCGCCCTCACCGATCACAGTGTCATAGCCTGCCGGCAGTGCCGTGATAAAGTCGTGGCAGCAGGCCTTCTTCGCGGCTTCAATCACATCCTCCATCGGCGCATCCGGCTGGCCAAAACGGATGTTGTTGGCGATCGTATCGTGGAACAGATAAACGTTCTGGAACACAAAACTGAAATTGGACATCAGGGAATCCATGTCATAATCCTTCACGTTCCGCCCGCAAAGCGAGACTGCCCCCGCGTCCACATCCCAAAACCTGGCAAGCAGGTTGACCAGTGTGGTCTTTCCCCCGCCGGAGGGACCTACGATGGCGGTCGTGGTTTTTTCAGGTATGTTCAGGGTCACGCCGTCGATGATTCTGCGCTTTTCATAAGAAAAGGAAACATCCTGTGCAGTGATATCCCTTGCGGCGGGATGGATGTCCTCACCGGAAATATCCATTTGCGGAGTGTCCAGGATCTCCTGCGCCCGGTCCACACTGACGTCGACGACGCGCAGCAGCGCCGAATAGTTTCCGGCGGTCTCCAGGCTGGCATAGATGATGAAGGAAGAAATCACCATGACCACAGCCGTAAGCCCATCCATGCTTCCGTTACAGAAAAAGGCGCAGGAGCATGCGACCATCGCGACGCCGGTGAGCTTCGCTATGTAGCTCTGAATCGTCATACGCGGGATAAACGTCAATTCCATATCGGTATTGATCTTGCTGTTGGCTGAAATGGCATCATTCAGCTCCCTGCTCTTTTGTCCGGTCAGGTGATAAGCCTTTACCTCCGTCATGCCCTGCAGGTACTCCAGGACTTTTTCTACCAGCTTCTCATCCGCACTGATCTTCGTTCCCGCCATTTTTCCCGCAGCGGCCTGCAGACGGCTGTTTGCCAGGAGAAATAACGCAAATCCAAGGAGCAGAACAAGTGCGATCCGCCAGTCAAAGAAGAAAATCATTACGATGATCAGGGATGTGGTGAGCAGTCCCTCACAGACAAGCATAACCACACGGGTCGCCACGTTTTCCAGATTTTCCATGACGTTCGTTGTCACCGATGTGATCTTGCCAAGGCTGTTGGCATTAAAATATCCCATAGGGAGATAACGCATATGCTCGGCAATCTCCACGCGCTTCCTGGCACAGGTATCATAGCCGCCTTCGGTCTGCAGCATGGTAGCCCTGGCTTTTAAAAGTCCGGAACCGATAATACTTACAAGCATGATTCCAAATGAGAGAAGAATATCCTTCGTTTCAACGCTCCCGCGTATCAGCGCGCGGATCATGGCTGCAATCGCGGGAATCTTGAGGGCTTCAAAAAAAGCCTGAAAAACGCTGAGCCAGACAGATGTGATGAATTTACGTCTGTTTTCTTCACCGCAGAAAGCAAAGAACTTTCTGATAACCTTAAGCATGATCCTTCACCTCCATATGCGCGTTCCACATTGTTTCATAGAGTCCGTGACGGGAAAGCAGTTCCTCGTGCGTTCCGCAGTCGTCAATACTGCCATCCCGAATGACATAGATGCAGTCGGCTGTGGTAACAGTAGAAAGGCGGTGGGCAATAACGATCAGCGTCTTGCCCTCTGTCAGCTTCGACACGCTGCGCTGGATCACAGCTTCGTTCTCAGGGTCGGTATATGCTGTGGCTTCATCCAGGATGACAATGGGCGCAGCCTTCAGCATGGCTCTCGCAATGGAAATCCGCTGGCGCTCTCCGCCCGACAGGTGACCTCCGGAGGATCCTACCACAGTGTCATAACCGCTCTCCAGCCCCATGATGAACTCATGACAGCCGCTCCGTTTTGCCGCTTCCTCGACTTCACTGTCTGAAGCATCCGCCCGACCGAGACGGATATTCTCACGCACCGTCATATTGAACAGGTAACTGTCCTGAGAGACAAAAGCTACCTTGTCCGCATAGGCTTCCTGCGGAATATCCCGGATATCTATGCCGCCAAGTAAAATACTTCCGCTGTCCACATCCCAGAGTGAGGCAATCAGCCGGGCAATGGTGCTCTTGCCACTGCCGGAAGGCCCCACAAGGGCAATAAAGCTGCCTTCCGGAATGTCCATTGAGATACCGTGCAGTACTTCTTTGTCTTTGTAGGAAAAATGAACATCACAAAGCTGCAGGCTGCTACTCTGCGGTGCCTCGCCAATCTCTGGCCGCACCATCTCCGGCGCTTCCAGAATGCTTCGAACCTCACCAAAGATCGTCCCCATTGTGCGAAAGTCATCCGAATAGCTCATCAGAGTGATGAGCGGCGTTATGATGCCGACAGAAAGAATGATGATAGTTATGAGATCCTGCGGCGCAAGTGTTCCGCCTTTTACCAGAAGGCCGCCGATGGGCAGAACGGAAACCATTGTGGCGGGCATAATGACCATGGCAAAAGTGAATGGGATGATGCTCGCCCTCATCCAGTTAATAAAGCTGTGTGAAGCCTCATAGGCATCATGCACAAAACGGTCATAGGAGCTTTTCGTCTTGCCAAACACCTTGATGACCTGGATACCGCCGATGTACTCCACCGCTGTGTCGTTCAGCGCTTTTGTGGCGACAACGGTATGCTGGTAGAACTTAGCGCTTCCTGCCATCATGAACACATAACAGAACATCCCCAGCGGCACTGTAGCGAGGCTGGCCAACCCCATTCTCCAGTCGATCGTAAAGATGTAAACAAGAATGATGATTGGGATCAGGAGATTTGCCGTAAACTCCGGCACGATATGCGCCAACGTTGTCTCGATGCTGTCGATTCGCTCTATCAGTGTGTTTTTCAATGCGCCGGAGCTCTGTTCAAGCACCACTCCCAGCGGCATGCGTGTCAGCTTTTCCGTACAGCGCTTTCGCATCTCGCCAAGTACAGCAAATGTCGCCTTGTGGCTGGTAGTCGTACTCAGGGCATGGAACAGCACCCTTCCTAACCAAAAAGCCGCAAAAATCATACAGCGAATCAAATAGTAGGACAGCTCCGTTTTTCCTTCCATCAAGCCATGTACAACGCCAACGACGACAAAATACGGTGCCACAGAGAAAGCGACTCCGACAATTGCCAGGAAGACGCTCAGAACGTACTGTCCTTTGCGTTCTCCTGTTTGCCCCAACGCCCACGCGATAGGCGAAGGAGATTTTTGTTTTGTTTTCATAAGCAAACCTCCTTGATCTATTGTTAGCTAACGAGCCGTGATTAGTGTTAACTAACCCTCATTCAAACACATCGCCTGTCTTCACGATTGAAGGCAGGCGGTGCAGATACCGATTTATTCTGTTTTGTTAGTAATCAGAAGCCCATCAGCTGTTTCCAGCCCGGAAGGAAAAATGCTTCAACCGTTTTCAGGCAGCGCAGCGCATCTTCCATCTTATAATTATGGACGACCGGCTCGAACATCGCTGTTGTATATGCCGATAGCAGCAGATGCAGTTCTTCGGGCTCAATATTCCACACGGCATATCCCTGTGCTTTCAGCATGGGTATATAACCAAGAAGCTGGTTCTGATGTCGCTCCGTCAGATCATGAAGGAAGTTTTCGTACTTGCTTCCCTGAGATTTCGCCAGAAGCAGGTGGTATTCTTCCATGTTCGGATAAACGATCTCACGCATCATATCAATCTCGGAATCACTCCACTGCATACGCTCGTCCTGATTAACAGCATCCATATAACGGGCAATATGTGCATCGATCCATTCGTTGATCCTCTCCACAGCCGGAGAGACGATCTGATCAAAGAGGTCTTCCTTATCTCTGCAATGACGGTAGATTCCCGCCGCAGTCATGCCGCAGCGCCCCGCAATACTTCTCATAGAAGCTCTGTCAAAGCCGACTTCCATGAACTCGGCTTTCGCGGCAGCCATGATTTTGATATGATTGGCGGTCTTGTCTCTCGGCATACAAAGAGCTCCTTTTAACGATAACACCGTTAGCTAACACATATAAATATATGTCATTGTTCCCTCTCTGTCAAGAGATGGACTACAAATTTTGGAAGCCCTGAGCAAGGGAATTCATCGGTCATGCAAAAGATTTGGGAAAGAAAAACCCTGGAAGCCGCATGCTTCCAGGGTTTTTTGATGTTTCGAAGTTTTGATCAGCGCTTGCTGAACTGCGGAGCGCGACGAGCGCCTTTGAGACCGTATTTCTTTCTCTCCTTCATACGCGGATCGCGTGTGAGGTAACCGGCCTTTTTAAGTGTCGGGCGAAGCTCATTGTCCATCTTAACGAGCGCGCGGGCAAGGCCGTGGCGGATAGCGCCTGCCTGGCCTGTGTAACCGCCGCCATGTACCATGACAGTGAGGTCATACTTGCCGATGCCATCGATAGCTGCGAGCGGCTGACGAACGATAACTTTCAGTGTCTCCATACCGAAGAAATCGTCGATGTCGCGCTTGTTGATCGTGATCTTGCCTGTTCCCTGTGTGAGGTATACTCTAGCTACAGAGCTTTTTCTTCTACCTGTACCATAAAATTTTTCTGCTGCCAACGTTGTATCCTCCTATCAGAATTTCAGCACTTCCGGCTTCTGAGCTGCATGCTCATGCTCCGGACCTGCATAAACGCGAAGCTTCATGTACATCTGCTTGCCAAGAGCGCCCTTCGGAAGCATGCCCTTAACTGCGTGCTCAACTACTCTTTCCGGATGCTTTCTAAGCTGCTCGCGGAGTGTGACTTCCTTTACGCCGCCGACATACTCGGAATGAGAGAAATAAACTTTCTGGTCAAGCTTCTTGCCTGTAACTTTTACTTTGTCTGCATTGACGACGATCACATAATCACCTGTGTCAACATGCGGTGTGTAGATCGGTTTCTTCTTGCCTTTAAGAATGCTGGCAACTTCTGCAGCCAGACGGCCAAGTGTAACGCCGTCAGCGTCGACTACGTACCACTTACGCTCGACTTCTGCCGGTTTAGCCATAAATGTGCTCATGGATGTTCCTCCTGATTTTGTCAAAATGAAAACCTTTGGTCACGGTGCTCATTCAAACGAATGCATTCCGTGTCCAATGCATACGTTTATGGCAGCCTGTCAATCCGGGGCATTGAATATGAACTCTGCCTCACAAAAGCCTGCCCCCGCGGGCGCTTTTGTGCCTGCAGACAAACCCGATTCCGATTACCTTCTCTTCACCGGGGTGTTGCCTGCGTTTTTACCTCCCATCTCCTCTGCCTTTTTCAAAGCTTCGGCCGAATGGGCGTAAAAAATCGTGCGGCCTGGGAATGCCGCACGGTTTATTATAGTCAAATCCTTTTTTTGTGTCAAGCGAAATGTTTATTATTTTCAGTGATTCACACAGGCTGTATTTACATTCGCTGCCGGAAGCAAAGCATCCATCTTCGTGAGAAAAACATTGTAAGTCCGACTGAGAAATCGGAAAGTGCACAGCACTTTCCAAGTTCGTAGGGAAGGACTTGCATTTTTCGATGAAGATGATGATTGCGCCGGCTCATAATGCTCAGGTACAGCCTGTATGAGCTTTTATTATTTCGCCGCGATATTCTTGATCGCTTTGTGGGCAAATGTCATCGTTCTGCCGCACGCAAGACCCGTCATAAGGTTCGGATAGGTCTGTGAGAAGAAACCGCCCGAGCAGTCGCCCGTAGCATAGAGACCTTCGATCGGCTCGCCATCCTCCTTGATGACCTGCATATCTGTGTTGATACGGCAGCCGTTCAGAGTGGTCAGATGCCATGCGCAGGTGCGAACACCGTAGTACGGCGGTGTGTCGACAGGAGTCATGCGGTGAGCTTCCTTGCCGTAGTCTTCGTCGACACCCTTGGCACAGAGCTCGTTGTAGCGATTGACGGTAGCGACAAAATTGTCAGCCGGGATATTCAGCTTCTCGGCCAGCTCTTCAAGAGTATCAGCCTTCTGGACATAGCCTGCCTCCATGAGCTCCTCGATCTTGCTCCACACAAACGAATAAGGCATGTTGGAGATAGCGCCGTTCGGGAATGGGAACAGACGGCAGCAGCCGACTTCGTCAAACTGTTCGCAGTATTTCTCGTTGTTGGCATCAAAGACATCTACATACGTATGATACGGCTGCATCTCCATGGAATGAAGCATGAATTCGTACGGGCCGGACTCATTGCAGAAGCGCTTGCCCTTCAGGTTGACCTTAAGGAACGGCTGCTCGCCGAACCAGAACCACTTTCCGACTGTCTCATAGCCGGCGGTCTCATCCGGCTTCACGCAGCAGCGGTTGAACATCATGGAGCAGTGTGTCGGATCGAGCGCAGCGCCCGCCCACAGCATAGCCTTGATTCCGGAGCCGTCGCCGGTGGATCCGAGTGTGTAGACGACCTTCATATCGAGGGTCATCGGCTGAAGAGCCTTCATCATAGCAGTGTTCGTCGCATAGCCGCCGGAACACACGAGAACGCCCTTGGACGCGTTGATGCGGACAAAGTGATTGTCTGTAGAATCCTGAGCGATAGCACCTGTTACCTTGCCGTCCGCGTCCTGCTCGAGCTTAATGAGCGGCAGGCTGTAGCGGAATTCGGTATTGCCGTAGGACTCGATATGCTCCATAAAAATATTGTTGATCGTGACTGTGTCGTCATCGGCATATTCATCTTTTTTATGCGGGCTGTGACCTGTCGCGTAAGCTTTATCGCGGCCGGGATCATTAATGTTGCCGACACCGCCTTCAAGACTCATATAATACTTGCCGCTGCCCTCAAAAATACCGGTCAGCCAGTCGACCATTGGCCCGGACTCATTGATCCACACTTTGACCAGGTCGCTGTCAATGTAGCCGCCGCTGTAGCGTACAAGTTCCTGCAGGGCTTCCATCTTGTCGATCGCAAGCTCCGGCATTTTCTGAATCTCTTCCTGCTGGATCTTGGAATCGATAGAGCCGATATCCTCACGGATCGTCGTCGGTGTCTCCTTCTTTTCGATGACAAGAGTCTTAAGACCTTCCTCAGCCGCAGTCAGAGCTGCGATCCAGCCGCCGGTTCCGAGGCCTACGATAAGGCATTCTGTATCGATCGTCTCAGTGATGCTCGCTTCGTCGATTTCCGGGGCTTCGCCGAGCCACTCGTTAGCCTTTTCCTCATGGGCACCGAGAGTGATCTCCTGGCCTGCCGCCTGAGAAATACAGTTGACAGCCGCCTTGCGGATCGCGTCGGATGTGATCGTCGCTCCGGAGACCGCATCGACATCCGCGCTCTGCGCGCTGACAATTTTCTGTGCCATCTCGGGACCGATTACGGCGCCGATATCAGGTGTCTCACCTGCGCAGTCAATTGATACGTCCGTGATCATAGTCTCATCGAACGTCATTGTGACAGTTACCGGGCTTGCGAGACCCTGCTCTGTAGCAGTGTATGTTCCGGGCGTAAATGTAAGTCCGCTCGCCACAACATCGCTGCCTGCGGCAACGCTCGCGGAACCTGCATTCTTCGTTGCCGAGTCGGCAAATTCGATTGCGCCCAGCGCTACCATACCCGCGGCACCGGCTGCAATACCTTTAATAAAGTCTCTTCTGCTGATCTGATCTTTAGCCATCTTTCAAGTAGCTCCTCTCCAAAGTAGATGTCAAAATGCAAATGACGGCTTATGCCGTCACTGCGAACACGATGCAAGATATAATAATTTTACCTTTTGAGAGTTATATACGCAAGATAAAATAATAAATCTGCAATCATCTTAATATCAGCCATCTTTATATCACAGCTCAGACGAGCTGTTCCATGGAATTCCAGGAACCGGCGCAAAGCATCCATCTTCGTGAGAAAAACATTGCAGGTCCGACCGAGAGACCAAAAAGCTTTAGCTTTTTTGGCTCGCAGAGGAGGACCTGCGTTTTTCGATGAAGATGATGTTTGCGCCGGTTTATGAAATATCATTACAGCTCGTCTCAGCTGTTATTCGTCAAGCAGGCAGCCCTGTCCTCATACTCAGGATACCGGATCTCACAGAGAACAAGGCCCTTCGCTATCGCGGTAGGGCCTGCCGCGCTGCGATTCTTCGCATCGAGAACTTCTCTCATATGCTCCGGCGGATACTTGCCCCCGCCGATTTCGAGAAGAGTTCCGGCGATAATTCTCACCATGTTATACAGAAAGCCGTTCCCGGTGATCTGGAACGTGACCCGGTCACCGATCCGGATCACGCGGGCGTCATAAATAGTTCTCACAGTCGTCTTCGACGAAAAACCGGAAGCGGCGAACGACGCAAAATCATGTTCACCCACAAGCATCCCCGCGGCGGTGTTCATCCTGTCCGCATCGAGCGGGTAATAATAATGCATCTCGGTATTGCGTGTCAGCGGATCCGGAAATTTCCGGTTGATCACATGGTACTCGTAGGTCTTTACGGTATCCTGAAATCTCGGATGGAATGATTCCGGAACCTCACACGAATCCATGATCCGTATATCCTCGGGCAGTCTCGCGTTCAGAGCAAATGCAATCTTCGTCGGATCTATCCTCGACTCCACGTCGAAGCATGCCACATTCCCGAGAGCATGGACCCCCGCGTCCGTCCGGCTGGCTCCCATCGTGCGTATGCGCTCCCCGAAGAGATGCTCGATTGCATCCTCGAGGACATCCTGGACAGCCACACCGTTCGTCTGGCTCTGGTAACCGTGATAATTCGTCCCGTCATAGGCGACAGTGAGTTTTACTCGCATAGTTATTTGATCCTTTCAGATCCATCCTCCGCCGAATATGCAGAAGCAGACAGCTGCCGCGGCAAATGCCAGCATCAGGGCATAGGCAATATAGTCCCGCTTTTCATATCGAAGAGGTTTCATCTGGGTCCGTCCCTCTCCGCCGTGATAGCAGCGGGCTTCCATGGCCATAGCAAGATCATTCGCGCGCTGAAACGCGGAGACGAACAGAGGAACCAGGAGCGGTATCATATTGGTCACGCGCTTTATAAGATTGCCGGACTCAAAGTCCGCGCCGCGAGCAATCTGAGCCTTCATGATCTTATCCGTTTCCTCCATCAGGATCGGGATAAAGCGGAGCGCGATCGACATCATCATGGATATCTCGTGGACAGGAACCTTGATGACTTTGAGCGGGTTGAAGAGATTCTCCATCGCATCAGTGAGCTGGTTCGGCGTCGTCGTCAGCGTCATGATCGAAGATCCGATGATGAGGTAAGACAGGCGGACCGCCATTCTGAGTGCCTGAACAACGCCTTCCTTCGTGATGGTCAGCCGCCAGAATGTAAAAATTGCTTCGCCCGGCGTGAACAGCATGTTAAAAAATACCGTGATAATCAGAATAAAAATGATAGCCTTCATTCCCTTCAGCATCATACCGAACGGAACTTTCGAGAGCCTTACAAGAGTCGCGAGAACGACAGTGACGAACACGTAGCCCGCCAGACCTTTGACAAGGAACAGGGAGACAATAAAGACCAGTGTACCCAGGAATTTGACCCGGGGATCCAGCTTATGGAGAATCGAGTCCGCCGGATAATACTGTCCGATCGTGATGTTTCTCATCTGCGCGCCCCCTTTCCTGCCAGGGCGGCCAGAATGCTCTGCTTTGCCTCCTCGACCGTTGTCGCGTGTACGTCCACGGAGAGCCCTTTGGCTGCAAGATCATGCATAATATATGTGATCTGCGGAGCTGCCAGGCCGATTTTTTCAAGTTCCTCGTAGTGGGAAAATACTTCCCGCGGTGTGCCGTCATATGGGATCTTGCCATTGTTCACAACGATCAGGCGGTCCGCATACGTTGCAACGTCCTCCATACTGTGGGAGACCAGAATAATGGTTATCCCCCGCTTTTCGTGCAGATAGCTGATCTGATCCAGTATCTCATCACGCCCCTTCGGGTCAAGTCCGGCTGTCGGTTCGTCAAGAATGAGGACACTTGGATTCATGGCCAGGACACCGGCGATGGCGACTCTTCTCTTCTGTCCGCCGGACAGCTCGAACGGGGAGTGTCCGTAAAACTTCTCCGGGAACCCTACCTGAGTGAGAGCTTCCCTCGCCCGTTCTTCCGCCTCCACTTTAGAAAGACCCTGGTTCTTAGGTCCGAAAGCGACGTCTGTGAGAACGTCCGCCTCAAAGAGCTGGTGCTCCGGGTACTGGAATACCAGACCGACTTTGGAGCGCAGAGCTCTCCTGTCATACTTGTCTCCCCAGATATCCTCACCCTCAAAGAGTACTTTCCCCTCCGTGGGCTGCATGAGGGCATTGAAGTGCTGGATCAGAGTCGATTTGCCGCTTCCGGTATGGCCGATGATGCCTATGAACTGACCTTCCTCAATCGCAAGGTCGATATTTGAAAGAGCGTTGACTTCGAATACCGTGCCCTTTCCGTATGTATAAGAAACATTTTTAAGCTCTAACTGCATATTTTTCTGCCAGCGCCTCCACCAGTTCTTCTCTCGTCAGAATACCTGCCGGAATATCAATTCCGCTCTTTTTGAGTTCATAGGCCAGCTCTGTGACCTGCGGTACATCCAGCCTGTATTTCTTGAGTTTGTCGACCTCAGAGAAAATCTCCCGCGGCGTTCCCTGCATTACAATACGTCCGGAATCCATGACGAAAACGTGGTCAGCGTCGATGACTTCCTCCATATAATGCGTGATGAGAATGACCGTAATTCCCAGCTTCTCATTAAGCTCGTGGACAGTCCGAAGCACACTCTTTCGTCCGGTCGGATCCAGCATGGCTGTCGGCTCATCCATGATGATGCATTCCGGCTGCATGGCTATGACTCCCGCGATCGCTACTCTCTGCTTCTGGCCGCCCGAGAGCCTGTTGGGCGACTTCTTACGGTGTTTCAACATACCAACCTTGGTAAGACTGTCCTCAACCCTCTCCCAGATCTCATCAGTCGGAACACCGATGTTCTCCGGTCCGAAGCCTACATCCTCCTCGACCACCGTTCCGATGATCTGGTTGTCCGGATTCTGGAAGACCATCCCCGCCTTCTGGCGGATCTTCCAAATCTCTTCCTCCCCGGAGGTGTCGATCTCATCGACCCACATCGTCCCCTCTGTGGGAACGAGCAGCGCGTTCATGTGCTTGGCCAGAGTGGATTTGCCGGAGCCGTTGTGACCGAGGATCGCGATGAAGTCGCCCTTCTTAATATCAAGGGTCACATCATCGATCGCACGCACTCTCTCGACCTTGCTGTCATCCTCTCCGTATTTCATATAGTCAAAGCACAGCTTTACAGCTTTAATGATTCCCATTCGCGTCTCCTATTTTTTCAGACGAGGTCTCTGATAATACTCCAGATTTCCTCCCGGCCCTCTTTGGTTTCAGCGGAGAAGGCGATGACCGGTGTGCCGGGCGCTGTCCCGAGTTCCTGACGGATCGTCTTCAGTGCTTTCTCTACCTGAGATTTCTTCAGTTTATCTTTTTTTGTCGCGATAATAACCGGCTCCATGGCATTTTCAACGATCCATCTGTGCATGAGCTTGTCATTTGCGGACGGAGCATGGCGTATATCTACGAGGAGAAAGACCGCGCGCAGCATTTTCGACTGTCTCAGGTAGCGCTCGATCATTTTGCCCCATTTGGCCTTCACTTCAACACCGGCATTGGCATAGCCGTAGCCCGGGAGGTCGACCAGATAACAATCCGGCGCGAATGGCTCCGCCAGCTGCGTATCCTCGGCCGGCGTTCCCTCATTCACGCGGTAATAATTGATCGTCTGCGTCTTTCCCGGCTGGCTCGATGTCCTTGCCAGAGATTTCCGCTGAATGAGCGCATTGATGAGAGAACTCTTTCCGACATTGGATTTTCCTGCAAATGCCACCTCGACCCGATCCTTCTCCGGCACCGCGCTCGTCACGCCGATGACCGTCTCAAGAGTCACATTTCTGATTTTTGACATTTATTTACCTCACAAGGGGCTGTCGAATTAGACGGGGCACCACTATATATGGCAGACGTCATTTGCAGCTGTCTTTTTATATAGCGGCGGCACCGACTGACGCGACAGCCTCGTTTTGATTTCACATGTCTTTGTCCGGCTGTCTGATCATGGAACGAGGGCTGTGCCAAGCACATCTTCCATTGTGGACGCGTAGACGATTTCAAGGCCGTCTGTAATTTCAGCATCGACTTCCTTCATATCATTCCGGTTCTTCTCCGGCACAAGGACTGTCTTAATACCTGCCTTCTTGGCGGCCAGCAGCTTCTCCTTGAGTCCTCCGATCGGGAGCACACGACCCCGGAGAGTGATCTCGCCGGTCATCGCCACGTCCGCACGGACCTTGCGCCCTGTGATCGCGGACAGGATAGCTGTCGCCATAGTCACACCCGCGGACGGGCCGTCCTTCGGGACCGCTCCTTCCGGGATATGGATATGAATGTCGTTATTGCGGAAGAAATCTTCCGGAATGCCGTAAGCATTCGCGACTGAACGGATATAGCTTATACCGGCCTGGGCTGATTCTTTCATGACGTCGCCGATCTGACCGGTGAGCTTGAATTCGCCCTTGCCGGGCATGATATTCACCTCGACCTGGAGCGTTACACCGCCGACTGAAGTCCAGGCAAGGCCTCTGACGATGCCGACCTCATCCTCGTTGTTAACAGGATTGATACTGTACCGCTCATATCCGAGGAATTCCTCAAGATTTTCAGGGTTGACTGTGATTTTCTTTTTACCTTCCTCGAGGATCTTCCGGGCGGATTTTCTGCAGATTTCGGCAATCTCCCGCTCAAGGGAGCGCACGCCTGCCTCGCGCGTATACTTGGCTATGATATCGGCGATGGCTTCGTCCGTTATATCCAGCTGGCGCTTTTTCAGTCCGTTCTTTTCGATCTGCTTCGGGATCAGATGATCCTTGGCAATATGAAGCTTCTCATTCTCGGTGTAGGAAGTAATCTCAATTACCTCCATTCTGTCGAGGAGCGGTCTCGGGATCGTCTGCAGATCATTGGCAGTCGCGATAAAGAGAACGTCCGAGAGGTCCACGGGGATTTCAATATAATGGTCCTCGAAGTGACTGTTCTGCTCGGAATCAAGAACTTCAAGAAGAGCGGATGACGTATCGCCCTTGTAGTCACTGCTGACCTTGTCGATCTCATCCAGCATCATAAGCGGATTTCGCACACCCGCTTTTTTGAGACCGTTCACTATCCTGCCGGGCATAGCCCCGACATAAGTGCGTCTGTGACCGCGGATCTCTGCCTCATCGCGCACGCCGCCGAGGGACAGCCTTATATACTTCTTATTCAAAGCTTCGGCAATAGAGTGCCCGATCGACGTCTTGCCGGTCCCGGGAGGTCCCACAAGGCAGAGGATCGGTCCCGCTCCGCTGCCGGTCAGCTGTCTCACTGCAAGGAACTCGAGAACCCTGTCCTTGACCTTGGTCAGACCGTAATGGTCGCGGTCAAGGATCTGCTTTGCGCGGATCAGATCGTGCCTGTCACGGCTCGCTTTGTCCCATGGGAGGGCAAGCAGCGTTTCAATATAGCCGCGAAGAACAGCGCTCTCCGGAGACTGGCCGGGAAGATTCTGGAAACGCTTGATCTCCTCGTAAAGTTTATCCTTTACTTCCTTTGGTGCCTTGAGTTTCTTCGTAGCTTCCCTGAAGTTGTCGATATCGCTCAGGGTCGTGTCCTCACCGAGCTCCTCCCGGATCACTTTGAGCTGCTCGCGCAGCAGATATTCTTTCTGGTTCTGGTCGACGCGCTCTCTGATTTTCTCCTGCAGTTCCTTGCGAATCGCCATGACCTCTGTCTCATTGGTGAGAAGAATACCGAGCGCTTCATACTGCTCCTCCACCGATATCGCCTCGAGGATAATCTGCCTCCGCTCGTAGGGCAGCGGCATATTGATAGCAATCTGGCTGAGCACGTACTCAAGATCATCCGACTCCATGATCTGCACTGCTACATCCCGGCTTATATTGTGATCCTGTGTAAAGTATGAAGTAAAAAGATCTTTTATACTTCGAAGCATAGCTTCCTTCATGGAAGCCGGAAATATGTCCATAGACTCATTCCCGGTGGGCGTGACTCCCGCGAGAATATAATCTTCGGTCTTTTCAAATGAGCCGACGACCGCTCTCTCCATCCCCTCAACGAGAACGCGGACCATGTTTCTCGGAAGGCGGTTGACCTGCTTGACAAATGCGATCACGCCGACATCCCAGACGTCATTAATGTCGGGATCTTCCGTATTCGGGTCATGCTGCGTGACCAGAAATACCCTCTGGTCCTCTCGCATCGCCCTCTCAAGGGATGCCCTTGACCTGTCACGGCTCACATCAAAATGAACGATCATTCCCGGCAGGATGCTTGTTCCCCGAAGGGGCACCGCCGGAAGATACATGATATCTGCTCCAATATTTTTCAAATGGTAATCCACCTTTTTATTTATTCTCTCATGTCACTAAGCCATTTTCAGCCCCATGCAGGGCTTTGCGATCTGACACCGGTATATACTATTCTGCGGCCTTCATTTCCACAGAAGCCTCACCTGCATCCTCCCGGTGCACGTAAGTCATCGGGGCTTTCCCGTCGACGGATTCTTTCGTGATAATACACTCAACGATCGAGCTGTCCGACGGCACATGATACATGGCATCTGTGACAGTTTTTTCCATGATTGCGCGCAGGCCTCTCGCGCCGGTCTTTCTGACCACAGCGAGGTGTGCGATCTCATTCAGCGCGTCTTCCTCGACGGTAAGCTTCACGCCGTCCATCTCAAAGAGAGCTGTGTACTGCTTGAGAAGAGCGTTCTTCGGCTCCTTAAGGATCCGGATAAGGGCTTCCTCATCCAGGTTATCAAGCGATGTGACGACCGGAATACGGCCGATGAGCTCCGGGATAAGACCGAACTTGACAAAATCCTCCGGCATGACTTCCTTCAGGATCTCACCGACGTTCTTGTCTTTCGCTGCCTGTTTGATCTCAGCGCCGAAGCCGATCGATTTCTTCTCCATGCGCTTCTGTATCTGCTTCTCAATTCCTACAAAAGCACCTCCGCAGATGAAAAGGATATTCGATGTATCCATCTGGATCATCTCCTGATGCGGATGCTTGCGTCCTCCCTGCGGCGGAACGGAAGCAATTGTGCCCTCGACGATTTTAAGCAGCGCCTGCTGAACGCCTTCACCGGATACGTCGCGGGTGATGGACGCGTTTTCAGACTTTCTGCCGATCTTATCGATCTCATCAATATAAATGATACCCTTCTCCGCGCGCTTAATGTCAAAATCGGCTGCCTGGATCAGACGCAGAAGAATGTTCTCGACATCCTCACCGACATAGCCCGCTTCTGTCAGCGTTGTCGCGTCAGCGATGGCAAAGGGCACGTTCAGAATCTGGGCAAGTGTCTGCGCAAGCAGTGTCTTGCCGCATCCTGTCGGACCCAGCAGCATTATGTTGGACTTGGCGAGTTCGACGCCGAGATTCTTCGGTGCCTGCAGTCTCTTATAGTGGTTGTAGACCGCGACAGAGAGTACCTTCTTCGCATCGTCCTGCCCGATAACATACTCATCAAGGTATGCCTTGATTTCTTCCGGCTTTTTAAGGTTAATTCCTGTATTATCCGCCGGCTCATCAAGGAGAAGTTCATCCTCCTCAGCAATGATCTCCGAGCAGATTTCAATGCACTCATCGCAGATATATATGCCTGCGGGGCCGGAAATAAGCTTTCTGACCTGATTCTCAGTTTTGCCGCAGAAGCTGCAGCGAACTTTGCTTGTCATTTTTCCTGCCATTTGATCTCCTTTTCAAAAAAGACTCCTGCACGCATAGCTGACAGGAGTCTTAGTGTTACTCATTATCGATTTCTGACAACGCTGTCGATCAGTCCGTAAGCCACTGCCTCATCAGCTGACATCCAATTGTCACGGTCAGTATCTCTCTCGATCACTTCGATCGGCTGATTCGTATTGGCTGCAAGCTCTTCGTTCAGTCGTCTCTTGATCTTCAGAATATGGTCCGCTTCAATTCTGATATCGGAAGCCTGGCCTCTGGTGCCGCCCGATGGCTGATGGATCATGATCTCCGCGTTCGGCAGTGCCTGTCTCTTTCCTTTAGCGCCGCCCGCGAGAAGGAACGCGCCCATGCTCGCTGCCATGCCGATGCAGATGGTGGCCACATCACATTTGATATACTGCATTGTGTCATAAATCGCCCAGCCTGCTGTCACAGAGCCGCCGGGGCTGTTAATGTAAAGGCTGATGTCCTTGGACGGATCCTCCGCTTCAAGGAACAGAAGCTGCGCGACCACTATGGAAGCTGTCGCGTCATTCACCTCATCCCCGAGGAAAATAATTCTCTCCTTCAGAAGGCGGGAGTAGATGTCATAGCTTCTTTCTCCCTGCGGTGTCTGTTCAATGACATATGGAACAAGAACATTATTCATACTGTTACCTCCAAACTTATGTCCGGCAAGTGTCAGAAATTATACCTCGATTGCGTTGTCGGCGATCAGAGAGATTGCCTTCTGCATAGCGCTGTCTTTGCGCAGCTGCTCGATGCCGCTCTCGCCGAGTGCGGAACGGATCTGATCAGTTGTCATGCCGTACTGCTCTGACATCTTGGTGATTTCAGCCTCGACTTCCTCGTCGGTGATCTCAAGGTTCTCTGCCTTGGCAATCGCCTCGAGTGTCAGGCGGGAGCGAATTCTTCTCTCGGCTTCCGGAAGAAGTGTCTCGATGAACTTCTCTCTGTCAGAACCCTGATACTTCAGGAACTCATCGACCGGGATGCCCTGGCTCTGAAGCTGGCGCGCGTAATCCTCAAAGATATTCTCTGCCTCTGCCTTCTTATATACATCGAGAATCTCGATCTCAGAAGCTGCGACTGCCTTCTCGACTGCCTCGTTTTCCTTAGCTGTCTTTGCTGCTTCAGACTTTCTGTCAAAGATGACCTTTCTGAGCTCTTCCTTCAGTTCTTCGACTGTGTTGGCTGTCTCGGAGACATCCTGCGCGAAATCGTCGTCGATTTCCGGAAGCTCTTCGCCCTGGATAGAATTAACTGTGCATGCAAATGTTGCTTCCTTGCCTGCCAGATCCGGTGCATGATACTCCTCCGGGAATGTCACTACGACATTCTTGGACTCGCCTGCGGAAACACCGATGAGCTGCTCTTCAAATCCCGGGATAAATGTGCCGGAACCGATTCTGAGGCTCTGACCTTTTGCTGTACCGCCATCGAAAGCGACGCCGTCCACTGTTCCGGCGTAATCAAGATTGATCGTATCGCCGTCAGCTACCGGTCTGTCTGTGATTTCTACCTTGCGGGCATTCTTCTTCTGCTCGCTCTGAAGCTCTTTTTCGACATCCTCGTCAGTAACTGTGATATCCTGCTTGGAAACTTCCACTGCCATATAGTTGCCGAGCTTGACTTCCGGCTTAACAGCCACTTCCACTGTGTAGATGAAGTCCTGGCCCTTCTGCATCTGGACCGGCATGATCTCCGGGTAAGCGACGACATCGATCTCTGCCTCGTCAACAGCGTTCGGATAAGACTTGTTTATGCATTCATTTGCAGCATCTTCATAGAAGACGCCCGGGCCGTACATTTTCTCAATAATATACTGAGAAGCCTTGCCTTTGCGGAATCCCGGGATATTAAAACGGCTCTTTGTCTTGTTGTAAGCCGATGTGATTGCCTTATTAAACTCATCTGCCGGTACTGTGACCGTCAGTGTTGCCATGCCGTTCTCAACCTTTTCGATCTTTACGCTCATCTCTTTATAGTTCCTCCTCGTAAATCGGATCATGTTGTCTTAACTCATATTTCTACAGACATTTAGACAGTATAGCACAGGGTCATGTAAAATCTCAATCCCTTTTAATAAACTTTTTCAGCCCATCTATTTCGTCCAAGTATCGATACGGGCTGCACCGAAGTTCCAAGGCCGGCGCACGCATTAAGACGGGCTGCATCGAAGTTCCAAAGCCGGCGCACGCATCATCTTCATCGAAAAACGCAAGTCCTTCCCTCCGAGCTTGCAAAATGCTCTGCATTTTGCGATCTCTCAGTCGGACCTGCAATGTTTTTCTCACGAAGATGGATGCTTTGCGCCGGATACGAAGTCGATAAGCAGCCCGGCAGATATCGAGCATGATACACGAGATAGAACCGGCCACACCGCCAACTCTCTTTATTTTATACCGGACATTACTGAATTGTGATAGTTAATGTCATAAGTCACGTCCTTATCGAACCAGGAAAGACCCGGGAATGCCTCGGCTTCCTCCACAGACCCAAATTCGATCTCGGCCAGATAGAGGCCCTTGTGAGGCGACTCAAAATGGTCAAGCTCAACAACCAGACCGTTTTCGATCGGAATGACATAGCGCACTTTGGAGATCAGCCTGCCGTCGATTTTTTCCCGAAGATGCTCATAGGACTGTCTGTCCAGCGGCAGATTGTACTCCTCGCGGGCCATGAGACCGCCTCCCTTGTATGTCAGGATGTAGTCATTGTCCTGACGGCGGATACGGACAACAGGGCGCGTATTCAGATATCCCTGCTCTATGACATGGTGCGGATATGACTCAAGGTCACGGGGCGGCTCCTTGATGAGCCATTTTCTTTCTATTTCCATATGGCTGCTCCTCACATAATTATTCAGGTCTCGCTCGCGAGACTTGGTGCGGGATTCGGGTCAGCGTCAGCTGACATCTCCCAGACCCGAATCAATACGGTCTCCACTTCACAACAAGGCGCGGTAATATTCTCGCTACATCATAGCACAACGCAGCATTTTAATATATAATAAATCTTATCGGAAGTTCCGCACGGTACTCCCGTTCAAGTCTCCTGCGAGACTTGGTGCGGGATTCGGGTCATCGCCAGCTGACACAACTCCCGACCGGATCCCTGCGGATCCCCGCGCAGCGGTTCCGATACTATTATTCTGCAGGATCATCTGACTGTACAATGAAGCAAGCAGCAATGAGATTTATATTTAAGCGGAGGTGAATATGAGCAAAGTATGCATTTTTCTGGCGGACGGATTTGAAGAAGTCGAGGCACTGACACCGGTCGACCTGCTTCGCCGAGCAGGCATCGAAGTTGTAACTGTATCCATGAATGAGACACGGGAGGTCACGGGCAGGAGCCGGATCACCGTCCTTGCAGACACCCTCTGGGCAGACTCTCAGCCGGACACCGCTGATATGCTCGTTCTCCCGGGCGGTCAGCCGGGTGTAAAAAATCTCGGCGCCCACGAAGGTCTCACATCCCTTCTTAAGAAATACGCCGATGAGGGAAGACTCCTGGCCGCCATCTGTGCCGCCCCGACAATCTTCGGTGCCCTCGGCATCGTGGATGGAAAAAAAGCAACCTGCTACCCCGGTCTGGAGGGCCAGCTGACAGGAGCTTATGTCGTCACTGACCAGCGGGTCGTCACCGACGGCAATATCACGACAAGCCGAGGCGCAGGCACGTCGATCGCCTTCGCTCTCCGTATCATTGAGATATTCAAGGATAAAGACGAGGCGGAAAAGGTCGCCGCCGGCATCGTCTACGGACACAGACGCTGATATCAAGAACTAACGAAAGGGCTGCCGCATCCGCGGCAGCCCTTTACTGTCATATAGTACAATCACATATTTCTGGCCTTATCCGTGCAGGCTCTCACCGCCTCGATCACTGCGCTGCGCATCCCGTATTTCTCAAGCGCGACCACACCCTCAATTGTGGTACCGGCCGGGGATGTGACCATATCTTTCAGTTCTCCCGGATGTTTTCCGGTCTCAAGCACCATCTTGGCACTGCCGAGCACTGTCTGAGCAGCAAAGTGATACGCCTGGGCGCGCGGCATACCGTCCGCGACTGCTGCGTCCGCCATAGCCTCAATGAACATATATACATAAGCCGGTGAACTCCCGCTGAGGGATGTCACGACCGCCATCAGGCTCTCCGGTACCTGCTCCGCCTCACTGAATGACGCGATAATATTCTTCACGGCCAATAGCTCTTCTTCGGTCACACGCGAATTCGGGCAGTAACCCGTGATGCCCGCGCCGACAAGCGCCGGTGTGTTCGGCATCGCACGGACAATTTTTTTATCGCTGCCAAGACCCGCTTCAAGGTCAGCAATCGATTTTCCTGCCATGATCGAGAGGACCACCTGATTCGACGTCAGAGAATCCCTGATATCCGCTGCCACTACCGGGAACACATTCGGCTTGACCGCCAGAAGAACTATGTCAGCGCCTTTTATGCATTCCGCGTTATCTTCAAAAGTCTCTATTCCGAATGAATCTCCGGCTTTTTTTCTTGCCGCGTCGAATTTATCCGCAGCCCTGATGTCAGACGCAGCCGCAGCCCCGTTCTTGATTATGCCGCCTATAATGGCGCTTGCCATGTTACCGCATCCGATTGATGATATTTTCATAATCCGTTCCTTTCGTACAGATACCTCGCAGGCACCCGCGTAATCGCGCAATGTTTCTCAATTGCCAAGTGAACTTCAGTTGCCTGACACTCCGCTGGCGCCGCCGTTGTCAGAGCCACCCGCCGTCTCGACTCCGGAACCGCCCTGATCGTTCCCGCCGGTGCCGCTGTCCGAACCGCTGTCGCCATTATTCCCGCCGGTGCCGCTGTCCGAACCGCTGCCGCCATCATTCTCACCGGTGCCGCTGTCCGAACCGCTGTCTGTGTTCCCGCTGTCCGTTCCCTGACCGCCGTCATCATAATCGTAATCATCGTTGTCATAATTATAATCGTCATAATTATAATCGTTGTAGTTATAATTATAATCGTCATAATCATCTTCATCATAATTATATGACGGTCTCGGCGTAGGTGTCGGAGCTGTCTCCAGCGCGATCTCCCTGTTTATATCGTCCAGGCTTGCAGGCTCATCGTTTGAGATGACAACACCCGGCACATAAGCTGTCTCGGTCTGTGCTGCCCCGTCCTTAAGATATGCAAGTACGATCTCAAGGATTTTCTCCGCCAGCTCCCGGGCAGGCTTTACAACTGCCGCGTATACAGATCCTTCACGGACGCTGACTGTCAGACGATCATTGTCGCCATCGAGGCAGATGACCTCTTTTTCAATTTCCAGCGCTTTTAGAGCTTCAATGACAGCGAGGGCTTCCTCACCGTTTCCGCAGACAAATGTATCGACAGATGAGTTTGATTCGAGCACGCTTCTTATGACGTTCTGTACATTCTCGCTGTCAAGATCCGCGAGGCCTGCTTCTGTCGCCTCCTTCATACGCGCAAATCCATTAAGTCCCCTTCTGAAAGAAGCGACATAGAGGTTCTCGAAGCTGTTATTGGCATTATAAATCAAAGCGTAAGTCTCACGCAGCCGGTGGTGTCTCGCAAATATCTCAGCGAGCGATGCCATTGCGGAATTTCTGTCTGTTCGGACCTGCCCGTCGCAGACACCCTCGTCCGGGACGCCGCGATTCACAAGAAAGACCGGAATCCCTGCGTTCCTCGCGATCTGTGTGTCAGACTTGATCCCATCTCCGGCAATATTGTCGCAGATGACAGCGGAGGCTTTGCCGGAGACTGCTTCCTCAAAAGCCTTTGACTGCTTCTCCGCCACACCATCGTGGGTCTTTACAATGACGTCGTATCCTGCCCGCCGCGCTCCTTTGAGGATTATGTCCTCCATCTGGGCTGACAGACCTGTCTCAGTCGGCACGATCAGATATATAGCAGGCACGTTTCGCTTCTCCGGTGAGGCCAGCACTGAACTCTCTGCTGCCGCAGCCACTGTGCTGTCTGCCGGGAAACTGTCGGTCACGGCTGAACTGCCCGTTGTGACAGCATTTGCGGATATGACCGAGTCGGCAGGCACGCCGTTATCACCGGCGGTGCGCCCGCAGCCGCAAACCAGCATCACCGCGATAACGATGAGGGACAGAATGGTCCTTGATTTCTTCATAGCTTCCACTCCCCTTCAAACACTTCTTCAGCAGGTCCGGTCATAAAGACATGATTAGTCTCCCGGTCCCACTCGATGAGGAGGTCTCCCCCGTTAAGGTGCAGTTTCATCGGGCTTATGCCGAATCCGTTCAGTATCGCCGCGACCGCTGTCGCGCATGCCCCGGTTCCGCATGCCCAGGTCTCGCCGGAGCCTCTCTCCCACACGCGCATTCTTATTTCATGCGCTCCCTGCATAGCCGCGAATTCAGTATTCACACGGTCAGGAAAAGCTTCATGATGCTCAAAATGCGGTCCGATGTTCTCGATCAGCAGACTTTCCACATCTTCCGGAGTATCCATGAATACAATGCAGTGCGGATTCCCCATGGAAACGCAGGTCACTTTATATGTATGACCGAGGACCCTGAGCGGCACATTCACAGCAGTCCTGCCAAAGCTGCCCTCCGCTGCAGGCCTTGATGAAGCGATTACTTTGTCAGACATCCTCACAGGAATCATCGAAGGCTCAAGAATGGCTTCTCCCATGTCAACACGGACGTTTTTCACCTTGCCGTCCGCTGTCTCGAGAGTGAGGGTCTTTATGCCTGATCCGGTCGCGATCCTGACGGTCGTCTTGTCAGTAAGGCCGTGATCATAGACATACTTGCCCACGCAGCGGATACCGTTGCCGCACATTTTTCCCCGGCTGCCGTCCGCATTGTACATATCCATCTCAAAATCCGCAGTATCAGACGGCTTGATCAGAATAAGTCCGTCGGAGCCGATACCGAAATGCCTGTCACTCACGCGAACAGCAACGGCGCTCGGATCCTCCACGGTCTCTTTCGTACAGTCAACGTACACATAATCATTGCCGATCCCGTGCATCTTCGTAAAATGCATAATGTTCCTCCGTCCTCTAATTTACTCTAAAACTGTCAGACGACTCGTATCTGACAGCGCGGGCTTAGCCGTCTCCATACCGGAGCCGGCGGCTAAACTTAAAAAATTATAACATAAAAAACATACATGGCAACACAGAGTTTGCTGCCGGCCTCATTTCCGCCTTCCCTTGCAATAGGAAATGAAGCCGCGCAGGATTCTCTTGTCCCCTGCATCCATGAATTTCATGCGTCCGATCTTTCTCTCCGCGCTTTCGAAATGATCCGCAAGAACACTCTGCGCGTAGGCAAGAGCACCCGATTCCTCAAAGATTCTCTGCACCTGCTCAATATCCCTGCTGTTCACATGCTTCTTTCCGTAATACTGAAGGAGCTCTTCCGAATACTCAGGCTTCATGGTCCTCACATACATATAGAGAATCGTCTGCTTGTACTCGGCCACATCCGATCCTACATCCTTTCCGAGGATCTCAGGGTCTGCAAATACTCCCAGAATATCATCCATGATCTGATACGCAATTCCTATATCGCGCGCGCACTTATCGAGGGCAGCCATCTCCTTTGCCTCCGCGCCTCCCAGGATCATTCCGAGATGCAGCGGGCCGATCACCGAGTACCCGGCTGTCTTCAGGAAGTAAATATCATAAATGGACTTTTCGAGGAGTTTTGCCCTCTCATCCTCCCCGATACCCGGGTCCTGGATCTCGTAGGGCAGAACCACGTCGAGAAGCTCTCCCCTGATTGTCTGGATGACGATGTCATCAAAATATGAGATCAGCCGCCCAAGCGCAGGGTCGGCGCCATAGGAGTCGGCCAGAAGTTTATTTGCATAATAAATACCGAGGTCACCCACGCATATGCCGACAGATTTTGCGATTTCCTGAGGTTTCTCAATGCCCGATACCATCCGGATATCGCGCACATCGAGCCGGTGTTCATAGCGTCTGTGGACAGTGATCTTTCCCCTTCTCTGGGCGGCGTTGTCTATGACATCGTCGTGGACAAGGACTCCGGTCTGGAACATTTCAAATGTCTGCGCAAGCGCGTCGCTGACCGCAAGATCAATATCAGAAACTCCGCGGGCATGGCGCGCGATCTGATAGCCGAACACGACGAGCATACCGCGCAGCATTTTCCCGCCCTGATTGAGGTCCGCGAGGTCCTCCATGAACGGGCGAATAATCGGGTTGTCATCCTTTTTTAGAGCCCTGTTATAGTCTTTCGTCTTCTTTTCGAGTCTCTCAAATGTCTCCTCGTAGAACTGCCTGAAAGCTTCGAGATTTTTATCTTTTCTCATCGTTATTTTCCTTTGTTGATCTTGATAGTCTCATAATAGTCGAGAGCTGCTTTCATATCTGCTTTTGAAAAATCCGGCCAGAGAACATCCGTAAACCATATCTCCGAATAAACAGTCTGCCACGGGAAAAAGTTGGACAGTCTTCGATTGCCGCCGGTCCGGATAACCAGATCTATATCCGGGACTCCGGCAGTGTCGAGATAGCTCTCGAACTCTTTTTCGGTGAGAGATTCCGGATCGGCCTCTCCGCGTACGGCCTTCTCCGCGTACGATTTGATCGCGCGGACGATCTCGTCTCTGCCGCCGTACGAAATGGCGATCTGGACAAGGAGGTTACTGCAGTGTGCCGTCATGTTCTCCGCCTTGCGCACTGTCTCCATGGACTCATCATCCAGTCTTGACAGGTCGCCGATGACCTTGATCCTAATATCCCTGCTGATGCAGGTATCGATTTCATCCCTGAAAAATTTCCCCATCAGCTTAAAGAGACTGGAAACCTCTTCACGGCTTCTCTCCCAGTTCTCCGTTGAGAACGCATAGACAGTGAGATAGGGGATTCCCTCATCCTGGCACCATGTACATGTGTCCATAAAAGCATCCAGACCCTTCTCATGTCCCCGCATTACAGATTTGAACATATGCTTCTTCGCCCACCTGCGGTTTCCGTCCATGATAACGCCCAGGTGCCTCACTTTATTTTCAGCCATAAGTCTCTCCTTTCATCAATCGGTACATTTCGTTTCGCCGGTCCGGTCCCAACCTGAAAGCAGGTCTTCCATCGCCGCCACGTATTTGTCCGTATCCTTCAGGAAGGACATGGCGTGGGTGGCCTCATCCACGAGGCAGATTTTCTTGGGAGCGCTGCAGGCCTCATAGTTGCGCACGCTCATATGCGGCGGAACGAACTTATCCCAGGTCCCGTGGACAAACAGGATCGGAACCTTCGCGTTCTTCAGGATATCCGGCGCATTCTTCTCCCTGAGGTCTATGCCCGCCAGCTTTCTGGCAAATCTGTTGACGAGGGGCATGAGCGGAACGGTCGTTCCGTTCATGTAAGTTTTCGAAACATGAACGGCAATGTCGTGCGGATTCGTAAAACCGCAGTCGCAGATAATACCCTTTACATTGTCCGGCAGGTCTTCGCCCTCAGCCATAGCGACTGTAGCTCCGCCCATGGAGACGCCGTGCAGGTACATCGGCAGATGGATGCCAGCTTTTTCATTCATGAAGGCACACCAGAGCGCAAGATCCTCGCTCTCCCTGATTCCCATGGTGATGTACTTTCCTTCACTTCTTCTGTGAGCTCTCTGCTCGATCATGAGCACGTTGGAGTCTCTGTGATAATATCTGAGGATCCCTGCAAAATCCTTATAACCCGTGCTGTGGTAGCCGTGGACAAGGATCACGTTCCTCACAGCCTCCTCCTTTGCCGGCAGGAAGCTGCCCATAAGGCGAAGACCGTCTCGCGAGACTATGCTCACATCCGAAAAGTCCTGCGCTTCGTTCCAGCGGATTTCCTCAAGATAGCGATCCTGCAGTTCCGGTGTGGTGTATTCCTTGTCTCCGGGCGGGTCATCATCATAAGTCCCATGTCTCAGAAGAAAGCCCTTGAAAACGTTGTAGGCTGCCGCGAGAGTGCCGCCTGCGATCATAGCGGCGGCGCCGGCAGTGATGCTGCCGATAATTCTGTAACTCATGGTTCCGTCATCCTTTCATGTCATAATCATTCATTCATGCCTTATTCAAAGACGGCGTGAGGGTTTTAGATATCTGTCCGAAAGATACATGGAATAATTATACCATAAGATCACCCTTATTTCGATGATTTGTGCGTGAGGAATAGCAGATCGGGCGGGCTGATTTTGGTGAGGGTGGGGTTCTGTTTGTCGTATGTGCGGGCGGCAGCAGATCGTGGCGGGTTGTTTTTGGTGAGGGTGGGGTTCTGTTTGTCGTATGTGCGGGCGGCAGCAGGTCGTGGCGGGCTGTTCGGGGTGGGGGGATGATCTGTTGTCGTATGTGCGGGCGGCAGCAGGTCGTGGCGGGCTGTTCGGGGTGGGGGTGGTCTGTTGTCGTATGTGCGAGCGGCAGCAGATCGTGGCGGCTGTTCGGGGTGGGGGTGATCTGTTGTCGTATGTGCGAGCAGCAGCAGATCAGGCAGGCTGTACTCGTAATACGTGTCCGGCAGTAGAGTATCCATCTTCGTGAGAAAAACATTGCATATCCGACTGAGAGATCGCGAAATGCGTAGCATTTTGCAAGCTCGGAGGGAAGGATATGCGTTTTTCGATGAAGATGATGCTCTGCTGCCGCTCAGAAACAAAAATACAGCCTGCCTGACCTGATACTGCGACAATGGGGCTGCCGCAAAGCGGCAGCCCCTGACATATCACATATGAAAGACCCCATACGAGATGAAAGTCATGATGGTGGCCGCGATCGCGATGCCGAGAAGAATCGCGAGAGAGGCCTTTTTGATGTCGATCTTGAGCAGCGAAGCCGCAAGCGCGCCCGTCCAGCCCCCGGTACCCGGAAGCGGAATGCCCACGAACAGCGTAAGCCCCCAGAACTCCGCCTTCTGAATGCCCTCGGACTTGCCGAGAGCCCGCTTTTCGAGCTTTTTGACGATACCGCCAAAGAGCTTCGTCGGTCTCAGCCAGTCGAATATCTTCGTGATAAAGAGCAGGATGAAGGGAATCGGAATAATATTGCCTATTACGGAAAACAGAATAGCCTCCGACATCGGCAGCATCAGAAGTCGCGCGACCGGAATGCCTCCGCGCAGCTCAATGAGCGGCAGCATTGACACGATCGCGACAATGACCTGCGGCGGCAGGAATGAAAGGTGGGCAGCGACCCACTCAGCAACAACTGTCAATTAGAAACCTCCTTATTTTATCCCCATATCTTCCAGGCACTCGAACAGTCTGTCCATCTGCGCGTCCTTTCCGATCGTGATCCTGAGATAATTGCGGATCCTAGGTTTATCGAACCAGCGCACATACACCCCTCTCCTGCGGAGATACTCGTATATCTCACGAGCCTGCACATCGGGATGGGACACGAAGAGGAAATTGGCCGAAGATTCCTCGAACCGGAAGCCTATATCACGGAATCGCTCCATGACCCACTTGCGCGTCGCGCAGACTTTGGCGCACGTCTTCTCGAAATGCTCTCGATCAGAAAGCACAGCGGTGCCGAGCACGATTGACGGATAATTCATCGTGTAGGAATTAAAACTGTATTTGACGTCGTTCAGATACCGTATCGTCCCGGCGGCAGCCATCGCATAGCCGATGCGAAGGCCTGCCAGACTTCTCGACTTGGAGAAAGTCTGCGTGACGATCACATTGTCGTACTTATGAATCAGGGGAAGAGCGCTCTCCGCACCGAAATCGACGTAAGCTTCATCGACGATGACGATCGAATCGGGATTGGCCTGAACAATTCTTTCAATCACCGAGACCGGCAGGGCAGCGCCCGTCGGAGCATTCGGATTGGCGATCACAATGCCGCCGTTCTCCTTCATATAGTCTTCCGGAACTATGTGGAAGTTCTCATCGAGCGGCTGAGTCTCATAAGGAATCCTGAGGAGCTCTGCCCAGACGTCATAAAAACTGTATGTTATATCCGGAAAAAGGACCGGCTTGTCGCTATTAAAAAAGGTCATGAACAGCATAGCCAGAACATCATCCGAGCCGACCCCGGCAAAGACCATGTCACAAGGCAGCCCATAGGTCTCCGCGATTGCGGAAACCAGCATTTCCGCCTTTGGATCCGGATAGAGCCGCAGCGGCCTTGCGCTCATCTCCCGCAGGGCTTTAGTGACAAGCGGCGACGGCGAATACGGGTTCTCATTGGTGTTCAGCTTAACAATGTCCTGCTCTTTCGGCTGTTCGCCAGGCACATAAGGATCTACCCTTCGAACATTTTTTTCCCAGCTCATAGACCATACTCCTTCGCGAGTTCCGCAAAGCCGGGAAGAGAATTCTTCACTGTCTCATGGGAAACGCAGTAGGCGACGCGGGTCCAGCCGGACTTGCCGAAGCTTGAACCCGGCACGATCAGGATCTGTTTTTCCTTGGCCTTTGCCACGAAAGCCTTCTCATCAGCTTCCGGAGACTTGAGCCAGAGATAGAAAGCTCCCTGCGGCTCAACGAACGTAAAGCCGGCTTGTGAGAGGCCTTCCATAAGCACCCGTCTGTTCTCGGCATAGTAGGCAACGTCTGTCTTCTCGTCGAGGCATCTTGCGACGACCCTCTGCATAAGAGACGGAGCGTTGACAAAGCCAAGAATGCGGTTCGCGACATTTGCACCCGAAATCATATCGGAGAAATCATCGATCTCTGATGGGAACAGGAGCCATCCGATACGCTCGCCCGGCAGGGACAGCGACTTGCTGTAGGAGTAGCCGACGACCGTATTCCTGTACAGGCTCGGGATCCACGGAACTTCGTAATCACCGTACACGATCTCGCGGTAGGGTTCGTCAGAGAAAATGAAGATCGGATGCCCGAATTCTTTCTCCTTCTCCAAAAGGACCTGAGCGACCGCCATGAGCGACTCCCTCGAATACACAACACCGGTGGGGTTGTTCGGAGAGTTGATTATTACCGCTTTAGTCCTCGCATTCACATTGGCAGCGAGAGCCTCAACATCGGGCTGGAATGTCTCAGCGTCACACGGGATCTCAATGAGCTTTCCGTCATAATTGGTCACATAGGCGCGATATTCCGTAAAGTAGGGGCTGAATGTAATGACTTCATCGCCCGGGTTCAGGATCGTCTTCATAAAGACGTTCATACCGCCGGCAGCGCCGACGATCATAAGGAGATTCTCAGCTTTATAGGATGTTCCGTAAAGACCGTTCAGATGCTCAGCAATCGTTCCGCGTACGTCCTCATAGCCGGAATTGCTCATATAACCGTGGACCATCAGTGAATCCTCATTCTCGAGAATATCATAGACAGCCTCCTTGACTTTTGCCGGAGCCGGGACGTTGGGATTTCCGAGGCTGAAATCGTACACATGGTCAGCGCCGTAAATGGCTGCCATCTTCTTGCCTTCCTCGAACATAGCGCGTATGACCGAGCTGTTCTTCACATACCCCTTCATCTTCTCTGATATCATAATAAAGCCTCCTCATTAAGTCACGCCTGCGGGTTTTCCCCGCCCGGCGTGTATTTCGCATTCAGCGATATGGTCATCCGTTCAGAAGACCAATTTATTCCACAACAATCTTTCTGAAATTCTTCTTGCCGCGGCGCACGATAAAGTCCTCGCGGGCAATGTCGTCCTTAGTGAACTTAGCGAAGACGTCTGTCACCTTGGCATCGTTCACCGCGACACCGTTCTGGGAGATCGCCCGGCGGGCTTCTCCGTTAGATGTCACAAGACCAGCCTTGACCAGCAGGGCGATCATGCCGATCTCACCATTTTCAAAATCATCGTCATGAAGAACGGTCGTAGGAATTTCAGCCTTGGCACCGCCGCCAAAGAGGGCCCTCGCGGCATCCTGGGCTTTCTGTGCTTCCTCCTCGCCGTGAACAAGCTTTGTCAGCTCGAACGCGAGTATCTCCTTTGCCTTATTGAGCTCGGCTCCCTCCCATTTGTCCATCGCGTCGATCTCCTCGAGCGGCAGGAATGTGAGCATGCGGATGCACTTTAATACGTCGCTGTCCGCGACATTTCTCCAATACTGGTAGAACTCGTAGGGTGATGTCTTTGCAGGATCGAGCCATACAGCGCCGCTGGCGGTCTTGCCCATCTTCTTGCCTTCAGAGTTCAGGAGAAGTGTGATCGTCATGGCGTGGGCGTCCTTGCCGAGTTTCCTGCGGATGAGCTCTGTGCCGGCCAGCATGTTGGACCACTGGTCGTCACCGCCGAACTGGAAGTTGCAGCCGTAATCCTGGTACAGTCTGAAGAAGTCGTAAGCCTGCATGATCATGTAGTTGAATTCAAGGAAGGTAAGGCCTTTTTCCATTCTCTGCTTGTAGCACTCAGCCGTGAGCATACGGTTGACGGAGAAGTGGGAACCGACCTCGCGCAGGAAGTCGATGTAGTTGAGATCAAGCAGCCAGTCCGCATTGTTTACCATGATAGCCTTATCGTCGGAAAAATCGATAAAACGGCTCATCTGTACTTTGAAACAGTCGATATTGTGCTGAATAGTCTCTTTTGTGAGGACCTTTCTGAGATCCTGTCTGCCGGACGGGTCGCCTATCATGCCTGTGCCGCCGCCAAGAAGGGCGATCGGCTTGTTGCCTGCCATCTGAAGTCTCTTCATGAGGCAGAGGGCCATAAAATGACCCACATGAAGGCTGTCAGCAGTCGGATCAAAGCCGATATAGAAAGTGGCTTTACCGGAATTGATCAATTCTCTCACCTGGTCCTCGTCAGTCACCTGGGCGAGCAGTCCTCTTGCCTTCAGTTCTTCGTAAATCTGCATCGTTTTTTCTCCTCTATGTGTAGTCTAAAGGCTCCGAAGCTCATATTCGGGGCTATCGCCCGTTGATACTTCGCCTGAGAGCCAAATGGGTATCGACCGACTTCACGTGCCCTTGGCCACGGTCAATTGCGTACAGACAGTCCTCTGTACGCATGTCTGCGTGATAGTATAACCAAAAGAAAAGCCAAAATCAAGAATACCGTCAGTTAAATAAATATGCAAATGGATCTTCTTCCGACATAAATCGCTCAATATGATAAGCCAGCTGGGCTGCTACGGTCTCCTCCCTGAGGATTCTTCTGGCTTCCGCGCGGTCAATGAGCAGCGCTTCAATCTCCTCATTCTCTTCCAGGTACTTTTTGGAAGTCTCCCCGCTTATATACCCGTAGACGCAGGCACAGCTCTCATCTGTCATGCCGACTGTGGTAAAGCGAGGCGCCTCGAACATGGGGTCTACGTCGATCGGGGTGAGGGTCAGTCCGGTCTCCTCATGGACCTCCCGGACTGCAGCCTCCCTGTAGGACTCGCCCTCATCGACAAGGCCTGCCGGGAACTCATAAATAAACCCGTCAATAGGATAACGGTACTGTCGGATCACAAGCACTTTCTGCCGGTCCTCCGTGATCGCGTAAATAATGACTCCGTCAGGCTTATTCACATGCGTAACGCACATAAGATCTTCCGGCTTCTCAGCTCTTGAGGCAACGAAATATTTACTTGTTTTTCCTGTCTTTCTCGTCGTTACAAGCTCGTACATGTTGAGGAATCTGTTCTTTGTCTGCTGATGGATCTCATTGATAATTCCCATTTTTAACTCCTTTTTGCATATGCAGACCATCTTGTCCGCTTCCTTTTCTGTTCCGAAAAAGATGCAGGGCTATGCAGCCCCGCATTCTCGTTCTTTAATATATAACGACCGCTTCGCCGTCGATGACATTCTCGAATATGACCTTCATAGCTGCGAGGGGTGTATTTACACAGCCGTGTGAACCGTCATACAGATACATCTGCGGTATGTACTCTGAATCTTCGCGCCACTGCGCATCATGAATTCCTTCTGACTGGTTGAACGCGATCCAGTAATCCACAAGCTGTTCGTAGCCATGGGTCTCAATCGTTCCGAGAACTACATGTTCTTCATGCCAGTCGACCGAGTAACAGCCCTTATGTGTGATACGTTCTTCATCATCCGTCGGCATACCGGTGACGACGTTGGTATCGATAAGAAGTTCACCGTCTTTATACATCCAGAGATGCTGGTCGGTAATACTGATTTCGATATACGTCCCTCCGAGACCGTTATTTGTCGTATAGAGAGGCTTTCTCCAGTAACTGACCTCATAGCTGCCGGTGTCGTGAGCGTTGAGTTTCTCTATGATATCCGCTCCGACAGCTTCCTCGTTGAGCTCATAGCCGTAATCGCCGCCGGAGGCAATATCCACTTCGATACCGTCATATGTCGTGAATTTGAAGGATCTTCCGAGAGAATCATGTTTCTCTCTCCACTCGGACATCATGTTCATGACCTTACCTTCATCGACATAAAGCCCATCCTTTCCCTCTGATATCAGACCGTTAATAATTTCTCTGGTCAGGACTTCGGGAGTATCCCAGAAGATGTAGGTAAGTCCCGCGGACTTCATATACTCATTCCACTCATGGAGCCGCTCGCTCAGTTTCTCATCCGAGCTGTAGACCTTCGGAAGAATGTGATAATCCTCAAGATTCAGAAGACTGTTGCCTGTGAGCATACATTCCAGTGCCTGGGCTTTGGCCGCGTCCACGTCGATCGTCGTCCCCAGAACTTCCGGGAATACGACATAGTTGCCGGTCTCGTCCATTGCTACATGCGCATCCTGAGGCTCGATCATCGTCGTCGTTTTGAATCCGGACATTTTCTTCAGAATATCCGTGAATGCAGACTCGTTATAGCTTACATCCTCCTCTATAACGATCTCATTCTTTCTGAAGAACGAAACAGGCCACGTGAACTGATTCTGCTCCTTCAGCGCCTCTTTGATCCACTTCATGCTCTCATACTTAAGGTTCACGGCGGAGCCTTCTATATGTTCCTGCGAGCCGTCCAGATTTCGCACAGTCAGAACATAGTCATTGATCGTCGGTTTTATCATCTTACTTGCAGACGCATAAGATTTTAGTCCGACTTTAACTCCGTTCAGGTAGGTCCTCGGCATGAAAATGAAGGAAAACACAAAGACAAACACGAAATACACACCCAGCACCGCGCCCAGGATCCAGAGAATCTTTTTCCTGTTTTTTTCCGGAATTCTGCCAAAGAGTCCTTTGGCAAATGCGCAAATTGCCGCGAATGCCGCCCCCGCCTTGGTCTTAATATCGAATTTTGCCTTATCCCGGGCAGGAGACTGATCACTACTCTCCGTCTTCCTGCTATCATCCGACACGGGTTCGGTCCTCTTCGTGATCTCCGCGTCATCCGATGCCGGCTTCACCTTTTTCCTGACCTTTTCGCCGTCATTCGATGCGGGCTTCACCCTTTTCCTGACCTTCGTGCCGTCATCCGATGCCGGCTTCGCCTTTTTCCTGAACTTCGCGCTGCCTTCCGATGCGGACTTCGCTTTTTTCTTAGTCTCAGCGCTGCCTTCCGATGCGGACTTCACTTTTTTCTCAGTCTCAGCGCTGTCATCCGATGCGGACTTCGCCTTCCTCTTCACCCGCTTCCCTGTCTCCGGCTTTTCCTCGCCGGACAGAGTCCGCTCCCTGCGGACCTTCCGCGTTTTCTGCCCCTTATTTTCGCTGTCGGCCTGCGGCTCAGCCTTCGTTCTGCCGGCTCCCTGCTCCCCACCGGCCGGTCTCTTCCGAACTTTTTTCTTTTTCTGTACAGAACCGGAATCCACTCTGTCCGGTATGTCAGCGGTCACTTTGGGCTCCCCTCCGGCTCCTTCTGCCGGTTCCGCGATGACCTCTGATTTCTTTACATCATCTGCCACATTCTCCTCCAAGTACCTTCAGCAGTGTCCGACAGCGCGTCTTATGCCCTCAAAAGGGGCATTACGCAGGTCAGGCACCGGACCAATTTCATCCCTCTCGCAGCCAGCTTCATCACCGGGGCGGAATGCGTGCTGCCGGGATCTCACACAGTACAAACGCCATATGAAGAGATTATAGCATAAGAGAGATTACTTAGGTAGTTTTTTCGGTTTTGACTTGCTGTATAACGTATATGGGGCAGCCGGCGAAGCAATTTGATTTTTCAATAGGACAAATCCCTGTAAAACAAAAAAGACCGCTGCAGGGTTCAGGCCCTGCGGCAGTCCTTATATGACATTAGTAAGAAATTGTCCCTGCTGTTTCCTGTCAGACACTCTGCGGATCGACCGAAATCTTCTCACGCAGAGCCATATAGAGTGCGGCATCCGTGAGACCCTTATAGGGGTTCACATAGAAAATGCCGACAAGCCCGAGTGTGATTAACGAAAGAAACACCCAGCCGAGGAAGGACAGGTCAAGGACAAACGCATTCCACTTCTCTCCGTCCATCATCCGCTTTGACGTCGCAAATACGTCACGCCACTCAAGATCGGGATTCTCTGCCAGAATATAGGGTATCATTCTGTACTCATAACTCTTTATAATACCGGGTATGATAAGAAGCAGTGTCCAGAGGGCGGTAAATACGACTCTGAGAAGCATGGTGATGATGCAATTTGCATAATTCATCCTGAATCCATACGTGAGTCTGTCCAGCTCACACGGTGCATACAAATCTTCCATAAAATATCTGCGAATGCCGATCTCCAGCGGGTTCATCACAAGAATACGGAGAGCAAGTCCGGCTATTCCCGCAAGCAGCGCGACGGCTGCTATCATTGCAGCAATCACACCGAAGTACGGGTTGTGTGATAACTGATCAAAAATATCGAGATCCGTTCCCGATTCTGCCTGCTCTGCCCCGCGTGCGGTTCCCGAAGAAGCCGTTGCCGTGCACAGCATCAGGAGAAAACCGACAAGAACAGATTTCCAATAAGACCCCGTGAGGGCATTTCTGGCCATGCCCTTAAGTGTAGCTCTATCCCAGTTCATAGTATTATTACCTCTCCAAAATGATAAAAGGCACCACACAGGTGTGGTGCCTCAATCTTACTTACTCAATTAACCGCATTATGAGAAAGCATGTGCACAATAATCTTCCATTGTGTCCTCATACTTGCCGCCAGCGGTCTCTTCGACATTCATTTCAAAAATTGTCGGAACTTCCCACTTCTCCAAAGCTGAATCCTCCTTAATCTACAAATTATCCGCACAAATTCGATAACTTCATCTACTAGACATTAATGCAATCACCACAATTCAGTGCAGAAATTGCATAAGAGTTTTACCTGCCCTCGAAATGTCTGATTATGACTGGCCACCCTTGCAAGGACAACCGCAATAGCACTCGATCGGCATGTCGGACTGACCGCCAGCTGTCTCCTGAACATTAAGTTCCTTGACTTCCGGAGCTTCCCATTTCATCATTGCAAATACCTCCATAATTTTTTTACTTCTCAAAGTATACTTCCATACTTTAAGAAAGTCAATCGACCCTTCAATTTTTACATAAATATTACCAAATTGCAACTCCCCAGAAAGATTTACAGCCAAAATGGACCGCTTAACTTTCCGCATACCATATATATACTCCTAAACTCAACAAAAGTAAAGTTTTCTTTAAAACAAATTCACCGATTTTTTCCTTATGTATTAAATTTTGTGCAAATTACATCATTTTTCACGTCCGATACACGCAAAGTTCATGCCCTATCCGGGCAATCATGTGTGGAATCCGTGTCAGCGCAAGCCGGAATAGTTATATCTGAGATATCACGATTGCCGCGAACATAAGCGCGCAGCCAATAAGCTCCCTCGCGGACATGGCCTCGCGGAGAATGATCCACCCGGCAAGTGCGGCAAAAACGCTCTCAAAACTCATCACGATTGAAGCGATGGCCGGGTCAAGCCCGTCCTGGGCAACGATCTGCAGCGTATAGCCAACAGCGCTGCTCATGAACCCCGCATAGAGAATCGACGGCAGAGCTGACAGAATACCTTCCGCGTTGAACGGCTCAAGGAGCAGCATACATATACCTGCGAAGATCCCTTCGAACAAAAACTCCAGAGCTGCCAGCTTGACAGGATCTGTGTACTTGACAAAATAATTGACCGACAGGATCTGCAGGCTGAAAAGAAAAGCGCAAAGCAGCATCCAGCTGTCCCCGGCTGACAGTGAAAAACTTTCTCCCATGCACAGAAGATACAGGCCTATGACCGCCAGCATGACACACCCCCACACTCTGCCGTTCACGCTCCGGTGCATAAAAACAGAAAGGATCGGCACAAGCACTACATAGAGAGCTGTGATAAAACCGGCCTTGGCGGTCGTTGTGAGACTGATGCCGATCTGCTGAGACGCGCTTGCCGCAAAAAGGAAAAAGCCGCAGACCGCGCCGCCGAGTACCAGCATTTTTGACTGCCCTGTAGTTTTCCTGACTCTGTCTTCCGCTCTTATAAGAAAGCGGTCACGCACAGCTATAACGGGGAGCAGCGCAAAAAAAGCGATCCATGTCCTTGAAGCCAGAAAAGTGAAAGGTCCGACAAATGCGGCTCCTATACTCTGCGCAGCGAACGCGCAGCCCCAGATGAGGGCTGTCACGATGAGGACCAATGTGCAGATTATCTCTCGTTTCTTATTCATTGCTGCCTCAAGCTCCATAAAAAGAATATCTGTTCCGTGCCGGGTTCCGACAGAATACATAATCGGGAGTATTCTTAAGAATCCGCTAAGACATAATAGCACAACCTTATCCGCCGGCAAAGCATTTCTTTCTGCGCCGCCCGTTATATACTATGATATACTTACTGATAATAGCGCAGCTATTCATTTTGTTATAATAAGGTCCCTTTGCGGAACCAAAACCGAAGGCAGTGATCGAGAACGCCTCGGCGTTCCTGCCGCGCGTCCCGACTCAGCACAAATATCGGACCGAAAGGATATGAAATCTATATGCAGAGTGAATTTTCACGCACCGGGCTTCTGCTCGGAGAAACGAACATGGATATACTGAATACCAGCCGGGTCATCATCTTTGGCGTTGGCGGAGTCGGGGGCTATGTTGCCGAAGGCCTTGCAAGGAGCGGTATAGGTTCTATAGACATCGTTGACAACGACAAGGTCTCCATCACCAACATCAACCGGCAGATCATTGCCCTCCACAGCACACTGGGCAGGGACAAAGTAGATGTTGTCAGGGAGCGTCTCCTTGATATCAACCCCTCCATCAAGGTAACATCCCACAAGTGCTTCTATCTTCCGGAGACCGCTGACAGATTTGATTTTTCCGAATATGATTATGTCATTGACGCAATCGACACCGTTACCGGCAAAATTCAGATTATCATGCAGGCCTATGCGGCGGGAGTTCCCGTCATCTCCAGTATGGGGTGCGGCAATAAACTGGACCCGACAAAGCTCAGGGTCACCGACATTTACAGCACTTCTGTCTGTCCCCTTGCCAGGGTCATGCGCCGTGAGCTTAAAAAAAGAGGTATTAAAAAGCTTAAGGTCGTCTATTCGGAAGAAGCCGCGATAACGCCGATTGAGGCCTGCCCCGATGCAGACACCCATCCGGCATCTTCAGATGCTGATTCGGAACATGGCCGAAGAAATAAAGCCGTGCCGGGCTCGACCGCGTTCGTGCCTTCCACAGCAGGACTCATCATAGCATCCGAAGTTGTAAAAGATCTGATCTGCATGTGAATTGTGCATTTTCAACAATTAATTATTCAATGCTTTCTTCTAGTGAATCTTTCACTAAAACGTGCTATAATTAATTAATCACTAATTGCGCTGGATGCGTGGGGGATTAACATGTCATTTGAAGGCGACTTTCAAACCATTTATACGAAGTTCAAACTGCATTTTTACAGAGAGATCTTTGGCAACTGGACAGTACGGGAGGCTACTTTGACGACTGTTGAGACATTTTGCATGGAAGTGATTTACGCCATGAAACGTCCGACGATCAACGAATTTGCCAATTTTATAAAGATTTCTCAGCCTAATGCGGCCTACAAGGTCAACAATCTGATTCGAAAGGGTTTTCTCCGAAAAATCAGATCTCAGAAGGACAAACGTGAATACTTCCTTGAAGCAACCGATAAGTATATTGAGTATCTGGATATTGAGAATTCATATCTGCACAAAGTTCTGGAGCGTCTTGAAAGCAGGTTCACAAAAACCCAGCTTGAAGAGTTGGATGGCATGCTCAAGATCATTTCCACCGAGCTCATGCCGGAAATCCCGGATTTTCAGGAACGAAAGCGGGATGCCTGACCACGGTCAAATCACAAAAAAGGCTGTCGCACCAGGCGGTTGTCACCAGAATATATGGCAGACATTTGCATATAATGTCTGCCATATATTGTGGCGGCTCGCCTTGATGCGGCAGCCCTTTTTCGATTTTATACAGCAGAAGCTTTAATCACAGCCGCGCAATGATAAAGGTGTTTTTCGGCTCGTGCTGTGCGTCATGAACACTAAAGCATTCCTTAAGTGTACATCGTCACATTAGCCGATTATGCAGATCAGAAGAGTTCTTCTATATCATAGTATTCATACTGACCTTCAAACGCCTCAGCAACCTTTTTGCATACGACTTTGCCGTCATATGTATTGATGCCGGAATAGATAGCCTTGTTGGCCTTGCAGGCGCCTTCAAGACCGAGATTCGCGATCTGGAGGCCGTAACGAAGTGTGGCGTTCGTCAGCGCGATCGTCGAGGTTCTCGGAACGGCTCCGGGCATATTGCCTACACAGTAATGAATTACATTATCGACCTTGTAGATCGGGTCGTCATGTGTCGTCATGCGGGAAGCTTCTCCGCATCCGCCCTGATCGATCGCGACATCCACGAAGACGGCGCCGTCTTTCATATCCTTCAGATATTTCTTCTTAAAGAGCTTCGGTGTCGTGCCGCCGGGGATAAGGACCGATCCGATGACCAGGTCGGCATCCCTGACCGCCTTCTCAATATTAGCGTCGGTCGAGACCAGAGTCTGTACACGAGATCCCATAATGTCGTCGATATAAGCAAGACGCTTCAGATTGATGTCGATGATAGTGACATTTGCCCCCATGCCCACAGCGATCTTACATGCGTTCAATCCGACAGTGCCTGCGCCGAGAATGACTATATTGGCCTTCGGAGTTCCCGGGACACCAGCAAGCAGAACACCCTCCCCTCCGAATCTCTTCTCAAGGTACTTAGCGCCTTCCTGTATGGACAGCCGGCCGGCGATCTGGCTCATCGGCGCAAGAAGAGGGATGCTCCCGTCCTTCTCGATCAGGGTCTCATAGGCGACACCCTTGACCTTGCCGCGAAGGAGCGCATCGAGCTGTTCCTGATCCGCCGCCAGATGCAGGTAGGTAAAGAGTATTAATCCCTTATGGAAAAAGCTGTACTCATCAATGAGCGGCTCTTTGACCTTTACCATCATCTCGCACTGATCCCACACTGCCTCAGCTGCCTCGAAAAGCTCGGCACCTGCTGCCGCATACTCTTCATCTGTAAATCCGGATCCCAGGCCGGCACCTCTCTCGATCAGCACCTCGTGGCCTGCTGCTACGTACGCCTTCACATTATCCGGTGTAAGGCCGACTCGAAATTCATTGTTCTTGATTTCTTTAACGCATCCTACTTTCATATTTTTTCCTCCGAACTGCAGTTTTTTCGTGAGACGAGGATTCTCCTCCGGCTTTAGCCTGATACGTATCGAAATTGCATCTCACCTTCGAGAATAATCCATAAATATTATAGCAGAATCGTCAATATTTGTATCGAATCTCATACAACTTCTCAAGTTTTTTACTCTCCCCGCACTTTTCCGATGACCGCAAATATCAGAAAAGCCGTTATATCCACTGCGACGATCGTTGATCCTACGGGCGTTCCGCCCACAATAGATATGATCATTCCGATCAGCGTGCATACTACGGACAGAATTGCCGAACAGACCGTGACAGAGAGAAAGCTCTTGAAAACACGCATTGCGGAAAGAGCCGGAAAAATGACCAGGGCTGAGATCAGCAGAGAGCCGACGAGGTTCATCGCAAGGACTATAATGACCGCAATGATGACTGCGATCATCAGATTGTACGCGTTCACATTTGTTCCCACTGCCATGGAAAAATTCTCATCAAAAGTGACGGCAAATATCTTGTGGTAAAACGCAATGAACACACAGATAACTGTGATCGAAAGAATCACGCAGAGAATAACCTCACCGAGTGTCAGTGTCAGAATTGACGTCGAGCCGAACAGTGTGCTGCACACATCGCCTGAAAGGTTCGTCGAAGTCGAGAATAAGTGCATGAGCAGATAGCCTACAGCAAGCGCTCCGACAGAAATCATCGCAATGGCAGCATCGCCCTTGATCTTCGTGCTGTTCCCGGTCCTTAAAAGAAGCACTGCACAGACGATCGTTGCCGGCAGCACGAACAGCATTTCGTTGCTGAGGTTAAGGACCGATGCTATAGCTATCGCTCCAAAAGCAACATGAGACAATCCGTCACCGATGAACGAGAACCGTTTCAGTACCAGTGTAACTCCCAAAAGTGATGAACACAGAGCTGTCAGTACGCCGACGACCAGCGCGTAGCGCACGAACGGGAAAGCCAGATATGAAGCCAATGTCTCAAAAAAGCCCATTACTCTCCCCCCTTTACCATGTTAGTGTTCACAGCCGGGACCCTTGAGAGATCCCTCTCTTTATCTGCTTTGCCGCCCCGAATATCCATCTTGCCGTGGTGGAGCTTCATAAAATACCTGCCGACCGGGCTCTTTATATAATCATATTTTGTGCCGAAGAATACGTTCTCCTCGATATGCAGGATATGGCTTGCGTATCTGAGCGCAGCGTGTATATCATGGGATACCATGATAATTGTTATGCGCTCCTTGCGGTTCAGCCGCTCAATAAGCTCATACATCTCAGCCGTCGCTTTGGGATCAAGACCGGACACCGGCTCATCCAGGAACAGCAGCTTTCGGGTCGCGCAGAGAGCTCTGGCAAGCAGGACTCGCTGCTGCTGCCCGCCGGACAGCTCCCGATAACAGCGGTCAGCCAGATGTGTGATATCCATCTTCTTCATGTTCTCATCCGCAAGTGCCTTCTCCTCTTTATTATAGAAGGGGCGTAATCCCATTCTGGACTGGCACCCGGACAGAACGATCTCCCTGACGGAAGCCGGAAAGTCTCTCTGAACAAGAGTCTGCTGGGGGAGATAGCCGATTTCATTGGCATGAAGGCCATCGCCCGTCTCAATTTTTCCTTCAGCAGGTGCCTGCAAATGCAGCAATGTCCGCACCAATGTCGACTTGCCGGACCCGTTCTCCCCGACAATGCAGAGGTAATCCCCGGCATTGACTTCAAAAGACAGTCCCCGGACAAGCACATTCTCCCCGTATCTGAGTGTCAAATTCGTACATGTAAGCTGTGCCATATTAAATCTCCCGCTTCATGCTCTACTTAAGAAACTGTTTTCGAATTATATCACAAAAAACAAAATAGTAAAGGCGAACTTTGTTAGAATTGACTAACCCTTTGAGACTTTCATATACTTCTACTTAACTGAGGGAGTAGCAGGCGCCCGGCGCTGCAAGTCAACATACTGACCGCAAGGTCTGGCTTGCATTAAATTGCGAGACTCATGTATAGGCATATGCGCCGTACATGGCTCGTTTTATACGATTTTTTGACCAGGTACGGCGAGCACGTAGCTGGTTTTTTCAGCGCAAACCCGCAATGTCCTTAAGGCGCTTTGCAAAACTAAAACTCAGTGATGGAGGATCTTATGTCTTCAATTTTTATTTTTGTATTGAACAGTATTCTGCTCGGAGTCGGCCTTGCCATGGACGCCTTTTCCGTCTCGATCGCCAACTCTCTGGCCAACCCCGATATGAATCGGAAGGAGCGATGGCGCATCGCCGGGGCTTTTGCCCTGTTCCAGTTCCTCATGCCCATGATTGGCTGGATCTGTGTTCACACAATTGTACAGATGTTCAATTCCTTTCAAATGTTCATTCCCTGGATTGCCTTGATCCTGCTCGCTTTCATAGGCGGAAACATGCTCCGCGAGGGGCTTCACCCGGACGAGCGGGAAAGCATCGAGTGTCCGAGGGACGGTTACCTCTGCCCAAAGACCCGCAGATTATGTCCGAGAGACGGACAAAAATGTCCTGCAGCGGAGCCGGGTGAGACAAGGCTGTCCACCCATACGCTCCTTCTGCAGGCGGTCGCCACATCTATCGATGCCCTCTCCGTCGGATTTGCAATCGCGGAATATAACACGCTGATGGCATTTGCAGCCTCATTGATCATCGCGGCAGTCACTCTGATAATCTGCCTCGGCGGCATAAAAATCGGCGCTAAGGCTGCGGATAAGCTGGAGGGCAAGGCTTCCATTCTCGGAGGCCTGATCCTGATCGGCATCGGACTGGAGATCTGGATTTCCAACATTTTCTTCTGACTTCCGGATCCTGCCGAAAATATGTCACGCAGATCGAAAGCGCCGTAAAATTTCTTTGGCATGGCATAAACAGCAATCATTACGTTGAACAGGGAAAGGTCAGTCATGAATGAATTAAGACCCAACGAAGCTCAGGAAAAGGCGATAGAGACCCTTAAAGGTCCGGTCATTCTGATCAGCTGTCCGGGCTCCGGCAAGACGACCACGCTTGTCCGCCGGATCCACTACATGATTGAATCCGGCGTTGATCCGGACCGTATTCTCATGGTCACTTTTACCAACGCCGCAGCTGCCGAAATGAAAATCAAATATCAGAAGCTGTTCGGGGGCAGCGCGCCATCCGTACCGATGATGACTATCCACTCTCTCTGCTTCAACATCCTCCGCATGGAGGGGGCGTATTCGATGAACTCCCTCTACTCTGAGCAGGACAAGCGCGACTATTTTATGCGCGGTCTGAAGAAGCTGAGCTGGGTCAACGACGCCTGGGAGCTCTCCCAGTCCATCATGACCGAGATATCCATCATCAAGAACAACTATATAGACCCTGATACCTACATTCCGACGAGCTGTGAGAAACAGGCATTCAGAAAGATCTTGGGCAGCTATGAAAAGCACAAAGAGACGCTGGGAAAGATTGATTTCGATGATATGCTGCTGAAATGTCTCGAGCTTCTTGAGAGTGACGTGAGGATCCGGGACCGCTGGCAGGACCGCTTCGACTACATTCAGTGCGATGAGTATCAGGACACGAACAGGATCCAGCGGGATATCTTATACCTGCTGGCAGGCAGGCACAGGAATCTCTGCGTCGTCGGGGACGACGATCAGTCGATCTATATGTTCCGCGGCGCGCTTCCGGAAATCATGCTGCAGTTTCCTGAAGATTATGCAAATGCATCTGCCATCTCCATGAGTACCAATTATCGCTCAGGTCAGGCTATTGTCGATATGGCTTCACGGCTCATCGCGATGAACCGGCGTCGTTTCCCCAAGGACTTTATATCTGAGCGCGGAATGAACGGAACTGATGGCCTCGCTGTCTACAAAAAATTCAGAACCCACGCAAAGCAGATGGATTTTGTGATAAAGACCATAAAGAAGCGTCACGAGGAAGGCGTCCCATACAGTGAAATGGCTGTCATTTTCCGGACCAACAGACAGGCAGGACATCCGGTATCCGAGCTGGCCAAAAGCGGGCTTCCTTTCTACACGACCGAGGCTGTGACCTCCGTCTATGACGGCTGGATGTTCCGGGGAATTGCCGCCTATATTCGCCTTGCCACGGACACAGGATCCCGGGATGATCTTCTCTATGTGCTCAACAGGCCGAACCGCTTCCTTGCTGAGAGTGCATTTGCGTCCTGCGAATACACCGCAAAAAGTCTGCTTGCGGCAGCCGGCTATCTGAAGAAAGACGCCGCCTGGAAGTATCAGGCGGCGGAGAAAAGTATCAGAACATGGATGAGAAATTTCGGACCGGGGACATTGACTATGGCGGATTCTCCCGACACGGTCTTCGAGAAGCTGGGCGACCCGCTCGGCATCGATTACGATGAGTATGTCCTCTCCTATGCAAAGTTCCGGAACTTTGATGAGAAAGAGACAAAAGAAGAGTTTAATGCTCTTCGCAGCGAAGCCTCCGCCTTTGACACGATCGAAGAATGGCTCCGCCACGCAAGGTCAGAGAGCATACAGATCCGGGAGGCATCGCGCAGGAAAGATCAGACCGGAGTACGGATCACTACGATGCACAAGGCCAAGGGCCTCGAGTGGGACACCGTTTTCGTCATAGACGTTAACGAGGATATCGTCCCCCACAAAAACGCTCTCAATTCCATGGTCCAGGTCGAGGAGGAGCGGCGTCTTCTATATGTGGCCATGACGCGGGCCAAGAATGCGCTCTATGTCCTCTGCTCGGGTAAAGAATCACCTTTCATGAAACAGATGAAGACCGCTCTCGAAAAAGAGGAAGAACAGCGCCGGAGGGCGGAACTTGAGCACAAAATCGAGGAAGAGATCGCCGCGAGAAAAGCAGCCGGAGAGCCGGATGGCGCGCCTTCCGATCCCGTATTAGGACTGGTTGTTATGCACCGCAATTTCGGCAAGGGCTATATCACCGCAGCCGATAGCGGCAAAGGCCTCATAACGGTCCGCTTTGCTGACAAGGAACGCTCCTTCATGTATCCGCAGGCTTTTGATCGAGGGTTCCTCTCTGTGTTAGACTAAGGGGCTGTCGCATTAAGACGCGCCGCCGCTATATATGGCAGACGTTATTTGCAAATGTCTGCCATATATAGCGGTGACACCGTCTAACGCGACAGCCCCTTTAATCTCTGACGCAGAATTCTCGTGACTTTAGTCGTGAGATGAATGCGCAAAAGAAACTTACCTCTGACATGGGATACAAACCCGCGTCAGAGATTAAATGCCTCAGCTGCACAATGCTCCACTGGTGCATTGTTACGCATGCTTAGGCACGGCGGATCGCAGCCGCGCAATGATGAAGGTGCTTCGCACTTTGCGCGGCGCGGCAAGAACGCC
>JBGUIK010000028.1:0-19270 GCA_045112915.1 Lachnospiraceae bacterium
GATAGGGGGCCAATGGACGGTCCCGCATACGTACGGCCGGCCGGAAACGGTCCGAAAGGGGAAACCGGCACGACGGTCAAATATCAAAAGACCCTGAGGGACTTAAAGCCCGAAGGGCTTTGATACCACCTCCATAGGACGCGGCTCAGCACCGCATGGGGGTGGAGGTTCATGAGTTTAATGGAACTGGTAAAGAGCCGCAGGAGCGTGCGGACATTTGACGGAAAAGCGCCGGACAAGGAGGAGGTCAGGGACCTTCTGAAGTATGCCGATGAAGCTTTCGAGTATGAGTTTGAGGACATTGTACTTTAATCCTTTTGTACAGAGAGTATTACGGGGGGCTGATTTGCAGCCCCTCGTACTATATATTAAATATCAGCTACACAATGAGATATAATATGTTAATGGAAAGAATACGCTGATGTGGTAGAATAAAAGAAAAAGCTGCTTCGCAGCAGCTTTTGAAAATCAGTAATGTCTATTTAATTGTTCAGCATCGGTCCGAACAGATGAACATTAAAGTAATCGATCATCGGTCCCATCATAAAAGCGGATATGATCGTGCCGAGACCCACGACAGCATATAAGCCGCTCACTTCCTTTCCGGAAATGAGGAACAGGATGACACCGAGAATGACACAGGTGAAATCAGTGATGATCCTGACGAATTTAAAGCGGCCGATTTTCCACGTGTCCGTGATGATGAGGGCGATGGCATCGTAGGTGGAGACGCCCATATTTGCAGTAAAATACAGAGACGCCGCAAGGCAGGCGATTAGGACACCGACTAAAAGGTATATGATTCTGATTATCAATGACGGAGACGGGATAAGACCGGCAAGAATATCGACGCCGAACTGGACAATATAGCCCAACAGGAACAGGTTGATCAGCGTGCCGAGACCGATGCGTGTCCTGTCAAAAACGAGGCTGAACAGGAGCAGGACCGCGTTGACAATGACGTACAGCGTGCCGTAGTTGATCGGGATCAGGGCATCGAGGCCGCTCATGAGAGCCTGAAAGGGGTCGACGCCGAAAACTGCTGACTTGAAAAAGCTGACCGCAACGCCGGATAACACGACGCCCGTCACACACATCACGATGCGTTTTTTGGTAATTGAGTCCATAAGAAATTCCTTTAAGATATGATCATAATTGGCTTAGTCAATTGGTTATGGTAGTGCTGAGTATGGTATCAGACAATGGATTAATGGGTGGAAAATATGAAAAAGAAGAGCATATTTGATTCTGAGAAAATCCGGAGGACAAAAGTATGGCACTGATCCAGGTAAATTATATGTCAAGGGCTCTGTTTCGCATAGTCCCGCTCTATGTGATATTGCCGGCGGATAAGTTTGATGCTGATACGGATCGGTACGTGCAGCAAAAGGGCAGAAAATATAAGACACTATATCTTCTGCACGGCCTTCTTGGAAATTATACGGACTGGGTGAGCCAGACCCGCATCCAGAAGTGGGCTGAGGAGAAGAACCTTGCGGTGGTGATGCCCTCGGGAGATAACGCGTTTTATATTAAATCCAGAACTCCCTGGAACGATTATGAGACATTCATCGGAGAAGAGCTGGTCGAGATGACGAGAAGGATGTTCCCGCTTTCAGAGAGGCGGGAGGACACTTTCATTGCAGGTCTTTCCATGGGCGGATACGGAGCGCTTCGGAACGGAATTGTCTTTTCGGATACGTTCGGCTATGTCGCCGGTCTGTCGGCCGCGGTCCATATTTTTGACGACGTATCGGAAGAAGCAAATATAGGGCTGTTCGACAATCTGGAGGCGACGTCGAAGACAGATATGAATCCGAAAGTTGCCTTCGAAGAGATGCTTGCGGCAAAGAGAGCTGTTCCGAAGTTCTACATGGCCTGCGGGCGGCAGGATGATCTTCTTCCTGCAAATGAAGACTTCAGAGATTTCTTAATGGCCAACGGAGCAGACGTCACATGGGATGAGGACGATTACGGACATGACTGGGATTTCTGGGATCTTCAGATAAAGAAGGTGCTGGAGTGGCTGCCGCTGGAATAATCGAATGCAGAATATCTGAACGCGGCCGCATCCTTGTTCAGAGGCAGGAAGCTTTAGTCAGATACACGTAAAAATGCGCTTAACTATATCGACATGGAAAGGAGTTTTATTATGAGCGATGTATCAAGATATATCAAGGCACAGGAGGGTACTCACGAAACTGCGCTCCGCGAACTGCGGAACGGCTATAAATTAACGCACTGGACCTGGTGGGAGATACCGCAGATCGTTGGGCTGGGCAGGACATATACATCCAGAGAATACTCCATCAAGGATATGGATGAGGCGAAGGCGTTTCTTGCAAATGACACACTGCGCACGCATCTCCTCGAAATCTGCGAAGTTCTTCTGTCTCTTGAGACCAGCGACGCAGAACGTGTCATGGGCCACCCCGGTCATTTGAAGCTTCGGTCCTGCATGACGCTTTTTTCTGAGGCTGACCCGGAATGTGCAGAATTTAAGGCCGTGCTCGATAAATACTATGGCGGAAAAAGGGATGAGAGGACGCTCAGCATATTAAGAAAGCAGAGTGGTTTGGAATAAAGCATGACGCATGATTTCTGTATTCAAGTCTCGCTTGCGAGACTTGGCGCGGGATTCGGGTCAGCGTTAGCTGACATAAAAAACGGACTTCATAAGAAGGCGGAAGCTTCGATAACTGTGAAAGGGGGTGGGGCATGTCACCGCACGGAAAAAAGATGATTGCACCTGTCGTTATTACTATAGTATTTATACTTTACCTTCTGATTTACTTGGTGATGCTGATTCGGGAAGCCTATACGGAGCCGCTGGTCATCCTGATGGGGATCCCTCTTGTGCTGCTGGGAATCGGAAGTGTTTACACGTTGTTCAGTCGAATTAAAGAGATAAGGAGCGGAGAAGAAGATGATCTTGACAACTACTGAAACAATCAATGGAAAAGAATTTGAAATGCTCGGATTGGTCAAGGGAAGCACGATCCAGACTGTGAATGCCGTGCGTGATATCGGAGCCGGACTCAAAACGCTTGTAGGCGGAGAACTCACTCGCTATAACGAAATGATGAATGACGCAAGAGCACTTGCTACTAAGCGCATGGTCGCGGAAGCGGAAGAACTGGGCGCGGACGCAATTGTTGCGGTTCGTTACAGTTCTGCTTCCGTAATGCAGAGTGCTGCGGAAGTCATGGCTTATGGGACGGCGGTCAGGTTCAAAGTGTGATAAATGTATGCTTAGACAAGCGAGGGCGCACTTGGTACCCTGTGGGTAGAACGTCCGGTGGACGTTCGCTTTTACCCGCAGGGTACGTAGGCGACGACCGCAGCGGAGCGAAGACCGCTTGAATTCGGGTCAGGAGAGGGGTGAATTTGAATTGGAAATCAGGCACGCAACAAAGCAGGATTTTGACCGGATGATGGAAATATACAGCTTTGCGCGGAAATTCATGGCGGAGCACGGGAATCCTAACCAGTGGGGACCTACAAACTGGCCGCCGGCGGAGCTGATTCATGAGGACATACGGGATGGAAACAGCTATGTCTGTGTCAATGATCAGGGAAAGGTCATCGGTACATTTTACTATACTTTCGGCAGTGATATAGAACCGACATACAGGGATATCACGGATGGTGCATGGCTTGATGACAGCCCCTACGGCGTCGTGCATCGCATTTCGGGCGATGGGTCCGAAATGGGCATTGGGGCCTTCTGCATAAACTGGGCATTTGAGCAGTGCGGTCATCTCCGCATAGATACCCACGGCGACAACATTGTCATGCAGAATCTGGTCAAAAAACTCGGATTTATCCATTGCGGCACGATTTATGTCGAGGAGGATAACTACCCACGCCTCGCTTTTGAGAAGAGTAGATAGGGAGAAATATATGTCAAAAGTAATTTTATTGAACGGAAGTCCGCACGCAAATGGCTGCACAGCCACAGCTCTCAATGAGATGATTAAGGTGTTTCAGGAAGAGGGTATAGAAACGGAGCTCATTCATGTCGGCAATAAAAGCATACGGGGATGCATTTCATGTAACCGCTGCAGTGAGACAGGCAAATGCGTTTTCGACGATCTGGTGAATGAGGTCGCTCCGAAATTTGCAGAGGCGGACGGACTTGTGGTGGGCAGCCCTGTCTATTATGCAGGTCCGAACGGAACGATTCTCTCCTTTATGGACCGCTTGTTCTACAGTACTTCATTTTCAAAGCAGATGAAGGTCGGTGCCGCTGTTGTAAGCTGCCGCAGGGGCGGAAATACTGCCACATTTGACGTATTAAACAAATATTTCACGATCAGCAGCATGCCGGTCGCTTCAAGCACCTATTGGAATCAGGTGCATGGATTTACGGCGGATGACGCAAAGAAAGATCTGGAAGGTATGCAGACCATGAGGAATCTTGCAAGGAACATGGCTTTCATGATCAAAGCGTTTGCGGATGCGAAGGAGAAATACGGGTATCCGGAGATGGAGAAGTCGTATTTTACGAGTTTTGCGGATGGGAAATAAGGTAGCGGGGGCTGTGAAAAACGTTAATTCGTTTCTTCACAGCCTTTTTTGTTGAGTGATAGTGGACCATAATCGGTCTGCATCAGGCCGGCCTCGATAAAATAGCAGTTGCAACATATCTTTTTTCACAGCTTCTAATTATATAATCATGCCAATTATCCACAGGGTAAGTGCATTGGCGACCGGAACGGTGACCGTATCAAGTCCGCCCTTGCTCGACATTTCTGTCAGAGACGAGACGACCGCAATAATAAGGGCGATGAGAATTGCTTTGTGCAGCGGATAGGGGGACATGGTCAGCAGCGCGGGCAGGCTGGCTGCGAAGGCAGTTAAAGCCATGGCTATGCTTCCTTCCCAGGATTTTTTGTGGTCCGCAAATGGCAGATTGATCTTATGCCTGCCAAGCGGCCTGCCGACCCAGGCGGCCGCGATGTCACCAAGGCCCCATGCGGCTGTGCTGACAACGAGAATATAGGGCTTGCTGACAATACCGGAAAAAGCCATTATCGCAGCCTGGGAGAGGAACAGAAGGAGCAGACTGCTCCGTATCTCTCCCGGCTTTTTTTCTACGAATAAGGCGGCATATCCCTGCCAGTTCTCCGCGATCTTGAGCGCAGGGTACACAATCAGAGAGAATACGACCAGCGTGATCGTCCCCGGGAGCCAGCCTTTGCCGTTAAAAACGATAAAAATCGAAGAGGTAAAGGCTGCCACGTGGAGAAGTTTGCGAAAAACATCCTTCGGGATGGGCAGCAGAAAGTGGAGAAGGATCAGCGAGGCGGCCAGGCTTACGATGTAGATGAGATAGTTTCGGAGGGTGGTGAGGGTGTACTGAATAAGTGGGTATGCAAAAACAGAATCTCTGTAATTCAGGTAAATCATGAATGCGCCCAAACTTGTCAGGACAATGCCGGTGACAAGACCGACTGTACGGTTGCTCACCCGGTTGGCAAAACTTGCTGATATTAAACTGGAGGCTGTCGCGACAGCTATGCAAAGGAGCATGACATGCCACTTTTCCAGAATAATTGCAGGGTGGATCAGGATGTGACTCACGGAAGCAATGAGGGCAGTGAAGGTCATGATAAATGTGCTGGTGCCGACTGCGGGCTTTAATTCCATGCCAAGAAAGACGGTGAAGACGACAAGCATCATCATTCCGCCGCCGGTGCCGACAAATCCGGTGCCGAATCCGATTGTGATTCCGAAGAACAGAGAGACCGCTATGCCTTTCCAGTCAAGCTTTTCCCCCTTTGAGACCGTGTTTTCTCTTGTTGTGTCCGGCTTGACCAGAAAACGGATGCCGATGCAGAAGGTGAGAATGAGGGTGAAGCCGCCGAGGACCACATTCCCGGCCAGAAAGGCGGCGTAGCTGCCGACGGTGCACATTGAGATGATACAGACTAGCATGATCCATCCACGCTTCAGATCAATGTTCTTGTGTTTTATATAAGTGGCAGTTGTGACGGCGGAGCCCAGGATATCCGAGGCGAGGGCAATTGCCGTCGCCTGATAGGCGCCTGTCTCACCGGAGAAAGAGGGGCACAGTACAATTAAGATGGGGACCATCACTGTTGCGGCTGAGAGACCTGCGAGACCGGTGCCGATTCCGGCTCCGGTCGCGGCAATTATATACCAGACATATTCCATGGAGTTAGTACCTTATGCTGTAGAGTGGAGCAAACAATTTAAGTATTTTTATTTTACATCATGAATTGGGTTTTTCTAAGAGAATAATAGAATTTTTTGTGTTATCTGCTTGAGACAAGCAATTGCTTTACTTGTTAAACTAATGTGATATATCAGATTGAGGGCGGAGGCATCAAAAACTTGATTTTAAGGCGCGTTAGCTGCCTTTGGTCTTGGAGGGTTTCATAGGGATGAGGGCAGAGGCAGCAAAATCTTGAATTTAAGGCGCGATAGCTGCCTTTGGTCTTGATGAGTTTCATAGGGATGAGGGCAGAGGCAACAAAAACTTGATTTTAAGGCGCGATAGCTGCCTTTGGTCTAGGTGAGTTTCATAGGGATGAGGGCGGAGGCAGCAAAATCTTGAATTTAAGGCGCAATAGCTGCCTTTGGACTTGGTAGGTTTCATAGGGATGAGGGCGGAGGCATCAAAAACTTGATTTTAAGACGCGATAGCTGCCTTTGGTCTAGGTGAGTTTCATAGGGATGAGGGCGGAGGCATCAAAAACTTGATTTTAAGGCGCGATAGCTGCCTTTGGACTTGGTAGGTTTCATTGGGATGAGGGCGGAGGCAGCAAATAAGTTTACATAAATGGATATTAGTTGCCTTTCGTGATTTTAGCTTGCCAGAGACCAGAAGCAAAGGCATCAAAACCATGGATTTTTAAGATATTAGTTGCCTTTTGTGATTTGAGCATATCAGTGACCAGAAGAAAAGGCAGCTAAAATGTGGATTTTTGAGTGATTAGTTGCTTCCACGCATGCATAGAGATACTATTAATAGAAATAGTATGAAGATGGATTTAGAAGATATTAAATACTCGAACCTTCCCACATCATCATTAGAAAGGGACAAATCACATGCACTTTGTTGACGCCAAAGGAATCCTGACCGGCAGCGGCGGTTACTATGGAATGAATATTTACAGAGGGTGCACCCACGGCTGCATATACTGTGACAGCAGGAGCAAATGCTATGGGTTCACGCACCCCTTCGAAGACATCGAAGTCAAGAAGAACGCGCCTGCCCTGCTCGAAGCCGCTCTGCGGTCGAAGAGAAAAAAGTGCATGATCGGGACCGGCGCTATGTCGGACCCTTACATGCACTGCGAAGAGAAGCTGCGCCTGACCAGGAAGTGTCTTGAAATTATTTTGAAGTACGGGTTCGGCGCAGCCATCCAGACGAAGTCGGACCGGATACTGCAGGACATTTATCTGCTCGATGAAATTAATCGCGAGGCAAAATGCGTGGTCCAGATGACTCTCACCACATACGATGATGCCCTCTGCGGGATCATCGAACCGCGTGTCTGCAACACGAAAAGGCGGGTCGAGGTCCTCATGCAAATGAAGGAACGCGGCATTCCGACAATCGTCTGGCTGTCTCCGATCCTGCCTTATATCAATGACACGGAAGAGAATCTGAGAGCGATTCTTGATGCGTGTATCACGGCAGATGTTAAAGGCATTATATGTTTCGGCATGGGACTTACTCTCCGTGAAGGAGACAGGGAATACTATTATGAAGCGCTCGACAGACACTTCCCCGGGCTTAAAGAAAGATATATTAGAGAATATGGGAACGCCTATGAGATTCCCTCACCGAATACGAAGGAGCTCATGTCAATTTTTGTAAATACCTGCAGGGAGAACGGGATTCTATACACACCGGATGCGTGCTTCAAATACCTGCAGGAATTCCCTGAAAAATACAGGCAGCTCAGTCTGTTTGATTAGTCTGCCTTTGGAACTTAAGGGCGAATATCTAAACACGTGCGATGACGCAGAGCTACAACACTGTACAAGAGTGGTGACGCAGAATTGCAACACTGTACAAGAGTGGTGATGCAGAACTGCAACACTATACAAGAGTGGTGACGCAGAGCTGCAACACTGTACAAGAGAGGTGATGCAGAACTACAACACTGTACAAGAGTGGTGATGCAGACTACAACACTGCACAAGACTAACTTATAATGCATTAAAATAAATGACACATTATATAAAGAAGCATAATTAGAAACACAACTCTACATGTGCTACACTTCTAATCAGAATAGTCGATATCTCAGTAGCATAAAGACTATAAATGACATTAAAGGGAGGTGTGCATATGCATAAGAAATTGGCAGCACTCATTGTAGCACTCAGTATGACTTCAGCAGCCCTCGCCGGCTGCGGAGCCGCACAGCAAGCGGCAGCACCTGCAGCTGATGCTGCCGCGGAAAGCGTAGTCGACGAAGCTGAGGGGGCGGTAGAAAGCGCAGTAGAGAGCGCGGTGGAAAGCACAGTCGATAGCGCAGCAGAAAGCGCAGCGGAAACAGCTGAAGAAGCAGAAGTGCAGGTGACAAAAGGTGAAGTTACATATAAGATCGATATGACTCAGTATGAGAAGGGCAAAGTTGTCAAAGTATGGCTCCCGGTCGCTCAGACCAACGAGTATCAGACTGTAGATGATGACCCATCATATGATTTTGTACAGAGTGAGAACATTAAGACCGAAATCACAACAGATGCCCTCGGCAACAAGATGCTCTATGTTGAGTGGAGCGCGGACGCTGAGCCGGCTGACCGTACAGGATCCTGCAGCTTCCATGCCGAGAGACCTGAAATCATCGCTCCGGCAGAGTACAAGGAAGAAGGCACGATCGAAGGTCTTGATCTTGAGAAATATCTCGAGCCGTCCAGCACGATCCCGGTTGACGGTGTGGTCAAGGAACAGGCTGATAAGATCTGCGAAGGCAAAGAGACTGTCTATGATAAGGCAAGAGCGATCTATGACTGGATTTATGACAACATGAACCGCGATGAAGCTGTCACCGGCTGCGGAACCGGCGATGTGTGCGCACTGCTTGACTCCAAGGGCGGCAAATGCACAGATATCAACTCCGTTTTCATCGGTCTCTGCCGCGCTGAAGGCATCCCCGCAAGAGAAATGTTCGGTATCCGTATGAACGCTGATGATATTACAAAGAATCAGCACTGCTGGGCACAGTTCTATCTGCCGGGCACAGGCTGGGTATCCGCTGATGCCGCTGATGTTCTTAAAGCCGTTCTCAAGAATGAGTGGTCAAAAGATGATGCGGAAGCGCTCGAGACAAAAGAGTACTATTGGGGCAGCTGCGACAGCCAGCGCGTCGAGCTTTCACAGGGCCGCGATGTCGTGCTCGAGCCCGCTCAGGCAGGTGAGCCTCTGAACAACTTCGGCTATCCGTACGCAGAAGTCGACGGCGAGGCAATCGATTACTATACACCGGATACTTTTGTTTACTCGATTTCTTTCGTGGCGGATGCTGAATAATCGCCCGAATTATGATTATCGGGTTCGCGAAGCGGTTCCGATAAGATGTGCTTGTATGTAATACAGTAACCATGTATCCCACTGCGGGCGTCACTGCGGCTGCCCGCAGTGGGATTTTTACTCGGAGGGCACAGGGATCCGGTTGAAATCTGCAAAAGGCTGTAGCCCGAAAAATGCGCCGGGTTTCGCAAGTGAAATTTGAAGGAGAACGTCATATGAAGAAAGCGTTATCAATTATGATGATCATGCTGCTTTGCATTTGCACGGCAGCCTGCGGCAGCGCTGCGACTTCATCCGCAGAAAAAGCAGACACAGCGCCGGCAGGTGAATCTGTTTCGGAAGAGCCGGACGCGTCATCGGCGACGGCTGAGAGCGACGATGCACAGCAGAAAGCTGACGAACAGAGGGACCTTCTTGCGGCATTTAATTCGAATCCGTTCCCGGAGTCCCTGGGGGCGTTCACGACGGAAGATCTCGACGGCAACGAGGTGACGGAGGCGTATTTTGCAGACGCGGATGTCACGATCGTGCATATCTGGGCTACATATTGCGACCCGTGCCTTGAGGAGATGGAGAATCTCGGCAAGATGGCGGAGTCCCTGCCGGATAACGCTAAGGTGCTCGGAATTGTGGCGGACGTCAATTCGCCCGACGCGGAGGAGAAGGAAGCGGCAAAGCAGATTCTCAGCGACAACAATGTTAAGTTCCCGAGTGTTATTGCAAATGACTCCTTCACCAAACTCCTCACCAGCGTTGTAGGCGTACCGACAACTTTTATCGTCGATTCCGAAGGCAATATTGCCGCTGAGCCGATCGTCGGAAGTGACGTCATCGGTTATAAGAGAATGGCTAAAGACTATCTCGATACTCTCAATCAGTAAACGTTGGGATAATAAGCGGGAATCCCCGGCTATTCAATTACACGAAGTCTGCACGGATTGCAAAGTCTGCGAGGGATTAAGCGGGAATTTCCGATTATTCAACTGCCGGGCAGTTTACAAAGTATCATCGGATCAAAAAAGAAGGCACCGCCATGAAATATATATGCGGATTACTCATAGGTATGCTACTCGGATATGTGCTGAGGCGCAGCTGGCTCTGTTTCACAGGCCTTATCAGAGATGCATATCTGATGAAAAACTATTATAACGCAGTGTATTTTCTCACAATGATTGCAGTTCAGGGTCTTATTTATTATGGGCTCGGGACAGCAGGGCTTGTGAGGATACCGTCGTATCTGCCGCCATTTTCACTGTTTTCAATCGCGGTCGGAAGCTTTATGTTCGGCTTCGGAGCAGTACTTGCCGGCGGTTGTATGACGAAGACTCTTGTAGAATGCGGGGACGGCAGGATACTTGGCATAATAAAGCTATTTGTATTCATGTTCTGCGCATATCTTGTCGCCGCAGGTCCGCTCATCGGTGTATCGAAAAGTATAAGGACCATAGCGCTTATTGATGACAATCTGTCCATAAGGACCACAATGATACCGCTCGTGATATTCGCGGTCCTGTCCGTTATGCTCATCATCTCTCTGATCAGGCACAATATGCGTGAAAGAGTGCGAGATGATTCAGGCGAAACGGGAGGTCTCGGGACCTGGATATTTGAGAGGGAGTGGCCTGAGGAACTGGGACCGGTCCTTGTCGGCATTGTGCTCGGGATCGCGTATCCTGTGAGCGGAGCTGTGGGAAGGCACTTCGGAGTGTCCATCACTTCACCGATCATGTCATATATTTACGCATTCACGAGACCCGCGGAGACGTGCGGCGGCTGCAATCCCTACGACGAAGTGTTCGGATTTGGAAGCATGCTTGTTTTGGGTATCGTAGTCGGCTCGTTCCTGACTGCATATGCAAGGCATGAGTTCAGGATCATGAAACCTCGAAAATCGGCCATAATCAAGGCAGTCATCGGAAGTGCTCTCATGGGGGTCGGATCTATGTGGGGACTTGGCTGTCTGCTTGGCAACGGCATCGTAGGAACAGCGCAGTTTTCACTCAAATCCTGGTATGCACTCATCTTTTTGACAGCCGGGATATGGACGGCGGTGAGGACGACACTGATTCCGCTCTACAGGATCTGATTCAATCTTCAATATGAGTAGCCAAGCCGGGAAGCTGACTGTGAACGAGAGGCACATAAAAGCTGGCCGGGGACGCGAATGTGTCCTTTAATAATGGCAGATCTGTATTTCTTCTGAGGAGGTATAATGAAAAGAAAATCATTTGCTGTGCTGCTGATACTTGCGGTGGTGCTTGTATTTGCAGCATGTGGAGCGAACAAATCGACTGCAGGGGAGGCCACTTACTCTCACCTTGACGCGGATGAGGCAGCCTCTCTGATCGAATCCGGAGAATGCATTCTCATCGATGTAAGATCCGAGGAGGAGTTTAAAATCGAGCACATCCCGGGTGCGGTCAATATCCCGCACGATTCCGGCGATGAGAACTTTGAAGCGGCGCTTCCCGACAAGAACCAGAGGATACTTTTGTACTGCGACTACGGTGGGGTCAGTAAGGACACCGCAGAGCATCTCTGCAAGGACCTCGGCTATACCAATGTCTCGGAATTTGACGGACTTCTCGTGTGGGAGGGCGAAACTGAGCGGGGGTGACAGACGTTGGGACTTGTTGCAAAATTATGTCAACTGACGCTGACACAAATTCCGCGCCGGGCATGAAGGCGAAACTTAAAATAGATGCGGTATTTGCCGCTAAACGATGAGGCTATCACTTGAGTGATGGCCTTTTTGCTTTTATAATTGACACATAATAGAGACACTCAATTAAGAATTTGGAAGGAGAGCTACATGGATATCAACATTCTTCTGGGACTGCAGGAGTTCAGAAACGGGGCCGGTGCCTTTTTGGCAGACTTTCTGCTCAAGATGACATATTTCGGTGAGCTGAATACAGTTCTGGTCATTATGGCCGTGATTTACTGGTGTGTCAGCAAGGACGTCGGCACCTATCTTCTTATGGGCTGGAGCGGCAACAGAATATTGAACGGAGCCCTGAAAGTGACTGTCTGTGCCTACAGGCCGTGGATCCGTGACGCGCGAATATTGCCGTACGGCGATTCAATTAACACGGCTACCGGCTACTCGTTTCCAAGCGGTCACACTATGAATGCCTCAACTGTATATGGAGGCGGTGCAGTAAGGAAAGACCTGCCCGGCATGCTGCGCATAGTACTGGGCGTCATGGTCGCGCTCGTTGCGTTCAGCCGCATCTATCTCGGCGTACACACACCTCAGGACATTCTTGTCGGCGCTGTCTGCGGCACGCTTGTAATGTGGCTTACCCTGAAACTTATGCAATGGGTAAAAAAACATCCGGAAAAAGATGTTCTAGTTTTATGTATCGGCATTGCCCTTGCAATCTGTGTGGCAGTCTATGCCGGTGTGAAGCCCTATCCTGAGCTTCTTGACGCAGAAGGAAAGCTTGTAGTAGATGGACATAAGATGGCAAATGACACCTTCAAAGGAGTAGGCTGGTGCAGCGCTTTTTTGGTTGGCTGGATTTTAGAGAGAAGATTTGTCAGTTTTTCAACTGACATTCCAATGGTCAAGAGGGTATCCAGGGTGACTGTAGGCTTGCTTTTATACTACCTGATAAGTCTGATAGTGGTTCCCATGGTAAAAAGTTGGGTGCCCGGAGCTGCCGGAACGATCAGTTCATGCTTTATTCAGATGTTTTATGTGTCATTTATCTTTCCGTGGTGTATAAGGTTACTTGAGAAAAACCGGGTTAAATCCTATAAAAAATAGTTCGGCCCAACCCTTTGAGGCAGCCATGAAAAACAACGCTTTCCCGTGAGAGCGGATCTGTAAGACCATAAGATTTGCGTGTTTCCAAAGAGGGTATCACACTGGTTATTGACACGGCGTCAGAAAAGATGTATGATATTACTGACGCAGAGTCAGAACAGTGGATGCAAATCATGCGTGGTGGTAGGCTGAGTCTCCAGCTGAAGGCGGCATGAATGATGACCGGCTGCATGTACAGCTGAAGGCGCATGAGTGATGACCGGCTGCATGTGCAGCTGAAGGCGCATGAATGATGACCGGCTGCATGTGCAGCTGAAGGCGCATGAATGATGACCGGCTGCATGTACAGCTGAAGGCGTATGAGTGATGACCGGTGATATTTGCAGCTGAAGATGACATGAAAGATGACCAGAAGGAGGCGCGAGGAAAATGAATGTAGTAATCAATGACAAGGGTCAGGCAATTCCGACACATGTAGAGCACATCAAGCCGGATGCCTTCGACACAATCAATGAAACGCAGGTCCGCTGGCTGAGCGGCGGTGCGGCCATGATCAACTCAAGGGGTACGGTAATTATGATCGATCCGGTTCTTGAAGGATTCGACATGCCGCTCACATATGATCCGCCGATCAAATCAGAGGAAGTAAAATCGATTGACGGATATCTGGTTACCCACATTGACAACGATCACTTTTCAAGAATTACGATAAAGCATACCGCGGATGTGACAAAAACATATCACACTACACAGTATGTAGCTCAGGTCATGCGCGAGGAAGGAATCGCGGGAGTCGGGCATGATATCGGAGACGAGTTCGATGTAGGGAACGTACACGCAAAGCTTACGCCGGCATGGCACAACTGGCAGAATGATTCTAAGAAATGGGGATACCGTCACTGGGATTGTGAAGATTACTGTGGATTTTATATGACGACTCCGGACGGAACGATCTGGATGCCGGGCGATTCAAGACTTCTTGAGGAGCAGCTTCAGTATGAAGAGCCGGATGTCATTCTGCTGGATTTTGCGGATAATGGCTGGCATATTACATTTGAAGGCGCAGTAAAGCTGTGCAATGCATACCCGAACGCGACCTTGATCCCGATTCACTGGGGCAGCGTAGATGCGCCGGATTGGTCTACATTTAATGGTAACCCGATGCAGCTGGCGGAAGCTATTGTTAATCCGGAGCGCCTTAAGGTGCTTGTGCCGGGAGAGGCTTATACTCTTAAGAAGGATTAATAAGCAGAAACTAAAAATTGAGGATAATACAAAAAAAGCTGTCACAGATTTGTGGCAGCTTTTTGATTGGGGATCAAGCCCGCGCCGAAGACGACCTGCGCCACGGCATCGCGCCAAGCCGGAACACTCTGTTCACCAGATTGAACACAGGGTCCGAAGACGTTAGATATATTATTACGACCGAAAGCAGTACGCTGACAGTAAGGAGCCTTATGTTGCTCCCGAGAAAACGGTACAGTCCTGCGTACTTGAGGACGTCTCTGATGAGCCTATGTACTATATAAACGCTGAGAGTCCGGCTGCCGATATATGTGAACCTCATTTCTCTCTTCGGTATGATGACCATGAAGGCAATTGTCATAGCAGCGGAGACAGCGAGCCAAAGGAGTCTGTATATGGACCCGGTCATATTTGAAATTTCCAGCTCCGAATAGGAACTCTTTGCGTAAATGATTTTCAGGAAATCTCTGGCCATGTCCCGATAGAAAAAGAGAAACAGGAAGACAGAGATCAGGAAGGCCGAAGCGATAATTATGCTTCGGCGGTCAATCTTCTGCAGCCACTTCCCATCAAAGTAGTAGCCCGCTAAAAATGCCGGGAAGAAAACGATCGTGCGCGACAGGCTCAGGAAGTCGCCGCAGGCCGGGAACAGTCCGCACACGACAGCCGCGAATACAGCTGCCGGCAGCGTGATCGTCGGTCGAAGACGAGCAACGAGGGGCAGCAGCAGATACCAGAAAAACATGGCCAGCATGTACCACGGCGCGCCGGTGATTGTCACGAACACTTTGGGTCTTATTCCCTGTGTGAATATGAACTCTATAAGTTCAATGCAGACCGTAAATGTAAGGAATGTGATCAGAAAACCTGTCAGTTTTTTCTCTTTGCCGTCTTTATGCACATAGCTTTTGGATGTGTATCCGGATACGAATACAAATGCCTGCATGTGAAAGAGATAAATCCAGTAAAATGCCGTCCGGGCGAGCTGGCCTAACGGCTTTACAGGAAGAAGAAAATGCCCAAGTACAACAAGGCATATGAGTACGAATTTTAAATTGTCCCAGTAGGGGTCACGGTGTTTGTTCATATTTGCAATCCACTTGATAATGTAATACCTGCGAGACGAATGCGCAGCCATTTAGGTCTGCGCCGACTGACGGACATCAGGTTCAGATGTATACAGTCTTTGCTCCGATAGCAGATTATATCTTATGAAAACACCGAATTCAAAACAATCTAACAGAAAAAGCAGTCAAATTCTGCGTATCACACGGTGACAACTCTGATTTCTGGGACCCATGCTGACCGAAGAAGGCATCGGGCGCTGAAGTCACACTGTGATATCTCTGATCCATATTCCTTTGTTCACAAGCGTCAGCCCGATCACGACCTTGATCAGCTCCGTTGACATAACGAGCGCGTACATGGGAAGAATCGGAATCGCCGTATAGTGGGCCATAAAGAACGCTGCAGGGATCGAAACTATCCAGCAGAAGCAGGAGTCGAAAAGAAATGTGATAAAAGTCTTTCCTCCCGACCGGATAATGAAATAGGACGCATTGTTGAACGCGTGGACCGGCATGGAAAGAGCGGCGATGCAGATGAGGCCTGTCGCCAGTTTCCGTATCTCGTCCGTTGTATTGTAGATCCGCGGAAAGAAGAGAGATAAAGTCAGCATTCCGGCTGCGGAGATGATGCACAGAAAAACTGAGAACAGCGTGAGTTTCCAGGCTTCTTCCATGAGATCATCTGCATGTTCCTCGCCCCACTCGCCGAGCTTTTGCCCGATGATGATAGACGTCGCGGAGCCCATGGCGATGAAGGCGACGTTGAAGACATTGGCAATCGTCTGAGAAATATTGAAGGCGGATACGACGGAGAGTCCTCGAACGCTGTAGCATTGGGCAAGCATAGCCTGCCCGCCGGACCACAGGGCCTCGTTCAGGAGAAGCGGAGTGCCTTTCACGATGCAGGCAAGCGTCAGCTCCCAGGGCACGTACATGCTTCGAAAGACGCCGGTGATGAACGGCAATCGGGCAGAACTTCGGTGGGTCCAGATCACGATGTAGAAAAATTCGACATATCTTGCGATGACAGTTGCCAAAGCGGCGCCTGCGACACCGAGAGCGGGAGCACCGAATTTGCCGAAAATGAGGATGTAGTTGCCGACAAGGTTGGCAGCAACAGCGATGGCGGACGCGACCATGGGCGCAACGGTCTCGCCGTGGGACCTTATTGTCGTGGAGTAGGCTTGTGTGACCGCAAATGGCAGAAAGCCCACGCACATAATCCGCAGATACAGAAGGGCGGACTTCATCGTCTGGGCGACGGAGCCACCGCCTCCGTCTTCGTGGAGATAGAGGCTGATCAGGAACTCACCGCGCGCGAAAAAGAGAATGAGTCCGGCTGCGACGAGTAGAATTGAGAGGATGAGCTGCAGGCGGAATGTTCTCCTGGTGCCTTCGTGGTCCCCTTTACCGCAGTACTGGGCGGTGAAGATTCCGATGCCGGAGAGACCTCCGAATACGCACAGGTTCCACACGAACAGCAGTGAGTTGACGATGGAAACGCCGGTCATGGGATCGGTGCCGATTCTGCCGACCATGATGTTGTCAAGCATGTTCACAAGGTTGGTGATGCCGGTCTGGAGCATGATCGGGAGGGCGATCATCATGGTCCTCTGTATGAAGTTTTTGTCGAATGTGAGTCTGAGTAATTTCATGGTGTACATACTATAGCATTGAAAAGCGGCCGCGTGAAGAGGAGGTTTTTTTACCTGAAAAATCCTGCGTAAAAAGAACCGTTCCGCTTGCGTAATTTCTGTTAATGATAGTTTGTTTTTTGAAATTGTTGTGGCAAATTCTTTTGCTATGGTACAATAAATAAATAACAGGCAGATAATAGAAAAGTCTGATTTTTATTGTGCGGTAAGTATAAATTGGGTATGGCAAAGGAATGGACGTTATTGTCACTTGCCGGAAAGGAGAGCGTATGAAAACGAGAATGAAAAGACTGATTTCCTTAATTACAGCCGCGGCATTATGTCTGTCATGCATACCGATGTCCGCTGTGTACGCGTCGGATGAGATCATTTCAGCGGCAGAAGTGGTTCCGGAGAATGTAGATGCGGCACCTGAGATTAATGATGTAAGCGGTATTTCGGAAGCGGAAATTCCGGAACAGGCTGATGCTGAAGCTAAGTACGCTGAGGCCGATCAGGCTTTGGATGAAGAGGAGCTGGTATCTGCAACTGCACCCGTGCAGGCATCCAAATCATCACAGGACGGCGAATATGTCGGAGGAGCGACCACTATGCAGAGCGGCCCGGCTAATCCGAGGAGTCCGAAGACATATATTCTGGATCTGAATGAACACAACTATCCGTTAAAAAATGCCAGATATGCTGATTACATGCAGGGGGTAGGTATTATGTATCCGGGTGATAAGCTTCAGATTGTTGGGGAGACTGATCCGAGTCCGGGCGGAGATGGCGACCATGGACTCCCGGGAAAAATACTGATGAACGATAAAAAAGTGTGGCTGGATCTGAAAAAAGGAGATAAGACAGGACCGCTTCGGGTTACAGACTCTGTGTCCCTGGGGGCATTAGTGCCGAAGCATTATGTCACTGAGATTACCGTTGAAGATACCCCTGTCTTATTTAATTATTCGGGAAGCGGTAATGCATATAATAGCAGATATGCGGTTCTGTACGATAGGGAGGCAGGTGTCCATGGTGACAGCTACTGGCAGGCATCTACGATAGTGTGGGTCGGTGTGCCCAAATATCACCCTGTAGTATATACGTTTGAAAATAACGTAGGCTCCGGTCCAAGCGAAGATATAACAGACCTGCAGGGCAAGGTATTTGCCGGCGATAATCCGACTGTCATCTATGCGGAGGATCTCTCCTGCAACTATAACCCGATTGATGGAAATACAGTAATCGGTCCGATATTTACGATTCATCATCCTAAGATCAAGGGATATCGCTTCCAGGACGTAGCATTCATTAACGAAAGCAAGGCGGACAGAAATTATGACCCGAAATGCCTCGAATTCAGTGCGGACCGCACGACATCGCAGTGGAGATTTTTCTTTGACGGCGCGGATAATTATAATTGGTCTTTTGACAATCAGATCCATGGAAGTGAGGAAGATCCGATCAAGATTCACTTCAAATATCAGGAAGCCAGGACAGTATCACTGAACGCAAATGGCGGAACTGTCGATAATGTAAACGAATCGATAAATGTATATAAGTACAGAATAGACAGAGGAAGCACCTGGTATGAAAACGACGGTCGCTATGGTTATGCCTTCGATTTCTCACAGCATACCCCTATCCGCAGCGGATATGAGTTTACCGGCTGGTATGCGGATAAGGCCTGCACAAAACTTGTCATTGCGGCCGATTCCGCTAATATGAATAGCGATTTTACAAAGTATATTAATGCTAACAATATTTTCCAGAAAGAAGGAAGTGAAAACTGTTCCGAAAACTTCGACATGTATGCTGGCTGGAAGAAACCGGGCGCCACACCCACACCGACACCCAAGCCGACAGTGACGCCGACCCCTAAGCCGGTTTCCGGATTCACGGATGTCCAGGACCCCTCACATCCCTTCTATAACGCTATCTACTGGGCGGTGAAAGAAGGCATTACCAAGGGCTATCCGGACGGCACTTTCGGAATTGACAGGGACTGCACCCGCGGTGAAATGATGATGTTCCT
>JBGUIK010000029.1:0-22083 GCA_045112915.1 Lachnospiraceae bacterium
ACCGTCAGTGCGCCCTCAGGCGCAAGCAGGTACCAGCCCCTTATAGGGGCAGAACAAGCCACCAGCTTAGCTGGTGGTCTTGACTTAGCAAAAACGCAGCTATAGCCGGTGATGGCGCGGAGGAGCACTGCAAGCACCAAGCTGCAAGGCAGACGATTGGCCGTCAATCTCCGAAAAGCAACAACCGCCACTCGGCCAAGTGACGGTTGCGAAGAGATACAAAATTGTAATCTTGAGTGAGGCTAACTGCTTGTCGCAGTGTTCCTCTTTCAAGTATAATAAGAGGCTAGCAGAATACCGTCAAGAAAGCTGCAATTAGCATTATGCTTCCCATATGCCGCTTTCTGGTATGTCTGGGTTCTTGAGGCAGTGAAAAATTAACTGGTAGATATATAAGGAGCAAATATAAATGATCCGAAATATTGTTTTCGACATGGGACAAGTGCTGATCCGATTTAACACAGAGGTCTTTCTGGACCGCTTTGCTTCGGACTGTACTCCGGAGGAAAGGAACCTGCTGCTTCGGGAAGTGTATCTGAGCGCGGAGTGGATCATGCAGGACCGGGGAACTCACACTCCGGAGCAGACTGTAGAAATCGTATGCGGGCATCTCCCGGAAAAGCTGCATGAGGTAGTATACAATCTTATATATCGCTGGAATGAAGAGATCATTCCGGTAGAAGGTATGAAAGAGCTCGTGGAAGAGCTGAAAGGCAAAGGATACGGAATCTATCTCTTATCCAACGCCGCAAAGGACTTGCCGGATTACTGGCAGCGTATTCCCGGACATGAGTATTTCGACGATTTATGCGTCAGCGCTTTTCACGGTTTCATAAAGCCGCAGCCTGAGCTCTACGGGTGCGCTCTGCAGAAGTTCAACGTCGCTCCGGAGGAGTGCGTTTTTATCGACGACGTGACAGCCAACATTGAGGCAGCCCTCAATGCGGGCATGCAGGGAATCGTTTTTCATGATGACATGGCGGAACTCAGGGAGAAACTCTATAGGCTGGGTATTGATGTAGTACAGGCATAGAGTATATAATTTCAAGAACACCTTGGCGTTTTTGCCGCACAAGGACGTGAAGGAATTCGGGAAAGACATTAATATTGAGAGGTAGAGTTACATGAGATTATTAGGAAATATTTGCTGGTTTGTGTTTGGAGGATTAGTCAGCGGCATGGCATGGGTTCTGTCGGGTGTTCTGTGGTGCATTACGATTATTGGAATACCTTATGGCATGTAGTGCTTCAAGTTTGCCATGATTTCATTCTGGCCGTTCGGAAGAGAAATAGTATATGGCGGCGGGGCGGTTTCGTTCCTGGTTAATATTATCTGGTTTGTTGTGAATGGATGGTGAATGGCCCTTGGCAATTTCCTGATTGGCTGCGTATGGTGCATCACGATCATAGGTATTCCGTTCGGCAAACAGTTCTTTAAAATTGCGAAGCTGTCCCTGAGACCTTTCGGAGCAGATGTCGTACGAATTTGAGATGTCTATGAAGCGCAGCAGCAGAGTACCATGTCCATAGGAGCTGCCGCACCGCATGGGCGTTGAGATGTCTATAAATACGCCCACGGCCAAAAGCCGTGGGCTTTCGTCTATAACAAACGAGGATTATATTTATGAACATACAGATTTTTGGAACGAAGAAAAGTTCTGACACGCGCAAAGCAGAGCGCTTCTTCAAGGAACGCGCCATTAAATTTCAGTTCGTTGACATGAAGGAGAAAGAACTCAGCAAGGGTGAATTCAATTCTGTCATGCAGTCTGTCGGCGGAGTGGACGCGATGATTGATCCGGAGTGTAAGGATAAAGATCTGCTCGCTCTGGTCACATACATTTCGGCGGATGAGCGAGCAGAAAAGGTGATGGAGAACCAGAGTGTTCTCCGTCAGCCGATTGTCCGGAACGGTTGCCAAGCCACAGTCGGATATGCGCCGGATGTCTGGAAGACATGGAAGTGATTAAAGGCTGTCCGGGTTCTTCGGCGGATTCTGTACCACGTCTCCGTCTGCCCCGAAATACCCTTTAACATCAGCAGAAGTGTCCTGCTTTGTGACGATGAACCTGCTCATAATGCCGAAATCTCCCCGTTTCGTGCGCAGGGCGAAATAGCCGAAGACGGAGAACACGAGGGCTCCAATAAAATTGACGAACAGGTCTTTCATCGTGTCGATGAGCCCTACGTCCAGATATCCGCTCACCGGCAGCAGCCGACCATTGACCATGACTTCGTTTATATTACGTATGACGACCGGAACCTGCATTCCCCGCTCGTTCAGCATGACGCTGCTGATGACAGGTATGACCGTATCTTTCTGCATATCAAAGAGAAAAAGATGGTCCATCGAGAACTCAAAGAACTCCCACATAACACCGATTGTCATGGAGAAGCAGAAAGCGACTAGAGCCAGATAGCCCGGAGCAAGATCGAAAATAATGCTGTCGTTTTTATCGAGCAGCATGACCATAGAAAAGCCCACCGCAGCGGCAAGGAACCCGTTCAGCGTGTGAAGCATCGTATCCCAGATTGGTATCGCTGTGTAATAGCTGTTGACTTCCCCGAGAATTTCCGCTGCATAGATAAAACAATAGATGATGATCTGCAGGGACTGAGGAAGGGCTACCCTGAACCTGACTTCAATCACGCTTGGCAAAAAGAGAAGAATCAGAGTGAGTATGCAGAGCATAAAGGACTCAAAGTTGCCCAGCATGAACTGACGGATCATTGTCGCTATGACAAGGAGACGCAGGACAGAGTACACGACAAACGACCGTTTGTGTTCAGTGAGCTGTTTTCTGACCTCCTCGTAGAAGCTTTTTCTTCGCATGCGCCGATTCAGTTTTCGGATTTGTCTCTTCTTACGTCTTTCTTGATTCAAATGAAGCGAACTCCCTTCTATATTTCACTGCTTTACGATACCTTAATTCTCACTCCTTGTCAAATTGATGGTGGCAGTGCCACCCATGAGGCATTCCTAAAATCCAAAAAAGTATCCAACATATTTATAAATATCCTGTTGGCATATTTGTAAATATGTGCTAATATATAATCGTAGCAAGGGAACGGCAGGAAACGAATCAAGTCAGGCAGGTGGATTTATGGCGGAAGAGAAAAAAGCGTTCGATCAAATCAAATATCAAAATGAGTTCAACAAAAACAGATATGACAGGATAACCGTTCTGGTTCCAAAGGGCAAAAAGTCAGAATGGACCGAACTGGCTAAGTCCGAAGGCATGAGTCTTACGGCATGGATAGTAAAGAAAGTTGAAAATCAATAAAAACAGAGGGCGGTATCATCTACCGCTCTCGAATTTGTTTTCATGCGTTCTCCATCAGACAACTTCCCACCCAAGGGAAGTCCAGCACAGAGGTCCCCATCCGGCAGGATCTCCAAAATCGATGCCTGCTGATTTTACGATACTCCAATTTCCGCCCCTCGTCAAAGACAAGACCAACGGCGGAGACGGCAATGTCTCCCTTCGGGAATATGACCTCCATCTGGGAAAGACGATGCCCCTCATTGACAAGATCAGTCATATCAACAACTGCGATATCGTCAAAAATGAAGACGGTACATTTACAGCAAAAGTGGTGGACGAGGATCCGTTCTTCATCATGTCACTGAACGATGCCCTGTCTGATGACGAGTTCGAAGTCCAGTACCTGTACATTTCAGTGGATCCGGCCAGAACAGTCGGTGACGGAACGCTCCAGACGTTTATACTGAGCGCTGCCTACCCCGATCTTGCAGACTGTGACAACGAGATCATTCCCATGAGCGCATCCCTGCCTGACATAACCAAGCTTCTTCCGGACCAGGCCAATAATATCCGCGTGGATCTAAGCGACAACAGTTCTGTCACCTTCAGGGATCTCAGCCTGATCAGCGACATAAACGCTGCTCTTGAGTTTCAGGACCTCAAGGCGACAGACATCAGCGATATCTCATTTGAAAATGACGTCTACAGCTCTGTTGTGGAGAATCCGGAAGAATCCGGTATGCTCTGCATTCCGATTCCCTATACAGTCGGATGGACGGCGACCGTAAACGGTGATAAAGTTCAGGTCCAGAACATAAACGGCGGTCTGTGCGGAGTCGAACTTCCGAAAGGCACCTGCAAAATCAAAATGACCTACCAACTCCCGTATCTGAAGCTCGTTGCTACTATCTCGGCAGGAGGTCTCGCAGTCTGACTCATCCTGTTCATTCTGCCCTTCGGGCGCAAAAAGAAAGCAAAAACAAGCTGATAAAAAGGGCTCAGGCGTAAAAAACCACTGCATAAAGCAGACAATACTTGCAAATGTCCGCTTTATGCAGTGGTTTTATCTCAGTGGCGGTCACAATCACCTGCCTCATCCCGTTTTTACTTTTTCATAATAGCCGAATTCTACCCTTCCGATAGAGTAACTCTCCCTGAGAACATATCCTTCCGGAACAATCTTCGGATCCGAGGTAAATACAGCGTCCTCCTCAATGATCCTCTCCTTGACGAACCTCCAGTTCTCTTTGTTCATATCCGGATAATCCGTAGGATAGATCTGCGGATTCCAGCCGAGCTGATAGTAGAGCTGCGGTATTCCCATGCCGACAGCAAATGTATCCTCGGGCACTTCATCTCTTATTGAACTGATTTCCGAAGCTGCCTCAGAGGTATTCCACCCGGACTCCCGTCGTATGTTAAGTCCATTGGCAACATAGAGGACACCCTCTGCGGAAATCCAGAAAAGCGCAAAGAACATCACGGCGCCAAGCGCATACTTGAAGACCCTGTGCGCTTTTATTCCTCCGGAAAAAAGCATTCCCCGGTCTATGAAGGAGTCCGTGCCGCGGCCAAGAAGGAGCGCCATCTGAATGAAGGCGATGGACATATTTCCGTAAGCCGGACGGTTAATGAAATATATGAGTGACGCAAATCCCGACAAACCCACCGCTGCGGAAAGAATGTCAATATTTTTTCTCTCCGGAGGTGCAGTCATTCGTCCCCTCAGAACAGACAAGATCGTAAATCCAAAGAGCATTATCTGAAGGTAGTACAGATGCCCTACAGACGGTATCGGCATTCTGAGGTTGTTTACGTTATATGTTCCGGAAAATAAGGGGTAAACAAACTGGCGGAATGATACCGGTCCTCCGCCCAAAGCCGCATTGTACAGGTTCACGACGCCGACTGCCGCCGCAAAGGTTCCGGAGACAAAGAGGATGAGAAGAAGGATCGTTCTCAAAGTCCGAAGCGAAATCCACGATTCTTCATAGTGGACCTTCAGAAATATGTCGAACGCGAATACAGCAGATGTGAAAAAGCCCGTCTCAAAATTCCAGACATAAGCAAGGATACATACGACGATCCTGAAAAAAAGTCTGAAAAGCGAAAACTTCTCCGCAGGGTGTCTGCACTCCCATGCGATGCAGGCTGTCCCGAATACAGGGAACATAAGTCTGTGGGGATTGATCTGGTAGTACACGCCTCTTCTTGTCAGAAGAGTCGTTGTCGCGCATATACATGCCACGGTAAGAAGGTATATCGAATCCCTCTCGATCAGCACGTCGGCCGTATAGCACGCTGCCATGAACGTTAAAAACGCAAAAACAGCAATAGCTAAGAGCACTGCCCGGTAATCATTTCCCAGAAGATGGACAAGCGGACGATACAATATTCCGTGATGGCCGTAAATGCAGATATGGTGTGAGTCATACGGCACCGACCGCGCAGCATTGATGATGGTCGTCGTATATGCGTCGATGTGCAGAATGCCTCCTCCGTTATCGTCAAACGGGTTCGGGCACCATGTGTAGACTGCCGACAGGGCGGATATCGTGAGTGCGGCCGCAAATCTGACAAGCCTGCCCGCTTCCTTCCCTGCATTTTTTCCGGTTCCGATATAGAACATTATTGCCGGGACAAGTATGAATGCAAAATAAGCGCTGTGAGGAAAAAACTGCCTCAGAGAATAATCTGCAACCTGTCCCGGAAACAGAGCGTTCTCGTTTTCGTACACCTGATAGATCATGAATAATACGAAGCATGCCGCAAGAACGAGCGCAGGAATAAGTACAATATTAAAGAACCGGGATACGGCGCCCTCCTCACTGATACGCCCGGCAAGAAAATCAGAAATTAAAAAGAAAAGAACAGCAAGAATGCATACGCCGAGGATAGCCCCAACGTAAAGAAGGAGATTAAAATTCACCGGAAGCTTCGCTTCCCCTCTGTTATAGGCAGTCCCGGACGCAAAATGCCATACGATAGTCATAAGCGCAGCAAGGATCACATATATGATCATGTCTGCGTTTCTGTTCTTATCCCTCATCATCCCCTCCTCAAATTCAGAATTCTCACAGCCCCCATACACAGTTCTCTGCCCGATCGCTGCCAAACTATATCTCTCCGTCTGAAGTCATCAGGCCTTTTCCCGACCCGGAATCAGTAACGGGAACGTCTGTACTCTTGTCAGAATCATGCAGTGGCACCTCCTTCGGCTCATCAAAGTTGAGCCGTTCCTCCTCCACGACCAGAGGCCGGTCAAGTACGCGGGAGTTAATGGCAAGTATGTACTCACCGAGCAGGCCGATAAAGAAGAGCTCGATACCTCCCAGGAAGAATACACCGATTACGAGAGGAGCGATTCCCGACCGGAACCAGTCCCAGTGAACAAGCTTCAGGATAAAATAAATAATGGACACGAGGAACGACAGACCACCGATCAGGAACCCCATGAAGGTGGCAAGGCGCATGACAACTTTAGAGTAGGCTGTAATGCCGATCATCGCGAAATCGTAAAGCTTGTAGAAATTATTCTTGCTCTTCCCGGCTCTCCGCTGCGGGCGCTCATATGGGACGATCTTATAGTCGTAAGCGAACTCGGCGACCATGCCGCGGAAATACGGTGTCGGGTCATGAATACTGCGGACAATATCTACGAACATCCGGTCATACAGGCCAAAGCCGGTAAAATTGTCAATATGACCGATGTCCGTGATTTTCCGCAGGATTTTGTAATACTGGCGGCGGATGAATGCCATCAGGAAGCCTTCGTCAGTCTTATCTTTCACAGCAATGACAATCTTGTTGCCCTGCTCCCACTCATGAACAAGCGTTGGAATCAGTGCCGGCGGATCCTGGAAATCAGCGTTCAGTCTCACGACACAGTCACCGTAAGCCTGCTTAAGTTTTACGATACTCCAATTTCCGCCCCTCGTCAAAGGCCAAGATATTGTCTTTTATTCCATGATCAAACACAATATCTTGTTCTTGCAATTCTGCGACGAGCCTTATCACTCTTGTTATAAGGATTATAACATGACAATACTCTTGGCGCCAACATCCTGTTCTTGATGATCGAATGCTTCAGTGAGAGCTTTCATTGACCGAAACTGTCGTTCCGTAAGTGTCATCACTCGAATTGTGCCGGTTTCAGGATGAGCATTCTCTAATCTGCATAGGTGTGTTTCCGCACTCTTTCTTGTTGTTACTACTCTCATGTATAGTTCCGGTCCCCAAAGAATAAAGCCATCTGCCAGCAATGTTTTACGGAAATTTGTATATGCGGTCTTTGTTCCACGTTTATTTGTCGGATTAAGCATTACAATCATTTTATAGTGTTCCTGATAATGGAGTAGCCGTAGTTTAGACAGCTATTTATTGGTGTTTCCTCGCGACGACTGATTTCCGGGCAAAGATAGTGAAAATATTGTTTCGCCGCACCCGCCTCGACAGGATCAATAAGGAACTCGTTATCTTCAGAGTAGGAGAGTTTCCGCTCATATTTGCTGATGTCATCTGCGCCGTTCAGTGATAACAGCCGCAGTGCCTGCGCCTGATTTCGTATTTTTTGCAGAATAATGTCTTTCCATAACCTGTCCACACGCTTGCTGTCGGCATAAGCTTGCTTTCGCATGATGAGGGCTTGTCTGGCATTTGCATCATACGCAGTAAGAACACCGGCAGGATTGTATTTTTCGTCAAGCATCATAACAGATATCTTGTGGTTGCATATCTTTGCCATTGCCATTGTAGAAATGCGAATACCTGCGCCAAGACATACAATTGACAAAATATCTTCCAATGGGATCATCCATTTTATTTTCTCCGTATCTAATCTTTCTGCAGCGTATTTTTTCCTGGTTCCTTTTCCGAGCGTTGTCTTTTTATTCGCTGTGTCGCCAGCCTTATTAACATCTTTTGAATTGGGTATTTCTTTTTCTACAAGAAGGGCGCCGTTTCGCACATGTATTTCTGCCGGTCCCGTTAATTCCACTGTTCTAAATGCCACTTTTCTCACTTCCGATCTTAGTTTTCAGGAATAACAGGTTTAAAGCCACTGTCTTTTCCCTTATCAGGAAGATGATGATACCATGACAGTATCACAAAGTCATTTTCCTGATAGTATAATTTTGAACTTATCTCATACTGGTTTATCTCATTACTCATATTTCCGCTTGCTCCATATAAAAAGCATCGCCGAAGCGTGTGAGCGTGCCGGAGTAAGCCAGGCCGAGAAGATTACCGAACTAATGGAAAAGTTCATATCTGAACACTAATGTGAATGGAGGCTTCCGATTGAGGCCTTTGTTTTACGTTCGATCCTCCGTTACTAAATGATTATCACGAACGGTGTCTATTTTCCCTTCCGCCAGAACTCATAAGGAACCTGGCATCGCCTGCTGTTTCCTGTATTCAGAAGGAGTCACACCGAAATGACGAGCAAACATTTTCCGGAAATTATTCTGTGAGGGATAGCCGACCTGTTCGCAAATCGCTGAAATAGACATGTCGCTGTCGGTAAGGAGCGAAGCTGCTCTCTGCATTTTCTGATTCTGAATATTTTGGCTGAAAGACATGCCGGTAGCGTTCGTGATGATCCGTTGTAGCTGACGCTCGCTGTAATTGAACCTGTCTGCGACCTGTTTCAAGGATATGGTACTGTAATTCGTGTTGATGTAGTCGAGGATCTGTATAAGATCGGTATTCTTTCCTGCCAGATTGAACTCAGGCACCACTATGTCGTATTCGTGGTTTTCAAGCATCGTGATAAATATCTGCGATATCAGGGTATTTACCATCTGCCGCTTGTATCGGTGGCAGGTCGACGCTTCAGCTTTGGCTTTTACAATCAGATCCAGCAGCATTTCATCGCCCTGAGCATGAAAAAGCAGATAAGGGATTTCACTCGTCCTGTAGAAGGATCTTTGGAAGAAGCTGGAAAGAATACTGTTTCCCTGCATAAGTCCAAAAAACACCTGCTCGAAGGTGCTTTTGCGGACCAGTATGTTTACAAGAACAGCATCATCTGAAAAAGCACTGACCGCATGAACCGTCCCCGGGGCATGTATACAGATATCTCCCCGCTTCATGATTAAATCTCTGTCGTAAAAAATATTATGGCAGGACCCGTCTAAAACGCACAACAGCTCAAAGAAAGTATGTCGGTGCCAGAAAGCCGGCATGTATCTCATATGCCTGACAAAGGTAATATCCATATCCGCAGGAATAAAAGTCTGCTCCTGGATCATGGAGTCTAAGGGAGCAGCGGTCGAATCCAATCGGCTGTTTGACGCATCAGAGCTTCCAAAGAAGGCAATTGTAAGGAGATTTCGCACTTCTTCCTCCTTGCAGGGCTGCTCCGGATACCTGTTAGGATGCCGCTTATACATCAGGCGAAGCATCTTTTCGATTTCATTCAAGTCCTCTTTTATCCGAATCTCCGGCATAGTCAAATCCTCCTGTCCTTTATGCCGGATTATATACCAATTCCGCTAAGCTGTACAGTTCTGGAAAACAGGAAAAACCAATGTCGTAAAAGTTACTATTCTGTGTCATCTGACAATCTGTTCCCGTGCCTTTTTACAAGATATATTTTGACCATCAAAGAAATTCACCGGTGTTGATGAAGTCTATTAAAGCACACTACAAGAAAAAGAGGTTCAAAATCATGGAAACAGGAAGAAAACTTAAATTCTCAGAAAAACTATCTTACGGTCTTGCGGATTTCCCCGAGGCGGTCAACTCCATTTTGGCGGCATTCCTTACTATGTTCTACACGGACAACATCGGCATGGCAGCCGGCGCGGTCGGCACTATGTTCCTGATCTCCAAACTTTTTGGCGGCATCACCGACATTCTTGCCGGCGTCCTGATCGACAAGACACGTACCCGCTGGGGCAAAGCCCGCCCATGGTTGCTCTGGCTGTCAGTACCGACCGGACTTGCAGTCGTACTTATTTTCTTCATCCCGCAGAACGGGTCTGAGACAATGCAGCTGATATACGCCTTCTTAACATATAATCTGTTTGCGGCAATAATGTTTACTATAACCGGCATTGCCAGATCATCACTGCTTGCACTGATGACCCAGGATGCACAGGAGCGCGGCTCCATGGCTGCATTCGGTATGTTCTTCGGACTTGGGAGCACAATTTTAGGACTTTCCGTCACATTCCCGCTGATCTTCCGCTTTGGCGGAAATGTCACTGCCTGGAGAATAGTATTTTTCATCTACGGAGTAATCGTTACTCTCGGTCTGCTCTATGGTTTCTTCTTCTCTAAGGAGTACGTAGTTTCTGTAGCACAGGCGACAAACAATAACGAGAAACTGTCAATAGCCGAGGAATTCAAGCTGTTCTTTACTAACAAATATCTCCTGATCGCATTGGTAATGACTGTACTTGTCAACTTTGTTACTCAGGTAAATTCTTCCTCTCAGACATATTTCTACACATACACGATGGGAGACCCGCTGCTTACAACATCTCTGAACCTGGTATCTATCGTTCCTATTCTTGTTAGTATAGTTGTGGTGGTCGGTCCCTGCATGGCTAAGTTCGGCAAGAAAAAGACCATGTACATCGGAATCTTCGGACAGCTGATCGGTTTTGCGCTTCGCGGCATTGCCGGTATGATCCAGAGTGTCCCGCTTCTTATTGCAGGAACAGTCATAGCAGGTATTGTGACCGGATGCCTTGCTGTCCCGGTCAGCACACTCTTTGCCGACGGCATTGACTATGGTGAGTATAAGACGAATAAACGTATCGAAGGTATGGGCTCTGCCATCACTTCCTTTTCACAGAAGATCAGTTCCGGTATCGCCATGGCGTGTGTCGGCTGGGTGCTGGCTATCACAGGATATGTGGCAAATGCAACTCAGAGCGCAGCAACCAATAACGGTATCATCACTCTTTACGCCTGGGCACCGGCGGTAACACTGATTGTGATTTATCTCATCCTTAGATTTGTCTACCATTACGATCAGATCTCCGATGAAGTAATTCGCACTCTCGAAGCCAGAAGAAATGGTCAGGCATAATTACGTAAGGTCTCGCTTGCGAGATGAAAGAGCAGGTGATTTGGGTCAATGCAGGTTGTAAAAACCGAATCCCTGCGCCAATCTTAACATCAAAGGAGAAACATAATGAGTATACTGGGAAATTGGATCACTGACGGATCCGGACAGCCGTTTTACGCAAGAACAACCATTGAACTGCCAAAACCTGTTCGGGCAGCGACTGCTAAGGTCTGCGGCCTTGGCCAGTTCGTATTCTCTGTCAACGGCAGCAAAGTGGGAGATCATGAATTGGACCCCGGCTGGACCGACTACCGTAAAGCAATTCAGTACGTCACATTTGACCTGACAGATGTACTGCGCGTTGGAAAAAACGCTTTGGGAGCCGAGATTGGGAACGGCTGGTTCCTGATGGATGACGCGGGAGGATACGGCTTTCATTTTCCGCCTTTTATGCCTCCGAATCCCAACCCGTATGTTCCGTTCGGCAAATCTCTGATATTTGCAATGAACCTGACCGTCACATACGATGATGGTTCCGTGGAATCTTTTACTGCGGATGACAGCTGGAAGACCGCTCCTCACGAAGTGCGCCGCAGCAATGTCTACGGATCGGAGATAGTCGATGCTGCCCTGTGTCAAAAAGATTTCTCGCGCCCGGAATTCGATGACTCTGAGTGGCATCAGGCAAAGATTCTCACCGAAGCCGAAGCTCCGCAGGGGATACTGATGGAGCAGTTCCAGCCGCCCATCAAGGTCATTCACACTTATGAGGCAAAGTATCTTCATGAGGCAAATGGCAGGAGTATCTATGACTTTGGACAGAACATGGCCGGCATACTGGAAATTCGGGTGAAGGGAAAGAAAGGGGACAGCCTCCGCATCTATCCTGCAGAGAAACTGAATGAGAACGGCGATGCGGATCAGATGGCAAAAGGCTGGATGAATATTGACACAGTTATCACCTACAAGATCGGGTCTGACGACGCCTGGGAAACGTGGCGTGAGAAATTCACTTATTTCGCTGGTAAAGTCCTGGCGATTGAAAAAAGCAGTCCTGATATTCAGATAGATACAATTTACGGTCATGCTATCACCAGCGCATGGAAGCAGGATGGCATCTTTGAGTGCGACGACGAGCGCTATAACAAGATCTATCATATCATCGAGAAGGCTGTGGAGGCCAACATGGTGAGCGTGCACACCGACTGTCCCACGATCGAGCGCTTTGCATGGCAGGAACCCAACCACCTTATGGCTCCGTCCATCTTCTATATGAAGGATGGAAAACAGCTGTGGAATAAATTCCTCATGGACATGCGGCTTGGCCAGCATACGGCATCAGACACTTTCAAAGACTATGAGGGAAATACGATTTTCCCGGGAGACGGACTTGTGCCGAGCCAGTGCCCGTGCTATATCCCGAATGTGATCCCTGTTCCCGGCATGGGCAGCTTTTATGACATTATTCCCTGGGGAAGTTCAATCATTTTAGGTACACGCTGGCATTATCTGTTTTACGGAGACATTAAGGTCGTCGAAGAGAACTACGAGGCTGGCAGGCGGTATCTTGCTCACCTGAAAAGCCGCATGACGGATGAAGGCTTTATCTGCCACGGCCTCGGAGACTGGGGGAACCCGGACAATGAGCTGGCAAGAGAAAATATCGAGACCGCTTTTCTCTATGCGGATGCCAAAACACTTGCAGAGTTTGCTGAGCTGCTCGGGAGACATGAGGACGCGGAAGAACTTTCCGCATTTGCAGAAGCTGTCAAGGCGAATTATAACAAGAGACTCCTTGTGCGGGATGCAGATGGACGCTGGGTCTATAAAAATTACGAGCACAAGGATGCAATCGTGATCACACAGGCCTGTGAAGCACTGCCTCTGTACTGGGGAATGGTGCCTTCTGAAAAGAAACAGGATGTTGAAGAAGCGTTCCGGAGAGCATTGAAAGAGAAGAACTGCTTCGCCTCCGGTGAGGTAGGCCTGCCCTATATTATCCAGACAGCAAGGAAGCTCGGTATGAACGATCTGATCGCGGATTTCATTACGCGGCCGGAACATCCGTCCTATTATGCCTTTGTCCTTGACGGGCTCACAACGCTGGGAGAGTACTGGGAGCCGAATCCCAGAAGCCATTGCCACGATATGATGGGACATATTATGGAGTGGTATTATAACGGGCTTGCAGGAATCTGCCCGCTCACGCCGGGATTCGGGAAGGTGCTTGTAAAACCCTGGATGCCTTCATCCATGAATCATCTTAAGTGTGTTTATCATTCTGTATCCGGCGACATAAATGTGGAGATGGAAAGAAGAGGAGCGGAGATCGAGCTGCATGTTGCTGCGGCGGATGGGATTGACGTCTATGTTGACCGCTCTCTGCTGGAATAACTAAGCTGAATCGCTTAATCCGCAAACAATCGCCGCACAAATGCCACCGCCATATCCTGCCTCGGCGTATTGGCTATGATGCCGATGTATACCGGGCGGTCATTCGGCATACCGGGCAGCGTGGTCAGGCCCGACAGATCCAGGTAAGCCTTCTCCGACCTCGTGACCGCCTCATAGGGAACGGACTCATCTAGCATGACTTCAATCTGATTGTCTTCCAGAATGACGGTACCTGTCTCCAGCCGGTCCAGGATCTGAGGATCATCCGCAAAGACGCTTTCAAGCGGCATGAGGAAGCCCTGGGCTGCGAAAGCGTCCATGGCTTCGCGGTCCGCAAGTACTATATCCAGCTTTTCCGCCTCGATAGAGGCGAGGATCTTAAGACGTGATGCATATACATACTGATGATATTCACTGTCAGGGTCCGAGGTCAGGTACAGGTCTTTTGCGAGGTCAACGATTGCATTCTTGCTTTCCATGCTGTCCTTAGTATCCGCATCCGAAACTGCGTAATCCGATTCCGGAAAGGAATTAATGAAATCTTCTGTCTCTTGCTGCACAGGAGTATTCACGGCTGCGACGTAAAGGAGTATATCTTTGTCTGTCGCATGTCTGAAGATAATATAACAGATAATGTAGATTAAGAGTGCCGCTGTAAAAAGCGGCACTTTGTAATAATCCCATATATATTGTATCTTCGAGGATAAGCTGAGATTTGATTTCTTCATGAGTAATTGAGACTCCTTTTCATTCCTGCCCGACGTCGCCATGTGTTACAGCCGCCGTATTCGTGCTGTCAGGCGATGCGGCATCTAAAGGTACCGTGTCTATGCTGTCGGAGAGAGCGGTCTCTGAAGGAACCTGATTTTGCGCATTCGATATATCCTCGAGCTGCAGAAGGACCCCGTTCATGATCCATGCGGAAAAGAGGGCGCACAGACCTTCACCCAGAAACATAACGGGTGTATAGACGTAAATAATGATGTAGAAAACCGTGAAATGAAAAAGCGCAATCAGAACAGTGCAGAAAAGGAAGTGCATGCCTGTCATCAGGGAATTCCGTATCATTGCAAATGTCGTATTGTTGAATCTGGCAGTCAGAGGAAAGACGTAGAGGAGCACGATCACACAGGCGGCAGCAAGGACGAACCACACGGCTGTCAGGATAGTCCAGAATGCGTTCAGGTTGCGCAGATGCAGCAGGATATAGCCATCGAAGCCGAGAAAAATCAGGGCAGCTAAGAGGACGATCCAGATCTTTGTTGCCTGCTTGAAATTCTGCCTGAAAGCAGTAAAGAAAGCGGAAGCAATTCCGCTTTCTTCATTGCGAACAAGTTTCTGCATGACTGCGTAGAGAGCCGTTGTGGAGGCACCGATCGTAAAGAGCGGAAGACTGCATAAGAACCAGAGCAGATTCAGGATGATCGTATAACCTATTTTTGTCAGAAAGCGCATAGCAGGGCTTTCAGGGTTCAGCAGACTTCTCATACTTTCTCCTTTACTGTTTCAAGTTTTTTGCACGAGACGAAGGTGTAGGATGCAGTTCTAAAATCGCAAAGAGTCTCGATCATAAGGATTCCCTGTCAGTAGAAGCCCGAAGGACCAGAGTCGTCTCGGCATGTATTGTATAGGAATACATATCCGGCTCTTTTATCCGGGACAGAAGCATTCTGACGGCAAGAATCCCCATAGCCTGACTGTGAATATGGACTGTGGACATAGTTGGTGTTATGATTCGGGATTCCGGTGAATCATCAAAACCGAGGATCATGACATCTTCCGGTATTCTCTTTCCCAATCCCCGGAGGGCGGTGATCAGATCTAACGCGTTAAAATCATTTGCGCATATGAAAGCGTCAGGCAGAGAAGGCATCGCCTGCAATCTGTTTTTCAAATGCAGTATAAAGGTTTCGTAATCATCGAATTCGGGGCTCTCATATCTCTCTTCGAGGCAAATTGCCGGATCGTATGTAAGACCATAAATCTCTAACGCATTTCTGTAGCCTCTGTAACGCTCAAAGAAAGAGCGGCAGTGGAACTTATCTCCCATGAACCCGAATCGTGTATACCCCTTTTCCTTCATCTGCCTAATAAATGAAGCAATGCATTTCTCGTTGTCCATGAGCAGGATGTCCGCGTCGGGAGTATCTTCATCCGTATACACAGGAAAATCAACGAATAGAATCGGATATCCGAGATCGGCCGCCATCCTGCAGTAATTCCGGTCTAAGAGTTCAGCGCAGATGATGCCGGCAGTTCTGGTAGGTCTGATGCCGTCCGGCACGCGCAGCGCTGCAATATCGGCAGGCAGGAGACGATAGATCGTCACACTATAGCCTACAAGCGACATTTCGTGGCAGATCAAGTCCAGCATGGGCGAACCGAAATGCGAGTTGTCAAGCCTTCCGGTCGTGAGAAAAGCGATTTCAGTCGGTCCTGAAGAGGGCGGACGGAAATCTCTGTTATCAGGGTTCGCCATCGGATTCATGGATAAGTTCATTAAAAAGGAGTCACTGGCCTGCCCCGGCGCGGATACTTTCAGATAAGAAAACTGTTTGTATCCCATCTCCGCTGCCTTCTTCAGTACAGCTGCACGCGTGCTGTCCGCAACCGGTCCTGTGTTGTTAATTGCCTTAGAGACTGTATTTCTTGATAATCCTAACGCACTTGCAATATCCTGTATAGTAACTCTTTCTCTCATCTTTCAGCACTCTCATGTTCCCTTCTCTGAAAAAGCAGACAATCAGGAGCTATCTCCAATTATGCCTGCAGACGGTTCCGGCTTATGTAGTTAAATTGTGTCACTAATTGTGTGTTTGGGAATAATGGCATGTGACATTCTTCTGCAAAATTCCAATGATACATTGCAATTGTAATATAGGGAACTCGGAGTGTCAAATGTAATAACATCAAAGTTGCATTTGTGCACGTTAATTTATTTTATCGTTCATGTGCCGAAAATTCCATAATCAAAGTGCATAAATATAGGAGTATTGAATAGTGCAAATGCAACAATATTATTTGAAAATGGTGCAAATGCACCGTTTTTTTCTTGTGCATATAGCTGAATTGATATAAAATGCAATTGTATAGATGGGGGGAATGAGTGATGACAGAGCGGCCGCAGTCAGCCTCTATTTCAAACATCAAAAGGGTAACTATAGTTATATAGGGAGGATTGCAGAAAATGCGAAAAACAATGCTGTATGTCAGACAGCACTGGCAGCTGTATTTTTTCTTTCTGCTACCGGCACTGCTTCTGACAATTATCTTCCGATATCTTCCGATGGGCGGAATTCTGATCGCGTTTCAGGATTATAACCCGATCCGCGGAATACTGGGCAGCAGATGGGTCGGCTTTAAGTATTTCCACCGGTTTCTTTCCTCACCGGATTTCCTGAGATATCTGGCGAATACACTGAAACTGAGTATTTACGGCCTTCTCTGGGGCTTCCCGGTTCCTATCCTGCTCGCCCTTCTCCTGAATCGGATCCAGAGCGCGGGAATCAAGCAGAAAGTACAGACTGTTCTGTATCTTCCGAACTTTATTTCCGTTATCGTTCTCTGCGGACTTGTCCGTATCCTGCTGTCCGTCACCGGTCCTTTGAACCACATCATGGGGACTCAGATCAACTTCATGACGATGCCGGGCGCATTCCGTACGATCTACATTATGTCCGGTATCTGGCAGGGAGCAGGCTGGGCGTCCATCATGTATACCGCTGCTCTTTCAGGCGCGAGCCAGGAACTTCGTGAGGCGGCTATCATGGACGGTGCGAACATTTTCCAGCAGATCCAGGTCGTTGAATGGCCGGCTATCAAGGATATGGTCGTCATCCAGTTCATCCTGCAGGCAGGTAATATCATGAGCATCGGCTTCGAAAAAGCCTACGCTCTGCAGACTGACCTGAACCTGTCCACTGCCGAGATCATCTCGACGTACGTGTACAAAAAGGGTCTTCTTGACGGCGACTATTCGTTCTCGACAGCGGTAGGTCTGTTTAATACGGTCATTAACGTCATACTGCTGATCGTGGTCAACAAGATCGTCGAGAAGATGAACGACGGCAAGGGCCTGTAAACGGAGGTGTGAGATGAAAAAAGTCAAATTTTCAAAAATGTCGCTTTCTGACAAAGTGCTTCTCCTGGTTGGATACCTTCTGCTGGCACTGTTTGTCATTGCGATTATTATCCCGATTATTTACATCGTCATCGCTTCCTTTATGGATCCTATCACACTGCAGAATTCCGGCATATCTTTCAATCTGGACAAATGGACGACGACAGCTTATGAGCGAGTTCTCTCCAACAGCCAGATCTGGGTCGGTTTCCGCAACGCAATTATTTATTCCGTTGTATTTACGGTTGTTTCCGTCGGTGTAACGCTGCTCGCAGCGTATCCGATGTCCAGAGCGGACTTTAAAGGAAGAGGATTATTCAACACGATCTTCATGATCACCATGTTCTTTGGCGGCGGTCTGATCCCGACTTACCTCTTGATCAGCAACCTGGGACTTCTGAACAGTATGTGGGCAGTTATCCTGCCCGGCGCTTTCAGCGTCTGGAACATGATCATCGCGCGAAGTTATTATCAGGGCATACCTGCCGAATTGCGTGAGGCTGCGGATGTTGACGGAGCAAATGAACTGACTTATTACTTCATGATTCTGCTCCCGGTCTGCACGCCGGTCATTACCGTTCTTGCGCTGTGGCAGTTCGTCGGTATGTGGAACAGCTATTTCGACGCAATGATCTACCTCAATTCCGCATCGAAGCAGCCCCTGCAGCTCGTTCTTCGCTCAATCCTTATCCAGAACCAGCCGGAGTCCGGCATGATCTCGGATATGCAGAGTACAGCGGCCAGAGCACAGCTTGCGGAGCTTCTTAAGTACGCGACCATTATTATTTCCAGTCTTCCGCTTCTTATCATGTACCCGTTCTTCCAGAAGTATTTCGACAGCGGCATCATGGTAGGATCGGTCAAGGGATGACACAGTATGCATTTGCACTATGTAACATAAAGTGTGAATATAATAAGGAGGTCAAACATGAAAAAGCACTTATTCAAAAAGGCAATGGCTATGGTCCTTGCGGCAGGCATGGCTCTTTCTGTAGCTGCGTGCGGTGGCGGCGGCGCCAACCTCAACACCGGTGAAATGCAGGAAGTCGATGCAGAGAGCCTTAAGTTCCCGCTTGCAGAGACCGCAACAATCAAGGGTCTGATCAGCTATCCTGCAAACACAGAGTCCAACCCCAATAACCGTACAATCTTTAAACGGCTTGAGGAAAAGACCAATGTCCATGTAGAGTGGGATGCAATACAGAGCGACCAGTGGGGTGATAAGATTTCCCTCGCTATGGCCAATCCGAAGACTCTCGCTGATTTCGTTTTCACTGCCGGATTCAGTGACACAGACCTGCTGAAATATGCGGATCAGGGAATTATCATTCCTCTTGAAGAGTACATTGATGCTTATATGCCGAACCTTAAGGCAGTATTCGACAAGTATCCGGAATACAGAATCATGTCTACGGATGCGGACGGACATATCTGGGCGTTCCCGTGGATCGAGCAGCTCGGCTCCGAGAAGACAGCAATCCAGACAATCGGCAACATGCCGTTCATCAATAAGAAGTGGCTGGATTTCCTCGGTCTTCCGATGCCCGGCACAGTCGATGAGTTCGAACAGACTCTGATTGCTTTCCGTGATCGCGCTGCTGATCTTCAGAAAGAGTTCGGTATCGAAGGTTCCATTATTCCGATGTCCTGCATCGTGAATGACGGTGACCAGGATCCGGCTGTCCTTATCAACGGCTTCGGCGAGGGCATCGGCGATATGGATAAGGGCAGACACATTGCGGTAACAGATGATCTTCAGGTCATCTGCACAGCTACACAGCAGGGCTACAAGGATGGTATTGAGTGGCTCCATAAGCTCTACACAGAGAACCTCATCGATCCGGAAGCCTTCACACAGGAATGGTCTACATACGTTTCCAAGGGCAAATCTCATCGGTACGGCGTATGCTTCTCCTGGGACGTTGCAAATATTGACAACATTCAGGACTATGTCCCGCTCCCGATGCTGCAGGCTGACACAAAGAACCTGACACCGCAGAACGGTTCTTTCACAAGCGGCTATGACAGAGGTCGCTGCGTAGTTACAGCAGTTGCAGAGCAGCCGGCTCTTATCTGCGCCTGGATCGATCAGATGTATGATCCGTTCCAGTCCCCGCAGAACAACTGGGGTACATACGGTGAGGACGATGAGTTCGATATCTTCGAGCTTGGAACAAATGATCAGGGCGAAGAGATGCTGAAGCATGCTCCGCTCGGCGACGCTTCTCCTGTTGAAGTCCGTGAAGCCGAAGCAGTCGGCGGACCGCTGGCAATCCTTGATGAGTACTATGGTGTCTATGTAACTTGCCCGGATGATGCTCAGTATCGTCTTGACTGGATCAAGGACATCTATACACCTGATATGCATACCAAGTATGTCTATCCGAACGTATTTATGACCAGGGAAGATACAGAAGAACTCTCCAACCTGCAGGCTGACATTGTGAAGTGCATCAATTCTCATAAGTCTGACTGGATCATGAACGGATTCTCCGACGGTGACTGGGATGCTTATCTGAGTGAACTTGATGCATATAAACTGAATGATTATCTTGCAATTTATCAGAAGTATCTCGATGCATTCTACGCTGCGGAACAGGGACAGTAAAAAGATAGTATGACAAGTCAGGCTCTGAGGGACGCAAGACGCTACGAGGAAATATACGAAAAGGAAATATTGCCGGAGCAGCGTCCGCTGTTCCACCTTGCCCCCCGCTGCGGGTGGATGAATGATCCAAACGGATTCGGCTTTTATAACGGCAGCTGCCATCTGTTCTACCAGTACTATCCCTACGCTTCCGAGTGGAGGTCGATGCACTGGGGACATGCCGTCAGCCGTGATTTTCTCCACTGGGAGTTTCTGCCCGCAGCCCTGGCGCCTGATCAGCCCTATGATTACATGGGTTGTTATTCCGGAAGTGCCATAGAGGCGGAGGATGGAAAACATGTGCTCATGTACACCTCTGTCAGAATGGCACCGGATATGCAGGACGGGGGAATCGGTGTCCAGACGCAGAGTATTGCGATTGGTGACGGCATCGATTATGAAAAATACAGTGGAAATCCGGTGCTGACTGAAGCGGATCTTCCGGAGGGAGGCAGCCGTTTCGATTTTCGGGATCCGAAAGTATGGAAGGCATCCGACGGATCATATATCTGTGCGGTAGCCAACCGCGCGGCGGATAATACCGGTGCAATCCTGCTATATAAAAGCTCGGACCTCTTCCATTGGAAGTACTGGAAAGTGCTTGCTGCCAACAGGGGCAGGTTCGGTATGATGTGGGAGTGTCCGGATTTCTTCGAACTGGACGGGAAACACGTGCTGCTTGTTAGTCCTCAGGATATGCAGCCGTCAGGATTTGAGTATCACAACGGAAACGGTACACTCTGCCTGATCGGCAGTTATGACGAGGCATCCGGAACGTTTGTGGAGGAAAAAGATCAGTCCATCGATTATGGCATTGATTTTTACGCTCCGCAGACGATACTCACAGATGACGGCAGACGGATCATGATCGGATGGATGCAGAACTGGGATGCCTGCGCAATCAGGAACCCAAGTGAGCAGTGGGCAGGACAGATGTCTGTTCCCCGGGAGCTCTCTGTAAAAGACGGCAGGCTGTATCAGCAGCCGGTCAGGGAGTTAACCGATCTGTATCAGGATACGGTGCTTCATAAAGATGTCCTGGTCGGGCCGGAGGACAGCATTGTTTTGGACGGAGTCGGCGGCAGGTGTGTTGACATGACGATACATGTGAGGCCGGCTGACCCGGAACGGGTATTTCACAGGTTCTCGGTTAGGTTCGCTCAAAAGGACAATCTGAGGACAGCCGTCAGTTTCCGGCCGCATGAAAAAACCGTCAAGGTCGACCGAAAGTATTCAGGCTCACGCAGGGCAATCGTTCACCAGAGACGATGCCTCGTGGAAGGGAGCAGCAATGGGGTGATTACACTCCGGCTGGTGCTCGACCGTTACAGCGCGGAAGTCTTTATTAATGACGGCAGGTATGTGATGTCTGCAGTGATCTTTACTGATCTGGTCGCAGATGGGATTTCCTTCTTTGCGGACGGAGATGCAGTGATCGACGTGGAAAGTCACCGTCTGTCGTGAACTCGGGATGCGTGAGCGTCGTTAAAAAACAGGATGCGTAAGCGTCTTTAGTAAGTGAATAATTAAGGCAACAGCCGGCAGTGTCGTAAGCGATGAATAATCGGGCGGATTGCGGGTACTTTAGCCAGAAGGGATAATGGACGCATGGAGTGGTCCTATCCCCTGCAAGTCC
>JBGUIK010000030.1:0-5327 GCA_045112915.1 Lachnospiraceae bacterium
GCGATCGGGTATACGGCAGCGCTTCTGGTGATGTTTGCCCTGATGCTCTTTCTGTTGATTGTCCCTTTCCTTTTTTGAATCATGCAATTCCTCTGTTCCGGTTGTGCATTTCGCTGCCATTCTCAGAAGAGCGATGGAGCGAACCCATCAACGGCTTCCGCATCTGATAATGAGCTAATAAAAGCGACCAACCTTTTCGGTTGATCGCCCTTTGTTTTCATATCAATTAAGCAATGGATTTTATCCTACATTAAACAAACCAGTCGTAAGAGAAGCAACTGTTATCGGTATGTATTCGTTTTGACTATATATTTCGTACCCGAGAATATCAAAGAGAAACTTCTCTTGTTCTGAATCAAGGTGCTTTGAAACAGTCTAGAATAGTTTGTACTCGATGGAAAGGAAAGACAAAAGGTGAGGTTGATGGAGATGCCTTGGACGATAAAGAATACAAGGATAGTTGTCTGATAACTTTATTAAACAATGCGGAGGCATTTATTCGTAATAATTCCCGTACGCCTTGGACAATTCGAGGGATGAGGCGAGAAGAGAATAGTGATTATCCATTTAAAGCTGTTAGAGAAGTCTTGGTCAATGCATTGATACACAGAGATTATCAAATTATTGGAACTGAAGTGCATGTAGATATTTTTGACGACAGATTAGAAATAATATCTCCTGGCGGGATGATGAATGGTAGCCGGATTCAAGATCTTGACCTGCGTCATGTCCCGTCGATCAGAAGGAATGAAGTCGTATCTGATATTTTTTCAAGGTTGAATTTTATGGAGCGTCGAGGAAGTGGAATAGGTAGAATCCTAAATTCCTATTGCGGGCTTGATGAACAACCTATATTTCAGTCAAACGAATATTTCTTTACGGTGACATTGCCCAATAGAGGAGTTGCAACCCCTTCACAAATAGAAATGAGATTTGAAGAAAACACAACTTATGAGGAGAAAGCACAACTTTCTCACGAGAAGACACAACTTTTGGATCCGAAGAGACAACTTTCTTCAGAGACTGAAGATTGGGAATTAAAATACTTTCATGATGTAGTTGTAAAGAATATTGAGGACTCATTCAGAGGAAAAACGCTTGCTAATATAGAAGAATTATTCATACGATATAGGTATGTATACTCTTTTAATAGGAGCAATGTGGCGGAATTGTTTGGAATAACCGAGAACAGAGCTTCTGTAATACTAAAAATCTGCGTTGAAAAAGGCATTATTGCTAAACAGAGGAATGGTGTGTATGGTTTTGTAAAGCAGTAATACTGGAAAAACAGAGAAGACAGATATTTCCTTTTTCATTACAAAGCAAAAGGAGAAGAACGTGAACTGCTGGAAATGAATTACGGGGAGTCCATAAAGCTGCGAGACGATGAGGAAAAACTATTTCTTCATCGTTTTTTTGTAACCTTTTCTTCTGGCTAATTGTAATATTAGTATAAGGTCTTAAAAAGGAGCATCAAATGAGATTACCTGTACAGGATCTGATGAACATGTACAAGAATAATGTATACGCGGTGGCATTCAGCATATGCAAAAATGCTAGCGATGCGGAAGATGTTGTTCAGGATACATTTCTTCAGTACTACATGACACATAAGCACTTTGATAACGAACAGCACATACGTGCATGGCTGCTCAGAGTGGCAATCAATAAAGCTAAAAATATTCAGTTCTCTTTCTGGCACAGAAATGGAATGCCATTGGATGATTACATTGAAACGCTTTCCTTTGAAACGCCGGAAACGAAGGAACTATTTGAAGAGGTTATGAAGCTGCCTGAAAAATACAGAGTGGCAGTTCATCTCTTTTATTACGAAGACTACAGCATCAAAGAGATAGCAAAGATACTCAGGACCACAGAGAGCAATATAAAGGTCAGATTATCGCGCGGACGTGCCAAACTGAAAGACGCGCTTAAGGAGGGCTGGGAAGATGAGCAATAGGGAACAGTATAAGAAAGCATTTTCGGTTTTACAGGCCTCCGGTGACTTTACTTTGGGGGATGAAAAAATGGCTGTATTAAAGAAAAAAGCAATGCTAAGAACTTTCGCGGCTGCAGCTTGTGCGTGTTTGGTAATTGTCGGTAGTTCTCGAATCGCATATGCTGCAAATGTTGGTGGGATCCAAAGAACAATTCAGTTATGGATGTATGGCGACCAGACGGATGTAACCATTGACTTTGATGGATTAGGTAATTATTCCATGGAATATACTGATGCAGATGGAAATACAAGAGAACTGGGAGGTGGGGGATTTGATGTCGATGCTGATGGCACCAAGAGGGCACTGACAGAGGATGAATTAATATGGCTTCTTTTTGAAGAAGTCGATGTAAGTTATAACGATGACGGCAGGATAATGCTGTATTTTCAGGGACAGGTCGCAGATATAACTGATAAGTTTGAAAATGATATCTGTTATATTTTCCTTAATGGAACAGATCTTAATGGAACAGATGCAAGCCTTTATGTAACAGTACTTAAGGCGGAGGATGGAGGCTTTCCCATAGATTCAAGCCCTGATAGATACCTGCAATATAAAGAAACCGAGCCTGGCATATATACCGTATATTGATTCATAAGTTGTAAGATGGCCTAATGCTTTCATGAAATATATAGACAATAGTTTCACTAGATGGAAAAGCTGCAGTTAAATGTATTTGAGCTATATTCAGAAATATCGTTCATCTGAATGGTGTTAGACATTAGAGGAGAGATTAAGCTCTCTTCTTTTTTTGTGTGGGCGACAATCGAGAGGCTGTAAATAATCTGACAATATCCCAATCCAATATACAATTCCGCACATCCACCGGACACTCACCGGACTCCATCGGACGAACACCGGACATCACAGATTATCATTTCGTTTACAATTATTCCTGTAACAGAGTTCCAGTTATCAGCTGGACGAAAAATTCAACACCGGCCCTGGTGCGCAACAGAGCAAGGATGCTGACCATATCTTCCCTGATATTCCTCAGGGAGATGTGGTTCGGGATTCCTTCCCTGCTGCGCATTTTTGTTGGGCATGCCCCTGCACTTTTTGCAAGCTATGTTCGATTCCCGGCATCCCTGTCTCCCGAAGGAGGGCAGAAAGGAATGAATGGGACACAGGAGATACTTTATCAGGAAAGATGTGAAAAAAGCAGGCAAGGTAAAGGAATGGATCGAGATGGAGGGGGATGAATTTTACAGGTTTCTTCGCACAGAAGATGCAAAAGGTCGGTACTTCATTCAGCTTGCAAATGACGGGGACCCGGATTGTGATGTGATCCATATGGAGGTCTCCAAGCCGGAATACCTGGCATGGAGAGCCGATTTTGACAGGAAGCAGTATTACAGGAAGCGGAACCTCCGCCATGGATTCGTTCTTTCCAATAACATTTTTGCTTCAACCTATACCTATGTGATTCCGGAGAAAGAAAAGCTGATTGCGCAGGTTGAAGCAGTTTTGGAACGCTGGGAAGACAAAAAAGATTGATGAAATAGGAAAAACCGGTCATAATTGAAAGGAAAGAGCGGCAAGGAATTACTGAAAGCTGCTGAAAAAAACTGGTTTAATTATAACCAAATTATACTCCAAAATGAGAAGGAGCCTCGAAAAACCGCGTAGTTATGCGCTTTTTGAAAATGCGCATTGGTCTCTGACTCCGTCATTTCAAGGTTCGAATCCTTGTAGCCCAGCTGAAGGTCTAAATCGTAAGATTTAGGCCTTTTTTCTTACTCATTTCCTGAACAATTCTGGTTATTTTCTTGTTCAGACCATATTTTTTCACAGGGTCTGTTGAACTCCGAACAGGCTTGGTATCCGTTTCGCTACGGTAGGTGTGAAATCGAATGCCCTCTGAATGTTAGATATGACAGGTAACATGGATAAATTGTTAAATAGCAAGATTTGTGATATGATTCCTGTACTAAGAGAAGAGTGTTTAAAAAGATCTGTAAATGTATGATTGTTATTGAGATGACGAACAATAGGATTTTCCAGACAGTGTCTGGAATTTTGAATTGTAACCAAATTAGGACCAAAAAATGAGAAGGAGCCTCGAAAAACCGCGTAATAATCTTCTGATGCAGGAATTTCGAACAGTGAATACCTATAACTCCGTTATCGAAGCGTGTTCAAGAAGAATAGGCAAGGATTCTCGGTAATTCAATTGCCGAGAGGAATTGCCCCTTTTTTATCTATTAATACGAACAAATGTTTGCAAACGTGCGTTTGGTGTGATATGATAGATGTATGAAAACAAATATTGTTAGATACAGGACCTGTGTGTGTAATATTAACTACCATGTGGTATGGTGCGTGAAGTACCGTCGTAAGATCATCACCCCTCAGAAAGAACAGTTCCTGAAAGATCTTGTACAGGAGATCGCACGGGACAAAGGTTTTACTGTACATCTTTTCGAAGCTGGGGGAGATGGATCATATACACTGCTTTGTATCGGCCCCGCCGAAGATGGCGATAACAGATATTGTGAAGTATTTGAAGGGAATTACCGGCAGAAAGCTGTTCGAGGTGTATCCGGATCTGAGGCAGAAGCTGTGGAAAGGACAGCTGTGGAACCACTCCTACTATGTGGAAACAGTTGGTCCCGTGTCTGAAGACGCCATCCGGAAGTATATCGAGAACCAATCCAAATCTTACTGAGGCTTTATCATGCGTAAATGTGCGGACATGAAATATCATTTTGCTGCGGAAGTGAGGATCTATCCTTCCTCACAGCAGAAACATATCATAGCGGTAAATGACGGGGCGTCGCGCTTCGTCTATAACCGCATGACCGCGAACGACAGGGAACTGCACAGCTTAAAGAAAGCTGCATCCCTGTGCCCTGCGTATAAAGGAAAGATCGCATACCTGGAACAGGTCCGTTCCTCCAAGAGGGAGCTCGTGAACACCATCCCGTTCCTGAAAGAGAAGGATGTGGATTCCCTGGCCGTGGACAACGCCATAAAGAACCACAACAGGGCATGGAAGCGTTTCCGCGAAGTCCCCGGCACGGGGCTCCCGGGCTTCCATAAGAAGTCCTATGTGCAGTCCTACCAGACGAACGCCCATTACAAAAAGGGCGCTGAGAGCTGGGAAGAAGGGAATGTGCACTTCGTGCGCAGGAGCGCCGGCGAACAGGTGCCGCATTTTATATCCCTCCCGATACTGGGAGCCATCCGTTTCCGCTGTTCCGGGAAGGTGCTGGCCATGCTCACTTCGCATAAAGAAGATACCCGCGTCGGGACAATCACGATCAGACGGGATAACTGCGGGGATTATTATGCTTCCCTTCAGCTCTCCTCCGACATACCGTTCAC
>JBGUIK010000031.1:0-21603 GCA_045112915.1 Lachnospiraceae bacterium
GAGGATGCGCAGGGATTCGGTTGGGAATTATGTCAGCTAGCGCTGACCCGAATCCCGCGCCAAGTCTCGCGAGCGAGACTTGAATTATGAAAGTGGCGGAGATAAGCTCCGCCGTTTTCACGCATTAACAGCGATTAATGGGGAGAGGATGTCTACAAGTAAGCATTTAGATTTAATATGTATAATCGCAGCGGCATTTGCAGTGCTGGCGACCGTTCTCTTTATGAACGGAAAACGACTTGGTATCGAGCCGGCAGGCGGAGCGAGCGGCTATGAAGATCGGCTTTTCGACACTTCTTACGTGCATAAGATCGATGTCGTGATGAATAATTTCGACGACATGTGCAGCAAGGCTGATAAGACCTGGTATGACTGTGATGCTGTCATTGACGGTGAAAAATATTCGAATATTTCTATTCGTATCAAGGGAAATGCAGCTGAAGTTCAATCTGTCGGGAGCATAAAGTATAGCTTTAAAATCGGATTTGACCACCGGAACAGCATGGAGAGCTATCACGGACTGAATAAGCTCGATCTTAATAATTCTTCCGGTGACTGTACATTCATGAAGGACTTTCTTGTTTACGAAGCGATGTCCGGCGTTGGTGTTCCTGCGCCGCTTTGTTCCTACGCGTTTCTGACAGTGAACGGCAAAGATGTGGGATTATATCTGGCAGTCGAGAGCATAGATGACGCTTTTTTAATGAGAAACTTCGGCAAGAATTACGGCAATCTCTATAAACCGGAATGTGATGAAACATCATACGAGAAGACGATTCAGTCGGTCGGGAAGGAACCCCGGGCGGGGGCCGATGATCTTGATATCGTCGGTCGGACAGATGAGAATTCCGGAAGAGACGTGTCATTTGACGAACCGATGGAGCATATTGACCCCGACGTGCTCAGTCAGTCAGACCTTAACAGTATTTTAGCAACGGAGTCATCTGTTGTTTTGGATAATACTTCGACGGCTGCCGATCCGGGGGCGCCAGGCGCTCTTATTAATACTTCAGATATCTCCGATACTGAGACGTCCAACGCGGATGATTCTGACAATGGCGGAAGTGGCAGCTCTATAGCAGACGGACCTCAATCGAAAGACGGTCCTAGCGAAATTCAGGAATCGATGGCCATAGTTAAGCCGGACGATATCAAGCTGATCTATATCGATGACGATCCCGCAAGTTACTCGAACATTTTTGACAATGCCTCGCAGAACGTGACCGGAAGGGACAGGTCTTTGCTCATAAAGTCACTTAAGATCCTGAGCACGGAGAACGATGTAAAGGCGGCGGTGGAGATAGATGAAGTGATAGCCTATTTTGCTGTTCACAATTTTGTCGTCAGCTGGAACAGCTACACCGGGGAAACGGCCGGCAACTACTATCTCTATGAAAAGAGAGGGCTATTGTCGATGCTGCCCTGGGATTACAGTTCGGCCTTTGGTACGTACAGATCTGCGGACGCTACAAGAATGGTGAATTACCCGATAGACACTCCTCTTCTCAGGGGTCTTTCAGGCAAGCGGCCTATGTTCGACTGGATCATGAAGGATCAGAGATATGTGACAGCATACCATTCTGCCATGAGAGAGCTCATTGACCGTTACAGCGGAGATAATGATATTTCTTTCAGACTTAAAGAAATCGAGACCATGCTGATCCCGTATATTGAGAGAGATCAGAATAAATATGCGTCAGAGACTGCGTTTCAAAAAGGTGTTGACACGCTTATCTCATTCTGGAAACTGAGGTCGAAGAGTGTCAGAGCACAGCTTGACGGAGAGATTCCATCGACATTCGAAGGCCAGACTGAATCACCGGATACGCTTATTGACGCGTCTTTTCTGGAGCTCATTGATATGAAATAGCGTCTTTACTTCAATAGGGTAAGGCTCACATAGTATGTCTGTATCGAAATATGTGTTTTCAAGATAGTTAGTTTGTGCTATCATTTGTGTGTTGCGATTTAGGAGCAACTTTCAATACACGAGCCTATATCGCGCATGTAAATTTAGAAATATAAGAGGTTTAGGATGTTCAGAAGACTTGAACGGAACGCGCCGTGCTGGTGCGGCAGCGGAAAAAAATATAAGAGCTGTCATTTAGCATTTGATGAAAAAATCATGCGATATGAGAGGATGGGACATATTGTCCCTTCCAGAAAACTGATCAAATCCGAAAAGGACGTCGATGGAATAAAGAAGAGCGCTGTCATCAACATCGCAGTTCTTGACGAGATCGGCGAAAAAATCCACGCAGGCATGTCGACACAGGAGATAGATGACATAGTCACATCTGTCACCAAAAAGATGGGCGGAATACCCGCGGATCTCGGTTATCAGGGCTTTCCGAAGAGTGTGTGCACGTCGATCAACAGCGAAGTATGCCACGGTATTCCATCGGATGATATTATTCTGAAGGAGGGTGATATTATCAATGTCGACTGTTCCACAATTCTGAACGGATATTTTTCCGATTCCTCGCGCATGTACTGCATCGGGGACGTGGATCCGGAGTGGAAGAAGCTGGTCGACGTGACAAAGGAGTGTGTGGAAGTGGGAATTAAGCACGTTATTCCCTGGACCTTTCTCGGCGACATGGGAGAGGCTGTTCATAAGCATGCTCTGGATCATGGATACAGCATAGTGCGTGAGATTGGCGGTCACGGCTGCGGCAACGAGTTTCATGAAGATCCGTTCGTGAGCTATGTCTCTAAAGCAGGCACAGAGATGCTTATGGTGCCCGGCATGGTATTCACGATCGAGCCGATGGTGAACATGGGAACGGACAGGATCTGTATCGATGATAAGAACGGATGGACTGTGTACACGCAGGACGGCAAGCCGTCCGCGCAGTGGGAGGTCGAGGTGCTTGTCACCGAGACCGGCTGCGAGGTGCTGTGCTGGTGATTCGGCGTGACGCATGTCCATAGAAAATGAATGTAAAAATAAGGGCTGCCACATAAAGGCGGGTCCTCATTACATATAGCAGATTACATGTTCCGGTGTCTGCTCTATGTAGTAGGACTTCGTCTGATGTAACAGCCCTTTCGTCATCTGATGGGTCAAAGAACACCTCGACGTTATTAACGCGCCGCGATCAGCAAGTTTATTCGAACTTAGCTGCTGTCTTCAGGGCAATCAGCATCATCTCGTGGAAGCTGTTCTGCCTGTCCTCGGCATTTAAGGCTTCACCGGTAAAAATATGATCTGAGATGGTCAGGATCGACAGCGCTTTCTTGTGATTTGCCATCGCGGTGAGATACAGACCCGCTGTCTCCATCTCGACGCAGAGGAGGCCCAGATCGCGGGCTTTCTGATTGACCTGTTTGTCCGGATGATAGAAGAAGTCTGATGTGTAGACGCTTCCGACGTCGGCTTTGACGCCCATTTCTTCCGCGGCGGCTACTGCGTCTTTCAGCATATTGTAATCGGCTGTCGGAGCCAGATAGCCCGGAAGGTCATAAGATGTCAGGAAGGCGGAATTGGTAGACGCGGACATGGCGATTACAACGTCGCGGACATGTACGTCATCCTGCAGCGCGCCGGCAGAGCCGATACGGATGACCGCCTCGACACCGAAGAAGTTGAACAGCTCATGCACGTAAATGCCAAGAGACGGGACACCCATACCGGAACCCATGACAGATACTTCTTTTCCCTCAAAAGTTCCCGTATAACCCAGCATGTTGCGCACATCGTTGAAGAGGACCGGGTTCTCCAGATAATGATCGGCGATGTATTTAGCGCGGAGCGGATCGCCCGGCATAAGAACGACTTTGGCTACATGTGTACCCGGTTTAAGCTCGATGCAGGCACTAGGTGAGAAATTTTCCATGTTATAAACCTCCATACCAATTTTTTGTCACTGTTTTATTCAATCATATCAATAATTATCCCGAATCGCGATTGATCATTCTTCTTCCATGATCTTCTTAAGATTCTCATCGAAGGGCGGATAGACGATGCCTTTATCCGTGACGATGGCTGTCAGCAGTTCATGATCTGTGACGTCAAATGCCGGGTTGTAGCACTTCACCTCAGGAAGAGCCATCGGCTCCCTGTACCACATCTCTTTTATCTCATTCGGATTTCTCTGCTCAATTTTTATATCAGCACCGGTCGGACAGCTCATATCAATTGTCGACCTCGGTCCCAGTGTGTAGAACGGAATGCCGTAATGCTTAGCGAGGATGGCAACACCGCTGGTGCCGATTTTATTTGCAAAATCACCGTTAGCCGCTATGCGGTCGCAGCCGACAAAGCATGCCTGTATCCAGCCGTTCTTCATGACTATGCTTGCCATGTTATCGCATATAAGTGTCACGTCAATTCCGGCTCTCTGGAGCTCATAGGATGTAAGTCTCGCCCCCTGAAGAAGAGGACGGGTCTCATCTGAGAATACTTTAATATCGATGCCGCGCTCTTTGGCGAGAAAAGCCGGACCGATAGCCGTTCCGTACTTGCTTGTCGCGAGCGGACCGGCGTTGCAGTGGGTGAGGAATGTGTCGCCCGGTTTGAGAAGCGAGAGACCATATTCGGCGATCTTACGGCACATCTCTATATCTTCGATCTGGATCGCATAGGATTCCTCGCGAAGAAGGGCTATTACTTCGTCCACTGATTTGCCGCTGGCGCCGTCAAGGACCGAAAGCATGCGGCCAACAGCCCAGCTCAGGTTCACAGCAGTCGGGCGGGATGATATTAGGTATTCTCCGTCTTTGTGAAGCTTTGCTGAGAGTTCTGAATAGGAATCCGCCTCCGCGCGCTGCGCGAGTACATACATCGCGTAGCCGGCACAGATTCCTATAGCAGGTGCACCGCGTACAGCCAGGACTTTGATGGCGTCATAGATTTCCTCCGCCGTTGTCAGCGTCAGGTACTCTGTTTTGTTCGGGAGCTTTGTCTGGTCGAGAAGGACGACCGCGCGCTCGTCATCTGATAAATGGACGCTGCAGGAGTGCAGGTCTTCTTTAGTCATTTTCAAAGTACACCTCCTTTTTTGTTCATTTATTATAGTTTAAATCTAAAAATGGGCCAGTTCAATGGACAATTAGTTCAGCGGATAAAAATTGATTCAGATAAGTGATTTTGCAATGTTTGGGGCGGATAATTCCATTGATTTGATACATGTTGGATGATAAACTAAAAATGACCGCTTAAGCCGGATATATAATCACGGATTCCTGACAGAATCTTAATTATCAATATCTGACCGGGAGCAGGAAAATTCTGAGTTTAAGTGATATCATCAGAGAACATTTATAATTTATCCAGGAGGGGTCTTATGCTTACAATCAAAGCTCTTAACGAGAAACTTGCAGGTGGCGCGTACGACGCTAAGCTCTCGCACATTTACTGTGAGCCGGTGGAAAATATCGGACTGTACAGAGATCGTATCGCGCATGTCGCGTGTGGATTTGCGGAAGTCTTCGGAAAAGACGAAAATGCAGAGATAGCTGTATTCTCAGCTCCCGGCCGCACAGAGATCGGCGGAAACCACACAGACCATCAGAGAGGCCGTGTCCTGACGGGTTCAGTCAATCTCGACGCGCTTGCAGTTGCGGCTCCGAACGGAACCAATATGGTCAATATCCACTCTGAAGGCTATGGCATGACCTCCATCGATATCACAAGTCTCGCTCCTGTCAAGGAAGAGGAGAATACGACTGCTTCTCTGATCCGCGGTATCCTTAACGCTATCACTGAAGAGGGCTACAAACTTGGCGGATTCGACGCTTATGTGAAATCAGACGTTCCGGGCGGTTCCGGTCTTTCTTCCTCCGCCTGCTTCGAAGTTCTTATCGGCGCTATTATTGACGGCCTCTACTGCAATAAAGAGCTTCCGATGGCTAAGATCGCCCGTATCGGCCAGTACGCCGAGAATGTTTATTTCGGCAAACCGTCAGGCCTTATGGATCAGATGGGCTGCGCGATCGGCGGCATCATCACAATTGATTTCTTCGACAAAGAGAATCCTGTCTACGAGGCAGTTGATTTCGATTTTGCTTCCGCAGGTTATGCTCTCTGCATCATCGATTCCGGCGCGGACCATGCAGATCTGACCGGGGATTACGCAGCTGTTCCGGCTGAGATGCGTGCGGTTGCCGCAGCTTGCGGCAAGGAAGTCCTCTCTGAGGTCGACCCGGCTTCGTTCTATGCCGCAATTCCGCAGATCCGTAAATCCGTCGGTGACCGCGCAATCCTCCGCGCGATCCACTATTACAATGACTGCGACAGAGTAAAAGCACAGGTCTCTGCTCTGAAAGAGGGCGATTTTGATAAGTTTCTTGCGCTCGTAAATGAATCCGGAAAGTCCTCCTTCACATACCTGCAGAATATTGCCACATACCGTGATGCTGCCGAGCAGCCGGTAGGCGTTGCGCTTGCTGTCGCAGAGCATCTGCTCGGCGGAGAGGGCGCTCACCGTGTACATGGAGGCGGATTTGCCGGCACGATCCAGGCATTTGTTCCGCTTGCCAAGGTCGACGGTTTCCGCGAAGGTATGGACGCGCTTCTCGGAGAGGGCGCTACCAAGGTCATGTACATTCGTCCTGTCGGCGGCTGCACAATTGCGGAATGACAGAGATATACCGCGAGCGATATTTTTTGTTTTGATTAGTTATGGAAGTTCGGCCAGCCTTCGGGCTGGTCGAATTTTTTGGAGCATTCAAGATTACCTCGGCATTCTTGCCTGGGCGATCATATGCAATGTAATTATAAAAGATTATGTTGCATTTCTCATTGATTTGCGTTAAAATCCGTTTCAATATCCAATAATACACATACATATAGGAAAGCTGCAGTTAAGTACAAGTGAATTATTTAAAGGAGAGAATGTATGGCTTATTTTTTCGAAGAACCGTCCCGCACTTTTGGTGAATATCTGCTCGTCCCCGGTTACTCTTCATCTGAATGCATTCCGGCAGCGGTCTCGCTCGAAACACCTCTTGTCAAATTCAAGAAGGGACAGGAAGAATGCCCGATCAAAATGAATATCCCTATGGTCTCTGCGATCATGCAGTCTGTCTCCGGCGAAAAGCTGGCAATCGCTCTTGCAAAGCAGGGCGGTGTCTCCTTTATCTATGGTTCCCAGTCTATTGAGGATGAGGCCAATATGGTCCGCCGCGTCAAAGCCTATAAAAAGGGCTTCGTCACCAGCGATTCCAATCTGCCTCCGAAAGCAACTCTTGCAGACGTCCTTGATCTTAAGGAGCGCACAGGTCATTCGACTGTTGCGATCACAGATGACGGCACGTCTCACGGCAAGCTGCTCGGCATCGTCGCCTCCCGCGATTACAGACTTTCAAGAATGAGCAGAGAGCTTAAAGTCACCGAATTTATGACTCCGCTCGACAAACTTGTCACTGCTCCGGCTACAACAAACCTTCATGACTGCAACGACATCATCTGGGACAACAAGATAAACACGCTGCCGCTTGTAGATGATGAAGGACATCTTCAGTATATCGTGTTCCGCAAGGACTATGACAGCCACAAGGAAAATGTCAACGAACTTCTCGATGCCAATAAAAGCTACGTCGTAGGCGCCGGTATCAATACACGTGATTACGAAGAGAGAGTTCCGGCTTTGATCGAAGCCGGCGCCGATGTCATCTGCATCGACTCCTCAGAAGGTTTCTCTGAGTGGCAGAGCAGGACAATCGGCTGGATCCGTGAAAAGTACGGTGATAAAGTAAAAGTGGGTGCCGGCAATATTGTCGATAAGGAAGGCTTCAATTTCCTTGCAAATGCAGGCGCCGATTTCGTCAAGATCGGTATCGGCGGCGGTTCTATCTGCATCACGCGCGAGACCAAAGGCATCGGCCGCGGTCAGGCGACAGCTGTCATTGAGGTCGCGAAGGCACGTGACGAATACTTTGAGAAGACCGGCATCTACATTCCGATCTGCTCAGACGGCGGTATTGTACACGACTATCACATTACACTTGCGCTGGCAATGGGGGCTGACTTTGTTATGCTCGGCCGTTACTTTGCAAGATTTGATGAGAGCCCGACGAACAAAGTGCGTGTGAACGGCACTTATGTCAAAGAGTACTGGGGCGAGGGTTCCAACCGCGCCCGAAACTGGCAGAGATACGACCTCGGCGGCGCTACAAAGCTGAGTTTCGAGGAGGGTGTCGACAGCTATGTTCCATATGCGGGTTCACTCGCCGAAGGCGTCACAACGACACTTTACAAGGTCCGTTCAACAATGTGCAACTGCGGTGCTCTGTCGATTCCGGAGCTGCAGCAGAAAGCCAGACTGACAGTTGTCTCCTCCACATCTATTGTTGAGGGCGGCAGCCATGACGTCATTCTGAAGAATAATAATCCGAATACATAATCGACCGAATTTTCGCGGAAAAGATATCAGCGCCAAACCGGGGCTTCCCGGTCAACTGATCAAGGGCTGTCGCATTTTAAGCGTCAGCCCTTGTTTTCTATAGTCCTGATATGCTAGAATATATATTTGCAGGAGAATTATTCTCTGAACTGTTAACTACCCTGAGGTTTATGCCTATGAGTGATACAACTAGTCTGAAAATAGCCATGCTTGGGCACAAACGAATCCCGTCTCGCGAAGGCGGAGTAGAAATTGTTGTCGAAGAGCTCAGTACCCATATGGCCGAAAGGGGACATTCTGTAACCTGTTATAATCGAAAAGGACATCACGTAAGCGGTAAGGAATTCGATACGAATAACAAACCTTTGGCTAAGTATAAAGGCGTTAAGTTAAAATATGTTCCTACAATCAACGGAAAAGGATTCGCTGCATTTTCGGCTTCTTTTTTTGCGTCGTTATTTATCGCTTTCGGAGATTACGATATAGTCCATTATCATGCGGAGGGACCCTGCATTATGATGTGGATCCCCAAGCTGATCGGTAAGAAGAGATGTATAGCGACTATCCATGGACTTGACCACCGCCGTGCTAAATGGAATCGTTTTGCAAAGTTCGTCATCAAGATGGGCGAGCGCATGGCAGTCAAAATGGCTGACGAAATCATCGTTCTGAGTCATGATATGGAAGTATATTTCCTGAAGGAGTACAGACGCAGGACGAATTTTATCCCGAACGGTGTTTCAGAGCCGACCGTGAGAGAAGCAGAACTCATTACTGAGAAATACGGACTTGAAAAAGACAGCTACATACTTGCCCTGAGCAGACTTGCGCCGGAAAAGGGAATCCGGTATCTGATCGATGCTTTCAAGAAGATTGATACAGACAAAAAGCTTATCATAGCGGGCGGAAGTTCCGACACTGAAGGGTTCGTCGATGAGATGAAGGAGCGGGCTGCTGATGATGAAAGGATCATATTCACCGGCTTTGTAGAAGGGCGGGAATTAGAAGAACTCTACAGCAATCCTTATATGTATGTACTTGCGTCGGATATTGAGGGAATGCCGCTGAGCCTCCTTGAGGCTATGAGCTACGGCAACTGCGTGCTCACCTCAAATATTCCGGAGTGTGCCGAGGTGATCGAGGATAAGGGCGTTACGTTTGCGCGAGGCAGTACGCATGACCTACAGAAAAAAATGCAGGTGCTCCTTGACTCGCCGCAGATTGTCGAAGCGATGAAAAGCAAATCAAAAGATTTCATTTTGAGCAAGTACAGCTGGGATGAAGTCATCAACAAAACACTTGAACTTTATATGAAGGAATAACAACATAAGGGGAGGATCTTGCTCGAGATTTTCCTCTTATTTGCGTGATAAGAGGGCCAACAGTCATCGAGCAGCTTTGTTGCGAGAGGACAGTGATAAAGCCTTTGTGTGATAAAGCCCGAAAGCGGCTGCCGTAAAGAGGGACTATTATGAAAGTTTTAATGATCAACAAGTTTCTGTATCCGAACGGCGGATCAGAAACCTACATCTTCAAGATCGGTGATTATCTGAAAAGTATAGGACACGAAGTTCAGTATTTCGGTATGGAACATGAAGGCCGCTGTGTCGGAAACAGCGCGGAATCCTACACATCTGACATGGATTTTCATGGCGGAAGCGCAATCTCAAAGCTGACTTACCCTGTAAAAACCATTTACAGCGCCGAGGCCCGAAAGAAGATCCGTCTCGTGCTTGATGATTTTGAGCCGGATGTGTGCCATCTCAATAATTTCAATTATCAGCTCACTCCCTCTGTCATTCTCGAGATTGAAAAGTGGAAGAAGGAGACAGGAAAGGCCTGTAAGATTATTTTCACGGCCCACGATTATCAACTCATCTGCCCGAACCATATGCTGATGAATCCAGGCTCCGGTATGATCTGCGAGAAATGTGTCGGTGGTCATTTTGCGAACTGTCTTTTTGGCAAATGCATCCACGGCTCCACCGCGAAATCCGCCGTTGGTATGATGGAAGCTGAAATCTGGAATCACACTGATGTCTACAGTAAGATCGATACATTTATCTGCTGCTCAGAGTTCATGAAGAGCCGCATGGATACAAACCCGAAATTTGCCGGCAAGACGATCGCGCTCCATAACTTTATTGACAGAATCGAGTCCGATTTCAATAAGTCAGAGGACCTCCCAAAGAAATATGTTCTCTACTTCGGAAGATTCGCGGAGGAAAAAGGTATCAAAACGCTGCTGAAGGCTGTGAGACTGCTCCCCGACGTGCAGTTCGTGTTTGCCGGAACCGGTCCGCTTACGGATGAGACTCTGAAGGTCCCCAACATAATGAATGTCGGATTCCAGACAGGAAAAGCTCTCATAGATCTCATAAACGGAGCCCGCTTCTCGGTGTACCCATCTGAGTGGTACGAAAATTGTCCGTTCTCGGTAATGGAGAGCCAGATGTACGGCACGCCGGTCCTCGGAAGCCGCATCGGAGGTATACCCGAGCTCATTAAAGAGAATGAGACAGGTGAGCTTTTCGAGCCTGGCAGTACCGCGGAACTGGCCAATAAGATCCAAAAGCTCTGGGAAGACGACCTGCTTATCGAGAGATATACTGAAAACTGCGGGCATATAAGCTTTGATTCGACAGCGGAGTATTGCGGGAAGCTGCTTAAGATCTACACCGGGGAAGAGATTTCTGACCCCGATCATGTGAAAACAAGTATTGATGAAGAAGGTGGAAGTGCTATGGCGGATACTGATAAGAAGAATGTAATTGCGAGTATTTCGGAAAAAATCCCCGGCCTGGACAGAGCCGCAAAGATTATGGATAAGATTCCCGGCACAAAGAAAGCCGGGGAGCTCGCAGAAAAAGACACGGACGTCAGGAAAGGCATAAAGAAACTAAACGGTACAGTTATTGTCACTTACCGGTGCAACGCGCGCTGCAATATGTGCAACCGCTACAAGAAACCGTCAAGAGTCGAGGAGGAAATTTCCATTGAGACGATCAGGAAACTTCCGCCCATGTATTTTACAAATATCACCGGCGGGGAGCCGTTTATTCGTACAGACCTGAAAGATATTGTTCGTGAGCTGAGAAAGAAGAGCGACCGTATCGTTATCTCGACGAACGGCTTTTTCACTGACCGCATCATCGACCTCTGTAAGGAATTCCCGGATATCGGCATTCGTATTTCCATTGAGGGCCTTGAAGAGACCAACAATGCGATCCGCGGTCTTCCGGACGGCTTCAACAGAGGTTATACGACCCTTAAAAAACTTCGCAAGATGGGAATGAAAGACGTCGGCTTCGGCATGACCGTACAGGACGCAAATTGTATGGATCTGGTAAAGCTCTATAGGATTTCAGACCGGCTCGGAATGGAATTCGCGACCGCATCCCTTCACAATTCATTCTATTTTGTCGAGGCCAAGAATATCATCCATGACCGCCCGAAGGTAGCTAAACAGTTCGAGCGTCTGATAAATGAGCTTCTTAATTCCAACAGTCCGAAGAAATGGTTCAGAGCATATTTTAATCACGGACTAATCAACTACATCTACGGACAGAAGAGACTTCTTCCCTGCGATATGAGTTTTGACACGTTCTTCATTGATCCTTACGGTGACGTCATGCCCTGCAACGGCACCAAGGATAAGGAAGTGATGGGCAACCTCAATGAGCAGACATGGGATGAACTCTGGAACAGTCCGGAGGCTGAAATCGTCCGCAAAAAGGTCAGGAACTGTGACCGCGACTGCTGGATGATCGGTTCTGTCTCCCCGGCTATGCGCAAGTATATCTGGGTACCTGCCCTCTGGGTCGTGCGGCACAAGTTCCTGAGATTCTTCAGAAAGAAGAAGTACAGCATGTATGAACTCAAGGTCGTGCGTGATTACCGCGACGGCAGGCTTACAAAAGAGGATCTTGACAAATGCAGCACATGCGATATGTGCGCTGTGATAAACGATGGACTTTCCGAGACATCCAAACAGCAGCTTGAGGGGCGTTCCGGGGAGGATATCGTTGACGCTGATATTGCGTCCCAGATGAGCGGGAGAGATGTAAAATGAGAATAATAACCTGTATTAGTTTCCACGGGACAGGTTCCGGCGCCGTCGATGATTTTCTCAAAGAATTCGACAACTGCCCGTCTGCTCCGACAAATATTGAATGCCGTTTTCTTCAGGACCCGGACGGAGTATCTGACCTGGAATTCAATCTTGTGGAGAATCCGCACCGCCTTAATTCAGGCTACGCGCTGCGCAGATATATGAAATTTGCACGCGAGACAGCTTACGGTTACAGAAAAATCTTCGGAAACAAGTGGCTCAAATACTCTAAGGAGTACGTCGACAGCCTTGTGACCGAGACTTATAAGGGCTACTGGCACGGCGACCTGCAGCTTCTTTCAGGCCCTCAGAAATTTATTTATTATTCCAGAAGAGCCAAGGACAAGCTCATGCCGAAGCCGCTGAAAAAGCCCTTCCGCTATAACTATTTCCCGAATCAGGATTATTATCACGTCCACATCACCAGAGACGAGTTCATTGAGAAGACGCAGGCATATGTTGACAAGCTCTGTAAACTTCTTAATCCGAAGAACCAGCCGTTCATCGTGCTTGATCAGTTCGTGGCGACCAGCAATATAATGCGATATGTTTCTTATGTGAAGGATATCAGAGTCATCGTCGTGGACCGTGATCCCAGAGACCTGTTCGTCCAGCAGAGGCGCTACGGAGATCATGTGCTTCCGGCGGAGGCTGCGCCCTTCGCGCGCGTGTTCCGCGATCACAGAGCCATGATCGGCGAGATTCCGGCTGATGCTCCGGTGCTGAGACTTCAGTTCGAGGACCTCATATTCAACTACGATGAGGAGATGAAGAAAATTGTCGAATTTGTCGGAGAGGACTGGTCTCATCATGTTGCGCCGAAGAAGCATTTCGACCCTGCTGTCTCTGCAGCCAACCTGCAGATGTGGAAGAAGTTTCCGGAGTATACTGAGGATTGTGAACTCATCGCCGAGATGCTGCCGGAGTTCCTCTACGATTTTGAAAAACATGAGGGTCCGATGAACAGGTCAAAAGAAGCAGGTTCCTGCAACGCTGCGCAAAGCAGCGAGGCTGCTTCCTGCGAAGCAGTGAAGGAAAGCGGATCTGATGACCGGTTTCTGCAGGATCCCGAAGCGCTGTCCGATGATCATAAAGTGCTGCCCGAAGATGCCATGGAGTATGCCGAGCCGGGTACAATATCACTTGTGACCGATGACAAGCTGAACGACGCCCAGTCTAAAATTCAGTCATTAAGGGACTCGGCAGTAGAGAAAGACCCGAAAAAAAAACTCTCCCCCGATGAAGTGAAGCTTGTTGAGATGAATATCTTCCGCCACTTCATCCGTTTCTGCTCAGAGAATAAGCTCAGATGGACCGTTGATTCGGGCACCCTCATCGGCGCGGTGCGCCATGAAGGCTTCATCCCGTGGGATGATGATATTGACATCACGATGCCGAGACCGGATTACGACCGTTTCATTAAGCTCGCAGAAGAAAAGCAGATCGGAGAGCATTTATCCCTGGTGCACAGTAAGGAGAGCGGAGCGACTAATGCATTTGCCAAAATTGTTGACGACCGTACGCTATCGGTCATGCCCCTCAGGTATAAGAAGTATGACTCCGCGCTCTGGATCGATGTTTTCCCGGTCGACGGAAGACCCGACAATGAAAAAGAATTCGATAAAGCCCTGAAGCAGCTTGATATCCTCGGCAAAGCCAGGGCATACAGCTACACAAAGTCAAAGAAAAAGAGCAGAAATCCAGTCAAGGCTGTGCTCAAAAAACTTTATGTCACAGCCGTAAGACCGGATATGTTCCTTGCACCAATCAGAAAGATTCCCGTGAAGTTCCCGTACAGTGATAAAAAATGGGGCATCAGCTTTTTCGGCGTGTATAAAAAGATGGATAAATTCCACCCGTACTATTTTACTGAAGTAGTATGGAAGAAATTCGAGGATATCAATGTTCGGTGTACCGCCGATTATGCGGAGCGGCTCACTGACCTGTATGGGGAGAGCTTTATGACGCCTCCGCCGCCGGAGAAGAGAATCGCCCACGGAATCACAGCTTATTGGAAATAATACTGTGAGTGCGGCAGAGCAGAATCTGTTTTGGAGTTTTTGATCTGTAATGAAGAAGAATGCTGAGAGTAAAAAAATATATCCTTCGATTGACGCTCTGAGGGCACTCGCTGCCGTCGGCATAATAATGATGCATATGCTGTCTAAAAGCAACAATCAGTATGATATAAGCGGCTATATCGCAGTTCGCGTCATTCCCTGGTTCACTCAGCTCGTCTATCTCTTTATGATCATATCCGCTTTCGGCATGTGCTGCGGTTACCATGAGCGCATGCTGAGCGGGCAGATCGATCTGACTGCCTTCTACAAAAAGCGGGCAGCACGCATTCTTCCGTTTTTTTCATTCCTGGTCATACTCGATCTGCTCATGAATTTCAGTTTCAGGAGACTCCTTGAAGGATTTGCAAATGTGACTTTGATTTTCGGACTTCTCCCCGAGCCCAGCAAGCTGTCCGTGATCGGTGTCGGTTGGTTCATCGGCGTTACGTTTGTCTTTTATGCTCTGTTCCCGTTGTTCTGTGTTCTTACCAGGACAAAGGGGGCAGCATGGAAAACTATGGTCTGCGCAGTGATTTACAATTTCGCCTGTTCGTATCACTTTATGAGCCCCATGCAGTATCCGGGCGGCTACTATCTAAGGCAGAATTTTCTTTTCTGCGCAATGTTTTTTGTCGCAGGAGCAATAGTTTATCTATATAAAGATGATATCTGCTCCCGCTCTGACGGCCATAAACTGATTTTTATTTTAATTGCGGCGCTGACAACTCTCATTTATTTCGTGACGCCGGCTATATACCGCAACGGGTATATGCGTGTTATTTTCGATCTCCTGATTTTCACCAGCTGGCTTATTCTCGCAATCGTTCATGATCTTACATTTTCAAGCCTGCCCGGGCGATTCATCAAGATCCTGGCTAAATACAGTATGGAGATCTATCTGTGCCATATGATGGTCTTCAGGGTCCTTCAGAAAATGAAGATTAACTATCTGTTCGGACGCGGGATCATGTCCTATGTCTTTACTGTACTCGCTGTCCTTTTCGGGGCGCTCGCAGTAGCCTTTATTTTTAATATTCTGTGGTCTAAATTGTGTGTCCTGGCTTATAAACGGCAGGATTCTAAGTGAAAAACCGGTAATGGAGAAAGGATGCGCCGTGAAAGAACTTCTTTTAAATCTGTTGAAAGTTTTCTGGATTTTTCCTGTAAAGAAAAACCGTGTCGTTTTTCGAAGCAACCAGGGCGAGTCCTATACCTGCAGCCCGAAATACATTTCCAAATACATATCGAGGAACTGCGATGGCGAGTTCGAACAGATATGGCTGTTCAATGACCCGAAAAAGTACGCGTTCCTCAAAAGGAAGGGCATCAGGGTAGTTCCCCAGATCTCTCTCAGGGCAGTTTATTATCTGATAACTGCAGGTTTTCTGATCGACAATCATGGCGTGCAGTCCTATATTCCGATCCGCAGGAAGCAGACCGTGATCAATACGTGGCACGGCGGCGGATCCTATAAAAAATCATATAAGGACGCGACAAGCGAGCACGTTGCTTATGTGAAGCATATGATGGACACGACAACTTATTTTATATCGAGCTGCGCTCGATTTTCCGCAAATAATATTAAAGTCCTGTATGACAACGCTCCCGAAAAGATCCTTGAGATCGGCATGCCGAGAAATGATATTTTCTTCGGCAGACACGACTCAATAATTCGAAAAGTCAAGAAGTTCTATGATATTCCGGAAGAAAAGAAGCTTGTTCTGTACGCGCCGACATTCAGAGACAATGCGGGACCGGAGGTATACAAGCTGGATGTTGACCGCGTCACCAGGGCTCTGTCAGAGCGATTCGGCGGCGAATTCGTATTCCTTCTGCGGTTCCACAGATTTACGGGCGATCTCGACTGCTATGACAATAATCCGAACGTGATCGATGCCACGACTTACGATGATATGCAGGAACTCCTGTATGCCTGCAGCGCCCTGATCACTGACTATTCATCATGCATCTGGGACGCGTCACTGACTTATAAGCCGTGTTTCATCTATGCGCCGGACCTTGACGATTATCTGGCTGACAGAAACTTCTATACACCGGTGAGCGAGTGGCCGTTCCCGATGGCCAGAGATATTGACGCTCTCGAGGATATAATTCTGGGCTTTGATGAGGAGCACTACAAGAAGGAAGCGGACCGGCATCACGCGGAGCTTGGCAGCGCCGAAAAAGGTACTGCGACCCGCACTGTCGTAACACTGATGCGAAGACTGCTGAGGGGATAAGAATTCGCTGGAACACGGAGAGGAGTACATTTGAAAAAAACACATATTTATCAGGTATTTTCAAATATACATATGCCGCAGTTTCTCATAGCCTGCTATCTGATCACTCTTATTCTTGAGACAGTTCTGCGCCAAAGTTTCAGACCGGTCCAATATCTGGATGAGGCAACAGCTCTCCTTATGGGACTGGTGTTTGTCGTTGATATTATACGTACGCGAAGGATCGACAAAGACGAGATCCTTATCATCTTCTTTACACTGTGCATGTTAGCGATCGGACTTATCGGAAACATTAAGTTCGATCTTGTACACACCCGCTATTACTGGCTCCTCGACGCGTTCAATATGTTCAAGTTCATTGCCGCCTCACTGGGAGCGGTGCGCTTTTTTTCAGAAGCAAAATATAATGAATATGTAATTCAATATCTCACTTTATTCGTCGAGATAATAATAACGATCGCGACTATATGTCTGATCATCAACAGCTTCAAAGATATCAATATGACGACGGATGTTCGATACGGTTTTCGCACTTTTCATTTCGTATTCATACGCGTCGGCGATTTCTATGAAGCGGGTCTCTATATGCTCATGGTCCTCGTAGCTGACCTCTTTGTCGAAAAGAGAAAGATCACGTGGCTGTTTATAGCGATGACGATCATAAACATGGCATCAACACTCCGGTCGAGGGCATTCATATTCGCGTTCCTCGTCGCTTTATTCTATGTTGTCTTCGTCATTTTCAGGGTAGACAAGATAAAGATACGATATGCCGTGCCGCTTGTGATCGCAGCCGCATTCACATTTGCCGGACAATTCACTTTCTATTTTACCGGAAGCACCGCAAGAAGCGTTCTGCTGCGAAACGGCGTCAGAACAATGAAAGCTTATTTTCCGCTCGGATCAGGTTTTGCCACATACGGAACGGCGGTCGCGCAGCAGCACTACTCAAAGTTATACTTCAGGTACGGTTTCTGGCAGTATTTCGGCACGTCAATGAAAAACAGGTCCTTCCTGCTCGATAATTACTGGCCTGCAATAATGGCGGAAATCGGGTTTTTCGGAGCAATCCTGATGCTCATTGTGATCCTGATGCTCTTTCGGCGCAACGCGCGCGTCTGCAGCAATCCATACGCGCGGGTCGGAGTATACAGCGTGTGGGCAGCGATGTTCGCCTCCAGCGCAGTGTCCTCCTCGTTCTTTGCGGGAACAAAAGCCATGGTAATGGGCGCTCTTGTCGGTGTTTTTCTTCCGATCGCCGAACAGGCTTCCGATACAGAAAATGTCCGGTCTGCCCGGGAGAAATTCGTATCCTTCTGGAAGAATAACAGATTTTTGATAAGGCTCTCTGTCATGCAGAGGCTTGCCCTTATCGCCGCGGTACTCGGAGTGTTCTGCATCGGAGTGCTTGGAGTCAGGTATCGAGCGAAGATCCAGAATAAATTTTTCCCGTCAACAGTCATGAAATATTCTTCTATCAGTGTAAATAAGGAACCTATTATTTACACCGGAGGTGAATTTGAACCTTATACCGATGATATTGTGCTGAGGAACGCAAGACTCAGAGATGTCAGTTTCAGAGACAGGTCAGTTGATTTCGTGAGAGAGGTCCTCGGGGATAAGTACTATACGCTTACTGACGAGGAGATCGAAGCAGTTACCGGTGAAAAGGTCATGAACGGACTGACAAAAGTCGAGGTGATGGAAAACGCGCCGGCAGGAGCGGAACCTGACCTTACTGCTTTCGAAGAATGCATGAGTCTTGAAGAACGGAATCGCGTTCTTGAATCTTCCCGCGCTCTCGATGATACCTTTGACATTAGCGGGGATGCTTTGAAAGAGCTGCTGAGACTTACTGTGGCAACTGCGGCGACAGGTAATTTCAGAGACCGGTTAATATACTATTATTACTATACATTTTCCGGCTTTAGGGTTCAGGCGACAAGAAATCTGAGGCTTCAAGGTTATCATCTGCCTTCAATGAAGGTTCCGGAAACCCTGCCCCCCGTCACGCGGGATATGATAAATATCAAGGCTTCGTCGGTGAAGGATCTCAGAAGGCAGTATACGGCATTTGCCAATTATCTGGGAGTTAAGTCCGATAACGGATATGGCGGAGACGGTAATGAAGATATTTCTTTCCAGGCAAAATGGGATAAGAATGCAAGTCAGCGCCTGACTGTAAAGTTCATTCACGATACTCTTTACGGAATTTCGGTTAACAGAAGATTCGATGTGAGAATTGAGGGACCGGAAATCACGCTGAAAAGTCAGGGCATCACGCTTCTTAAGGGAAGCGATTTCGATCCTTATGATTATGTCGCGAGTGTGCGTGATGTGAACGGAAAGAACATGATGGGGCAGCTTGAAATCGACGATCCTGTCGATACGGACATTCCTGGGTTCTATTGTGTAAACTATTCGTGCGGTCCGAATTCGACGATCAGTCTGAGAGTGAGAGTGGTACCCGGCAGCGTCTATTACAGTCTGCAGGATAAATGAATTATTCAAGTCTCGCTCGCGAGACTTGGCGCGGGATTCGGGTCAGCGCTAGCTGACATAATTCCCAACCGAATCCCTGCGCACCCTCGCGGAGCGTTTATCTCAGTGGGGGATTGTGACTCGCCACTGAGACAAGCAGGATATTGATTTACCCACCGCTTGCAGAAGCGGGGGTCTTCCCCACTGAGATAAAAGGGGGCTGTCATATTAAGGCGAGTTATCACTATGTATGGCAGACGTTATTTGCAAATGTCTGTCATACATAGTGATAACACCGTCTAATGCGACAGCCCCCTGTTATGTTTCTTTATGTAAGATGCATACGATCTACATTTTGTTCAGGTCGTTTTTGATCTGTGTTGTTGAGATTTCGGGTGTTCTCGGAAGATACACAACCTCAACGCCTTCGTCCTTCAGGAAATCGAACTTGCCCTCCCAGTCATCGCCGATAACGAAAGTATCTATATGGTATTCCTTCACGTCAGTGACCTTCTGTTCCCAGTTTTCTTCCGGGATGACCAAATCGACATAGCGAATAGCCTCCAGAAGTTCTTTTCTCTGCTCGTATGGAAAGTAGCACTTCTTCTGTTTCATGTTCCAATTAAACTCATCTGTCGACAGAGCAACTACCAGATAATCTCCGAGAGCTTTGGCTCGCCTCAAAAGGTTTATATGGCCATAATGAAGAAGGTCAAATGTGCCGTATGTGATAACTCTTTTCAATTGAATTCCCCCCAATACATTTCATCCTAACGGATGATGTTATTCTATGTTATGCACTTTTTGCGTCAAAGACGCTGAAAAGCTTTATTTGACTTTCGATATTATAGCATTCACATTTGATTTAAACAATAAATATATCAAACTTATCATATAAACAATAGTGATGTTATCGTCTGCGGTTACGAATAACATCTGTTTATTTATCCTTAGTGTCCGGATTCATAAGTTCAAGTGCTCTCTGGCGGAGACTTTGCAGAGCATCGCCGTATACTTCATGGTAGAGCAGCGGGAACGCCCTCAATATGCGCAGTGGGCCGAATACTCTGTGACGAAGGGCAGTTGTATATATCTCCGTTGAGCGTTCACGAAGCTCAGCCAGCTTTTTCTCAAGAGCCTCTCGGGTCTGCTGCATATTATCCTCGGCAGCGATCTTCGTCTCCGCGATTGCATAGGCAGCATTGTCTCTTTGCTCAGCATACGCGCTGAAAGCAGCCTCTTTTTTCTCATTAATTGCTGCCAATGCCTCCTCTTTTCGCTCGGCGATAGCTTCCCTGATGTCTGCCTCGACCTGGGTGCCGGCCGGTTCAGGAATGCCGGCCGCCCTGAATTTGTTATACTCCTTGTTATCGATTACATCCCCGGCTGCAAATGCCTGGTCAAGAACAGCATACATTGTGTCTTCCTTTACCAGCCCGGCTTTGGTCAGACCGGCATCCACGAGAACTTCCGCGGCGATCGAGCCGCCCGCAACCAGCTTTGTGATCTGATCACTGACGACACGCATATCCTTCTGTATCTGGTCAAGTTCCTCAAGAGACTGGTTCAGCTTAAGCATAATGAGCACGCTGACAACAAAATCCGCAAAATAGGATATAATGAGGACGAGTATGATCCATATTCCGACTGCGTAAGGCAGGATCATAACAGTTGCTCTGTCAATAAAGGGGTGCGCGAATTTTACAAGAAATACAACTCCCAGTCCCCAGATCAATGAGAACTTGAGACAGATATATCCACGGAAGTTGTATTTTTCGCTGCTGTAGTTCCACCATCGCGCATGGAACGCCTTATCCAGCATAAATCCGCCGAGAAGTTCTACCGCTGTGGTCAGTAAGACGCCAATCGGATAAAGCATGATGATGCTCACGTCCTGAAGCGTACCGCCGCTGCGGTCCACGATAAGGTGAACCGCGGCAAATACAAGTACGACTCCGAAACCGTACACCGGACATACAGGCCCGTTAAGAAAACCGCGATTGACCAGGCGGTGGGCTTTCATCGCGTGGAAAACGACCTCCACGCACCATCCCGCAAATGAGTAAATAAGAAAATACCACAGAATCTGATACAACGTCATTCCGAAGAGAACTGTGTTCATAGCTTATCCTTTCACGTTTGTCTCTTTCACTGTTGCTTTTAGAATACCCGAAAGTTTCGCTCCACGGGTATATGCTATTTTAGTGTAGGAAACTAAAGTTGTCAAATATGCTAAATACTCTTAGATTTTATTAAAAATATGGTATAATGAATTAACCTGGATTATTCATGACGTATGGGACATGCCCTTGAAACGTCGATTTGTTACACAACAATACCACTATCCACGTTCGGCTCTCGGC
>JBGUIK010000032.1:0-28955 GCA_045112915.1 Lachnospiraceae bacterium
GCATGCAGTCCAGGAACACCTGCAGCGGAGATGCTACTATGCTTTGATTTATTTCTCTGCAATCAGTAAACACTTCATCACTGTCCGTAATGTACAAAACAATGTTAGCTCCTGAATCAACTTCCTTACATCCTGTAAGATCCAGAAAAACAGCGACATTTTTCCGGGAGACCCAGATATGTGCTTTTGTATATCGCACCACCGGTGCATATCGTACTCCACCGGAAAAGCCGGTAAGGCATAGCTGTACTCCATGGTCCTGAACCGCCTGATAACACTTCTTTTCAAATGCAGGAATGCTTTCGAGCGTATAGCAGCTTATCATATCAGGGGATTCATAATAACGGCTCCATTCCTTAAGCAGCGCTTCTGCATCAGTTATATAGAAACCGCTGGAATCCATCATGGCATACGCCTGCTCACACAGATAGGTCTTAACTCTTGACACCATTCCTATGCTGCAGCCGACTTCTTCTGCCAGTTCTTTGATCTTCCATTTCTTTGATACATCTTTCATTAATTCACGTAGTATCATGGATGTTGTTCTTGCAGAAGATTTAAATAGCGTTCTGGCATGGTTCTCCGCTGGATATCGATTCGGATTCCCTTTATTTGCGATATAAATATTGTCCAGGCGGATCAGGCAGTTCCCGGAAAGATCACAGTAGCCTACATCGGATTTTTCGCATATAGCAGCTGATGCGTCACTAATGTACGGCGCCATAATGATACGGTTTGTCTGACCATCCGGCTGTTCGGCAACCTTTTTCACAGAGCTTGGTACCGCTCGATTAAGGAAGATTACCCGGATATCAACATCCTCATTCCCACGCTCTTTAAGAGTAACCGTAAAGCCCTGAGCAGATTTGTCTTCAATCTGTATTTCCTCTACTGCCGGAATTCGTCCAAAAAGCTCTTTAAGAACCAATTCAGCCTCGACAATTTTATTTTTCACCGTATTCACCGCTTTCAATCATTTATTGAAATATATCATATCAGTGAATGATTCAAATTTCAATCTGTTTTCACTAAAAATGCAGGTTTCAATACATTATTGAAACCTGCATTTTTAGTAAATTAACTCTACATCCCTCTGACCCTGAAATCCTAGGCAATGTCATTGCCATTACATTTGCAATCAACCCTCGTATGTGCTCTTCAGAAGCTGCCTGTTATCAAATGTAGTCATTACTGTCTTACCGGTACCAGCATGAGTCAAGTTGTTGACATGATTGCTTTAAATGAAATTCATAATATCTCATCTTATAGTTCACGACTAATGGCGTTGTACAACTCAAGTTTCAGAGCTTCATCCTCGTCATATGTTCCATTTAAAATCGCTTCCAATATCTTATGTAATAAATCTTTATCAATTTTGCTGGCAGCCACATTCAAGCTAATATTTTCAGTTTTAGAAAAAAAGGTTTCTGCAACAGCCATATATCCATTCAAAAGCAAAAAGAGAGCCGACAATGTAATTGCCAGTCTTTTATTTCCATCCTGAAAACAATGAAATTGACATGTACAGTAAAACAAATGTGTTAATTTATCAGCAAATGTAGGATACCAGTCATCATTCTGAATATTAATCAAAACTGCTTCCAGTTTTCCAAAATCCAGCTCTGCTAAGGTACCACCCCCGCTATACTGTATAGTTTTCGCATGCGTTGATCGAGCCATTTCTGGGGTAATATATACAATTTCTCCCATCACTCGTTCTCCTTTAACCGTCTCAATACGTCTTGGTTCTCTGCCAATAATTTTTCTAATTCTTCACCAGCTGATCCTAAAAACTTGTTATATTCCTCTGTCTCCAAAGGTCTTATATACTCTTCCAACTGAAAATGAAAAGCATCCCTTAAAGCCATATCACGACTAGCCATCTTTGTACGGGCTTGGATAATCAATGGTTTCCACATAGGTAGTGATTCAAATGCTTTAAATAAATCTGACAACTCCCAATTATTGAGCTTCCTTCCCATTTGATTCGATTGGTCTTTTATCATTGCAGCAAGTCCACACTCATAGGATGATATTAGAGTGAGTATTTCAGAATAAAACGTATCACGTATTCTATCCTTTTCTGACAATCTTAATACCTGTTTATATTCTTTTGCTTTTTCTCTAAATATGCTCTGGTATATTTTATCTGTATATATTCCATATTTAGCATTACCCATGTCTACATAATCTCGCAAAGCATCTGTGAATTCTTTGCGATAATTCTCTTCTTGCAAAAAAGCTCCAACAAAATCTGTGTCTCGTTGGTTAATATACTTTGTTGATCCTCCAGCTTTTTGATTTATAAGATCAATGACTATATCTAGCATTATCTTACGTACTTCAGCAGCCGTTTCACTTTCAACCAAAAGCATTGCAACATTAAGAAATGATCGAAAATTAAAAACACCTAGAGAACGAATTTTGTGACCGACATCAATGTCGGTCGCAAAATCATTTTTATATGCTTCAAGAAACTCCTGTAGAACTATGCCTTTCAAAACTGTATATCCATTTAATTGAAGTTCTTCTCCATCTCTTGAAAGGTATCTTTCAATAGTACGAACATCAACACCAAAGAACTCTGCAACAAGTTCCTTCGTTAAATAGTATTCTCCATTCCAAACAATACACTTAACATTTGTAGCCTTTTGTATTTCTGAAATAGCAAATTCATTATTCAAGATGTTTTGCCGATCAATTTGCGATGTAGTTAAATCCTTTTCCATATTACTCCTTTACATTTTCTGAATCGTTTTAATGTTTAATACGGATCTTAATGACAAAGATCCTAAAGACGCTCTTTGGAACTACCTCAATTCATTAATTGAGATACTCTTCCAAAAGGTAAATATCTGGTTTTTCAATACTTACATTTATCGCCCCAACTTTGATAATATCTGAATGAATCGCTTTGCATTTCTTATCTTCAAACAGCACTACATTAACACCGCCAGCCTTGAGAGAGCTCCTAAATCTCAAACCATCAAATCCCATCAGCTTTATTTTTTCGCTCAAATACTGTGTTGGTAAATATTGTATTGCGCTTCCAGTATTTGGCGTCGAAAAGCAATTCTGTATAACATCAAGCATTAATGAATCCTTATTCTGATTATCATCAGATAAAGTACTAGAATCTATTGTCAAATCATATATTTTTAAATCTTCTTTTGTCTTAAAAGCAGCAATGCTAACATGTTGCCCTATGATTGGTCTAACCTCATACACTGCAGTATTGACATCTTCTGATAGATACAAATAACAGATTTTCTCCGGATTAATCCTTCCTGATGATGCCTTTTCTACAGGTGGCATCCCTGATTCCTTAGCATTATAACCCTTGAACTTCTTTCGTCTCCATTTTTTATATAAATTTACTATCTCCAAGCCCCTCGGAGTTTTATTATTAATCTCATTAAGTACAGCTGCAACTATTGTGTTATTATAAGCTTTAAATGCATCAGAATTGCCAGCAAATTCACTATTATCATCGACAATAAGTTTGAAAGCATTGTAAACAAAATCGTTTAAAGGATCTTGTTTATATATTCTGGCTCGGTACAATAATTGTCCTTTATTAATTACTCTGGTTTGATTAATAGCAGATCTTTGAATAACATCAACAACTTTATGAGACACTGTAAATCTGTTTTTATAGATTAGTTCGCGAGTAAACTCATCCCATTCTTTTAATGGAAGATCATACAATAATGCGAGAATAATCCACCAGCCATCTTGGGCCCTTTCGTTCGTATTTATTTCCATATTCTCTAGCTCATTTCCTCCGTAGTATTTGTCTTTAAACTTTTCATCCTAAGCATAAGATATATACCATTCTTATTCATTTCTCTACTTTGATAGCAAAAGTCCTATCTTATTCATATGGTTTATCGTATTTTTCCTATTACCATTATTCATTCCTCAGACAAATCACTCTTTTTTATAAGGAACTTGTAGTTTAGTTTTCTTATTATAAATCTCATTCCTATATAAATTATAACGGAAGCAGGCAAAGCCAATAATCGATTATCTAATTTAAAATGGATAATCGCAAAAGCTGAAAGCATTAATGCGATTATAAATATGCATCTCCATAATACTGACAAAAACCTCCTGAAGACTACTGTCATTTTTTTCATTGGTTTACTATCAGTTGTTGTTTCTTCAGCAATTACTGTTTCTGACTCTTTACGCGTTGCAATTCTGCCTTCTCCACCTCTTGATCTATTTGCAGAAGGATTATGCCTTGCTATACTACTTCTCTCGTGAAGTCTTCTCTCTTTGGATGAAGACTCCTCAACAGCTATCATGTACTCCACATAATATGCTTCAGTGAAATTTCCAGACTTCTTATGCTCAAGAAGACGACGTCGAAGATTATTGGTTTCTCCAATATAGTAATGAGATCCAGTGCCAATCTCTTTTATCCTATATTCACCTGGCTTTGTGGGAATATCATATATCTCATAAAAAGACTTTTTAAACGGCCTTCCTCTTCTGTACGTTGGCATCTATCTGGCTCCCCCCTGTATAGTATTAGTTGTCCCTAAGGTTTTTATGCCTTCATGCCCTATTTAGCAAGCATTCTTGATACTACTCTTCTCACTTTTGGGCTTGAAAAAATCTCTCTAAGTATACTCTTTAAATCATCATTGCTCCCAATTTCCCCTTTGTTCTGATAGGAAATATCTTCAAGTATTCCTCCATCGACATCCAATGTTACCGGAAATAGTTCTCTATTATTCAGCACAAATAAACGAAACCTATATTCATCGTTAAATAGTTCAAATTTGTACTTTGTGATTGCAAACAAATTATTTACATTTTTTTTCCCCTGTAATTCCTCTTCTAATACTTCCTCATAAGCAGGTGGCATTGTTAACATAACCTGTCCAACTTGCTCAACCGCATACAATGGCCCCGACTTTTTATATGACACTTTCGAAAAAGTCGCTCGAATCTTGTTTTTAGTATCATTTTGTATGTATCTCGCTTGTTCTCTAAGAATTGTTACAGCTTCATTAATCTCAGTTTGTTCTTCGTTAAAACTAGGCCATAAATTCTCCATTCTTATACCCCTTTCTCAATAACAGCAAGCAACGGTAAATGATCACTAATGCTGTCATCTGGTTTTATTCTTTTAATCAAACTTTTTCCATTGATACTGGTCAGATAAAATACTTCCTTTAATGCATCAGTAAGCTCTTTACGAACCATTATCTGATCAAAACTGTTCCAATAGATTTGAGCATTTCCCGAAGAATTATATATTGAACCATATGTTTGAGTAGTTTCAGATAAGTAATGGAGCGTTGGATTATAGAATCTTCGATACCGTTTATCCTGGTGGCGCACATATTCCTGGCTATCAATTAATTGTTTAAACAGGACCGCGTTCATAGCGCTTTTTTCCACTATCTCTTCATCAAACGGGTTGCAATTGAAGTCTCCAATTACGATTGTACTATGGCTTTTCTTTTTACGTTCTTGCTCACAAATATCATGCACCAAATCACGTATAACATCTTTTCTATCACTCGCTGAAGCTGTCGGCGGTGCCGGCAAATGTACACCTGCAATAATGAAATTCTCCGTATCAGTTGAAATATAATAAATAGTATATCTGTTTTGCTCACGTCGAATACTAACTGTCACCGAATTTTTAGCAATAATTGTTACCTTATCACAAGCACCATACCCGTCATACCACTTAAAATCATATTGCAATAATTCTTCAACCTTTGAGAAAGAAGTTTCCTTGTATTCTGCAAATATCGCAACATCAACATCGTTCTCCTTTATTACTTCAACAATCCATTTATCGTTCGGATTCCTTTTTAAATTCCAAAAAAGTAGTTTCACATCATTCACCATATAATTTTTTTATACAGCATAATTCTATTATTATATAGAAGCCAATGAATGATTATTCCAAATCAACATTAAGCCAAGAAGGTCTTATAGTAGTAAGGCGCAGAAAACTAACTCCAAAAAACGTCTTTTATTGGGGCGCCTTCATCATTTCCATAAGCTTATTTCTATCCCACAAACGTACTGAATTATATTTAGCCAATACCTTTGCTTGATTAGTAAAATAGCTATTGGTTAAGACAACTGCGACTTCCGCCCCATATACATTTTTACTGGCAAATACCTCGCGAATTGCATCTTCACCGACATTTCCGGAATAACATTTGCATTGGATAACATAACGGATCTCATCCTTTTTAGCGATAACATCCGCGCCGTAGTCACTGCTATGCGGCGTAACCATGATATCCGTAAAACCATTTGTTGATAAAAGCTGCTTACAAAAATGTTCAAACGTAGTGCCATCCATTTTATCTACATCAGCAATGTACAGTGTTTGGCCTGTGTTGGAAGCGCTTATTGAATCTGGTTGATATATATGAACAAACTCCTTAATGATATGTGCTTCACTGTTTCCGTCAATAATGCGAATCAAGTCATGCTCTTTTCCTCCAATAATCAAGTTTTCTTCTTTATATCTTGAAAAGAAAATAATATGGATTCCAACTTTTTGACCACTTAACAATATCTTAAGTAATTCTTCTCTGCATCTATAGAAATAAGAATTAAATATGCTTTCGGCCTCATCTATTATTAGCATAATCCGTACTAGAGGCGTTATAACTGTACTTTTGCTATTGTAATCATGTATATTACCAACCTTTTCTTGAGCAATTTTCTCTTGACGTGCATTTATTTCTTTAACGGTATATCTGATAAAATCCTCTGCCTTAGCAACATTAAGTATGACAGGTACCAGTAAATGTGAATCATCTTGATACTGACTAAAAGTCAATCCATCAAAATCACATAAAACAACTTTTAACACAGACGGTGAATACTTATTTAGTACACTGTCGACAATTCTTTTTATTACTTCGTCTGATGTAGACGTAATGAGAATATTATCTAAATCATCAATATAGTTGTATTCTTCATCTGGCAAATTGCTTGAATGAGCCCACTCTGCTTCCTGCAGCACAGTAGCATCAATTATATTGTTTCGCTCTTCAATGCTTTGGTTAACTCCCCTATGCCTAAATATTGACCTTGTTATCTCATCTCCTTCATATCTGGCAAGACCCATTTCCTCGAGTTGACTCCTAAATGCTGATTTTGAAGAGGAGCTATAAATATTCTCGATATTACTATAATCTGCAATTGGTACCCTGCTTGCTAATGCACTATCCAGTTCATTCCGAACATTTTCTTCATATCTTTTCTCTAGGATATCCAGTCTTCGGCAGAACTCATCCTTATCTATAAGTATCTCTCTTTGTATTGCATCTCCATCTTTTCCGACAAGACCTATTTCTTCAAGTTGGTTCATAATTGTTGTCGCATAGATAGTATCGATTTTAAATGTTGCAATAATCGTTTCGACGGATGCATTCCCCTCTTCAATAAGCAGTTCTCCCACTCTACGAATATATGGATCGTACAACTGCTTTTTAATTTTATTTTCTTTTAAAGTATCATTCTGCTCCTCAGTAATTACTTTATCCGATAAAGATTCCTCAATCGTCGTTCCTTGATTATCTGATTCTTCGGAATCATTTTTCGAATTGGATTCACGAAAGAATATTTTTTTTATTTGCTCACTTAAGTGTTCATCCCCTATTATCAAGTAAATAACAAATACAGCAACTGAAAGTATTATAAATCCTATCCCTTTACCCACTTGATGTTCTTTGCGAAAACTGTAAATACTTAGATAGCTGAAGATAACCATGGTCGGAAAAATAGCCGCTCTTATGGCCTTTTTCCAAACAGGTATTCTGTAATACTTGCTCCAGAGAACTATGCACACTATATATGCTATAAGTAAAGCCACATAAAAAACCCTAAAATCTTTTACTTCTAATTTTATGATTGGGGAAAAAATAAATTTTAGAAATCGAATTATGTAATAAATAATAAGGGGGACTATGATAATAGCAAGACAGCTCCCCACATCACTATTGTTGTTTTTTGTATTCTGCTTTATTTTATTTTGCTTTCTTTTACTCACATTAATCACGCTCTCAAATTAACTAGTACTGATTTCATATCATGGCTATCTAAGAAGAGTATCTTTATCCGCTTACTTTCATCCGTTTTGTAGCTCAAGATTCTTAACATTCCTGTCACTAGATGTTATGATTTTGAGGCACTTTTCTGCAAATACCCCATCACCCTCCTAAACTCCGCATTCGGTCTCCTCTCAAACTCCCTCACCTGTATCGTCACCGGATTCTTCTTCCCGTCCATCAGCCGGATCTCGCCCGCCTCGAACACAATCTTCTTCCCCTCGAACTCGAACCCGGACACCTCTTCACTCTTATAATCAACGTCCTTCACCCGTCTCTTCAGCTCCGCATAGAACCGGTACTCCGCCTCCGACCGCAGGTGCAGCTCCGGATACGCGGTGCTGTTCTCCAGCAGGAACAGGTTCGTATACGCGACACTCGCCACGCCGAACTCGCTCGCCGCAATCAGCTGCGGCAGCTGCCGCCACTTATCCACCTTAAAGACATAATTACCGGCCTCATCCGTCTGCGTGAACAGGACCGTCCCGTAACGCTCGATCCCGGCCCCCGGCTTATAGATTGCAACATAGTGAATGGGCAAATGTTCCTCCGATATCTCATCGCCCCTCACCGCGCACGAATGCTCTTCAAGGCACAAAGTCATCTCCGCCTCGTCCGATATATTCACGATCAGCACATCTCTCTTCTTCCAGTCCACTCTGGCAAGCTTCTCCTCGATGCCCCTCGGCAGTGTCGCTCTTTCAAATGCCGACTCCGCCGTATCCGATATCAGCTCCTCTAGGAAATTCCTGACCATAGTTGTCGCTGAGGGCAGGAACGGCAGCCCGCCGATATTGACCGTCCCAATGCTCTTGTAGAAATCATGCTCCTTATATTTTTCCTCATCCGCATACGGGAACAGGACATACGCGCCGAACATCGTCCGGTCATATGGTCCCGGGATATCCTGCTTGTCACCGCCCCGGCTCATGTCATAAACGATGGCATCCCTGTAGCGGTGCATCGTATTTATATCCTCTTCCTTCGGTCCCTCCAGACCATGATGCCTCAGCTTATAATCGGCATCTGCCCCGATCCTGTACTTCGCATCAAACACATACTGATACCGATACTCGTTCTCATTCGAATCTCCGTGTTCCTTCCCAAAATGGCTCTTTGTCAGGCTCAGCACATTGTCCGGCTTCTGTGTCGTCGTCGCGACCTGACTTCTCCCGGTATCGTTCTGCTTATCTCCCCTGTCGTATCTCGGATTATAGAAGAGCTCGATCTTCTCTCCCTTATCCGTGATGTAGCTGATGCAGCTCGTATCTCCCTTCACCAGTGAGACCGCGATCCCGTCCCGCGTCACTTTCACGAAATCCTGCGAATCCAGCTTATACCCGCTCTGCCTGAGCATGCTGTTCAGCTTGATGAAGCACCAGTACTCGTACAGCTGCGCCATATCCTTGATTGACACATTGAACACACCGCCGGTCACGGACAGGCCGCGCTGCAGCATCAGGTAGTATTTGAAAAGGTCCCGGTAGCCCGGCGCCATCGAGAACACCAGCGACATACCGGCCTTCGACGGCTCCGCCTCAAGACCGCTCAGGAAATTGCCGGCATACCTGCGCCTGATCCCGCGGATCATCCGGTCGATCTCGGCATCCAGCTTCTCATCCACGGTGATGCCCGCCTTCGTGAACCGCTGCCTGAAGATCTCGAGCCGCCGGGCCGTCTGCGTCAGCATATATTTGGTCAGACGGTTCTCACGCGTGTCAAATGTCACATGCTTCCGCACCGCCAGCGCCCGGTCGACTGCATATACATCCCCTCTCCGCACCACATGCTCCGGATGTTTTTCTATCCATCGGAGGGTCGCGTTGTCCGCCCGGCGCACCTTATGCTGGGGAAGGACGACGTGGTCCGACTGCAGCACGTGGTGCGGCCGAGCAATGATCCTGTCCGCCGCTATCGTAAAATCCTTATATATTTGTCGAATGATGGTGAAAAATTCAATGGGAGAATTCCCGGTCTTCCCGCTGAGGGAAAAAGAATCGTATGTGCGGCGGAACGCGTCGAACGCGAGATTGTACACCTCCGCCGTCACATCTGCTATGATCTCCTGATAATCCTTTTTATAACTGATCTTGGACGGGTAGACTTCGATCGTGATGCGCAGGTACTCCTGCCCGTCCAATTTGAAAATGAGGTCGGACATCCCGATATCATTCCTGAAATTGAGGGTCCCCGAGAGGACATGGTCCTTTCGTCCGAAACGGGTGATGTTCTTCCTGATGTTCACATTTTCATGGTCGAACTCCAGCGTGTGGCCTTCATTTGCTTCCGCGATCAGCGCATAGTTCTTCTGCTCGAAGAACAGCGGGTCGCACGAGACGGACGCGGTGCGTCTGCCTGCAAATGTCCCCTCACCCGCAACCACCGCCCTCCCCCGGACGGACGGTCTGAATTCGGAAGCGCACGTGAAGACAACGCTCGACTCCAGCCGGTCGGGCGTTACAAATGGAGGCGGATCGCCGCTCGCTCCACCCTTGATCGTGACTTCCAGGTCGTCCGTGTGTATGAAAATGATCTCGCTGTTTTCTGTCCTGCCAAGTTCCATGAGACATGCCCCTCAAAAATATCTCTTTGAACATCATAACCAATAGGATGTGAATCCGTCTTCCTCGAATCGACGGACCATGAATTTGATTTTGGCCGCGCTCTTCGGGTATTTGACAGTTCCGCCGTCAATAATCTTCTGCATGGCTGCCGCGGTGGTGGTGTCGGCGGCATTTGCATCAAGCTTCTGACTGGACAGCGACTCAAAGAGTTCGCACAGCATAGTCTTTATGGAGGCGGAGCTACCCTGGATGCGCGGAAGAATCTCGGTTCTGTCACAACTAACTCTAAAACAAAATATACCATATCTCATAAAACATGGAGTACCACCACATATTCTACAACGGTCATAAAACTCTCATAAGTGCATTGGCTGTTTTTCTTCGATGAAAATTGGTTGAAATCATCCGCTGATTATTGGCTGATTTGACCCGGTTCTAATAATACTGTTATCTATTAACAAAACACCTTTAGGACATTTGGGATTATTTACATATCGATTCCAATTGACTATATATATCCCCTGGAACAGCTATTTCATCCCGGCAATAGATTAAAAAGTCGTCACTTATTATCGATTCATAATCTGACAACTTATTTGCAAGCAACAGCAAACAGATAACAACATATTTTTCGTATTTGCCAACAATCTCTTCGTCCCTCCACCAGTTAATTGCCTCCTCAAGCGAATACTCTATCTCTTCAATACACCTTTGAGCAATACCCCATTCTTTTTGCTGAACATATACTAATGCTTTGTTAATTAGCCAGAAAGCATTTTTCCACAAGGTAATTCTATTAAGCAAATCCATTGGGTTCGCTTTTATTTCTGGCATTTCTCCTCGACGAACCATATAACTTATATTTAATAATGCCGGATTATACTGATCTTTATATATAATATCATATTCTTCTGAGGCTTCTAATAAAAGCTTTTTGCACTGCTCTATGTCATGATGTTTATAACAATTTATCGCATTCATCATTTTATTATTTGCCTCGTTCACCTTAAAACTTCGACTATGAGACAGCATATACTGCTCCTTCTCTTCTGCCGTCAAATAATTAAATAAATCAGTCAAATACATATCATAATCTTCAAAGGACTCATTTTTCTCACATGACTCAACTAGATATTTATATAATTTGACAAGGTGTTCAATTAAAGCCCTTTTTTCGTACTCATTTTCTGTATTTTTAATAAATGAATCAATGGTAGTAGTTATGCTACCTATTATTAATTTACAGTAATGCTCTTTTTCACATAATTCAAACGCTTTATCAATATATCGTTTTTCTACTTGATGCGGGACTTCTTGATTACTTGAAAGAACTCGGCCAAGAATATATGTATAGTCTTGACACTCCATACAACTACTAATATCATTTAAATTGTACTCATCGATTATTCCTTTTGCAATCTCAATCCTCCTTGGGCTATTCTCTTCTAACTCGCAACGAACTTTTTTAGCATGCAGTAAAATCCTTGGGGATACATCTTTCGTTTCTATTTCGTTTATAACAGATTCTATATCTAAAAAAGAACATCTATCCTTTACTCTACACCATTCAACAAGCGTAAAATAATATCTTTCAAGTATGTTTTTATCAGAATCGTATCTCTTAACAATCCGACGCATTATTTCATAGTATTCTTCATCCATTTCATTAAATACTATTGTTATATTATGAATAGCATGCAAAACACTTCTAGCAATATCTATATCTTCAAGCCTTTGTTTCCCTTCATCCACAATCATATGAAGAAGCTCAGCCTTTTGTGTGCTCTCTACATATTCAGACTTTATCCCCGTTATCATAAGTATCATCGATACTAAGCTTAAAGACTCGCATATACGTAATAATTCATCCAGTAATACTATCATGCAGTCCTTTTGAATAATGCCATCATGCCTAGAAATAAACCCAGCTACTCTATCGATATAGTCGATAGCATACTCTCGGGTTATCTCGTCTTTCTTTATATAAATAATTGAAATTACTAACTTTATGAAGTTTGTCACTACTACTTCGTCATCAATACAATTATTTGTCGTAATAAACTGTTTTACCACACCATTCATAATATGATTTACATCTTCTGGAGTTAGAAAATTCGTATTGATTTGCCCCAAAATATGTGTAACAGTTCGAATATCTTTCCTTGCAGCCACCTCTTCCAGTTCAATTATTTGTTTATCAATTTCTGATAGGTGCTCTTCTAAATTATCCAAACGCCTTTTCCATGCTTCTACCGGAAACAAATCCATATTTTGTGGTAAAAACCTATCTACTACATCAATATAGTATTTGATTGGATTAGTAAATATAAATGGAGCATTAATCGAAAACTTATTTATTAGTGCGCTCAACACTTCCTCTGCTGATAGCTTTATCTCCGATTCAACCACAGTCTCTTTTTTTGCAGGTTCCGGAGGACAAACAAATACTACATCATCTGAATCTTTTAACCATCCTGGCAATGATTCATAATCCCTTCTTGAATAACAAAACCAAATCAAATTATATGGCAAATCTGCACACGATAACCTTTTTTGTAAACTTGTCATCAATACATCATCTTCCCACCCACTATAGCCAATAACTATTGGCACTTGATTCTTCAAAAATTCCTCTATAGTTCTTGCCGTACTTTTTATTCCCTGCTGATTAGCAACTCCTAGAATTTCTTTATCTAAATTTTTACAATCATAAAACTGATATGTCCCGTGAACATGCATAATCTGTATTTCAGATGAATCAGGAATTATAGCCATATTATCAGCCACGTTATTTGTCGAAAAAACCTCATAGTTACCCATCAAATTCATACTCTTCTGCAAATGATTATCAAAATTAGGAGTCACAACAGATGTTGCGATTTTCTTGCTATTAAGTATCTGTGCAAGTAAAAGGTTACTCGTAGAAATCCTCGCTGTATTGATAATTTCTTTTAAATATTGCTGTCTTTGTATTTTATTCTTATATGCTGTACCAAACCAATATGAATAGTATTTAGCTGATTTTTCTGAATAGACATCTCCTCTTGAAACCAATTCATTTTCTTCTGTTTTACTATTACAGAAACTTTTTGCTTTCTTTTTGCAATGTTCAATAATTCCTCCTGCCAAAGGAATCTCAGGGGCTGATATACCTGCACCTACAATAAAAAAATAAGGATGACTAATACTGTTTTCTTGTTCTTCAGCAATTCTAATTGTCTCCCATATTATATTTACTGCTTCTTTCAGTTCAGTTAATTTGCTCATGCGTATTGTTCCTTTCTCTACTACTCATAATGTTCTTCCGAATTATTACCTGCTTCCTCTTATCTTTTCAATTTGACAGTCTCTACTTCATTCAATGTCTAAAAGACCAGCTTATTTAATTGAGCTCTAGAAGTAATACCATCAAGAGATTATCCTTCATTAGAATTATTAGCATCTAGCAATTGCTTATAATTTCCACTTTCTCTTTCATTTTATTCTGCATGACACCCCTACATTATCTCATTGAATCAAATTGATACTAAGATAATCTATAATTATCAAGAATCAAATCACACCACCAACTTCCCCGTCTTCCTCAAATACTTCGCCGGTATCGCCCTCTCTAACTTCCAGGTGATATTCATCGGCCTACTCCCCTCATACTTCACAAAGTCGCACAGCCCCAGCAGCGAATACGGTGCCGCTCCCGCCGCATCGTTCTTAAACTCCCTCACGCAGATCACCACCTTCGACCCGCGCTCCTTATGATGTATATAGCGCTGGCCGGTCGGCGAATTGTCCGACGTCGTGCTCTGCGACTGCCAGTGGAACAGGATCTCGTTGATGGAATAATCATTGTACATGGTCGTCGGCGAATAGTCCTTGTCCGACTTGTTCAACGTGATAAAGAACACATCCGTGTTCTTGGCCGGCAGCCACTTCACGCCCTCGCGGAACGACATGACCTTTTCATCATCAAATGCCGTCAGTATCTGCCGCGCCGTATACGTACAGTGGACGTCCAGCGGGCAGTCGAACCCAATGTCCATCGGCTCATCCACCAGGTCGATCTGGTCGTAGCGGTACTGAAGCAGGTCGATAAGCTCCGCCAGCATGACCGGCGAATCCGCAAGATCCATCAGGTTCTGCAGCGCTTCTTCATTGTCAAAGTCCGCCATATACTTCTGCCAGACCGTGATGTAGAACATCCGCATCATGCGCAGCTGCACCGCCGGCAGCTCTGCAAATCTGACCTCCATGAGTCTCGGCAGCACATCCAGCAGGAACTCGATCCACCGCCTGGAGTCGATCGCCACGATCCGGCTGAACGCCTTTGTCAGCACTTCTTCCGCGGACTCATTGAAATCCTCTCTCACTCCGGCCCAGACCATGAGCCTCGCGAAGCTGAACTTTCCATAGATCTCGCGGGCGTCCATGTGGTAGTGGGAGATGAAATTTGCAAATGTCAGCTCCTTCCCCGTATCCTCCTCAAAACTCTGAATGCGGGATATGAGGCCCCGTTTTCCGGAATAAGATGCGCGGATATTATCAAGGATATATTCCTGGGCCTTCTTCTCGAACTGCACGTAGCAGCCCTTCGGAGCAGAAACAAATCCATGCTTCAGCTCATAGTCGACGCTGTGCTTCGTATTTGCGAGCAGCGCGCGGAATTTCTCTTCAAAGTTGTAGCGCTTATTTGCCTGCCCGATGAAATCCAGTACCGTCAGGCAATCCTTTTCCGGCGCGATTCGGAGACCACGGCCGAGCTGCTGCAGGAAGATCGTCAGAGATTCCGTCGGTCTGAGGAACAGAACCGTGTTGACCTCCGGGATGTCCACACCTTCGTTATAGATGTCGACAACGAATATGAACCGGAGCTCTCCCTTCACCAGCCTATCCTTGGCTGTCTTCCTCTCCTCGTCCTTCGACTCACCGACCAAACTGATGGATGCGATGCCCGCCTCATTGAACTGTTCTGCCATGAAATGCGCGTGCTCTTTCGACACGCAGAAGCCAAGTCCCTTGACGGTATCCATGTCGGTCACATATTTATCGAGCGATTCGATGATGTGATTTGCACGTTTAACTGCGACCTCACGGTTCAGGGAGTACAGGTTCGTGAGCTCTGATTTCTCATAACCGCCCCGCGCCCACTTTAAATCAGAAAGGTCGACCGTATCTGTCACCCCAAAGTACTGGAACGGTGAGAGTAGCTTTCGATCGATGGCCTCCGGAAGGCGGATCTCCGCAGCGATGCGGTTATCGAAATAATCAAGAATACTTGCTCCGTCCATTCTTTCCGGGGTAGCGGTCAGACCAAGAAGGATCTTGGGCTTAAAGTAGTTCAGGAAACGCTGATAGGTTGGCGCGGAAGCGTGGTGGAATTCGTCCACGATGATAAAATCATAGTAATCCGGATTCAGCTTCTCATAGAGCTTCTGAGAATTCATCGTCTGAACACTGATAAACAGATGATCCAGATTTTCAGGAACGTAGTTCCCAACAAACAGTTCACCGAAGTTCAGGTCTCGAAGAACACCCTGGAAAGTATCCCGGCTTTGGGTCAGGATTTCTTCGCGGTGAGCTACAAAAAGGAGTCGGCAAGCCTCTCCCGGGTGCTTTTTCCGGAAGTTTCTGTAATCAAATGCAGCAATTACCGTCTTACCGGTACCCGTCGCTGCAACTACTAAATTCTTATATCTTCCCCTAATTTCCCGCTCCGCATTCAAACGATCCAGAATCTCCTGCTGATACGGATATGGTCTTATATCGAAGAAAAACTCTCTTTTTGTACCTTCGCCATAGTTTTTCTCCGCCTTCAATGCCTTATTAAGGCGGTCTCTTTCTGCATAATTGTAGAATTCAAATTCAGAAGAGTTCCAATAGCTCTCAAATGTCGCATTTATCTTTTGGATCGTCGCTGGCTGATCATATTCCGTCAGCTTGACGTTCCATTCGAGACCGCTGGAAATGGCTGCATTTGAAAGATTTGAAGAACCGACATAGGCCGTCGTGAAGCCTGTTTCGCGATAAAACACATATGTCTTCGCATGCAGTCGCGTGCGCTTCGTGTCGTAGCTGATCTTTATTTCTGCACCTGGGATTTTATCAAGCTCCTCAATCGCCTTAATGTCTGTCGCTCCCATATAGGAAGTAGTGATGATGCGCAGTTTTCCCCCGTTTTGAGCAAATGTGCGCAGCTCCTCTATAATAAGACGCAGTCCGCTCCATTTGATAAAGGAAACCAGCATATCAATGCGATTTGCAGATGAGATTTCTTTCTTAAGCTCAGAGAACATTTGCGGCTCATGAACTGCACCGGTAAAAAGGCTGCTCTGAGCGAGGGATGTCTCCGGGCGTGTCATGACATCCTTAGCCTCTTTGCCCAATGCAAGTTTTGGGTCATTTTCAGCCATGACCGCAAGCAGCTGCCTGGCTCCATCTGCGACAGATAAATCCTTCGGATCAAGCGCAGATATCATGTCGTTTACAAGTTTGGCCTGAGCTCCGACTCCACCTTCTTTTTCGCTGATTGCGCCCAATCTTTTTTCCACAATACTTGCAACATATTGTGCAAAAACTTTAGGTGCTTCTGCATACTCGAGCTCACCGGTAGCTTTACGTGCTTCCGGGATCGCATCAAGTTCCTGTTTAAGTTGTTCACTTATAAGCTGTTCATATAAACCTGGCTTTAACTTTTCCATGGAAATTCTCCTGCTGATTCAGCAAATCAAAATAAGACCACAGATCATCTGTAGTCTTCAGCGGATGGGAATTAAATATTTCAGATATGTGAGGGCCCCTCATCCCTGTTGACAGTTAATATTTTACTACATTTGCAGCCTAGAATACAGTCTCTATGCAAGGATCGAATTTACTTTGGCAAAAATCTAATTTACTTTGGCAAATTCTTTTAGCCCTCCCAAAAGGTTCCTCGTATATATTGATGTAAGGGCAAAAGGAAGCCCGCTAAAAAGGAAAATCAAACAAAATTATAGATAAATAAAGGAGATCAAAACCATGACAGAAATGAACAAGATCAATTTTGAGGAACTCGAGAACGTAGCAGGCGGCAAGGATGTACAGGTCAAGAATCCCTCTGTTCCCTATGCTAACCTCAGAAAGGCACCGGGCCTTGATGCTCCTATCAAATGCAAACTCGATAACGGTGACTGGGTAGGAACAACCGGCAGAAAGGTGACGAAGGACGGTTACACATGGTATGAAGTATATGTGCTCGGCTGCGAGGACTTCGGCGGCTGGATTTCCGGCAGTCTGATTGGTTTCTGATCCTTCGGGTCATACCGAAAAACTTATAAAAGATGATAATTACGGCGCGGTTCCGTTTCGGAGCCGCGCCGTTTTTATTCTTCATCGCGCAAGAACGCCGAGGCGTTCTTGAATTTGATCTATACATAGTATTCCGGAGCTTCGATCAGTCTGTTTTTACTTCTCCGCATTCTCACCGGAGCCTGATGCATGTCTCCTCTTTTTCGATTTTCCTTTCCTTGCAGGCAGTTTGATTGATTTAATCGCATCCAGCCTGTCCGTAATCTTTTTTACGCCTTTCCCTGTCTTTTTCTCCGAATCTTCTTTATCAGCCGCCGACTTGCCGCCGAGACTCTGCAGGCCTGCGATCGGATTTCCGTTGGCCAGCGCCACCATGCCCTCCGCGACGTTCGCCGGAAGAGCTCCGCCGCCGGAAATCACCATTGCCCGCAGCGGAGAATCTGCGCCGGACATCACCATCATCTTAAAAGTCGGATCGCTGTAATCGACTTTTCCGCCGAAGCCCTGAGCAATGGTCTTCTCCGTCGACTTGAACATGCTGTTCATTACGGGGGAGAAATCCTTCATCTCCATGCAGGACATCTCCATCGTGAAATTACCTCTCCGAATCTCCGGTTCCGGCTGGATGGGACCGCCGAAGAGCATTGTAAAGTCGCTGTCCGAAGGAAGACCGTACGGCGCCTCGTACCAGCTCTCTTCCTGCCATGCGGACACGGGAACCTCTTCTCCCTTAAGAGAGAGTTCTCCGCTAAGACGGATATCTGCCGAAGATGCGCCCAGTTCGACCGCATATACGCCGCTGGGGACTTTCCATCCGTCAGACCAGACTGCAAAGCTTCGGTCATCCAGCGTAAAGGAGACCTCCTTGCCCTCACCCGGCTCGAGGAAAACTTTGACAAATCCTTTCAGTTCACGGAGCGGTCGGAAGAGGCCGCTTCGCGGCGCTGCTATGTAGAGCTGTACAACCTCCGCACCCTCCGTGCTTCCGGTATTGGTGATCGTCGCAGTGACACGGCGGTCTTCGATCTTCAGATCGGAATAGGAAAAAGCGGTATAGCTGAGTCCGTATCCGAAGGGGAAGCGCACGGGCGCGCCTGCTGTCTGGTAGTAGCGATATCCAACATAGATTCCTTCGCTATAGTGGGTATATTTCTTTCCGAACGTCTCATAGCTCGGAACAAGATTCAGGCGCAGAGGCCACGTCTCTGTCAGCTTACCGCTGGGGGTGGCTTTTCCGGTCAGAAGGTTGGCTGCGGCCTGACCGCCAGCCTGTCCCGGAAGACCCATGTAGAGGACCGCCTTTACTTTGCGCAGCCAGGGAAGCTCCACGGCGCAGCCGCTAAAGAGCACGACCACCGTATTGGGATTGGCATCCGCCACCGCTTCGATCATACGCACGTGTCCCTCGGGCATCTTCAGATTTTCCCGGTCAAACCCTTCTGATTCGTAGATGTCGGGCAATCCGGCACAGACGACGGCGATCTTCGCATCCCGGGCAGCTTTCCGTGCTTCTGAAAGACCAGATTTAGTCACCTCACCCTTTTCGTTGCAGCAGGCAACATAGGGAACGCCCGGAAGGGCATCCACAAGACTCGTAAGCTTTGTAGGGTTGATATGGCTGGAGCCGGACCCCTGGTATCGCATATTCTTCGCCATGTCACCGATGAGTACGATATCTTCAGCCTTAAGGGGCAGGATGCTGTCTTCATTTTTGAGAAGGACAGCGCCGCCCTCAGCGACCTTCTGCGCGACAGCGTTGTGCGCTTCTATATCGAACGGCTTCTCAAGCTCCTGTTCTTTGGCAAGCAGTGCCAATCGGATCACACGCGCCGCACATGCGTCCACCGCGCTCTCAGGGAGTTTCCCTTCCCGAACAGCCGCGGCTACCCGGTCTTCCATATAATCGCTTCCGCCCGGCATGGAGAGGTCGCAGCCTGCTTCCATCGCCTTAACGCGGTCGCAGAGCGCACCCCAATCGGTGACGACCAGTCCTTCAAATCCCCATTCCTCTCGCAGAATGTCATTTAACAGCATTTTATTGTCACTGCAGTGTACGCCGTTCAGCATCGGATAAGCACACATGACGGTGGAGGGCTGCGCTTTTTTGACCACTGTCTCAAAAGCGGACAGATAGATTTCGCGGAGCGTGCGCTCATCCATCTGGCTGTTGCCGTTGAAGCGTTTGTACTCCTGATTATTGGCGGCAAAATGCTTGAGACTTGTACCGATTCCTGTCGACTGTGCGCCTTCCACCCAGGCAGCGCCCATCTGTCCCGCCACGAACGGATCCTCGGAAAAATACTCAAAGTTGCGTCCGCATCTGGGATCACGCTTTATATTCACGCCGGGACCCAGCACCACATTCGTGCCGAGAGAGAGCCCCTCCTCACCGATGGCTTTTCCTTCCGCACGGATAAGTTCCGTGTCCCAGGTCGCACCGCCGGTGACCGCAGTGGGAAAACAGGTAGCCGGCTCCGACTTGTTGACGCCCAGCATATCCGCATCTCCCTTCTGGACGCGCAGTCCGTGGGGGCCGTCGGACATCATGAACGAGGGGATCCCGTACTTCTTCATAGCCTTGCTGTGCCAAAAATCAGCCCCATTGCAGAGGGATATCTTGTCCTCCAGTGTCATTTTGGCAAGGATTTTCTTGATTTTGTTATCCATAGTTTCCTCCCTTCAGGAACGCCCCGGCGTTCTTTGTGCCAGGGGCTTTTCATCTCGGATCAGATCCCCGATTCGTTCATCACCTTCAGAATCATTTCATACAGCGGTTTTGCCTCCGCCGCATAAGCAAGGAGCGAGGAGATGGGTTCTTCCATCACGTACTGGATCATCGGGTTGTCCAGCATATCCGGCATATACTGCCTGATGATGGGCTGGGCGGCCGGGTGCTGAAGCATCACGCGAAGCAGTGTCTCCATCGTGTAGCGGTCCTGCTCGAGGCGGGTCGTCGTTTCATATTCGTAGTGATAGCTGCCGCTGCCAATCTCCAGTGTCTCGTCTTTCTCCGGAAGAGTCAGCAGGGCGGTCGTCCCCACGGGCACCGTGAGATCCACCGTGATCTTACCGTTTTCGCATTTCCAGGCTGTCTCAATCGTACCATAGACACTTTCATAAGACAATTCTGCCCGGGTGATCCCCTTGATAAAACCGGGAGCAACAGCGAACTTTCTGTATCCGGGCTCAAGGCGGCGCAGACCGCTAAGGCGAGTGTAAAGCCAGGAACCGATCGCGCCGTACGCATAGTGGTTGAGGCTGTTCATATTGGCAGGGTTAAAGCTTCCGTCGGGGAGAATGGAGTTCCAACGCTCCCAGACCGTGGTAGCTCCCATTTTAACTTCATAGAGCCAGCCGGGATTCTCCTCCTGCAGAAGAAGCTTGCCGGCGACCGCATGTTTTCCGTTGTCGCTCAGAGCAAGGCAGAGGTACGGAGTACCGATAAATCCTGTCGTCAGATGTGTCTTGTGGGCTGCAATATTCTGTTCCAGACGGGCAGCAATATCCTCCTTGAACTGTTCTTCTACCAGATCAAAATAGAGTGCCAGCGTCATGGCTGTCTGAGTCTCGCTCACGAGACGGCCGGTCAGGGTCACGTATTCCCTGCGGAAAGCGGCAAGCACCTTCTCCCGAAGCTCGCGGTAAAGGATCTCATCTTCCTTAAACCCAAGGACCGCGGCGCTGTCCGCCATGATCTGCAGTGTCCAGAGATAGCAGGCATTTGCCACAAAATAATCATCGGTCGCTCCCTTGCGCTCGTCACCGAGACCGTTCACCTCCGCATCGAGACCCAGCCAGTCGCCGTACTGAAAGCCGGTCTGCCACAGACCGTTCTCACCGCACTGGCGGCGGACATATTCCGTCCAGATCTTCATGCTATCGTACTGTTCGGCAAGCACCCGCTTGTCCCCATAGGTCTCATAGAGTGTCCACGGAACTACTGTCGCGGCATCGCCCCAGTAAGCGGAACCGTTCTGTCCGCCGGTCGCACCGTCGGAAAGGACGTCCGGCACCACCTGCGCCATGCCCGTCTCCGGATTCTGGTCTGCGGCAAGGTCACGAAGCCATTTGCGCATAAACGGCATGATATTCTGATGAAATACCGCTGTGGGCGTGTAGGCGGTCGCGTCACCGGTCCAGCCGAGACGCTCGCTGCGCTGCGGGCAGTCGGTGGGCACGTCGAGGTAGTTGTCCCGCTGTCCCCAGACGATATTCTGCTGCAGGCGGTTCACCCGCTCATCGGAGCAGGTAAAGCTCCCCGCCGCTTTCAGGTCGCTCGAGAGGTGGCAGGCGGTAAGTTCAATCTGCTGTCCTTCTTCCAATCCGTTAAGGCAGACATAGCGGAAGCCGTGGAAAGTAAAATGAGGCCGCAGGATCTGTTCCTCTCCGTTTAAAAAATAGGTATCCGTGGCTTTTGCAAAGCTCAAATTGCCGGTATAAAAATTACCGTTTTCATCAAGACTCTCTGCATGACGCAGCACAAGCTTCTGTCCGGGTCTTCCGGTGATCTTTACCTCTGTCCATCCGGTCAGATTCTGTGAAAAATCGAAGAGGTGATCTCCGTTCGGAGCGGTGAATTCACGGGAAACCGGGAGCTTGATGAGGCAACGCACCGGCTCATTTTCCTGGGCTGTGAGCGACTCGAGACCATGCTCGAAGACAGTCGCTTTGCCGATTGATGTTTCCGGAAGTGTCCAGTCCTGGGTCTCCCCGTCATAAAGCTCTGAGAAGCGAATCACACCGGAGGAAACCGTCCAGTCTTCATCCGTGCCGATGACCTGCTCCGTACCATCCGCATACGTCAGGATCAGCATGGAAAGGAGCGCTGTGGTGTCACCGTAGTGGTTCGGCGTGGGAGTAAATCCAAGGGCACCGGCATACCAACCCTTTCCAAGCGTGAATCGCAGCTCGTTTTCCCCTTCCCTGAGGTTCTCCACCGAATAGGTCTGGTACTGGAGGCGCTTATGATAGCTGGTCCAGCCGGGAGCAAAGTACGTATCATCCACTTTCACGCCGTTCACTTCCACTTCGTAAAGGCCAAGGGCAGTTGCATAGAGCCTTGCCCTGACGGGAACGGCGGGAGCCGTGAAATGTCTAATAAAAACGGGGCTGACAGTGTCATCTTTTTCAAATCCGTGGGTAATCCAGCGGGCATTGCCATCGAAAGCGGTGCCGCTAAGCAGGCCAGTCTCAAATACGGCTGAAGCGGAAGCGCTTTCTCCGTGGTTATCCCACACCGTTACATTCCAGGTGTAAGCGGTACGCGCTTCCAATACTTCACCCATATATTCAATGAGGACACTCTGACTGTTCTCCACACGTCCGGTATCCCAGATCACCTCGCTGTGCGATACGGTGATGCGGTAGGCACTCTGCCATGTATCGTTCCGGTCGCTTTTCAGCTTCCAGCTGAATCGGGGCTGCAGCTCATCCAGCCCGATCGGCTCTGTCTTGTATTCAATCGTAAGGTCATAAAGATTCAGCATTCGTACCTCCTTTCGGAAAGCCCGCAGGGCGTACTCCGCCCTGCAGGTCTTGTCCGGCTCACAAGTCATTTGTAGCTTAACTGTTTTTTACTCTGTCATGTCTTTTTCCGCTCTGCGGGCACGGATCTCTTCCACGATCTGCGGATAGATCTTCTCCAGGTCATACTTGGTGAACAGGATGCCCATGGCAACAAACAGGACCAGCGGAATATAGATGGCAAATGTAAAGATCGCCGTATTGACGGACGCCGGCTGGGAAGCCGCAGCGGACTGATAACCGGCAAATGCCAGGAGCCAGCCGATCAGCGATCCGCCGATACCGGAACCGACCTTGCCGCCGAAGGAACTTGCGCTGTTGCTCATGCCGAGGAGGCGCTTGCCGAACTTCCATTCATTATACTCCACGCAGTTGTTGACCATCGCCGCGCTGACGCACATCATGGGCATGACCGCGAATGTCTGGAATGCGCCTCCGATGATGCAGGAGTAAAAGCTGTAAGGAGTGAACACACGGACGATGCAGGCTGCCGCGCCGATGACGCTGCCGATCAGGCAGGTCTTCGCCATGCCGAACTTATTGGTCAGCGGACCGACCAGGATAAAGCCGACGAATGTGGGAATAAGGCCGATGGCACCCAGCAGGGCAACAAGGTTATCGTTGCCGAGGATGTACTTGGCATAATAGGTTCCGCCTGAGGAGCTGAGACCGAAAGAGATATTGACGAACAGGTTGGCGATAAGCATGATGACCCAGTACTTATTCCGGAACAGGAGCTTAAGTTCATCGAGGAAGGAGTCCTCCTTCTCGGCCTTCTGAAGCGTCTGCACGTCGACATTCTCTTTAGCTGTGCGGTAGAGAATGAACAGCGCAAGACCGGAGAGGATGGAGAATACGACCGCTACCTTGATCCAGGCCGCCTGATCCGCAACGCCGCCGGGACCCAGCATGTTGGTGATAGGGATCAGCATGACCGCGATGACCATTCCGATGAGATAGCCGAAAATCATACGCGCGATTCCCATCTTGGCCCGCTCCTCCACACTCTCTGTGCGCAGAGCCATGATCGATGTGTAGGGGATGGCGACGGCGGTATAAATGACGGCTGAAATCAGGATATTGGTTATGAGAACATACGCCATCTGCACGCCGCTGCCTGCATGAGGTACGGTAAACAGCAGCACGATAATTGCCATCGTCGGTGCCATCATCCAGAGGAACCAGGGGCGGCACTTGCCCTTCGGGGAATTGACCTTGTCCATGACCTTGCCCATAATAAGGTCGGAAAAAGCATCCACAATTTTTGCGACCAGAAGCATGGTCGCTACCGCGCCGGCTGCCAGACCGACTTTTTCAGTGTAGAAATACGTGAGCTGGCCTACCAAAGTTGACATGATGTTCAGCGGGAGCTGACCGATACCATCGCTGAGATAGTCCGGAAGACGCATTGTTTTCTGGATACCCATGCTGTCGAGTCCGAGTTCTTTCTTTGCCATAATCATCATCCTCCTATTATTTCCTGGGATTTCTGTTATTTGATTGCAGTATAACAGGGGAGCATTTGCCTATATATAAAATTATTGATTATGATGTCGTTTTTCTGATATGATTATGTCAGATTCAATCTTCAACATGGGTTTAAGCCTGTGCTCCGGACCCCGCCTCAGCTGCACAATGCTCCACCGGAGCATTGTTACGCATGCTTAGGCACGGCGGATCGCAGAGCTGCGCGAAGGAAGACGCACAGAGTGCGTCCCTCAGCTCGCGCGCGATCAGAGATCGCGATTTACAGGTTTCCGGGAGGATAGTGCCCGCGTGAATCGGCTTAAGGGATTGGGGAAAACAATGCAGGAAATCAAAAAAACACTCGAACGTTTCTACAATGTAACAGACATTCCGCTCTCCCTTCTTGACGGAGGCGGCAGGCTGATTCAGGCATGGCCGCATACGGAAGAAGACGTTGTCCTGATTCCCTCCAGCTCTGCGGCTATAGAAGCTTTCAGACGGGGAAACAGAGATGCGCTGCATCCGATCATCCACTTTCTGGAACCGGGTTTTTTATTGGGGATCATGGAAGTGCGCGAGGATCTCTATGTGCTGATCGGTCTTGTGAGTCCCTACTGGCATTCGAGGGAGGTTGTCCTGAGGACGGTCAGCGAGGCGATCCATCCGCTCTATCTGGAGGTGTTTTGTGAAAGAATTCTCCAACAGCCTTTGGTTACTCTGGAAGAATTGAAAGACCTGATCTGTCTGATAACGAACCAGCTGGGCACGGAGGTCCTTCCCGAGAATATCCTTTTTGTGGATAACGTCTCCACCAGAAAGCTGGGTGCTTCATTGCTGGACCAGTCTATTTTCCGTCAGCGCGAGGAATCGGCGTTCCATGTGCCGCTGGATTTTGAGGAATCACTTACGAGGGCTGTGGAGACCGGAGACCGGGCGCTTCTTGAACGCACTCTGTTCATGCCGGTTCCGGGCAGGGTCGGAAGGATGTCCCAGAACGAACTCCGACAGCAGAAATATGCCTTTGTCTGCCTTGCCACTCTGGTCTCCCGCGCTGCAATCCGAGGTGGTCTCGACGTGGAAACGGCCTTTAACCTTAGTGATCTCTATTGTCAGCGTGCGGACCTTTTGACAGAGATTCCGCTCCTTCAAAATCTGACTTTTACCATGCTGATGGATCTGTGCGGTAAGGTGAGGGAGGCACAGAAGATGCCGACAGTGTCCCCCCTGATTGAAAAATGTCTTACCTATATCTCTGTCCACCTGCACGAGCCTGTCGGTCTTGAAGATCTGTCAAGACACTGCAATCTGTGCGGCCGCAGCTTATCCCTGCGTTTCAGGAAAGAACTCGGCATGAGCATCCCCGATTACATCCACCGCGAGAAGCTGCGCGAGGCAGAATACATGCTCCGTCATACAGACTATTCGCTCTCCGCGATCACGATGTATTTGAACTATCCTTCGCAGAGCTATTTCACGCAGGTCTTTAAGAAGTACAGGGGACAGACACCGCAGCAGTATCGGGACAGGAAGTGAGAGACGCGGCAAGAATGCCGAGGCGCTCCTATTTAATGGCGTCAATTTATAATATGGAAAATCTCTAATTAACTTTGGCAAATTCTTTTAGCCCTCCCAAGAAGTCCCTCGTATATATAGATGTAAGGGCAAAAGAGAAAGCCCGCTAAAAAAGAAAATCACAAAATTTTAGATAAATAAAGGAGATTAAAACCATGACAGATATGAACAAGATCAATGTTGCAGCACTTGAGAACGTAGCAGGCGGCTATGAGACACATACAGTACACAACGATGCAGTTTCTTACGCAAACTGCCGCAAGGAGCCGGGCCTTAACTCCAAGATTTTCTTCACGATCCCGAACGGCACACAGGTCTACACGACAGGCCGCAAGGTCAAGAAGGACGGCTATGTATGGTACGAGATCATGCTCGCCGGCGCTTATGACACTGGCTGGATTGCAGGGAGCCTGATTGGTTTCTGATTCTTCGGGTCATACCAAAAAACTTATAAAAGATGATAATTTAGGCGCGGTTCCATTTCGGAGCCGCGCCGTTTTCATTTGCATAGCAAAAAACAAGCTTAGATCAATAGTAATACCTTGTCGGTGTGTTCCGGTAAATAATGCCTGTAAAGTCGATTGTTCCATCCGATAAGTCAGCAGTCACCGTCGCCCTTTGTCCCTGGGAATTCTGAAGATATATAGTAACAGAATCACCCGATACAGATCCGTCCGCCAGATCCCACACATCGTCAGGTGTCTCACCGCTGATATTTGTATAGAACATATAGGTCGAATCCCCTTCTCCACCATCATAAAATGTAATCGCCGACTTGCCCGACTCTGAAATGAACGATAACGAACCATAGCCATCGAGCTGTTGTACTATGGTCAGGGCGGCGCGCTCCGAATTCTCCCAGTGTTCTCTCGTCACGCTATAATGATCTTCAGAAGAAGAACCCGCATCGCTTTCGGTAACTCTGTTTCCAGAAGTCGGATGATAGTATCCGACAGCCACAGAGTCTGTGTTGGCACCACAATGCACGCTCAGCGCATCTTCCGAAGGATAATATATAAAATACCATCCTTTTTTATAAGCATATATGATGGTCCCATCTGCCTGAATCTCATATGAACAGCAATATCCCGGCAGGCTTACACCGTCACTGAATTCCACTGTCAGGTCATTTCCCGTTGTCCCTGATACCGTACAGAAGCAGCTGCCATCATCCTGTTCCCAGTACGGCCTTGATTCGAACCAGTCCGGGTTGCCATATGTATTATAGCCGGGTGCGCGTGTATCCGCGTTTTGATCGGCAGCGTTGGCGGAATCTGCATTTGTCTCCTCAGCTTGCACGGCCTTTGGGGGCTGCGTGTTGGATATTGTGCGTTCATTTGCAGTGATTACATCTCCGTATGCCCTGATCTCCGATATGCCGGTGTCTTCTATTTCACCTGCCCCGGGATAGACGTCCGTGATTTTTAATGCAAATGAATCCGTCTCCACCGGTTCACTAAATACCACATACTGGCATGCCCGAACATTCTGCAGCTCTACATCGACTATCTCCCCATTCACTACGATTTCCAGTTTTCCGGGCCTTGAATTCTGCTCCCACTGCGTTTCATCTTGCCAGTCTCCGACATGAAATTCAAGGTAATTAATGACCTGCGGGCCGGAAAACCCGACGTTGATGGTCTCACCGGTCCCGTTGCCCGGAGCCCCTTCCTTCCAGGACGTGGCGATATCACCATCAACAGCGCAGGCTGCTCCGTTATAGACTGATGGATCAGACTGACCGAGCTCAGAGGAAGCTGCTACGGTTTGGAAAAAGAGTTCTTCTTTCTCTTTATATTCATCAGGGACAACACCCTCAAGGGCTGCTGTCAGCCTGTGAGTTTCCACCACAGACTCATTTGTATCATCAGTCTTCTCAGCAGCAGACAAATCTGTATTCGCTCCCGTGGGCTCCGGTGACACTTCCGGCTTTCCGCAGCCCATAAGTAAGAATACAAGCAGTAAAAGTATTTGTTTTTTCATGGTGTACCTTCACATAATTTTTTCGTGGACCTTTTATTCCTGATACAGCTGCCTCTTTTTCAGCTTATGCCGCAAAATCCACTATGTATTATTATAAGCGGGATTGCCTGCCGGAACAAATGCATTTGATGAATCGTACACTCAGGAAATAGTCGTATTCATTGATTGCAGTTTTAGTCTCGCTTTCTATTCTCTGGTCACAGTCTAATTAACTCTAATTAACCTCTAATTAACTTTGGCAAATTCTTTTGTCCCTCCCCCAAAGTCCCTCGTATATATAGATGTCAGGGCAAAAGAGAAAGCCCACTAAATAAGAAAATCACGAAATTATAGATATAAAGGAGATTAAAACCATGACAGATATGAACAAGATGAGTGCAGAAGCACTTGAGAACGTAGCAGGCGGTTATGAGACACATACAGTACACAACGATGCAGTTTCTTACGCAAACTGCCGCAAGGAGCCGGG
>JBGUIK010000033.1:0-10841 GCA_045112915.1 Lachnospiraceae bacterium
TACAGTACACAACGATGCAGTTTCTTACGCAAACTGCCGCAAGGAGCCGGGCCTTAACTCCAAGGTTTTCTTCACAATCCCGAACGGAACACAGGTCTACACGACAGGCCGCAAGGTCAAGAAGGACGGCTATGTATGGTACGAGATCATGCTCGCCGGCGCTTATGACACCGGCTGGATTGCAGGGAGCCTGATTGGTTTCTGATCCTTCGGGTCATACCAAAAAACTTATAAATGATGATAATTTCGGTGCGGTTCCGTTTCGGAGCCGCGCCGTTTTTATTCGAACATACATCATTTAAGGTCAATACCCTCAAACCGATATACTACAATTGCTGTGCGCCCATTGCAGTATTGACATATTCCCACGCCTCTTTTTCGTCAAGCGAGAATTTTGCAACCAATTTCCTGACAATTTCAGACGAGGAAAGATTCATTTCTTCCCTATATATCCTGATTGCACCTTTGATCTCGCCTTTTCTCTCACCTTTTTTCTCACCTTTTTCCATGCCAATTGCCTCGACTCGATCAAGCACCTCACACATATTATGAACACCTCCTTTAGGACCTTTCTCCCACTTTAACACATCCTCAAATCGCGTATCTTGTGTCATGACACTCAAGAGCTGTAGCACGGCTTCCACATGGTTTAACGTCTCAGTGCTCGGAACATATTTATTATTCTTGCGCATCTGAGAAAAGTAATCGGCAACAACCCGAAAATCACTGTGAAAATACTCCAGCTGCTCATCTTCCAAAAACGCAATCTCATAAAGATTGATTTTTATATCTGATACATACGGCCGTAAAATATCCGGAACAGTTACAGCTTCAAGCAGAGACTGCGGCTCATCCCAGTGTTTCTTGTAGCCAAAATAAAGCACAATGGTAACGACTGGGTACCGCGGATTTTTCCTGTTTTCCTTTAGTAATTGAGCCCGATACTCCGCACTGTCATAGCTGAAAACACGTATCGCCATATCCTGATCAGGCTCTGTCTGATTCTCTATTCCGATACAGGCAATCCGTATATTGTTCTTTAACCAGCGCTTCGCGACATCTCTCTCAATATCTCTGATCACGCCATCCGCTTTATAGGCTGCCCTGGGTGTCTGGTCAACAAGTTCTTCCTCAGCTATCACCTGCTCTCCCTTAAAGAGCAGGGCGTTTACAACATCAGCAAACACATCATTATATGTGAATAGCATCTTCTCCGTAATGTCTTTTTGTGACATATTCTGATCACTTCCTTTAATTATAATTTATTTCTTTGAAGGATAAAAGAGCCGAGTACGCATCAAAACCAGTTCATGAAAAATATCATCTTTTCAGAAATCTGTCTATGGATTTTTGCAATTTCCATAATATCCTACCATTTATCAGGCAAATTCCGTAAAATATTACCATTTGTCATTGCGATTATCCCGGTTCTTAAGGAGTTCGGATTCCTTCCCTATCTCTAATTAATTTGCATTTGCATTTACTTTGGCAAATTCTTTTAGCCCTCCCCCAAAGTTCCTCGTATCAATATATGTTCGGGCAAGAGAAAGCCCACTGAAATAAGAAAATCACAAAAATATTTATTTATAAAACAGATTAAAGGAGATTAAAATCATGACAGATATGAACAAGATGAGTGTAGAGACACTTGAAAATGTAGCAGGCGGCGAATGGAGACAGGTCAACACACGAACAGTACAGAACGGTGTTCTGAGATGTGGTCCGGGCACCAGTTATGAGCGCATCACTTCTTATCCGAACGGCACATGGGTAACAACAACAGGCAGATCCAAGTACAACCCTGATGACGGCAGAACATGGTATGAGCTTGATTCCCCGGATTACGGCTGGATGGCAGGACGCATTCTGGGTCTTCCGGAATAATGCCCCGGAATCATTATAATAACTCCCCAAAAAACGCAGAGGCCTTTCCGACCTCTGCGTTTTTTACCCTTATTTACCTCAGCCGTAGCCGGCGGCATCTCGTCATATACCCTCCTCATCAGAGGTTCATCGATCTCTCATCATCATATTCTTCAGGCTCTCCAGCACGCTCAACATATGATATTTGATGAGGAACACTGCATTGTTGTATTCCATATAGTTCTGCTTGACAGTTTTAAGAAGAGGCAGCACATATGTCTCCGTTTCCTCAATATACTCATTGAGTTTTTCATCGCTGAATGCCTGCGCGCTGAGAGACAGCTTCTCAGCAAGCATTTCCTGTGTTAATCCAAGTTCTTTTCTTCGTGTTGCTATTTTCTTTCCTATACTCATGTCTCGCCTCACATCCAAACCGAATTCCTGTGCTCCCCCACTAATGTCATACTCGAAAAATGCAGTACATTCTTCTCGTTAAAGCCGGGTGGTAGGATATTTTGCTGCTTGTATATACTATAACAGAGCTCAACATTTGATTACAGCGCATCCTGCTTTACTCGCCTTAATATTTGCTTGAACCTCGGCGCAGACCGGACTTCCGCTCAAAGTGCTTTGCAGGCAGGATTTTGTATCTTACGCAAACTGCCGCAAGGAGCCGGGCCTTAACTCCAAGGTTTTCTTCACAATCCCGAACGGCACACAGGTCTACACGACAGGCCGCAAGGTCAAGAAGGACGGCTATGTATGGTACGAGATCATGCTGGCTGGCGCTTATGACACCGGCTGGATTGCAGGGAGCCTGATTGGTTTCTGATCCTTCGGATCATACCAAAAAACTTATAAATGATGATAATTTCGGCGCGGTTCCGTTTCGGAGCCGCGCCGTTTTTGGACACATCAGTAATACTCACTTTGTCCGATCTCTACTCTTTCCCAAAACCATTCCTCCTCCCATTCTCCCTCGCCCTCTGTTTCTTCTCCTCCGTCGGCGACGGATCCAATCTGAACGTAAGCCTTGCTTTCTCAAGCTCATACATTTCCGCCCCCGGAAACATAAATCTTCTGCGTATCTGCCGGCAGCACTGCGGATCTCATCCATATTTTGGCGGGTGCGTTCGCTGATCGAAAACGGAAGTCCTGGCTGCTCAGCCGGTAAAGCCCTTCCAGATCTTTATCTCGGACAGATCTCACGCATTCATGCAGAGAAACAGCAGATTATTAACTCAACGCTTAACTCAACGCTTAACTCGACACCTAACTCGACGCTTGACACTTAACTCATTGATTGTCGAATTAGATCCAGTTGAAATGACTTAACAGCGAATTAGAACCGATAAACATGCAAAAAGGCAGGGATTTACTCACGTTCGCGTTAAAACCTGCCTTTTCTTAGATTCATGTGAATTACAACTATGGGATGTCAATAATTCAGCTATTCAGTTACTTTGTATTTCGCGTGTTTTCCTCCGCAAAGCAATTCAAGTCTTCCTTCATTTTGAAGCTTTTTGATTATACGATAAGCTTGCGAAGCTGTAATTTTGAGAAGATCTGCTACGTCTTGCTTTGTTATGAATCCATTTTGAGTATTCGCAAGTTTCATAACTAACTCCGGATATCGAATGCTGTCTATGTCTGTTTGCCGAACGTATTGAATAGTCTCTTTATTTTCCTTGTAGATTTTTGCACCCAAAATAAACGAACGACCCTTTCCACGGCCGGATGCTTCTACCAGTCCTTGCTCAATCAATTTTTCTACAGCAGATCGTACTTTATTTTCACTGAGATTCGTTATATCAACGATTCGATCAACAGTTACCCTTCTTTCCATGTTCATCACAGATAGAATCATAAGTGTATAAATGGATAACGGTTTTCCTTGTCTATTCTGCTCATCTGCAACAAATTTTGCGAAAGGCAAATCTGCCTTCGCTCTTTGTATAAAAAGCTTAACCGTACGACTCGTAGAATCCGAATAATCTGGCCAGGGGCGTCCAAAAACAATTGAGCCTTCAAATATTCGATCGATGCCTCTGCCCGTTTTTTCTGCAAGGCCTATCCTTTTCATAGCATCAGCCAATGCCGGATTGCGTCCGTGCGGCTCAACCGTCAAAAGATTTTTAAGATTTACACCATCAATAAATCCCCCTGGGTTGCTTATACTTAGTCCTTCGTCATCGATCAATACTCGAACACTGCCTAGAATGGTATAGTCTCTATGGCAAAAAGCATTTACTACTCCCTCGCGAAATGCAGCCCAATCAAATTCTGGAATAGGAATTCTAAAAAGGCCATACTCCGTTTCCCTTTCAGGATTCCAAGCTTTGAGATATGTTTCATAGTTCTCAAATAATTCCAGAAGAGGTTTGTTGCTTTCTTCATTCATCCGTATATTCGTGCCTTCAAGTACTTGAAATGCAGATTTTGCAGTTGGCATCAACTCAGAAATACGCTCTTCTTTTCCAATCAGCAATATACCTGTAACTGTAGGCACATAGCTATCGCCAACCCGAGTAACAAGATGTAAAGCAATATCCAACTCATCATCCGACAGCGTCAGCAGATTCTTCTCTCCGCCTTGACGTGTTTGAATAATTCTGCGTAACCTTACCCTCTGATTCGGATCCAAGTCTTCTACAGTTGCTCCCGGTAATGGTTGCGCAGAAAAATCCAACAACCCTAATTCTGAAAGTCTTGAAGGAATCTCGTATGGGTACATTGGTATGACTTCTGGCGAACCATCCGCCTTTATCCGCCTTCTTAATATTTTGCCCGAAGAAGTTGCTACAATGCTTCTGCTTCTAGGAACTTCTATCTTTAATACATCATAATTCTCTTCATTAATCACCTCGGCTCTGACTGCAATAGGTGGCACAGTACTATTTGCAATTAAAGCTGTCACTCCAATTGCATCCTTATGCTTCTTATGGACACCAGTTATATCTCCATTATCTTCAACACCAAGATATAACGTTCCACCGGCAGTATTCGCCATTCCAACAATTTCTTCAATCAGATCCCTGTCCGGATATAATTTCTCATCACTTTTAAATTCAATTTCAAGTGTTTCTTTATATGGAATCGTTCTCACTAATCTCACCCCCCTCGTATATCGTATTATACCCCATTCTAACTCATTTGTCGAGTTAAACATATTTTTAACCCATCGCGTCGAGTTAGAATTAGAGTTAACCGACGAGTTAAATATGATCCAGCTCGTTTTCCCGCATCCGGCTTCCGGCACAAAACAGCCTTTGGCAAATGAGGGTCTAATTAACGTCTAATTAACTTTGGCAAATTCTTTTAGCCCTCCCCCAAAGACCCTCGTATATATAGATGTCAGGGCAAAAGAGAAAGCCCACTAAAAAAGAAAATCACAAAATTATAGATAAATAAAGGAGATTAAAACCATGACAGATATGAACAAGATCAATTTCGAAGCACTTGAGAGCGTAACAGGCGGCAAGGATGTACAGGTCAAGAACCCCTCTGTTCCCTATGCCAACCTCAGAAAGGCACCGGGCCTTGATGCTCCTATCAAATGCAAACTTGACAACGGTGACTGGGTAGGAACAACTGGCAGAAAGGTGACCAAGGACGGTTACACATGGTATGAAGTATATGTACTTGGTGCTGAGGACTTCGGCGGCTGGATTTCCGGCAGTCTGATTGGTTTTTAATTGCAACCCGACTATAAAAATGTAAGCAAGAACTCATGGGCAGATCTAATCGGATCTGCTCATTTTTATTTGCCAAACATTCCGGCGCGGTTCCATCTCGGAGCCGCGCCGTTTTTGTTTGCAGGACTATTCTCACCACACAATTCCATATGGTATACTGATACATAAAGTAAATATCTTCTAAAAACCTTGTTGCCATTCAGAAAGGAGCATCCGTCATGGCCATTTTACACAAGTACTGTTCCAAATGCGGCGCTAATATCAAGGGCGCCCAGGGCATTTGTCCCTCCTGCGGGAAGACGCTTTCCGAAGAGTTATTATATGAGAACATCGAACAGGTCGGAGCCGGCGGCATCGGTTATTCCGATATCACTGACCACGAGAGCTTTAAGGCCTATAAGAAATTCACAAAGAAAGTACAGATGATTGGATTTCCCCTTATAGCCGTTTTCTTGATTGTTGTTCTGATCATAATGGGTACCGGTCTCATTACAGCGGTTTTCGCAGGTATTTTCACCTATATACTTATGCTGATCATCGCTCTGCTTAGCGGCAGAAAAAAACCAAGTTGGGAAGGCACCGTCGAAAAGAAGCGCTATTTTCGAAGAAGGCGCAAGGACAAATCAGACCAGGATATATACACAGTCGTCTTCAGAACAGACTCAGGTAAGAAAAAATCGCAGGACTGGACCGACAATAGAGCAGTCTATGATTATCTGAACGAAGGTGACAGAGTGCGCTTTCTCGGAAATCTGGGAAGTCCGTATGCCTACGAAAAATATGATAAATCAAATGAAATCGAGATTCCATGCGTATCCTGCGGCGCCAAGATGGATCCGCGGTATGACTACTGCACGGCGTGCGGTTCTATTCTTCTAAAAGGAAAGGTCTAATTAGCTAATTAATTTGCATTTACTTCTCAATTTCAATCTTCAACCTTGCATTTACTTTGGCAAATTCTTTTAGCCCTCCCAAGAGGTCCCTCGTATATATTAATGTACGGGCAAAAGGAAGCCCGCTAAAAAAGAAAAATCACAAAATTATAGATAGATAAAGGAGATTAAAACCATGACAGAAATGAACAAGATCAATTTTGAGGAACTCGAGAACGTAGCAGGCGGCAAGGACGTACAGGTCAAGAACCCTTCTGTTCCCTATGCTAATCTGAGAAAGGCACCGGGCCTTGATGCACCTATCAAATGCAAACTCGACAACGGTGACTGGGTAGGAACAACCGGCAGAAAAGTGACCAAGGACGGTTACACATGGTATGAAGTATATGTACTTGGCGCTGAGGACTTCGGCGGCTGGATCTCCGGCAGTCTGATTGGTTTTTAATTGCAACCCGACTGAATAAAATCTGAATAAGAAATAATGAATGGGCAGATCCAAAAGCAGATCCGCCCATTTTTCATGTTTAGGTCAACAATTCTGATATATCAAAGTTTGGCTAAATATCCTGCCCTGTCTGCCTCAGGAATTTTCAGGGCATCCATTGCAGCCTGAGCTGTCCAGCTCGTGGTCTCCATCAAATTTCTGATAGAATTGAGTATGCCTTTCTCCTCACCATGCTTGTCTCCCTCTTCGATTGCTTCTTTTCGTATCTGTTCTATTGCCTTACACACGTCAACTTTTTCTCCTTCCATTGTAAAATCTAAATTTAGGCCTGTTACTTCATTAATCACTTCAGCGGATGCCCTATCCAGTTGCCGAAATTCCGCATTGTCGTCCAACAAGGCAGTGAGTGCTGCCTTGTCTCCAGAACATTTAATGAACTCAAAAACCTCGCCGGTTTCTCCCTGAATCTGTCCGGCGCAATCAGCACCGGCATATGGATCCGCGGTATGACTATATTCCCTCTTTTTCTCAGTCAGGAGCAGCCTGCGATAGGTATGGGTGTTCTTCCCGTTTTCATACTTACTGTCTTCGACGAAGACAGCTTTTTCGCAGATCAGATCTATTTCCCACGCAGAGTCTTCCGCAATACCAAAGAACCTGAGTATTTTGGGATCTGTTTTGATCCTGCATTTTATACCGATGGGCTTTCCTTCTTCATCCATGATTTCGGAAACGAATTCCGCAACTTCATGCCTCTCTCCTGGGAACAGCTTCACCACCGTACCGACAACTGCCGAAACAATGCTGTGGGAATTCTCGTGGACAGGCTCCACTGACGGTATCGGCGAAGTGATATCACATCCGAAATCACAGCAGAGAAAATACTCTTTCTCCGATTCTTTCCTCTTCCCTTTCCGCTGCTTCCCAAAAAAGTGTCTGAAAGGATTCTTCATTTTTTCTCCTTTTGATTCATTCCATGAGCTCCCCGGTCAGCCGATCCAGCTCCGCCTTATCAATGCCATTTGCAGCAATCGCATCACTCACCCACAGCTGCAGCGCATCCACGGTCGCCGAAATGCTGTTCAGCTCATGCCTTATTCTTGCAAAATCCTTTATCTCATCCTCGGAAATCCGGCCATCAACCGAGATCTCAATGAGTCTCTCTTTTTCCTTAGTGAGCTTGTTAAGTGAATTCAGCACTTCCAGCGCTATCTGCGTGAGCCCCTTAAGCTCAACAGCCGGCACAAACTCATGGCCGATCGGACAGGCTTTGGCACAGTAATAATTGCAGAGCCCCGGTTTTTTATACGCTTTCGACATGGCCAGCACATCTTCCGGGCGCGGCAGAGCCCGTTCGCTCTCGATCTTCTCGATCCTGCTCTCCGGAACAAAATCCATGAGCTCACTTGCCGCTGCCCGCGTGAGCCCCGCTTCTTCTCTTGCGGTCTGGTATATATTTTTGTCTTCTCTGACAGACTTCTTTCCCATATGCGCCCCCCATTCTTCTTAATTGAATTATACCGCATATTGTCTGCCGGCCATATAACGAATTTAAGCCGGAGATGAATGAGCTCATCTCCGGCTTATATTTCTTCAGCGGCACTTACCTGACGATCCGCTGAACCAGAAACCAGAAAGGAGGTCTTCGGCTGGCTGATCATTTCCGTTCAGGATTCCTGTGTATTGTCTTCGATTTTGCTGCCCGGCATCTGTGCCAGCGCGCTGATCAAGAGTACGATAATGTCATCGATCGGAACTCCCGGCAGAAGGTCGGCCGGCCAGATCAGATATATAAGCGCTATTATGATCCACACTCTTCTATCCATTTCACACCCTCCAATTTATTTCGATCTTGTGAGCTCTCCGCTGCCGAAGGTCTATCTTCTGAACTCTTGTAATAAGATATATCTTTTATGCCGCATCTTTCGGAATACGGGACGTTGCTTTTGGCAAATGTAAGCAGCCGACATATTGTCACTCTGGTCCTTACATCCATCTGCCTGTTTCCTCCCGTTCCTTAATGTATCTTCATCATACGCTTTCTATCGGTGAAAATACACTTCCAATGCGGAGAGATATGGTCTCGTATTTTTCCGGAAACAGAGAATACCGGCGCGGTTCCTTTTCGGAGCCGCACCGGTTTTATTTGCAACAGAAATACTGCTTCCGAGACACGCAATGGTCCTCATCAACGATTTCAGATGCCTCGCTCCACCGGTAGTGATATAATGTCCATGAGCGCTCAATTCACTGAATTACCTTGTAGTCAGGCCGTCAAAAGACGCAAGAGGAGAATAAAAATGCAAGTACTCGTCATCAATGGTTCCCCGTCCGGGAAAAACAGCATCACACTTCAGACCGCCCTGTTCATCGAAAAACATTTTAAAAAGATAGAGTTCCGTTACCTGCACGTCGGTTCAGGGATTCATGCGATAGAAAAGAGCTTTGCTGAAGCCGAGGATGCCCTGCGTTCTGCAGACCTTCTGCTGTTCGCCTACCCGGTTTACACGTTCCTCGTCCCCTCCCAGCTGCATCGCTTTATCGAGCTCATAAAGGAGCACGGCGTGGACCTCTCCGGCAAATACGCGACCCAGCTGACGACCTCCAAGCATTTTTACGATACGACCGCCCATGAGTTCATTAAGGATAACTGCGATGATCTGGGTCTCCGCTATATCACCGGGTTGTCGGCGGATATGGAGGATCTGCTGAATAAGAAAGGTCAATCGGAAGCCCTGAAGTTCTTCCGCTACGTGTGCTGGAATATGAAGCACGGTCTGTATGAACCGACAAGATATGCATCTTCTTCACGGGATACCATCGGCGCCGGTTCATGCAGCAGAGGATTGCCAGACTCACAGGACACGGCCACTGCCTATTCTGGCAGCAACGGAACGCCGGCCCCATCGAAACGCATCGTCGTCATCACTGACCTCCCTGCCGACGGTTCCGACACCGTACTTGCAGACATGATAAACAGGTTCAAGGAAAGTGTCTCCTGCACGTGTGACGTGGTCAATATCCGCGAATTCCCCTTTAAGGGCGGCTGCCTCGGCTGTTTCCACTGTGCCGCGGACGGAACCTGCATCTACAAAGACGGTTTTGATTCGTATCTCAGGAACAATATTCAGTCCTCCGACGCGATTGTTTACGCTTATACAATTCGTGACCACTCTATGGGGTCTCGTTTTAAAATGTTCGACGACCGGCAGTTCTGCAACGGGCACCGCACCGTCACAATGGGCAAACCGGTCGGTTATCTCGTGGAAGGTGATCTTGCAAATGAACCCAACCTGATTACATTGATGGAAGCCAGAGCTCAGGTGGGCGGTAATTTCCTTGCAGGCATTGCCGTAAGCGGAGTAGATATGGGGCGGGAGGTGAGACAGCTGGCGCTTCGCATTTGCTACGCTGCTGACCATGCGTACAACCCGCCGAAAAACTTCTATGGTGTCGGCGGTCTGAAGATTTTCCGCGACCTCATTTATCAGATGCAAGGGATGATGAAGGAAGATCATCGTTTCTATAAAGAGCACGGTTTCTATGATTTCCCGCAGAAACGAAAGGGAACCATCCTCGGCATGTACCTGGTCGGAGCAATGATGACCAATAAAAAACTCAGAAGGAAGCTTGGGAATAAGATGACCGAAGGAATGCTGATGCCCTATAAAAAAATCCTGGAAAAAATCTAATTAACATCTAATTAACTTTGGCAAATTCTTTTGTCCCTCCCCCAAAGTCCTTCGTATATATAGATGTCAGGGCAAAAGAGAAAGCCCGCTAAAAAAGAAAATCACAAAATTATAGATAAATAAAGGAGATAAAAACCATGACAGATATGAACAAAATTAATGTTGCAGCACTTGAGAACGTAGCAGGCGGTTATGAGACACATACAGTACACAACGATGCAGTTTCTTACGCAAACTGCCGCAAGGAGCCGGG
>JBGUIK010000034.1:0-27347 GCA_045112915.1 Lachnospiraceae bacterium
TGGAGTCGGGAGACGGTCCGGATGGTTGTGCGTGCCGGATTCCGGAGCTGGGAGACGGTCCGGATGGTTGTGCGTGCCGGATTCCGGAGTCGGGAGATGGTCCGGATGGTGTTCATGCCGGATATTGGAGTTTGGTGACAGTTCAGACAGACTGCGCTTGGAGTATGGGTGCCGGCGGAAGGCATTCATCTTCGTGAGAAAAACATTGCGGGTCCGACCTGAGAGATCAAAAATGCGTAAGCATTTTTAAGCTTGAAGAGGAGGACCTGCGTTTTTCGATGAAGATGATGCTTTCGCCGGCTTCATAGACATTAATGCAGTCCGTCTGAACTGTTTATCCGCTTATTAATCAAAACAGGAAGTCTGCTCCACGCAGATGCCGTTCTTCATAAAGCACCTCGGGACCCGTTTTCCGATATCGCAGACGAACTCGTAGTTGAAACGTCCGGAGAGCGCTCCGAGCTCTTCGACGGAAATGTGCTCATCACCCTGGCTGCCGACGAGGACGACCTCATCCTTCTGGGCAGCCTCGGGGATGTCCGTGACGTCCACCATGAACTGGTCCATGCATACTCTGCCGAGGATCGGAGCCTTTTTTCCGCGGATCAGCACGCAGCCCTTATTGGAAAGCCGGCGCGGATATCCGTCCGCGTAGCCGACCGGGATCGTCGCGACTCGTTTCGTCTCGGTAACTTTGTATGTTCCCCCATAGGAAATCTCGGCCCCGGGTTCGAGAGTTTTTACATAGGAAATATGGCTTTTGAGGCTCATGACCGGTCTTAGCGGGACCGGCTCCGTCTCGACCTCATCTGACGGATAAAGACCGTAGACCGTGATGCCCGCCCTCACCATATCGGCGTTCGCTGCCTGAAGACGTATAATGCCGGCGCTGTTCGACATGTGATGGATCGGTATTTCTATGCCTGCATCTGCCAGCAATTCAGAGAATCGATTATATCTCTTCATCTGTGCGATCGCCGGCGTGATGCTGAGCTCATCTGCTCTGGCAAAGTGAGTGAAAAGGCCTTCGACCTTAATATTCGGAAGGGCTGTGATCCGCTTTATGGCCTGGACGGATTCAGCTGTATCAGCAAAGCCGATCCGGCTCATGCCTGTGTCGAGCGCAAAATGTATGATCGCCGTTTTGCCGAGCCCCGCCGCGCAGATCGAAAGTGCTCTTGCCGTCTCCTCCTCGAACACGCACACGCGAATATCATAATCGATCAGATCCTCATAGGATTCCTCGAAAGCATAGCCGAGCAGCATGATCGGCTTCGAGATGCCCTTTGCGCGGAGCTGCATGGCTTCCTCTGCCGTTGCCACCGCAAATCCCCAGATATAATCAAATTCATGGATGAGTCTCGCAATCTGGACAGCTCCATGACCGTAGCCGTCGGCTTTTATGACTGCTGCCATCTTTGTGCCGGGTGTGAGATTGTTCTTCATGCTCTCGAAATTGAATTTGACAGCGTCCAGATCAATTTCCGCCCTTACCCTGCTGTACTTTTTCATAATAGTCTCCTTATCCGAAAGTTACTTCAGAACATCACTCAGGTGCGTAATAATATCGGAAGCGATCATGAAGCGCTCACCTTTGTCCCTGCAGGCCGCGTCGCCGGCAAGTCCGTGGATCAGTGCAGCCATCGGCGCTGCCGCGAAAGGATCTGTTCCCTGTGCTAGGAGTGAAGCCAGTATTCCGGAGAGCACGTCGCCGCTGCCGGCGGTAGCCATGCCGCTGTTGCCTGATACGTTGATGTAGACGCTGCCGTCCGGCTGCGCTATGACTGTTCGGGCGTCCTTCATGACAGTAAATACTCCGCAGCTGCGCGCGAGGTACACCGCTGAGGATATCGGGTCGGATTTAAGCTCGGCGACCGACTTCATGGCAAGTCTTCCCATCTCCCCCATGTGAGGCGTGACGTAAAGCTTGCCCATGTAGGAAGAAAGAAGCGTCGTATCGCCGAACAGACAATTCAGACCGTCAGCGTCGAGGACCAGCGGATGTGAACAGGAAAGAAGTACGTAGCGTACGATTTTTGCAGAACGCTCTGTCGTTCCGAGTCCGGGTCCCATACAGACAACATCCGCCCATGCAAGGGAGGCGTCGAGAGCCATGACGACGTCCTCGTCATTTGTATATGTCTCGAGCAGCGCTTCGGGTATCTCTCTCTGAAGAATGTCACGGTTCGACTCGGCGGTAAGGATCTTGACCATTCCGGCGCCGGATCTCATAGCCGCCAGGGCAGAGAAGTAAGCGGCGCCTGCCATGTTTTTAGAGCCGGCGATGACAAGGACTTTGCCGAAAGTGCCCTTATTGCCGGACGCGAGCCGCATCGGAAGAAGCTTCTTAATATCATCCTGCTCCAGATAATGGATCTCATCCAGAGAGAGCTCTTTCGGAATATCGGAATCCGAGGTCTCTTCTCCCGGAAGCTTACTCATCCTTGCGGCAATTTTGCCGCCGGGAATGTCGTCGAGAATGCCGATTTCTTCCACAACGATCCTGCCCGCATGAAGCGCGCCGGGATAGAGGACAAGGCCGGGTTTTATCAGCTGCATGGTGACTGTCACGTCTGCGTGGACGGCGTTCCCCATGACAGCTCCGGTGTCGGCGTTGATGCCGGACGGGATGTCCGCTGCGATCACATATGCTCCGCAGTCGTTTATCGCTGAGATGACATCCTGGGCTTCACCTTCCACATCACGGGAGAGACCGATACCGAACATTGCGTCGACGATGATCTGATAAGAAAGGTAATTCGGATTGGTCACCTCAAGGATTCCCAGCTTCTTGCAGATTTTTTCCTGAAGCCGCATTTCAGCGGTGAATTTTTCCGGGTCGCCGACGATGAAAAGGTCGGCTCTCACTCCTTTCATGTGAAGGATTCTTGCGCAGGCTGCACCGTCACCTCCGTTGTTGCCGGTGCCGCATACACAAAGTACACGGCCTTTGCTGCCGAGCTCCTCATATTTCTCTATAACTTCTCTGGCTATGCCGAGGGCTGCCCTCTCCATAAGAACTGCCGACGGAATGCCGAGAGATTTTATTGTATAATTGTCGCGGGTCCTCATCTGTTCCGCAGTCACGATATGCTTCATGTGTACCTCCGTTTTCAGGCAGCCGGCGGCTGTCTCTGGATTTTCAATCAGATAAAGTATAATCCAACAAAGTCAACTTTTCAATGGAGCTATAATTTTTCACTGGTCAAGCAGGAAAAAGTCGGGTATCATAGCAGTATCATTTCGCTTACGACAGGTCAGAAACCGACAAGCGGGAAGTATTTAGTAATATGACTAAAGGAGCTGGCTGTGATACTTGACATACAGAAAGTGAGTAAGACGTTCCCGGGCAATGAGGTGCTCCGGGAAGTCTCTTTTCATATTGAGGAAAACGAGAAAGCCGCGCTGGTAGGTATAAACGGGGCAGGCAAGTCTACGCTGCTCAAAATCATTATGCAGGAAATGTCCGCGGACTCGGGCATTGTCACTCTCTCTCGCGGGAAAAATATCGGTTATCTGGCTCAGCATCAGGATCTCACCGGTGAGGCGACCATCTTTGAGCAGCTTATGATGGTAAAAAAGGATATCCTCGAGCTCGACCGCCGTATGCGTGCTTCCGAAAAGCGCATGGCCGGACTTTCCGGTGACGCACTGGAGTCTTTGATGAAGGCTTATGCGCACGATCAGGAGGAATTTGACCGTGCAAATGGATATGCGTATCGCTCGGAAGTCACAGGCGTTCTGAAGGGGCTGGGGTTTTCGGAGGAAGATTTTTCGAAGTGTGTCGGCACTCTATCCGGCGGTCAGAAGACACGTGTAGCTCTGGGCGCGCTCCTGCTTACGGCTCCGGATATCATCATGCTCGATGAGCCGACGAACCATCTGGACATGAATTCTATCGTCTGGCTGGAGACTTATCTCATGAATTACAAGGGCGCGGTCCTGATTGTCTCCCACGACCGCTATTTTCTGAACCGTGTCGTCACAAAGGTCATAGAACTCGACCATGGCAGATCAAGGACCTATATGGGCAATTATGATGCATACAGCAGGAAAAAGGCGGAAATCCGCCATGCTGAGTATATGGCTTTTATGAAGGCTGAACAGGAACGAAGGCATCAGGAAGAGGTCATTGCCAAATTAAAGCAGTTCAACCGTGAGAAATCTATCAGACGGGCGGAAAGCCGGGAAAAAATGCTGGCCAAAATGGAGATGCCGGACAAGCCATACGGAGAGAACGCAGTGATGGGGCTCTCCTTCTCTCCCAGGTTCGAGAGCGGCAGGGACGTTCTCACTGTCTCACATCTTGCCAAGGCCTTCGGGGGTATCTCTCTCTTCGACGACTTATCATTTGAAATCAAAAAGGGGGAGCATGTCGCGCTGATAGGGAATAACGGCACAGGAAAATCAACTCTGCTCAAGATCCTGAACGAAGTGTATGCGCCCGATTTCGGGAGCTTTACTCTCGGCGCGAACGTTGAGATCGGTTATTACGATCAGGAGATGGCCGTTCTCGATATGAATAAGACGATCTTCGATGAAATATCCGATGATTATCCGGATCTTAATAACACAAGGATACGAAGCGCGCTTGCTGCTTTCCTGTTCACAGGTGAGGATGTCTTCAAGTACATCCGTGATCTTTCCGGCGGCGAGCGGGCAAGAGTCTCTCTGTGCAAGCTCATGCTTGGCAGCGCCAATTTCATCATACTCGATGAGCCGACGAACCATCTGGACATAGACTCCAGAGAGATCCTTGAGACTGCGCTGAACAGCTACACGGGAACCCTCTTCTACGTCTCCCACGACCGTTATTTTATTAATCACACAGCTTCCCGCATTCTTGACCTGACGCACAAGTCGCTGATCAGTTATATAGGAAATTATGACTATTATCTTGAGAAAAAGGAAACTCTCGAGAAGGCCTATCTTGGAATAGACCCTCAGGCCGCCGTTATCAGGGAGGAGACGCTCGCCAAGCAGGACTGGAAAGCTCAGAAGGAGGAACAGGCAAGAGTCCGCAAGCGTGCAAATGATTTAAAGCGCACCGAAAAAGAAATCGAGGAGCTCGAGCAGGAGGACGCTGCGATCGATGCCGAGTTCGAAAAACCAGAAGTAGCCTGTGACCCGGTCAGGTGTACGGAACTGGGAAATAGAAAAGAGGATATTGCGTCCCGGCTCGAGGAACTCTACTCTATCTGGGAGGGGCTGTCCGAGGAATAATACTCAGGACCCCGCGGATTTCGAGGCAGCTCTTCGCCCGCTAATACTGAATAGCACATAAAGACACGCCCTGCGTGCGGCAGATATCATTTGCAGATAACTGCGCATGCAGGGCGTGATCTTTTCGTTTTTTATATCAATGTGTCGAGCGTCTCACGCACGGCCTTGATAAAGCCGAGGGTGCTCAGCTTTTCCTTGTTTTCGAGATCGGAAATGAGGATCAGATCACCTGTCATTTTTCCGGATTCAATCGTCGTGAGCGTAGCACGCTCGAGTTTATCCGCAAATGCCTCGAGTTCCGAATTGCCATCGAGCTCTCCCCGTTTTCTGAGAGCACCGGTCCACGCGAAAATCGTGGCGACGGAATTGGTCGATGTGGTCTCTCCCGCTAAATGCTTGTAATAGTGGCGCTGGACTGTTCCGTGAGCGGCCTCGTACTCGAAATATCCGTGAGGAGATACGAGAACGGATGTCATCATGGCAAGAGAGCCGAATGCGGATGAGAGCATGTCGGACTGAACGTCGCCGTCATAATTCTTGAGGGCAAGCACGAAACCGCCCTCGTTCTTCATGAGGCGGGCGGCGACATCATCGATCAGTGTGTAGAAATAGATGATTCCCGCATCATTGAATTTATCTTTGAATTCTTCCTCATATACTTTTTCGAAGATGGCTTTGAAATCACCGTCGTAGACCTTGGAGATCGTGTCCTTGGTCGCGAACCATAGATCCTGTTTGACTGCCAGGGCATAGGTGAAGCAGGATCTTGCAAAGCTCTCAATGGAGGCATCGAGATTGTGCATGCCCTGAATTACGCCGGGGCCGGTGAACTCAAAGATGGTCTTCCTTGTCACTGTCCCGTCCTCTGCGGTGAAAACGAGTTCCGCCTTTCCGGGAACATCTATCTTCATCTCAGTATTCTTATAGACATCACCGTAAGCGTGACGGGCTATTGTAATGGGTTTTTTCCATTTTCTGACAACGGGCGATATGCCTTTTACAAGGATCGGCGCGCGGAAGACCGTACCGTCCAGCATAGCGCGGATCGTGCCGTTGGGGCTTTTGTACAGACGTTTCAGACCGTACTCTTCCTGTCTGGCAAGATTCGGCGTGATGGTGGCGCATTTTACGGATACGCCGTACTTCATGTTCGCGTTTGCGGCGTCGATCGTGACCTGATCGTCTGTCTCATCGCGATGTTTGAGTCCGAGATCATAATACTCTGTATTAAGATCAATATAAGGGCTGAGCAGCTCATCTTTGATCATCTGCCAGATGATTCTTGTCATCTCGTCTCCGTCCATCTCGACGAGCGGCGTTGTCATTTTAATCTTGTTCATTCTTATCCTCCCGGAATTGATTATTTCTTCATCTTGAGGCTCATGCCGAGCTGCCTGAGAGCGATATCTGTCACTCCGAAAAGTTCATCGTTGGTGATGACGGTGACGCGTCCGTTCGCGTACTGCTCGTCGACCCAGGCTTTGATCATGGAGACCAACTCGGATTTCTTGTCGATCGGATTCTCCTCCGGGACCTCATAGTGCCTGTTGACCCAGTGAGCGATGCCCGCAAGACCGGAAGTGTTCGAAATAGCGACTTCGACAGGTCTCTTCAGGAACTTGTCGGTGTCGAAGATATTGTAGATTTCTTCGTTCTTTAAGAGGCCGTCTGCGTGGATGCCCGCGCGTGTGATATTGAAATTTTTTCCGACGAACGGAGTTCTCTCGGGGATCTTGTAACCGATCACATTTTCATAATATTCAGCCAGGTCAGTGATGACAGTCGTGTCCATACCGTCAAGTGTTCCTTTGAGCTGGGCATACTCAAAAATCATAGCTTCAAGAGGCGTGTTCCCCGTGCGTTCTCCGATGCCGAAGAGTGAGCAGTTGACACCGCACGCGCCGTAGAGCCATGCGGTTGTGGAGTTGGACACTGCCTTGTAGAAGTCGTTGTGGCCGTGCCACTCGATGAGCTCCGAGGGCACCCCTGAATGGGTCATGATACCGTAGATGATGCCGGGTACGGAGCGCGGGATAACAGCGCCGGGATAGTTGACACCGTAGCCCATTGTATCGCAGCAGCGAACTTTGATCGGGATACCGTACTGGTCGCGCAGTTTCATCAGCTCGAGACAGAAGGGGATAACATAGCCGTAGATATCGGCGCGGGTAATGTCCTCGAGGTGGCAGCGCGGGCTGATACCCATCTCAAGGCACTCCTTGACGATCGTGAGGTAATGCTCCATCGCTTCACGGCGTGTCATATGCATCTTATAGAAAATATGATAATCCGAGCAGGATACAAGGATGCCTGTCTCCCGCATACCCATGGATTTGACAAGTTCAAAGTCTTTCTTGCTTGCGCGGATCCAGCTGGTCACCTGGGGGAAGCGGTAGCCTCTGTCCATGCATCTTTCAACAGCTTTTCTGTCCTTTTCATCGTACAGGAAAAACTCACAGGCACGTATCTTACCCTTGGGTCCGCCGAGCTTGTGCAAATAATCGTAAATGGTCACGATCTGCTCTGTCGTGTACGGGGCTCTGGACTGCTGCCCGTCACGGAAAGTCGTGTCGGTGATCCAGATCTGATCCGGCATGTGGTGCGGAACGGTTCTGTCGTTGAAAGCTACCTTCGGAATCTCATCATAGGGGAACAGATTCCTGAACGTGTTCGGTCTGGCCACGTCGACCAGGGGGTACATATACTCTTCCAGCTCAAGCAGGTGAGAGTTATGGTTCATATGTACTCTTCTTGTCTCATTTTCCATAATATTCTCCTCACATTGATGTCATAACATCTTTGTTATCAATGATATATGTGACAAGGGAAATCAGCGTCAGCGCGCAGGCAATGTACATGACGGCAGTCGTCAGGATACTCATAGCCGGGTTATCCAGATTGGCGATCATAAGGATGACCATGGCCATCTGACTTACCGTCTTGGTCTTGCCCCACATATTTGCGGCGATGACTACGCCCTTGTCGGAAGCAATCAGACGGAAACCGCTGATCGCGAATTCTCTCGCGATGATAATTATACATATCCATGCGGGAAGACGTCCAAGCTCGACCAGGCAGATCATAGCTGAGCAGACAAGCAGCTTGTCTGCCAGCGGATCCATGAACTTGCCGAAATCGGTGATAAGGTTATATTTTCTGGCGATTTGGCCGTCGAGCATATCCGTCAGGGACGCGATAATGAAGATGGCGAGCGCGATCCACTTGTAAATGCCCTCACCGGCGCCAAATAGCATAAAGATGACGAAAGGGATAATGAGTACCATACGAAGACATGTGAGTTTGTTCGGCAGATTCATAAAAAGACTCCTTTCAGAAATCAGCTGTAACTATTCAGTACCCTGAATCAGCTTTCTTTATCATAGATTTCCTCTGGAACTTCCTCTCCGGTCAGGTCGTACTCGGAAGCTCCGGTGATTCTTACATTCACGAAATCCCCGCTCATATGCGGGTAGGTCGTCGGGATGAAAACAAGTCCGTCAACGCCGGGAGCATCGCCGTAGGTGCGGGCTTCATAAATCCCATCCTCCGGCAGCTCTCCCTCGATCACACACTCGATCGTCTGACCGATGCGGCTTTTGCCGCGTGCCCTGGATATCTTCTGCTGTATGCGCATGATATCGTTCCTGCGTTTCGTTTTAAGACGCTTTGGAATCTGCTGCTTCATTCTGGCTGCCGGCGTGTCCTCCTCTTTCGAGTAGGTAAATACGCCGAGCCTGTCGAACTGCATTTCCTCAACGAAGGCACGAAGGACCTCGTGGTCCTCTTCTGTCTCACCGGGGAATCCGGAGATCAGCGTCGTGCGGAGAAAAATATCCGGGATCCTCTTTCTGAGCTCTGTGACAAGATTGCGCAGATCCGCCTCGGTCGTCCTGCGGTTCATCCGCCGAAGGACAGGGTCGGACGCGTGCTGGATCGGCAGATCCAGGTAGTGGCAGATCTTGGCTTCATTTGCAAATGTATCAATAAGCTCCGGATATATCTCCTCCGGGTAGGCGTACAAAACGCGGATCCAGTGGAGCTCTTCGATCCGGCAGAGCTCCTTAAGGAGCAGATGCAGAGACTTTTTGCCGTAAAGGTCCAGACCGTAGATCGTCGTCTCCTGCGCTACCAGAATAAGTTCCGTCACGCCGCTGGACGCAAGTTTTCGAGCTTTAGCAACAAGCTTTTCCATAGGAAAACTTCTGTAATGACCGCGGATCCTGGGAATGATGCAGTAGGTGCAGTTCTTGTCGCACCCTTCGGCGATCTTAAGGTAGGCATAATGTCCGCCGGTGGAGATCAGACGATCCGGAAGCTCGTTCTCTTCCGGATTTTGTTTTTCGGAGACAAAGGAGGCATCATATTCGTCATCGCTGGGGTCACGGAGCAGCATAGACTGCTTGCCGCTTAAGGCATCGTCGACTGCTCGGGCGATTCCGAGCTTGCCTGTCGTTCCGACGATCGCGTCGACTTCCGGGATTTCTTTCAGAATTTCCTCCTTGTAGCGCTGGGCCATACAGCCTGTCACGATAAGGACTTTGAGATTCGCGGTCTCCTTGAGATCCGCAAGAGCAAGAATCTCTTCAATGCTCTCCTTCTTGGCATCCTCGATGAAGCAGCACGTGTTGATGACGGCCGCTTCCGCCTCGGTCTCGTCATCTGTGATGATGTAGCCGTGGTCTGCCAGAATTGCCAGCATCTCCTCGGAGTCGACAAGGTTCTTGTCACAGCCGAGGGATACCATATATAGTTTTATGTTTGTATGAGTCATATATCTTGGAATTAGACAAAAGCTGCGGGTAATTCCTATGCGACATCCCCGCGAAAGCCGGTCCTGACGTAAAGATGCAGATTCAATGGTTTCAAAAGAAATGGGCTGTCACCTGTGCGACAACCCCGTTTGTTTATGCGTTTTCTTCTTCAGGGAGGATCTTGACGGCGCCTTTATACACTTCCTCGACTGCTACAGAGAGCGGTTTTTCTTTCTCTCCGGACTCCACGAGGGCTTCATCTCCGTCGATGAGCTGACGCGCGCGCTTTGCGGTGGCCATGACGATTGAATAGCGGCTGGATACTACCGGCACGGTTCCGTCTTCGACTTCAGAGTTAACTGCTGTAATCATTTCTTTGTAGGACGGGTGGATCATCATAACGTTTCGTCTCCTTTCAAAAGTTCCTTGAGTTCTGTAGTCATTCTTGTGATAAGAGAGCTGCTTTCTTCACTCTTCTTGTGCTCTGCGCGGACGATCTCGTCCAGTTCCGTGACGGCTGTCTCGAGGTCGTCGTTCACAAGAATGTAATCGTATGTAGGCATATATTCGGCTTCGACGACTGCCCGGCGAAGTCTTCCGCGGATCTGATCTGCCGACTCTGTCGCGCGCTTCGTCAGACGGTCGCGAAGCTCCTTGGCGTTCGGCGGTGTGACAAAAATGAGAACAGTATCCGGCAGCAGTTCTTTGACCTTTGTCGCTCCCTGGACCTCGATCTCAAGAATGACATCCTTGCCGGAATTCAGCTGTTTTTCCACATATGCTTTCGGTGTTCCGTAATAGTTGCCCTGGTATGACGCGTATTCGATCAGTTCATCTTTGTTGATCATCTTCTCGAACTGCTTCTGTGTTTTATAGAAGTAATCCTGTCCGTCCATTTCACCCGGCCTCGGATCACGCGTCGTCGCGGATATAGACAGGGCATAGTTATCATATTTCTGCAGGATTCTTTTCATGATAGAGCCTTTGCCGGCTCCGGAAAAACCGGAAACGACGACCAGTAAACCTTTATCTGCCAAGTCAGCCTCCGTCACTCAATGTTCTGTATTTGCTCGCGGATTTTTTCCACTTCGGTCTTCAGTTCAATACCAACGTTCGACGTTGCGAGGTCTCCCGCCTTGGAGAGGATCGTATTGGACTCTCTGTTCATCTCCTGGGCGAGGAAATCAAGTTTTCTGCCCACGCTCTCGTCCTTTCCGAGCTCATCGATCATCTGTGTGATATGGCTCTTGAGACGGACCGTTTCCTCATCGGTGCAGATTTTATCGCTGTAGATGATAAGAGCCGTTGCCAGCTGATTCTCATCGATCGTTCTGTCCTCAAGGATGTCGGACAGCTTCTTCATGAGTCTTGCCCGGTAATCAGCCATGATCGAAGGCTCATGCTCCTCGATGAACGCGACGCTCAACTTCATCTGCTGCAGCTTTGCAGTCATGTCGTCCCTGAGTCTCTCGCCTTCCGAGATCCTGGCGGCGTTGAATTTCTCGGCGCATGCCCTGACGACAGGTTCTATCTCGCCCCAGAGTTCATCCTCATCCGTCTCCGGCTCTCTGACCGTTATGACGTCCGGGAAACGGGCGATATCCGTGATCTTGACCTGCCCATCTATACCCAGCTCGCTGCTGATGGAATTGCAGGCATTCAAATACTGCTTTGCCAGCGCTGTGTTCATAACGACCTCGCCGGCACCCTCTGCAAATGTCTCTTCAGTGAGAAAGACATCTACTTTACCTCTAGATACGTATTCTTTCAGAACATTTCTTATCTGCGCTTCAAACGCGCTGAATTTCTTGGGCATGCGGATGTTCACGTCGAGGTAGCGGTTGTTGACCGATTTTATCTCGACGGTCAGCTTTCGCTTGTCGCTGACGGCTTCCGCATGGCCGAATCCTGTCATACTTTTAACCATGGGGCACCCTTTTTGTTTTGAATTATAATCCAAAGTATTTTACATCATTTGCATACACCCGTCAATGTGAAAATGGCGGCTATACACGTCGAAGAGACGATATATCAGGTGTCGCCATCAGCGAATAATTGGTGTGATAGGTCACAAAACCCGGTTTGCCGCCGTTTTTTTTGCGGAGGTTGCGCCGCTCAGTATAGTCGATCTCTACTTTCGGAGCTTTTCTGCCTGAGGAATAATAGGCTGCAAGAGCACCGGCCTCCTCGTAAGTCCGGTCGGTAAGCTCACGCCCGTCTGTCTTGACGATCACATGGCTGCCTGGCATCTTTTTTGCGTGGAACCACCAGTCGGACCCGCTTCCGATCTTGAAAGTGACTTCCTCATTCTGATAGTTATTGCGGCCGACGTACATGGTGAAGCCGTCAGAGGAAATGAAGACAAGAGGCCTGGCCTTCGCTTCGCGTGCCTTGCCCTTTGCTATGCTCCTCTTCTGCATGAAGCCGAATTCACCGAGCTCTCTTCGGATCTCGACAAGATCTGCCTCTGTCTCGGCCATATCTATGGCTGCCAGACAGTACTCCAACTGTTCACGGTCCGCCCGGGTCTCCTCGATCTGGGTCGCCAGGGCGTCCGCTGTGCGCTTCAGTTTTGCGTAGCGGTCAAAATACTTTTGTGAATTCTGACGAGCGTTCTGCTGCGGGTCGAGCGGGATGGTCAGCGGTTCATTCGTGTAGTAGTTGATAACTTCGATCGATTTCGCGCCTTCCGGGACATTGTAACCGTAGGTGTTCAGCATCTCTCCGTAGATGCGGTATTTATCTTTCTTTTCTGTCTGCAGCAGCTGCTTCTCCTGCAGCGCGTACTTTTTATTGGTCCGGTCGAGAGCTGTCGTGATCACATGACGAAGGTCCGCTGATTTCTGCCTGATCCTGACAGAAGCGTCTTTCTCCCCATAATATGAGATCAGCATATCGCTCGGAGACTCAAAGCCGACGGATGAATAGCCCGACTCGGACGCGAAGTCCGATACCGCAGAAAAATCTTCATCCTCAAAGAAGACTTTTTCCGGCGATCCGGTGTAGAGATTCAGCGGAAAAACGGAAAAATCCTTTGGTATTCCGTCTTCGAATATGATCTGCGGTTCGAAAAGTCCCATCTTGACAGCGTCCATATGGCGGTTCAGGATCCGAAAGAGCCGGGATGTCTCATCTTCCGAGAGGTCGGCCGCCTTCTTTCTGGGAAGGACTCCTGCCTCATAGGCGAATTCCTCAGAGACGATCGGAGAAAGGCCTGTGTAGGACATATAGAGAGCCTTGACAACGTCATAGGATGAGGAAGTGATGAGCCTCCCGAAGCTTGAATCATCCGCTTCGAGCGGGTTTTTCTTCTCGTCGGCGCCGGGGATGAAGTAGTCACGGCCGGGAAGGACTTCGCGGACGGAACTCATTGATGCCGGGACACGCTTTATGCTGTCGAGTATCTTGTTGTTACTGTCCGTCAGAATAATATTACTGTACTTGCCCATGAGCTCTATGATCAGATTTCTTGTAGTGAGATCTCCGAGTTCATCCCTGTGGGATACCTCGAAGATGACGACACGCTCAAGAGACGGCTGGTAAATACGGAGGATCTGTCCGCCCTGAAGATGCTTTCGAAGAAGCATGCAGAAGTTAGGCGCTGTCAGCGGCGCCTGCTTATTGGCCGGGATCAGGTACAGCAGCGGCAGTGAGGCAGATGCGCTCATCAGGACGCGGTAGGTCTTCCTGCGGCTTTTCACAGTGAGCACGAGCTCATCTTTCTCCGACTGTACGATGCGGCTGATACCGCCTCCCGCAAGTTTTGTATTCAGTTCGTGGATGACCGCGGCGGTCGTAATTCCGTCGAATGCCATGTGTTTACCTCCAATAGGATCCGCTATGTGTATCCGTTACATAAAGCCTGCCAACGGGATTAAATCGCGGGATCCTGTTTTATTCTCTGACGTGCAGATTGTAGTACCATTTTACCACAGCTGTCGCGATTATGATCATGTAGCCAAAAAAACTCCAGATATCCGGCATTTCCCGGAAGAAAATGAAACCCAAAAGGGCTGCAAATACGACCTGCGAGTAATCGAACACAGAAATCTCCCTGGCAGGCGCGTAGGAATAGGCCGCGGTCACGTTCAACTGTCCGACGGATGCCATAACTCCCGCCATCAGAAGACAGATGAGCTGCTTTGCGGTCATGGGGACATAGCCTGTGATCATGCCGGGCAGGGATACCAGGCAGGAAAAAGCCGAAAAGAACAGGACAATGACAGCTTTGCGCTCTCCCATAAGGCCGAGCTTTCTGACATAAGTATAGGCGGTACCTGCAGCTACGCCGCCGATCACTGCGACCAAAGCTGGCAAGGAGGCGATCCCGGCACCGGGCTTTACGATGAAAGCCGCGCCGATAAAAGCGGTGATGACAGTTCCGATCTCAAAGGTATTGGGCTTTTCGCCGATGATAAAGATCGACATGACGATGGCCGCAAAAGGCGCCAGCTTATTCAGGATGTTGGCATCCGCTATGGCCATGTGACTGATTGCCCAGAAATTCGCGTATATTCCGATCGTTCCCGCTATACTCCGAAGGAGCAGTGTGGGGAGACAGCCCTCTTTGACGCGAAGCTGCTGTCCGCTTTTCCTTAGCATATACAGCGCGACGATCGCGGCTATTAGATTCCGGAAAAACGCCTTCTCCGCAGTAGGCAGGTCGCCGGAGAGCCTGACGAACAGTGACATGGCCGCGAATCCGAATGCTGCGAGCAGAATGTGAAAGATGCCTTTTGCTTTGTTATTTACCTGATCCATAATTACCTGAAAGAGGGGTTGTCTCGATCGACAACCCCTTACTGATCTCTAAGCTGATTAAATGTGCCGGTCTGCACGGCGCAGACCTTGTTACGGCACATATGTCAATAATGGTTCAACTGCCGTGAAAATCGTTGAAATGATTATTTCGCGACGAAGTTCAGAATCTTGCCCGGTCTGTAGATGACCTTCACAATGCGCTTGCCTTCTGTGAGCTTGGCAATCTTTGGAAGCGAAAGTCCGGCAGCCTTAGCCGTCTCCTCATCAGCGTCCACAGCGATGCTGAGAACATCTCGCGGCTTTCCGTTGACCTGTACGGAGATTTCTACAGTGGCGTCGATCGTCTTGGCCTCGTCGTACTCCGGCCACGGAGCAAGAGAAATGAAGCCTTCCTGTCCGAGGTACTCCCAGATCTCTTCGCAAAGATGCGGAGCGAACGGTGTGAGCAGCTTCACAAATGTGAGATACTGATCCTTTCCGACTTTGCCCGCCGCCTCAAAGTCATTGAGCAGAGCCATCATGGAAGCGATGCCGGTGTTGAACTTCATGTCTTCAATATCGCTCGTGACCTTCTTGATGGTCTTGTGGAGACCTGACTCGAGGGCTTTTACATCCTCATCCTGCAGGTTGTCCGCGAGGCGGGCGATTCGGTCGAGGAACCTCTTGCAGCCGCGGACCGATGTCTCGCTCCACGGTGACGATGCACCGTAGTCGCCCATGAAGAGGACGTAGGTGCGGAGCGTATCGGCACCGAACTCGTTGACTACTTCTACAGGGTCGACAACGTTGCCGACGGACTTGCTCATCTTTGTGCCGTCAGCTCCGAGGACCAGTCCCTGTGCGGACCGTTTTGCGTACGGTTCGAATGTCGGAACGACACCGATGTCGTACAGGAAATGATGCCAGAATCTGGAATAGATCAAATGGCGTGTTACATGCTCCATACCGCCGTTATACCAGTCTACCGGCAGCCAGTATTTCAGTTTTTCCGGATCCGCAAGAGCTTTGTCATTTCGGGGATCGATGTAGCGCAGGAAGTACCAGGAGGAACCTGCCCACTGCGGCATTGTATCTGTCTCGCGCTTTGCCGCGCCTCCGCACTTCGGGCAAGTGCAGTTCACGAAGCTCTCGATCTTAGCCAGCGGTGACTCTCCGTCTTCGCCCGGTTTGAAGTTCTCAACTTCCGGAAGCAGGAGCGGAAGCTCCTCATACGGAACTCCGACCATGCCGCAATTCGGGCAGTGGATGATCGGGATCGGCTCACCCCAGTATCTCTGACGGTTGAACGCCCAGTCTTTCATCTTGTACTGAACGCCTGCCTCGCCGATACCTTTCTCTTCAAGGAATTCCAGCATGCGCTCGATGGAGTCTTTCTTATTAGTATAGCCGTTGAGGAAATCGGAGTTGACCATCATGCCGTCGCCTGTGTAGGCTTCTTTCCCGATGTCACCGCCCTTAATGACTTCGATGATATCAAGATCAAATGCCTTGGCGAAGTCATAGTCGCGCTGATCGTGAGCCGGAACGGCCATGATTGCGCCTGTACCGTAGCCCATCATGACATAGTCCGCGATGAACAGAGGAATTTCTTTTCCGTTCACCGGGTTGACTGCTGTGATCCCCTCGATTCTGACACCGGTCTTCTCTTTGACGAGATTGACTCGCTCAAACTCTGTCTTCTTCTGGCACTCCTCACGGTAAGCCGTGATAGCGTCGATGTTGGAGATCCTGTCGGCATACTTGTCGATCAGCGGATGCTCCGGAGCGATGACCATGAAGGTGACGCCGAAAAGTGTGTCCGGTCGTGTCGTGTAGATGCGGAGTGTTTCGTCTGTTCCTGAGATGGAGAAATTCACGAAAGCGCCTTTGGACTTGCCGATCCAGTTCTCCTCCTGCGCACGGATGTTCTCCGGGAAGTCGACCTGGTCGAGACCTTCAAGGAGCTTGTCCGCGTATTTGGTGATGCGCAGATACCAGACTTCCTTCTCTTTCTGGATGATATCGCTGTGGCAGATATCACATTTGCCGCCCTGGCTGTCCTCGTTGGAGAGGACGACCTTGCAGTGCGGGCAGTAATTGACGAGAGTCTTGTCTCTGTAGGCGAGACCGTTCTCGAAAAGTTTCAGGAAGATCCACTGCGTCCACTTGTAATAATTGACATCCGTCGTGTCGACAACGCGGTCCCAGTCAAAGGAAAAGCCGACGGACTTCAGCTGCTCGCTGAAGTGCTTAATATTTGCGTCCGTGATGACGCGCGGGTGCTGATTGGTCTTGATCGCGTAATTTTCGGCCGGGAGTCCGAAAGCGTCGAAACCGATCGGGAACAGGACGTTATAGCCCTGCATGCGGCGTTTTCTGGAGACGATCTCAAGGCCTGTATAGGCTTTGATATGTCCGACATGCATACCTGCGCCGCTCGGATACGGGAATTCTACCAGACCGTAGAATTTGGGCTTGTCGCTGATATCTTCTGCATGGAAGATTTTTTCTGCCTCCCATCTGGTCTGCCACTTCGGTTCAACTTCGCGGAAGTTGTATTTCATAACACTCACCTTGCCTCTCTAAGCATTCGTATGAATCGCTTTAATATCATTATGCAATAATAGCATTTACCCTTTTATTTGTAAAGTGTGCGATGGTATAAGACTGTGCTGCGGGAAACAAAAGCGTACGATTTTTGATGAAGATGACGTTGTGTCGGATTTGGAGGTGCGCAGCAGTTCAGACGGGCTGTTCATGCAGACCGCTGACGGCAGCGAGCATCATCTTCGTGAGAAAAACATTGCAGGTCCGACCGAGAGATCACAAAAGCGTAAGCTTTTGTAAGCTCGGAGGGCAGGACCTGCGTTTTTCGATGAAGATGATGCTTGCGCCGGCTCATGATCTCCGTGACAGCCTGTCTGAACTGCCCCATACACTTACCTGATTGAAATGAAGGCGCCCAGATTCCCTCGCTTCCCGTGGCTTGCCCTGTGCGAGAACATGACGTCCGCGTTCTCGAAGGTGCACAGGTTGGGAAGCTGGATGTTTTCCTCCGGAATGCCTGCGTCCATCAGGATCTTTTTGTTGACACCCCAGAGATCGAGCATGTACTTCTCCTCCTCCGCCGGAAGATGTCTGCCCGGATATTCGAGTGGGCGGAACTCCGGATCGAAATGCCTTGCCACGTCCCAGCTGACTTCGTAGTGAGCGCCGGATATAGAAGGACCGATCGCGGCTATCATATCATGGGGATCGGACCCGAACTCGCGGTTCATGGCTTCCACCGTTACGCGCCCCATCTGCATGGAAGTCCCCTTCCAGCCCGAATGGGAAAGGCCGATCGCGTGGTGGACCGGGTCCGCGAAATAGAGTGGAACACAATCTGCGTAGAAAGTAGACAGGACAACTCCGGGCTCATCGGTAATAAAGCCGTCGACGTCGAGCCAGTCCAGAGGGCGTGTGATCCCGCTGCCTCCGTCGGCTTTTCCGACCCGCAGAACGTTGGTCGTGTGGGTCTGGTCCGAACACACGATATCTTCTGCCCTAAAGCCGGCGGCATCGGCAAAACGCCTGAAGTTTTCGATTACATTTGAAAAACTCCTGTTTTTCCAGGCCTCCTCGTCGGTGAGCGCATGACGGACATCTGCGTCCGTGAGATTGCCGCTCCCTGAAATGCAGCCGTTCGTAATCGCCCGGCATTCGCTTCTTCCCGGCATTTTTTCAGGAGCGTAGGGACCGCTCTCCGCGTTCATGAGCAGCTCCTGCGTGAAGGAGAAATTCATGGAGGCGAGCGGGCCTTTGCTCACCCCGCCGATTCTTGTGGAGAAGACGGCGTTCAGCCAGTTCTCCCTGTCCAGATTCGGGAAAGAGAGCCAGACGACTCCGTTTTTTTCGTGGACATTAAGAGTGGATTTTTTTTCATCGTGCCATTTAATGTTCATAATCGTTCCTTTCGTATCGAAAGCTCTCCGCTCATCCTGGACCCGCATTTCTATCTTGCGTGCAGGACTTGATACGGAATGCTGAGAGGAATACCGCGTGTAATCAGGGGATATAGTCGAAAGCGTTCCTTATGAGCCTGCAGCCGTCGTCTGTGACCGCGATGACGTCGAACCGGAATGGAATGTACTCGCTCAAGCGGTGTCTTGTGATATAGGTCAGTGCGACGCGGGAAATCTTCCGCTGCTTGCCGTAATCGACCGCTGAAAAGGCGTCGGACTCTCCCTTCGCCCTGTATTTTACTTCGACAAAGACAATGCAGTTATTCTCTCTTGCGATGATGTCAATCTCACCCTGGCGGATGTGATAATTCATCTCCAGTATCTCATACCCCTGTTTCATTAAAAAATCAGCGGCTACTTGCTCATAGCCGCTGCCGCGTTTTCTGGTATTTGTCAAATATAAGCCCCTCTTCGCCGGATGGATCAAAGTTTGTCATCGGGTACAAATTTCGTTATGAATGTTCTTCTGTGAATCGGACAGGGACCGAGCTCTTTTAGTGCCGCAATGTGTTCGGCAGTACCGTAGCCTTTGTTTTTGGCAAATGCATACCCCGGGAACATTTCATCGTACTCCACCATCATCCGGTCTCTTGTGACCTTGGCAACGATGCTGGCTGCCGCGATGGAAACGCTCTTTCTGTCACCGCCTATGATCGGGACCTGCGGGATGCCCGCCTTGGGAATCGTGACGGCGTCATTAAGAAGAATGTCCGGCTTTACGCGGAGCTTTGAAATCGCCTCCCGCATTGCCTCGTAAGTCGCCTGCAGGATGTTGATCTCGTCAATTCTTTTCGGAGGTACCATACCGATGCCTACAGCGACAGCCTCATTCATGATGACGTCGTAAAGCTCCTCACGCTTCTTTTCCGACAGCTTTTTTGAGTCATTCAGGTAGAGGATGCGGTGATCCGCAGGCAGAATGCAGGCACACGCCACTACCGGTCCGGACAGAGGTCCTCTGCCGACTTCGTCGATTCCCGCTATATAGCCCTTGTCCGCGAACTTCCGCTCGTATACCATGAGGCTTTCAGTCCGCTCGATCTCTTTTTTCAGTTTCTCGGCTGCTCTGGCTTCTTTTTCGAGCTGCTTCGCGCGCTGCTTATCAGTCATATGATACACATCTTTCCTTTGTATGGACATTATTGTCTCAAGTCATGAGATTTCCGCATAAGAGACGGGTTTCATTTTATGCATTCATCGCACTCAAGTCACGAGCGTTCCGCGGCAGAGATTAATTATCTGCTTTCTCGAGAGAAATTCTTCCGAGATTTCCGCTCCTGAATTCGTCCAGCATGATGGCTGACGCGCGGCCGTAATCAATGCCGCCTCCTCTTACAAGGCAGCCTCTCTTCTGTCCGATTGCTTCCAATATCGAAAGGGCCCGCGCCGATTCTTCGGATTGTCCTGCGAGGGGTATCACATCCGCTGCTTTCTCATCGATACCGAAACGCTCACCGATGACGCCGGGGTAAGCGCTGCAAAGTCTCGTTATAAGCAGCATTGCAAGCTCATCCTGGGGCAGGATCTGATCGTTGATAGATCCGATGAGGGCAAGATTTTCGCCGACTGTACGGTCTTCGAATTTCGGCCAGAGAAGTCCCGGTGTATCGAGAAGCTCTATCTTAGTGTCGAGACGTATCCACTGCTTTCCGCGGGTGACTCCGGGTTTGTTCCCTGTTTTGGCGATAGCGCGTCCTGCAAATGAATTAATGAACGTGGACTTACCTACATTAGGAATTCCGCAGACCATAGCCCTGATTGGCCGCTCTTTCATGCCTTTAGCCCTGTCACGGGCGATCTTTTCGGCGCATGCTCCCTGGATCATGCCTATGAGTTTCTTTTTGTCGATGCGTTTTCTGGCATCGAGGAGCATGGCCCCCCCGAGCTCGCGCTCAAATCGCAGCTGCCAGGCTCTGTTTTCTATTTCATCCGCGAGATCCGCCTTATTGAGCAGGACCAGCCTTGACTTGCCGGCGGCGATCCGGTCAATATCCGGATTGCGGGATGAGACCGGTACTCTCGCGTCCAGGATCTCGATGACGATGTCGACAAGGCGCACGTCCTCTTGCATTTGCCGAACAGTCTTTGTCATATGCCCCGGATACCATTGTACATCCATATTGTTTACCTCATAAAACCCCGATCGGTCTTCGGGTATGTCCGGAACCAGACCTTGCCGATGATATAGTTCTTATCTATATTTCCAACATCTGTGAACCGGCTGTCTTCGCTGTTATTTCTGTTGTCTCCGAGGACGAAGTATTCCTCGCTGCCGAGTTTGACTGGGTCTGCCGCTATGCCGGGGTTGGTCATGCTGGGCAGCTCTTCGCTCTCAATATATGTCTGCCCGTTGATCAGTATCAGACCTTCCTTGATCTGTATTGTCTCTCCCGGAAGTCCGATGACCCGCTTCACGTGCACGGAGGAATCTGTTGCCTCGGTATTACGGTAGGCTATAAGATCTCCGCGTTTTACACCGCCGAACGTGTAGGCGGCGCGGTTGATCAGGACTTTGTTCCCTGCGTTGATAGTCGGATCCATAGAGCTCTCCTGGATCGTGATGCTCGTGCAGAATACAAATGAGAACAGAGCGGACAGGGCAAGCACCGCAAGGATCTCAATGACCCATGTCTGTATGCCCCTTGCCTGGTGCGAATACCAGAAACTCTTCTCGGGTGGTGTTGTCGGTTCTTTTACTTTCATGAGTTCTCTCCGGTAATAGAAAATGCTGCCACATTATTGTATAATGCGACAGCATATAAGTCGAGCAATATATGCGGATCAAAATCGCGGCTCAGCGGATAACTTCCTTGACCTTTGCCCTCTTGCCTGTGCGCTCTCTGAGGTAGAAGAGTTTTGCTCTTCTGACCTTACCGCGGCGTACGACCTGAACGTCTGCTACGTTCGGGGAATGAAGCGGCCATGTCTTCTCGACACCAACGCCGTTGGACATCTTACGAACTGTGAATGTCTGGCGGACGCCTGTGCCCTGACGCTTGATAACAACGCCTTCGAAGATCTGAATTCTCTCACGGTTGCCTTCTTTGATCTTACCATGTACGCGTACTGTATCACCTACACGGAACTCCGGAAGTACGCTCTTCTTCTGCGCATCCTCGATCTGTTTGATAATGTCGCTCATATCTTTTCTCTCCTTTTAACTGTGGATGTTCTTAATACGCGTATGAATGTGCTTCTCTGTCTCTGGAAGCACTCGTAACAGAGGACCATCTTTTTTCGAACTTTAGCATTATACAATATACTTGATTTGAATGCAAGTCCTTTTTTGCAGGTTCCTTCTTAGACCATGTTGGCTTTGATCCTGCTGCCGGTTTATTGACTTTCGTTACAGCCCGTCGGAACTGCTCTTCTGACGCAAATACTCGTCAATAAACCTACGCTCCTTGGGGCTGATGTGAGCCTTCGCAAGGAGGTCCGGTCTCCTGTCCGCCGTGCGCATTAGAGACTGTTCCCTGCGCCAGGCGTCGACCTTCGCGTGGTCACCGGAGAGGAGTATTGGCGGGACCCGTTTTCCGTTCCATATCTCCGGCCTTGAATACTGGGGGTACTCGAGCAGACCGTCTCCGAAAGAATCTCCCTCGGCCGAATCCAGATTGTGAAGGACGCCGGGAATCATTCTCGAAATAGCGTCGATCATTAGCATGGCCGGCATCTCGCCGCCGGTGACAACGAAGTCGCCGATGGAGAACTCATCTGTCACGATTTCTTCGATTACCCGCTCATCAATTCCCTCGTAGTGGCCGCACAGAAATACGATCCCCTTCTCGATTGCAAGCTCACGGGCAGCCTGCTGGTCAAAGACCCTGCCCTGCGGTGTCAGGTAAATGACTCTCGGTTTATAGGGCAGATCTTTGGTTACGGCCATGAACGCGTCGTAGACAGGCTGGGCCTGCATGACCATCCCGGCTCCCCCGCCGTAGGGATAGTCATCTGTCTTTCCGTGTTTTGAATTGGTATAATCCCTGATATTTGTAGCTTCGAGGTTGATGATTCCTTCCTCGATCGCTCTTCCGATAATGCTGGTGCCGAGCCCCTGCATGATCATATCGGGAAATAAAGTCAGGACCTGAAAATCCATGGTTCCCCCTTTTATCAGATCTCCGGAAGCAGATGTACTACGATCCTGTTGTCTTCAGGATTTATTATGAGAACACAGTCGTCGATGACCGGTATGAGGACTTCGCCGCCTGCGTCCTTTTTGACGACGTAGACATCATTTGCACCCGTGATCAGAACATCTTTAATTACACCGAGCTTTGAGTCATCCTCAAGGAAGACGTCACAGCCGATGAGATCGCCGACAAAGTATTCATCCTCCCCGAGCGGAAGCGCTTCGCTTCGGTCAACGTAGAGCGGGCAGTTATGCCACTTCTGAACGTCCTCGATACGGTCGTAACCGACAAATTTCAATATCGGTCGTCCTTTGAAATACCGGACATCCTCGATTTCGAGGTTGATCATCTGCCGGCCGTACTCGAGCATGACATGGTCCAATGACTCAAACCTCTCCGGGTCGTCGCTGGTCGGGTAGACCTTTACTTCTCCCCTAAGCCCGTGCGTCGTTGTCACGACACCTACCTGAACTTTATCAAGCATACATTCTCCTTCTGCCCTGCGGCGTAACTACACAGGGATACTGAATAGTTACGTCTTTCTTTAAGAAAGGGCTGTCGCACTGACACACGGTACGTTCTCTGCCCGGCGTGTGCCGCGCAAAGCTGTTCCCGGTGTGGTAACGACAGCCTCAGAGTTTTTACTGTATGATCTCAACAGTAACTTTTTTGTCAGTCTTTGTTGATGCAGCTTTTACGACAGAGCGGATCGCCTTTGCGATGCGGCCCTGACGACCGATGACTTTTCCCATATCCTGGGAAGCTACCTTAAGCTCCAGGATCAGATTTTCGCCGTCCTCTTTTTCAGTGACAACGACTTCTTCGGGATGATCAACAAGAGACTTAGCAATGACTTCCACTAACTCTTTCATTCAGTTTCTCCCGTATTTGGTTCCTGGAAAAAGCGCTGCTTTTATTTTGTGACGCCTGCGATCTTGAGAAGCTTAGCTACTTCTGCTGTCGGCTGAGCACCGTTGGCGAGCCACTTCTTTGCTGCTTCTTCATTCACACTGTAAACGCTCGGATCCTTTGTCGGATCATAGTAACCGATCTCCTCGATGAAACGTCCGTCTCTCGGGGATCTTGCGTCTGCAACTACGATTCTGTAGAAAGGTGCCTTCTTCTGTCCCATTCTCTTAAGTCTGATTTTGACCATTTTTGTGTTTCCTCCACTTTCATTCTAAATTATATTGTCGGCTGAATGCCCATGTATACTCGCAGCCAAGGGGCCGGAGCCTTATTCACTGAGCTCATATTGCCGTTAAGTAACGCCGCATATGCGGCGGACTTTACTGATTGTAATGTGCAAATGCAGCAGATCCCTGCTACATATGCGTCAGAACGGACGTCTTCTTCCGCCACGCATTCCGCCCATCATGCCGCCGAGGGAGCCCATGCCTCCTCTGCCGCCCATCATGCCCGGCATCTGTTTCATCATCTTGCGGGCCTGGTCGAACTGCTTTACAAGTTTATTTACCTCCGAGATATCCACTCCTGCGCCCTTGGCGATGCGGCGTTTTCTCGGCAGGTTCAAAATATCAGGGTTCGCTCTCTCTTTCGGTGTCATGGAGAGAATGATTGCTTCAGTGCGCTTCATCTGCTTCTCGTCGATCATGCCCTGAATGTCTTTCATCTTCGTGCTCATGCCGGGAAGCATCGAGAGGATGCTCTCGAGACCGCCCATCTTATTCATCTGGGCCATGGAATCGAGATAATCGTTGAAGTCGAAGGAAGCTTTCTTGATCTTCTCGGTCATCTCTTCCGTGCGCTTCTGGTCAAACTCTGCCTGAGCTTTTTCGATAAGACTCATCACATCGCCCATGCCGAGGATTCGGCCTGCCATGCGGTCCGGATAGAACTGCTCAAGATCGGAAAGCTTCTCGCCCATACCGACGTACAGGATCGGCTGACCTGTGACAGCTCTGATCGAGAGAGCCGCACCGCCTCTGGTGTCACCATCGCACTTTGTGAGGATAACGCCGTCGATGCCGACTTTTTCGGTGAATGTCTTTGCGACGTTTACCGCTTCCTGACCTGTCATCGCATCGACGACAAGGATTGTCTGGTCAACATTTATCGCGTTCTTGATGTCGACAAGTTCCTGCATCATGCTCTCGTCGATCTGCAGGCGGCCTGCTGTATCGATGAGGACAAGATTATTTCCGTTCTCCTTTGCGTGGACAACACCGGCCTTCGCGATATCGACCGGACTCAGTTTATTACCCAGAGAGAAGAAAGGCACATCGACTTTTTTCGCGTTGACTTCGAGCTGCTTTATCGCAGCAGGTCTGTAGACGTCGCAGGCGACGAGCAGAGGCCTTTTGCCTTTAGACTTGAACTTGCCGGCGAGCTTTGCGGCGGTCGTTGTCTTGCCCGCACCCTGAAGGCCGGCCATCATGATGACGGTCATTCCGTTAGGCTTCACGCGAATCTCTGTCATCTCCGAACCCATGAGCGCAACCATCTTCTCATTGACGATCTTTATGACCATCTGAGCAGGATTCAGTCCGTTCATGACGTCAGCGCCGATTGCGGCGTCTGTCACATCTTTTGTGAACTGCTTGACGACTTTAAAATTGACGTCAGCTTCAAGGAGAGCCATCTTGACTTCTTTCATGGCGTCCTTGACATCTTTTTCTGTCAGGCGGCCTTTGGAACGCAGCTGCCTGAAAATGTTAGTCAGTTTTTCAGTAAGGCTTTCAAATGCCATGTAGTCACCTCGTAAATTCTCAGTGCTCACAGCTCGGAAAGAATTTCTTCCGCAAGCTGCCGGATCGTCTCGCTGTCGGTAAGCCTCTTGATCTCGTTTACTTTATCTGTGAGTTTGAGGAACTTATGGACGAGACCGAGTTTGGCTTCGTAATTCTCCAGTGTTTTCGTGGTCCTTCTCACCATGTCATGGACAGCCTGTCGGCTCGTGTTGTGCGCTTCGGCAACTTCAGCCAGGGACAGATCGTCGAAGACCACCTCTTCAAATATATTCTTTTGATGTTCTGTAAGAAGTTCCCCGTAAAAGTCATACAGCATGGAACGCTCGTAAATCTTTTCCATGCGGACTAATATAACAAACGCAATTGCGGGTGTCAAGCTTTTTTTCTTGACACCCGCAAATATTTTTCCGGCAATTTTTCTCAGCCGGCCTGAACATAAATTGTGCGCCAGGTCTCGCAAGCGAGACTTGAATATGTTATAGGTACTTTTTACTCTGCTTTTCCGTCATCAGAGCCTGCTGCGGGTCCGTCCGGTGCACTGGGCTTTGTCAAAGAAGCGCTTTGGACTCTGTCTGCGTCTTCCGGCTGATTTTTCCGGAACGGATTCGGGTATTTCGGCGCTGAAGCATTGATTGCTTTTTCGGCTTTCAGCGCTTTTTTTGCAGCCTTCTTTTCTTTCCTCCGCGCGTTCCATTTTGAGATGAACGGTCTCAGGATGACCAGAATTATGATTACTACAATGATGACCGGGAGCAGGTAGACGATCGCGAGGACCAGATCCTGCAGGAAGTCTCCGAAGTCTCTCCAGGATCTTGTGAATGTGCTGCTGAGGCGCTCGATGAAGGTCTGCTGGACCTGCGGCGAGCGATACTGAAGGACTTCCTCGATCTGCACATTGATCGTCGAGTAGTTGACATCCGTGTCGTAGCCGGCAAGAGTATTCCTTGCCTGATTGAGCTGTGTCTGAACTTCGGAGAGACGGGATTCGATCGTGATCATATCCTCGATCGTCTCTGCCTTGTCCATCATCTCCATAAGCCGTTTCTCCTGAGTCTCGAGAGATTCGATGAGAATAGATTGATCATTATATCGCTTCGTAATATTCTGAACGAATTCAGACTTGTTCGTGATCTTGCCGTCCGTTCCTTCAAGGAGTCCGAGGAATTCTCTGTACTTAGCGGAAGGCACGCGCACAGTGATAAATGATCTGAGAGTGCCGCTCGATTTTCTGTAGTCCGAATAGTACCAGTTCCATGCGGAATCCGTTGTGCTCTCGCTCTCAACGAACCCTCCGACTTTGCTGATCGCGTCTTTGACAGCATCGAACGTATCCTGGAATTTCTGTGTCTGGATCGTTATATCGGCCGTGTAGATGAGCTTCTGCTCCGCAAGGTTCCCGCTTTCATCGGTGCCGGCTTCCTTACTTTTCTCGGAGATGTCATTGGATGCGCCTCCGGCGGAGGCGCCCACTTCTTCGCCCTCATCATAGGTGTCCGCAGTCGCGTACGCATCCTCGTTTGGTTCATATTCCGCGGCTGCTCCTTCGTACATCTGAGTGCCCGAGGAAGAATTAGCATAGCCGGACCCGCAGCCGACGATAAGAGCTGCGGCACATAGGCCGGCCAGAATACTTTTTACTGTTCTTATTTTCATGGTGGACCTCCCTTACATGTTCTTGCATACTCAGCAGTACCATTCACCTGGATTATTCATGACGTATGGGACATGCCCTTGAAACGTCGATTTGTTACACAACAATACCACTATCCACGTTCGGCTCTCGGC
>JBGUIK010000035.1:0-2142 GCA_045112915.1 Lachnospiraceae bacterium
CAAAATGCGCATTGATGATCGATTTGTCGCCAAAATGAACTGCCCTGAACCATCTGGAACCGTCTTTATGAAAGGCTTCCGCGATGATCAGTTCATACCAGCAGACAGGATCCGGGTATTCCTCCAGCCAGTACTGCTCATATTCTTCACGGTTCTTTACATCGCCCCACTTAAGCATGTCCTCATAGGAGCCAAAATCCTCAATGGATCCTCTTGGAATCGTGACCCAGATTGCTTTGGCTTCATCGTTTTTCCGCAGGGGAGCCATCTCCCGCAGCATCTCAAACAGCGGATCCATCGCTTTACACAAAGCTTCTGACGGCGCAGAGGGGTTCAGGAATCCCCGCTCAAAACAATTCAGAAGGCTGTCTATATCCGGTGCCACCAGTTTGTAATTATTCAATGAAATCACCTCTTCTTTATCAGTCCCCGTCCCAGACCCCGTCCGGTCGAAGCTTCGCCATCGCTATAAGCTGATACAACGGCCGAATGGCATTCGCGGCTGTTGCTTCCCAGTAATCATCACAAGGACCTTCGCTGATATCTTCCGTATAATCCTCACTGCTGCATTCATCCCTATGATGAAGTGCATAATAGAAGTCAACTTCCTTACCGGATTTATCCCGGTACCTTGTTCGTTCCCTGCTGGTGATCAACCATTCCCCATCCGGCTTGTATTTCGCTTTGATCCTTTCGATCATATCCTCCAGCATCGGAATGCTTTCTACCCCTGTCTTACCGTAAATACCGCGGATGCCATACTCTGTTTTAACCGGACCTGTTGTCCCATCAGCATAATAAGCAGAGATTTCATCGTGAGCGAAACGTGGATCTCCATCTGTGGCATCGTAATAATAACGTCCATAGTTATACGTGACGTTCAGCCATGCCTCGCTGATTGGTTTGGGAGAAAATGTCCGTGTCTGTTCATCATAGTCTGCCTGATATGTCCCGCCGGTCATAATATGTTTTAAAGGCAGGTCCAGTGTCTCGTCTGTAACGGGATTTTTTAATCTGATATCATAACTCATTGCCGGTTACCTGTTCCTTTCTCTCAAGAAGCCGCTCATAGAGTTTATATGTCATGCAGACGAGCAGCTGTCCGTCATTTGTGTGAATACATACCGGGTTCCCATATCGGATTGGGAAATCATCATCCTCAATATGCTCGCAGAATTCCTTTTCTGAAATCATTGGAAGCATCATTCTTTAACCCTTCTTCCTGACACAAGCATTTTTCTAAAAGTAAAACCCGGCTCACCGCTGATCTGCGACGGGCCGGGGATAAGTCTTTCTGTATGATCCTTACTGATTCAGGCTGCCATGCATTCCTGTATGAGCCTGTAGTACCGGAAGAGGCGCTCCGCACCTTCCGGAATATTCTTTCCCGGATCATAACGCCGGTTTCCGTAGACCAGCATATCCATCGGCACCTTCAGCAGATCGCTTAAGGCGTAAAGATTGTCCAATGTGGGCATACTCTGGCCATCCAGCCAGTGATAGACGCTCTGCACGCAGGCCAGTGAGAGTGCATTCTTCACGTCTCTTACCGTTACCCCGCGTTTCTCCATCAGCAGACGGATCTGCTGTCCTGTTCTTACTTTATCAATAGCGATTGTCATGACGATTCTTCTTTCTCCAGAGCTCTGAGGCAGGAGCCTCTGGCTCTATTATATCCGATTCTGATGGGCTTGTCATTGAACTTGTCGTTCAATATCGACACCTCAAAAGGTCTTTTCACATGTTTCTTGCGATGTCCGACAGCTGGCTGATGACCTGCAGAAGCTGCTTTCTGTCTTGGTCGCGGTCCGGATTCCTTCCAAGAAGGAGATAGTCTGTACTCGCATTTAACGTGTAGGAGAGTTCAATGAGAAGGTCAATGGAACAGCCGTACTTGCCGCGTTCCAGTCTTCCCAGATGCTCCCGGGTGATATTCACCTTCTCTGCCAGCTCCTCCTGTGTCATCCCCTTAATATTTCTGAGTTCCTTCAGACGCTTTCCGAATGCTTCCTGGTCAAAATACATGTCCTGTCCTTTCCCAAGCGTCTGCCGGGAAAGGACTTCCATTCACCGTACGAAGCAGTCGTGATCGAGCAGAATCCACCGCGGAAGCGGAAGAGAAAGCGCCGTCGAAATCGGATC
>JBGUIK010000036.1:0-8427 GCA_045112915.1 Lachnospiraceae bacterium
GCCAGTAAGTTTGATCTGGCATTCACCCACGCCCATGCGGTGCGGCAGCTCCTATGGACGTGGTACTCTGCTGCTACGCTTCATAGAGATGCGCTTTCGTGTTATAGCATCGCCTTATAATAGTCACGCATATCCGCTTCGATACCGAGGGTGTCCATAGCATCGTCGGGTGATGAGCCTGAAACATTCATAAGTTTGCGGATTGAGGTGACAATTCTCTGATCAGCCTTGTACGCTCGATCGTTAGCTTCGGCAGCAGCCTTTTCAGCTGCGTCCGCTCGTTTTCGCTCTTCTTCCTTCTCCCTTTCGACATATTCTTCAAATGTCATATACACCTCCTGGACGTTGGGGTCCTTTTTCACTTTGTCAATGTATGAGTGGAGCTCCTCAAGGTCCGGGTTGCACGCATTTTCAGGAATGCTGTTCTTCATGTACGTAAGAAGCTGGACCAGATCCTTCGAATAGTTTTCCGGGTCTCCGTCGACATAGAGGAGCAGGGTCGTTGCACCATCATCGTAATCCATGTCAGGAAGCTCCACGCAGTGATTCTTGATCGTATAGACCAGCCTGTTTTTTCCGAATGGATCAAATGAAGTGATGAAGATGACCCATACCTGCGGCAGCTTCTTATATTTTTCAGAAGCGTGCAGATTATTGATATCTATCTTCGAGTGATAATAGCGGATCCTCTTTGGGAGATTTGACTTTTCGCCTGCCTTCTTTTCCGGCTCCAGATCATAAATACTGCCGGGTGCCACGTCTGTTCCTTCTTCCTCAATAAATGCGTCTAAGCGTACACCATGCAGTCCGGGTTTTGACGGAAATATCACCTTCTCAGGGTTGACCGCCCTGATTTTTACATCCCTACCCAGGATAGTTTTCAGGATGATATGCGAGACTTCTTTGCCGTAGTCTTTATAGCTAAGTGTACTTCCGAACAGGAAGCTGTCCAGCAGACTCAGTTGTTCAAGTGTTTTGTTTTCCATCAATTATTCTCCTTAAATAGTAGCATTTGGCAGTATTAAAATCAATCATGCAGAGTGATGAAATATGAGCCTGAGCATCCATACAACACATGTTGCAGAACACCTCAGGTGCATAAAAGGTAGCAGATGGATGACATTATGTAAATGGATTTTATTAATGTCCATAAGATCCTACCGTTTTTTGGTCCAATTCCATAAGAATCTACCATTCCGGAGCAACCACATTCGTGACTGGAGGAAGGCATCTAATTGAATATACTGCAGCGCAGGACTATAATGACTATGTGAATTATTTCCGGTTTGCATGGGCAAGGGGTGCCGTGCTATCGGAGGTATGACGGAACGCTGATGGAGCCCGGGTGTTTTTAAAGTAAGAGGTAACCAGTTTGGAAAAAAAGGAAAAACTGATTGATTATATTTTGCAATGTGATGCGTCATATGTTTTATCACATATGCCCGCGCTGCAAGCAGCCGGATGATATGTTCGTCCCAGTAGAAGAGAACGCTGAGGAGAATCAGGAGCCGAAATTCTTTAAAGGTTAAGAAGTCAAAGAAAACATCTCAATAGTTATATTATACAGTTTTTTGTAGAATTCAAAAAAAGGTATAGAGATGCGGTTTATTGTGATTGGCCGGCTGGTCGATTCTGGCATCACTATAATCTGTATCTTTGAATCTAGTTATCAATAAAAAATCATACAAGGTAAACCATGCGAACAGATAATATCAACATTTTTCATGACACATTAAACATACTGAATCAGGGGTTCTACACTTATAACGGCAAGAATATCCTACTGAAACTGTCACCTGCCCGGATGCGGGAAATTTCGGTGTATCTTCCGAAGGATGTAAAGAACATCTGTGAAGATACGAAATTTGAGTTAACTCACAAAGCGGCTAACAGGGTTCTTTATAGCTGCGAGAATATTGATTCCTATTCGCTGGCCAGAAAGAGGACAAAAGAGGCAGCGGATTATTTGCCGGAGGGCGCCAAGCCGGTGCTGGTCCTAAATCTTGCCAATCCCGTCAACCCGGGCGGTGGAGTACGTAATGGGGCAAAGGCGCAGGAAGAGGACCTGTGCAGAAAGAGCTCTCTGCTTCTTTCCCTGGAAAGCCCGGAGGCTGTACCGTATTACCGATACAATAAATCGCTCCATTCTTACATGGGGTCTGATGCCATCATGATTACTCCCGAGGTGGAGATTATCAAGGATGAGAATGGCGACCTTTTGCCGGAGAGCGTGGTGGTCTCTGTCATGACCTGCGCGGCTCCGATGATCAAAAGAGGTATGGAAGGCCTGTCGGATCAGCAGTACAAGGATTTACTTTATAACAGAATCACCGCCATGCTGAAGGTGGCGGCGTATCTGGGATATCAGGTTTTGATTCTTGGCGCATTTGGATGCGGTGCATTTGGCAATGATGCACATGTTGTATCGGATCTGTTTTACAAAGCACTGAAGGATTTCAATTTCGACGGATGGGAAGCTAAGCATTTCTTTTATCGGATAGATTTTGCTGTTATGGATCATTCGACGAATCAATATAACTTTAAGGAGTTCTCCCGGAACTTCAATGACTTTTATCGGGATAGTGAGAACGAAGAAGTCCGATATGCCATGGAACAGAAGCGTAAAACTGAGGAGAAACTGAATCAGATTCGTGGCAGTTTGATTGGCGGAGCAATCGGCGATGCATTGGGGTATGCAGTAGAATTTAAGTCTGAAAGAGAAATCTTTGGGACTTATGGTGCTGATGGAATCACGGAATATGAGCTTACAAATGGAAAAGCTCTGATTTCAGATGATACACAGATGACCCTGTTTACCGCCAATGGTATCCTGGTCGGTGAAACGAGATATCGTCTGAAAGGGATTGGCGGTATTCCTTCTGGATATGTGCCGAATGCGTATCAGGACTGGATGAAGACACAGTATTCAGATATAAAAACGGTCAATAATTATGAACGGTATACCAAAGAAGGCGGTTTTTCATGGCTTCTGGATGTTCCGGAATTGTATGCCAGAAGGGCTCCGGGAAATACATGTATTTCTGCTCTGAAAACACGTGCACAGAGAGAACATCCGGGCGATTTTATTCAAAGCCCGGTCAATAACAGCAAGGGCTGCGGTGGTGTTATGCGGATTGCACCATTTGCTCTCAAGTATAAATATTTTGTTCATCAGGAGGACTTGGATAGGGAAGCCGCTCAGCTTGCCGCGATTACCCACGGCCATTCCCTGGGATATATGCCGGCGGCCGTCATTTGCCATATCATAAGCAGGATTCTGCGTGTATATCCGGAAAAGAGCCTTGGGGAGATTATTCTGGAAGCGAGAGATGCGGTTGGAAAACTCTTTGTCGGAGATCCAAATCTGTCGATTCTGACAAATATCATTGATAAAGCTGTGCTCCTTTCTGAGAATGATAAGAGTGACCTTGAGAATATTCATGCTCTCGGGGAAGGCTGGGTCGCAGAAGAAACTATGGCGATTGCCATATATTGTTCTTTGAAGTATCAGAATGATTTCTCCAAGGGTATCATCGTATCGGTCAATCACAAAGGAGATAGTGATTCTACGGGTGCTGTGACGGGGAATATCCTTGGTGCAATGGTCGGATATGATTCGATCGAAGAAAAATGGAAGAGGAATCTGGAGCTTCATGATGTGATTCTTGAGATGGCGGATGATTTGTGCCATGGCTGTCTCATGTCCGAGTATGGCGGATATGAAGATCCTGATTGGACGTCTAAGTATATAAACATGCATAGATTTAGATATCCGTCAGTAAGGAAAGTAGAAAGAAAAAAATCGTATACCTTCTTTTGGCTGGATAATGAGAAATACGGAGAATTCAGCAACTGGTTTGTACGGCCATTTGTCATCGATGATTTCAAGTACTTTTGTGTGGAGCAATATATGATGGCCCAAAAAGCCAAGCTGTTTCATGATGCGGAAAATTATACGAAAATACTTCGGGCAAATACTGCAAAAGGCTGTAAATGGCTTGGCACACAGGTGACACCATTTGATGCGAAGACTTGGGATGCAGTCAAGTATGATGTTGTAAAGGCTGGAAATCGGGCAAAATATGAACAAAATCCCGATCTGAAGGAATTGCTTCTGTCAACCGGAGATTCCATCATGGCAGAGGCAAGCCCTAAAGATTATGTTTGGGGGATTGCCATGGATGCGAAGACAGCTGCGAAAACTGACCCTTCAGAATGGCCCGGAGAAAATTTGCTTGGCAGGATTTTGATGGAATTGCGTGAGGAGTTTGGAGACTCCAATTGATCTGTTGCAAGGATTAAGCTTTATTAGTCAACAAAAGGATGAAGTGGGAATCATGAAAACTAAAATGACTAAGGACATCGTTCCGGAAGACTTTACCATGATGCTAGCCCTCGTAGATGCATTGCCGGTCATCTTCTTTGCAGGGAGTATGATTCTGATAGGGCAAAGGTTTTCAAGTAAACTCTTTATGCTTGGGGCATTGCTCTGCCTGATTGGCGGCATGGGGAAAGTCCTGTGGAAGGTCATAGTTGTGCTGAAGAAGAAAAATGTTTGGCCGCTATTTGTTCAAATGCGGATTCTTATGCCGCTCGGTTTCCTGCTTATGATCTGCTCGCTATTTGCAAATGCAGATCGAATCAGTTTTGATGAAATCCTTAAGGCGTGTATTAGCTTTCCGTCGATTATGTGCTTAGCGGCAGGTATAGCAGGGATGGTGCTGATGACGGCATTTGCCCTGTGTCTTGACAGCAGCGATGTAAAAGCGAACTGGGTGGAACAATTGATTAATGGGATTGCTCAGGGCGCATTTTTCCTTGGGATTTTGTTTATGGGGTGAGAGTAGAGTTTAACGACATGTTGATAGGAAGCAAGTAACGTACCTGGGAGAAAGCTGAGGACATGAGATTATGATACGTAACAAATGGCTGTCGATTTTCGCCGGAGTTCTGGCTGTTGTTGCCGCATGCTTTTTAGGAATTGCATTGTACTTTTTTATAAATCCGGGATCTGTTTCGGAAAACGGTCAGGCAGGTAATCAAGCGGATGCAAATGAAAATGTCACAGCGCAGGCAGCAGCCACCGCGAATGTAACGACAGCCGGAGAAACCAATGCCGGGGCGGGTCCAGATACTGAAGTTGAGGCCGTCTCTGACGGGGAGAAGGCCGCTGATGACGGAAGTGTTCCGGGTGAGGATGCCCCTGCAATTCCGATTCTCCAGGTCGAGAATGGTCACGAGGAGGGCGATAACGGCGAATGCACGATGGATTACAGCCGTGTTTCGCTTGGCAATGGCACGGAAGATGTGTTTCCTGAACTTGCCGGATCACTTGCCGCTTACAGCGACGAGCAGATAGCAGGAGTGCGTGAAATGTACGATTTTCTTCTGCCGGTCGCGGGCGAAACAGACCGATGGCTCAGTGTTTATATGGGGCTTTCCCTTACCAGAGCAGATGAGCGCATGTTAAGTATGCACTATGATTACAGCGAGTATTCGGGCGGCGCGCATGGGTATTACTGGGACGGCGGTGCGACATTTGATACGGAGACGGGGAAACGGCTCGCGCTGGGGGACATTTGCACGGATATGGGGGAACTTGCGCGCATTGTTGCCTCGATCCTGTATGCGGAGGACGCGAGTCGGTTCAGTGTCAGCGAGGCTGAGATGGCACAGAATATTGCTGCAAATGAGGTCAGCCCCGACAACGTTGACAGCTGGTTCTGCACGCCGGAAGGTTTGCATATCTTTTTCCCGCCGTATTCGATTTCCTATTATGCGGCCGGGGAGCCGGACGTTGTGGTGAGGTATGTGGATTATCCGCACATTTTCAATGAGTCTTATGTAGCGACGACGGATGCGTATGTGACGTATGATCCGCCGCAGAGCACATTTTCCCGCTTCGATTATGATAATGACGGCACTATGAATTCAGTCAGGATATACAGTAAATATCTTCAGGGAGAGGGTTCGGCGATCACATATCAGAATTTCACGATTTATTTAGATGAGGCGGCGGCCCTGGAGCAGCAGACGGCAGAGTACCGTGCGGCTTATACTTACCGGATCAAGTCCGATGGCAGGTCCCTCTTCGTGGTCGAGACCGAAAATGTCGATGGGACGGATACCACCTATGTCTACGATATTTCGAGCGGCACGGCGCTGCTGACTGGCTCGGTGAACGGGGGCGTGTACGTCGGGACCGTGAATGAAGCGGGGCAGTCAGTGGTGCTTCAGTCATCGGAGCCGGATGGGATCTTGTTTGGCGGCGAGGCTGTGAAGAGGTGGAAGGTGTCGGCGGAGGGGATGTTGACGGAGTAGTGAGTTGGGGACGGTTTTTTAACGGGAGAAATCCACGTGAAAAGAGCCGTCCCTTAATTGTACTGTAAATGCATCTGACGCCTGCTTAATGTAAGTAGGGGCATTTATTTGGAAATATTCTTCCAAAACACAATACGACAGAACTGCTATACTATAATCATGGCGGACTATATCCTTGCTCGGTAATATCATATTATGAAAAAGGACAGTCAATATCACGAAGAATCACTAAAATATAACTGAAATTATATACAATAATACTCAAAGTAATACTATAATGGTTCTTGGAGTAATGTGATTCTCTAAAGGAATAGAGGTTTGTATAATGCCTGATATTAATCCTAATCTCAAACAAGCACACGCACGCGCCTGGAGCGAAGTCAAAGAAGATGATTCGCTTCCCAATATCGATGCGGGTGTGCTTATTAATTTTCTTGTCGACATGTTCAAGTGTGATAACAATGAACGGGTGGATGTCATTAAAAAATATGCGAAAACCTATGGACCGGCTTTTCTGGCATATGGAAAGATTTTTTCGAAAGATTTTTTCCCTCGAATGATCAATGAGTTTCTTGAAAAAACTGACCGTGAAGAGTTCCGCACGCTGGCTGAAAATGGCTTCGCTGATTGTCTGGTTAATGCCAGCGAAGAAATCATTGGCATTGTGGTGTTATATTTTCGTAAGAAGATCAGCCCTGACGAATTCCTGATCCGTATGAGTCAGACCGGCATCGGTGAAGTCGGTGTTAAAGCCATGGAAGCTTTCAATATTGATCCGCAATTGTTTACCACCGATCCGCAGATGCTCTTGAAATTCTCAGGTCCGATCATAGCTTATCAGGGAATGATGGGAGCTTATCGGGAGTATTGCAAGGCATTGGATGATCTCAGGCTTGCCCGCGAGAGTCGTATGCGTGTGGAAGCCGAGTGCCAGAGGTCGATTGAAATGATTCGCGCATATCGTATGGAAGCTGAACAGCGGGTCTACGAGTATATGAATGAACATCTGGACGCGTTCCAGAGTGGATTTGCAGCCATGGATCAGGCGATTCTTGCAAATGATCCCGACGGCTACATTGCCGGCAATGTCCAAATTCAGCAAATGCTTGGCGCGGAAATCCAGTTCACGAACCAGGAAGAATTCGATGCACTGATGGATTCGGACGAGGATTTTATATTCTGATACCATATTTCGGAAGGAATTCTTTCGGAAGAATTGAGACGATTATAATAGCAAAGTCGTGTTAGGCTACTAATGATTAATATGCACCGAAGTGAGTGCACAGTGAGCACAAGGAGGGGGCTTTATGGGATTATTTGATAAAGTGAAAAAGCAGCTTGGAAGTGCTGCGGAGACTGCCAAAAAAGCAGCAGAAAATCTTCCGGATAGTGTAAAAGAACTCGATGCGGAAAAGACTCTCAAGGGCTTTCAGAAGATTGGTTCAGAAAGTCTTCTGAAGGCAAAAACGGAAGGAGTCAGGCTGTATGAAAAGGCAGAATCATCCTTCAAGAAGAAGGAAATAACCAAGCTTATCCGTGAACGGGACGCTCTGGAAATTATGTATTATCTGATTGCATCTGATATGTCTGTCGCGGAAGAAGAGATTGAAATGTTCGATTCAATCGGACATGAACTGGATCCTGAGTATGGGGCATATAGGAATGACCTGATTGCCAGGTGTAACGCTGAAATAGGAGGTATCAGTGATCCCGATGAGTTCTATGATGTTGTCTTTGGACAGGTCAACAGGGCTATCCTGACTTCGCAGAATTCTGAAGATGGGAGCATTAGGCCGACGGTGCTGTTGTGGGATTTGGTGTCGATTGCATTTGCAGAAAATGATTATTCTGCAAATGAAAGTCGTCTCATCCGCTCCGTTGCCCGCACTCTGGGGATTGACGCGTCCATTCTCAAGGAAATGGAAAGCACAATACAGACCATGATGGCTCTAAATAGGGTATGCTGAATAGACTCGATTTTTACGCAAAACGCATATATCCGAACATGCTTTCGTCCTAGTAGAATTGTATATGAGTCCCATTTTCAGCAATAACAAAAAATGTGTACAAAAACAACATCTTCCTGCGGAAGAGTCGTTCCATATT
>JBGUIK010000037.1:0-2567 GCA_045112915.1 Lachnospiraceae bacterium
TTGAACAAAATCGCTGCGCGATGGCCTGCCAGGGCTATGGCGCAGTTTTTCTTTAAAGATTAATAAAAAGCAGTGGAAATACTTTTCGTAATTCGGTATTGTTAAGTTACCACACAAAACAAATGAATACGGAAAGCCCCACTGCCTATGAAAAGAATAACACTTTCAGGCGTCTTCCGCAATCGGAATTATGATGCCAATGCCCCTCCTGAATAGGTAGATGTCACTTTTAAATACTATACATTCAGGAGGTTTTACTATGTACGAAGATATTTTAGCTCAGATCCGCAACGAAGCTGAAAAACGGAACCTGAGAGATTCAACAATTAATGCTTATTGTAACTCTGTAAACTATTTCCTTCGATCTGTAAATAAGGACGTTTCTTCTCTGACTACGGATGACGTCGATGCTTTCCTTACTGAAAAACGTCTGAATGGATTGGCTCCCCGGACCTACAATCACTATCATTCCTCAATCCGTTTTTTCTATAAACGGGTCCTGAAGATGAACTGGGACGATGAAGACATTCCCAGAATGAAGCTCGACCTCTCTCTTCCCACTGTCCTGTCAAGGGACGAAATGCAGAGTATCATTGATCATACGCCTAACTTTAAACACAAGGCTATCATCGCCACCATGTATTCTTCCGGACTGAGAGTGTCGGAAGTTGTGCATCTTCATTATGATGATATATCCCGCACCAACAAAACAATCCATGTCCGCGAAAGTAAAAGTCGGCGGGATCGATATACGATTCTATCTGATCGCAACCTTGATCTTCTGACAGAATACTGGTTCCAGTGCGGCAAGCCCAGAAACATTCTTTTTCCCAGTTCATGGACCGGGACGTATCTGGATAGGAGCACTATCAACCAGTATTTCAAGAAAAGTGCAGCCAGAGCCGGCATTACCAAACATGTTTCCAGTCATTGCTGTCGCCACAGTTTTGCCAGTCACCTGTTTGAGAATGGCGTTGACATTAAGTATATCCAGGCGCTGCTTGGCCACATTGATCCAAGGTCCACGGAAGTATATATCCATGTCAGCAATAAGAGTCTTCTTGGCATCCGCAGTCCTTTTGATGAACCGCAAGGCGGTGAATCATGAGGGACGAATGTACAATTCAGGATGTATTCTATCGTTTTTATCCTGAGTATGAGAGAACTCATGAACTTTCCGCAACTCAGCGAAAAGTGGCTTATCACATCAGGAACTGCAAAACCGGTGCATTTGGCGTCAACGTCAGCGTATGTGAGGATTGCGGCTGCATTTCTATCCACTATAATTCCTGCCGCGATCGGTGCTGTCCCATGTGCCAGGAATTCCCAAAGGAAAAGTGGGTGGATGCCCGTCGGGAAGATGTGCTGGATGCACCATACTTTCATGTTGTTTTTACTGCCCCGGAAGAACTGAACCCAGTCATCTACAGTAACCAGAAGCTTTTGTATAACGCCCTTTATCAAGCTGCGTCCAACACTCTGCGGGAACTGGCTTCCGACAGTAAATATCTCGATGCAGACATCGGGTATATCTGCATTCTCCATACCTGGGGGAGTGAAATGAACTTCCATCCCCACATCCATGCCGTTGTGCTTGGCGGCGGTCTCGACCCCAAAAGCCACTGGAAAGACAGCGGAGAAGATTTCTTCCTTCCCATCCGGGTTGTTTCACGCCTTTTCCGTGGCAAGTATCTTGCGAAGCTGAAACGCTTTTGGAAAGACGGAAAGCTTGAATTCCACGGCAGCGCGGAGCGCTTCAAAAACCACTATGCGTTCAAAGAACTGCTGGACGTCTGCTATAACAAAGAGTGGATTCTTTACTGCAAGAAACCTTTTGGCGGAGCAGAATCGGTGATCCGATATCTAGGGAAGTATACCCATCGGATTGCGATCAGCAACTATCGTATTAAAAGCATGACGGACAGCACGGTTACCTTTACTGCCAAAGATTACAAAAACCAGGGACAATGGAAAGAAGTCACCATCACCGGAGAAGAATTCATTCGCCGGTTCCTGATGCATATACCTCCAAAACGTTTCGTCAGGATACGGCATTATGGCCTTTTGTCATCACGTAACAAGAATAAAAAAATAACCTTGTGCCGAAACCTGCTGGGCTGCAAGAAATATATAGCACAGCTAAAAGATCTTGATGCGCCTGCGATTATTAAGCTGCTCTATGGTAAAGATGTTTGCAGGTGCTCATTATGTGGCGGAGCCATCATCCAGTTAACATCGGTTCAATGCCGTATAAAACCAAAACCGCACTTGCTGTGTTGAAAGCCCTTAATTGAATATTTTTAAAAAGCTTCCTATGGAGGCTTATTTGTGTTGCACTGAAAACGGCTGAAAACGACTTTTTATGCTTACAATGTCTTTTTCATCCAATACATGCTATACTCATTGATAAGGAGCACAGGGATTGAATTCCCATATACACTGGTTACCCAGACGCGTCTTGTTCAACCAGGAAAAATCGAAATTGATGCAAACGAAAGAGCGGTTATCGAATAACTCAAGACTGCTTTTTCGTTTGCACCACCTTCGATTCTTTCCTTAACGATTTG
>JBGUIK010000038.1:0-3054 GCA_045112915.1 Lachnospiraceae bacterium
ACGGCCATGCCTAACGTCCGCTGGTGGCACAGGAATATCTCCCGCCAGGGATTCTGTATCAATGGCTTCGTGAAGCACTATCCAGACTTTATCGTGGAGACACAAAGCGGGAAAACGATCCTGATCGAGACGAAGGGAGACCATCTGGAGAATACCGAGACAAAATATAAACTGGAGCTTGGACGGGCATGGCAAAATATGGCCGGCAGCAGCTTCCGCTATTATATGGTTTTCCAGAGTAAAGACCTGAATCTGAATGGAGCCATACAGTTCGATAAGTTCTGTGAGCTTATGAAAAATCTATAAGTGCTGACCCAATAAATGGCCCAATAAATGACTCAATAAAACTGACTAAACGGGAAAACCGACTGTTACAGCATCTAAGGAAATCTCCGGATTTCACTAGGGAAGTCCATGCTGAAAAGCCTGGTTGGATCGCAAAGGGAAACAGGGGTCCGGGTATGGAGTGAGGAATAGAATAAGCAAAAGGAGCAGGATCATGATAAGCATAAATGACGGACGATACATAGGCGTGGATGGCTGCAGAGGTGGCTGGATCGCCTGTATTCTGAATTACGGAGAGTTTCTCCTGGAACGATTCGATTCTTTGGAGGCATTGGTTGATCATTATCCCGAATTCGATGCATTTCTGATCGATATGGTCATTGGCCTTCGAAGCAGAGTTGATCAGATCCGCCCCGATGACCTTGCACGAAAGGAACTGGAGTCCCGTTCTTCAACGATTTTTCCGGTACCATGCCGTCAGGCGGTTTATGCCGCTTCGGAGGAAGAACAGAAACAGGAAAACATACGGGTGCTTGGAAAAAGTCTGGCGAAACAGTCGATCAATATTATTCCAAAGATCCGTGAACTGGACGAATTTTTGATTCATCACCCGGAGTACAGGAACAGAATCCTGGAAAGCCATCCGGAACTAGGCTTTGCCAGACTGCATGGCCATGTGTTAATAACCCGCAAGAAGGAATTTCCCGGGTTTATGGAAAGAGTGAACATCCTGGGAAAATACCTTCCGGCCAAACCATTGACCGGATTATGGGAGAAGGCCATAGAGTTCAAGTGCAATCCGGATGACCTGGTGGACGCTGTCTGCCTTGCTGTAACGGCATCTCTGGCAGCACATAGCCTGTGTGAATCGATCCCGGAGGAGCCGGAACAGGACGAAACGGGCCTTTACATGAAGCTGACAGTCCCGAAGAAGAACGTCGGTGCACCTGCAGATGGGAAAAAGGTGGCTGTTGTGACCGGCGGTGCGAACGGAATAGGGAAATGTATAGCTGAAGAATTCCGGAAGCAGGGAGTCAGAGTATATGTGATCGACAAGGCCGATGGAGACCACTATGTCGGAGATACCTCCGATAAAGCCGTTCTCGAGACATTTGCCGGAGAAGTGATCTGTGAGAGCGGCGGCATTGACTATCTGATCAACAATGCGCTGCCGCTGATGAAGGGCATCGACGAATGCAGCTATGAGGATTTCCAATATGCGTTTTCCGTCGGAGTTACCGCACCCTTCTACCTGTCCAAGCTCTTTGCGCCTTATTTCCGGGAGGGAGCGTGCATCATCAATATTTCTTCCTCCCGTGACCGCATGAGCCAGCCGCAGACGGAAAGCTACACGGCAGCCAAGGGCGGTATCGCGGCACTGACGCATGCACTGGCGGCAAGTTTTTCCGGGAAGGTGCGAGTAAATTCTATCTCTCCGGGATGGATTGATACATCTTACCGCGTATATGAAGGGCCGGATGCACTGCAGCAGCCCGCCGGCCGCGTCGGAAATCCGATGGATATTGCCAATATGGTACTCTTCCTTTGCTCGGACAAGGCAGGATTTATTACCGGTGAAAACATCTGTATCGATGGAGGTATGACAAAGCTGATGGTCTATCATGATGATCACGGCTGGACTTATACACCTGAAAAATAATCCGCAGGCTTTCGGTAAAACTGCTGACGGAGAGGATCATATGATTGATAGAAATACGCAGGTAAAAATAGAGTTCAGCGGCACCATACGTTCTGTCCAGCCGCGTTCCAATGTATGGCGCTACCGGCTGGATAACCGTACCCATAGTATGACAGGATACAATCTTTTCCTGTCCGGAACGGCAGAAGGCGCAGAAAAAGATTTCGCGGTTGCCATCTCTGAGAAGCAAATGATGAAATTTCATTTTCACATCGGAGACGAGATCGGGGGAACAGCCTGGACAAAGATGTATCCGAAACTGGAATATGCGGATTATTACCGCGTCGGCGGCTTGAAGAAGATTATAACTGCGCCGGATCCTGACGAGGATGCTCATGAGCCCTGGGTTGGAGAAGTGCCGGAACTGTCCGTCTATGACTGGTGGGGCTGCCGTATGCTGGACAGCCGTTCCTGGAAGGGAAAGTGCTTCACCTGCAAATGGACTTGTATGGCAAACGTAGCGATCGAATACAACTGGGGCATTACCCAGAAATTCCGTTTCGAGAGCTTCTGCTATGGACCGAAGAACTGTAAGCGGTACAAGATGGGAAAACCGAGGGCAGTTCCATACAAGGACTGCGGATCGGTTTACGATGAAGGCTGGTTGGATGACATCTGCACCGAGAATCGTGATGATGAAGAGTAATAGTAAGAGGTAATGCTTGGGGATCTGACTCCGGAATGGTGGATTGGATAGATGCCTAAACCAAAAGTCGGATGATAATTTCAAAAAACTGTATATTAATGATGATGGAGATGCCATCTGCAACAGGTCGATTCCTGAGGCAGATGGCATTTTTGCTGCCATACAATGGGTGTTAGCCGGGGATGTGAAATAGCGATCCTGTTATACAGGTAGACTGCTTCATAACCGGTTCACTATATTTGCCCAACGACAATTTTTTATGGGTGGCGTAGAACACTGCTTACGTTGGGCAAGGCTTCTCCTGATTCCGGGCAGATGGTCTGCGCCTGGAAAGGAGGTAAGCGATGAATAATCGGGCGGATTGCGGGTACTTTAGCCAGAAGGGATAATGGACGCATGGAGTGGTCCTATCCCCTGCAAGTCC
>JBGUIK010000039.1:0-9217 GCA_045112915.1 Lachnospiraceae bacterium
TATTCGTACTCCACAAGTTATTGTATTTACTAAACATATATGTTTAGTTTTTACTCGGAGTTTCAGCCGTTTTCTCTATGAAACCGACCGCTTCCCAAAGGTTCTACAGATTTTCAGTATCAAAACAGTATCACGCATCACAGACCTGAATAGCCTCAGCAATCTCATTTTTCCGTGTCAGTTCACTATCCATGATCCTCCTTTGTCCGGCCCTTCACGATGAATGACACCATCTTTCTTCATCTGATTCAGGTGATACCGGACACCGTCACTACTAATCTCCAGTTTTTCTGATAATTCTTTCGCCGTTAACTTCGGATTCATCCTCAGATATTCAACAATCTTTTCTCTGGTAGTTTTCTTAGTAGTTTCGTTGGTAGTTTCCTTGGTAGTTTCCTGAGTGTTGACCGAACGACCCTGTTCTTCTTCCTCCCGGATTTTTGCAAACTCCGCATTGATGTAAGCCACCGCCTGCGTATAATCGTCAGTGTCGTTGTCCGGACTGAATACAAGCTTCGGTGAGCCGTTGTCCTCCATCGCTTTCTTCGCGCGGCGGATTCCCGATCCATAGGATTGGATCAGATCAAGCTTGAAAAACATGTCCTTTAATTCATCGTTAAGGTACCGCCTGTCGTCAAAGACCACTTTTTCATTCAAGTCCGCTATGGTTACCGGTGGTACAGGACGGTTATGGTTTATGAAGGAAAGATGATCCCTGTATACATAGATCCCGATGTACTGTTTTCGGGAATATTCCTTGTGCAGAATGCAGTTGGTAGCCAGCTCCTCAAACATTTCCAACGGCCAGTTGAAAACCCTGTGCGCTCCCGGCTTGCCCGGCTCCCGGACAGTATACGAAGCCATGATCGTATCACGGAAATAATCCCGGACGCGCTGCGTCTGAATCCAGACAGGGCCCTTAAAACTTCTGGACTCCATCTTATCGGTTCCGACAACCTCCCGTATCACTTCAACATAAGCATACGGTATAAACTTCTCCGGCTGCTCGGCAAACATCAGCACCGCAAAGTTCCTGGCACGAAGCCCGCCGTATTCACTGTTATCGACCAGGTTCATGGCCCGTGCCATATCCAGTTTTGACAGCGCCCGTATATCCGCAGCAGCATTTGTCCGAGCCAGATATTCCTTCATGTATTCATAGCTGAGATCGTCCAGCGTCGCCGTCTCGTTCAGTTCCGAGGAAAAGTGGAAATCTGCAAACTTCTTAAGAAGCTCAAACTCCTCCCGCTTGTTCGGAATCCGCGAATCCCGCCCTACGCGAATATACCTGCCCGCTTTTAACCTGATTTTCGGATCTTTCTCTGCCTTTTGATCGGTCTCATAAGGGCCGTTATTCCCAGGTTCCACAGCCAGAATAATATAAAACCTGCCGTCGATTGTATCCTGCAAAAGATGATATGCAGGCTTAGGACGAATATGGCCCAAAAGGGACTTCAGTTCATTTTCCGTTGTTTCGATCTTTGCCTCCGGAATCCCCGATATGGGGCGGACTGGAACAGCTTTGCGTCCGGTGGCCTCATCATCTTCTTCCTGAATGCCAATAAAGAGAAGGCCGATCTCCCGGTTCATGTAATTGTTGGCAAAGGCACAGGCTGTTTTCAGAATCCCGTCTTTGACAGCATCCGATGCGGACTTTTTGTATTCGATTTGATCATTTTCAACAGCACACCGATCAATAATGTCATGCGCCATCCGGCGGATATCATCAGTCCTCATTTCCGCCTCCTATCTTTTCCATTTCAAACTTGTAAATCATAAGCCGGAGCAAATAATCCGGCATATTCCGCTTTCCCATATACCAGTCCTGGATGGTGCGATATGGAATCCCGTAATAATCAGCCAGCTTCTTCCAGTTGAACCCGGTCTTTTCTTTCAGTTTTATCAGTTCTTCTCTCGTATCCATACTCCATATATTAACACGCATTGCGTGTTTCTTCAAGAGCTATTCTAAAGAAATGTTCTTTTCGACAGAAACCGCCGGGTTTTTGAGCTTTAACCGCAGTGTTTATACGCCTATTTCTGCACCGTTTTCAACAAATACTCCGGCAACACCCTTTTTGTCAGCCAGACACCGTTGACCGACAGATAAAACTTATATCCATCCGCAGTCATCTTTCCAGCTTTCACCTGATATACGACCGGCTTTCCATGCCGCTGTCCTACTTTCACAGCGGTATCATAATCCGCGGACAGGTGGACATACAGCCTGGACTTTGGAATCAATCCCTGCCGGTCGATGGATTCCGTATACTTGAGTCCTGTTCCGTGGTAGAGAATATCCGGAGGCGTCTTTTCCTCCAGTTCCACATCCACCGGAATAGAATGCCCCTGATTGGCACGAATCAGCGTTTTGTCCTCGTTAAAGGAGTATCTCTGTTTATTGTCCGTTTTTACAATCTCTTCCAACATCTCCATGGTAAAAGGCTGCTGTGCGGCGATTCCTGCGATCAACTCCCCTACATTTACCCAGCCATGTTCATCCAATGTGATGCCGATGGTCTCCGGCTTATGCCGTAGGATCAGCGCGATAAATTTGCTTACATCATTCTGGCTCATGATAGTTTCTTACCCCATTCCCCTGTGCAGTCCTATGCTTTCTATGACCGGCCTGAAAAGGCCGATATTTTTTACAATGCCCATATAGCCGTTGCCTGTTCACAAAGCCAAACTGCTCGATCTTTGATGTCGCTTTCTGTCCACTCCTCTTTTTGAAGCACATCATGCACCGTGATTAGACCAGCTGCACAAATATCAAGCCCCGGTTTATTTCCCTTTCCGGTTTTTTTAGTCTGCCAGTTGCCATCACGGATAGACGCATTCAGTGATTGTGGAATAATCGCCAGATTTCCCATCGTCAAAAGCAGCGAATCTCTATTGTTACTTTCTTCCTCCGTCGCACATGGAGTCCAGTTATTGCGCCATTTCTTCGGCATCAGATGCTCCAGACTATAATTATCAAATCCGAGCAGTGCCACAGCACTGTTCTCAGGCCGGATCTTGCTTTCAATCAGGTAGATGATTCCGCGAGATTGCAGGTTCACCAGTTTTGAACTATCAAACCCGCCATGAAGCTCAGCATCATTCGGAATATATGTTGTGGCATCGTTGCTGCTCTTAAGACGGTCAGTCAGTGACTCCGCATCAAGAACCGAATTCAGGATCAGCGACGTGAAAAGATTATTGTAATTCTTTGTCGATGCATGAACGATCATTCTCCGCATAATATAGCTTTCAAGAATGCCGTACATCTTATTCCGCTCTTCTTCATCAAATACGTTCTTCGCAACATAAAGGATGTATGGGATCATTGTTGATGTCTTCAGACCAAAAATGACCACATTCAACCGCTCAATACCGAAACCGGCAGGTGTGTTCATCCCGCATAATTCCGGCCGAAATGTCTGCATAAAGCAGAGGGCATAGTCTTTCATCTGTCCAAGGACAGCGTTCTTATTGCCTTCGCAATAATTGTTAATGAAATGCTGATAGGACAGCGCCAGATTATCGACCCTTGCATAAGTGATCTTATCTTCGTTGGAGATGTTGTAGCGCTTATCTTGAACAAAGAGCTGGAAATACGCATCAAAGAAGATATCAATCAAGGCTCTCTTAATGCGTCCAGTCTCAATCTCGGTATCCCAGTATACCTTTGCTTCATCATCTTTTTCAAAAACTGCAGCCCATTTGTTTTCATATTCATTGATGGTTTCTCTGCTGAAAAAAAAATTCTTAAGCAGTTCTGATGTTGTCAAGTTCACACCCAGGGAGTTGATCGTATCAAATATTTGCTGCTCATCTTCGTCCGCATCGAGATCAATACGAACAAACTGGGTATTCATGATAATCGCCATGATATCCATTTTCGCCGCATCCATATTCTTGACAAAAAAGTTATATGCTTCGATCACCCTGGACCCCGGTGCCGGATTCAATAATTCCGCCGGTTCCTCTGTAGCCATGACTTTTTCAAAAGCATCGGAATCATTTTTCCCGTGACGAAGTGCTATCATCTGCCCCATAATACGAAACTGATGATCAAAAAACACCATTTGCCCCTGTTTCATACAAAGGACCTTGAGAAAAATCAAGAAAGTCGTGAGCCTCTGCTGACCATCTACGATTGTTCGGCAAGATGAGAACTTGTCCCCTGCCTGTGGGCTCCTACCTGTCTTCAGAATTATAGAACCAAGGAAATGTGGCCTTCTGGTTTTTACCACATATTCCATATCCTCAAGCAGTCTGGACCACAGATCTTCCTTCCAAACATAAGATCTCTGAAAAAAGGGGACTTCAACAAGGGTTGAATTGTTAAAGATATCCGTAATTAAAGCCTTGTGTGCATCCATTGAAATCGTTCTCCTTCTTCCTTTTATCCGAAATATTGATCCACCTGCTCCGCCAGCGTCCCGTTCTTCGATGCTTCTGCAGCATCTGCCTCGACGAAGTTGTGCGTTTCCTCTTTCAGTGTTTCATCGAATCCGAGGATGTAATTTGTCGCGATCAGGTAGATGATCCGTGTCGGAGCCATTCCATACACCTGGTTCTGCAGAATATGCCGGACACGAGCCCGGTCATCCGGGATCGCTGCTTTCATCGCCGCGCTATTGTACAGGCGCTTTACGATCTCCGTGATATACAGGCCGGACTTCATGTACAGGTCCGCAAAGGTCTTCGTCGGGTCATCGAAACATCCGGGGTTCTGCTTCTCCAGTTCGTCTACCATCATTTTCACCACCCGCTTCGGCGTGAAGATCTGGTTTGTCTTCTGCGGCGGGATGTAGTCAAAGATATCCTCGGTATGCGTTTCGTCAAAATAATCCGCCAGCTCCCGCTTTTTCCGCAGGAACTCCCTGATGGAATCATTGAAAACGGTCTCATCGAATAGGTGGCCATCCCAATGCTCCATTTCACCGGTCTCTGGGTTGATGCGATCTCCTCCGTCACGCAGGAAACGGAAATCAGCCTCCGTAATACCGGTAACTTCAAGAAATACATCATCTTCGGTGTAATCGTCAAAGTTGGCAAGCGTCAGGCCGTCATCGCCGTAAGCCATGATAAAGCTTGGAATGGTACGCGAAAACCCGCGCAAATGCGCACGTATCTCTTCTTCTGCGTCGCGTTTCGCTGCTTCGGCCTTGTTGCGTTCCAGATGTTCGATAACCTCCTGCGGCTTGGTGTCCATCGTCTGCTGGATCTGTTCCTGCGCCGCCGTGACCGTAGCTTCCAGAAAGGCTTTCATGCGTCTCTGGAAGGCTTCCTCGGCATCACTCATCTGCGTCCCAGTCTGCGCTGCCTGCCGCTGGCGCTCCAGTTCGGCCCTTGCGATGGATTCTTCCTGTTTATAATCATCAGCAATACGCTGGAAGGTATGATCGATCTCCCGCTCTACCTGTGTTTCTATACGCTTTTTCGCAGCCCGCTTTGGATCATAGTCCTCCATGACCGGGGCGACACGTTCCTTGACGGCCTCTTTTACGCTGTCAGCGATCTTCTTCATCTGATCATCAACAGCGGCGGCGCTTCCGGTGACGGCAGCCGCCTCCTGGTTTTCCAGCAGGGTTGCGGCTTGTTCCTGAATGACGGGAACGTCCTCATATTCCTTGTCCGCAAAATAGTTCTGTGCCTGTCCGATGACGATTTCTTCGGGGACCTCGACCTCGCCATCCTCTCCCACGTGAATATCAGACATATTGTCGAGAGCAGCCTGATTGTCCTTGTGCTTATCCTCGTGGGCGGTCTGAAGCTTCTCCACAATAGCCTGTATCGCAGCCGGAGCGCCGAAGACGTTGCCGATATTGAACAGGTAGTTGCACATGAAGCCGGAGCGGACCACTTCCTGGCATTTCAGCTTTCTCGGGATAGACAGTACGGCAGCAGCATCCAGTTCGATCATCCGGCCTTCGTCATCCTCACCCAGAACGGGGAAGAAGTTCAGGAGCCGGCGGATGTTTTCTTTTCGTTCCTCCGATGTGCCACGCCCGTTTACAGTATCAGCATTCAGGTTGTTGGCAAAATCATCAAAGATGATCAGCGTCCGTGCCGGGTCAAAGTCAAATACATAGGCCGTCTCTTTCTGGAAGGTCTCTCCGTTCACCGTGAGCATGTAGGGGTTCTGTGCCCGGAATGCCGCCTGCATATAGGAAGACGGGCTTTTCAGGTTGCAGAGCATCAGTACGCCGGACCATTCGGGAACCGTCACACCGACGGTCAGCTGTCCTACAGTCAGGGTAATGGTTTTATCATGCGCAGCTATGGCCTGTTTTACGCGGTCGAAGTTCTTTTTGGCGGAAGCGTCTTCGTCCTCATTGGAGCTGCCGTCGCCCACGACCTTTACAACGTAGTATTCGTTGAAAACAGGATCAGCCGCCAGCAGCTTTTCCAATGCCTCTACGCTCTGGATACGGTTCAGATACCAGAGGGTATGGGAAAGCTCCTTCCGCAGCTCCGGCGTGGAAAACGGATACTTCTCCTGCGTCGCTAGCGCGTGCAGGAACTTCTTGACCTCTGCCTCGTGGATGAACTTCCCGGCCTCGTTCGTGTCAAAGAACTCGTTCAGGTCGAATGCATAATCCGTAGATTCCTCGGACTCCAGGTCGGCATGCCCGATCCGCTCCCGGATCATCGCCGACAACTGATAGGTGTACATGGCAAGGCGCGGAAGCGGCTCATAGGGGTTATATCCCTCTCCGCTCCAGTTTTCCTTGCGTTCCTGTTCGTCGGCATAAGACCAGTTATAGATCTGGCTGGCGGAGAACCGCGCAGATGCCAGCTGCTTAAAAGGCGTACCGGACAAATACAGGGTATACTTCCGGGCAATATTATTGAAAGCGCGCTCGGTGCGCATGGTCTCGATCCCTTCCTGCGCCTCGTCAATGATGAGCAGGTCAAACTCTATTCCATGCTGCGTCTTCCCGGAATTGTCCTTGTATTCCTTCGCCATCCATGCCAGCTTGTCGAACTTGCCGCCAAAATAGACGGATCCTTTCAGGCCCTGGAGGGACTCAAAGGCAACCATGCCCCTGTCGGATGTATGCATCCGGGAAATGAATTCCTGCCGGGAAAGGACGCCCGGTTTCCCGGCCAGCGCGTCCGTATCCGAAACAAAGGATAATTCCCCGCGCCAGTCGATGAACTTCTTGAAATCCTCGGCCCATGAGTTGGCGATGGACGGACGGTTCGTGACGATCAGAACTTTGGAAAGCCCCATCCTGCGCACAAGATCATAAGCTGTCAGTGTCTTGCCAAAACGAGGTTTCGCGTTCCAAAGGAATTCCGTGCCGCCTCCCTCAAAATAGGCTTGGGTCTGCCGGACGGCTTCCTCCTGCTCATCGCGTAGGGTATAGGAAAGCTTCTGCTCATGCTGGGAAAGCGTGCCGCGGGCAGCAAATTCGTCAAAATAGTCCCGTGACGTACTCTTGTCGATATGGAACCACTCTTTTTTCTTCTGTTCGCCGTCCTTGCGCTCGATACCCTTTTCAAACTCCAGGAAGGCATGGAAATCGCTGTCTTTGAAGCTGTCGCCGGAATTATCCGTATACCTGGCGAAGCCCTTCCAAAGAAGGCGGGTTATAACATCGATCGTGCCGCCCTGCTGCCTGATCCGCTGTTCCGGCGTCTGCTTGTCCGTGTAACCGATCTTGATCCAGCCGTCGTGATAGGTGACGCCCGGCGTGTCATAGGCATAGATCATCGGCTCGACCTTGATAAAGGATTGGATGTTCGGTGCGCTCATGTTATTCCATCTCCTTTACATGGGTCTCGATGAAAGTGATCTCTTCATCGGAAAGGCCGTACTTGGCATACAGCTGACGGTCGATGCCGGCAACGGGCTGTGACCAGTCGATGTCGGAAGCCGGAGTGAAGTCCTGAAGTGGAACGTAAGTGAACTTTTCAGGCGTTATATGCTGTGTCACTTTCAGCACACTCAATAAAGCTCTTGCGAACTTTCCCTTAATATATTTCAGGGCATTTTGAGCTTCTGCCTCAGTATCGAAGGCACCAATGCTACAGAAAGTCTCTGTAGATCCAATACCCGGTCCCATTACTAAAGGCGATGCCAGTTCTTCCCCCAAACCACCATTTCCACTTGCAGCAGGTAAGAACACCTTGTATTTTCTGAGGTTCACAACATTGTTGATGTACTCAGACTTGATGTACATAAACACCCTTGCGTTTTGCACGCGCCCATAAATCTGAATATAATCTTCTCCATCCCCAGGCTTTTCCTTATGAAACACTTGAGGAATTTTTTCAATGACATTTGACTTTAGATCATATGCATGTCCTTTGCTCAGCATTCCTTCGACTTCCGGATAATCCCTATGAAGTGCGTCTGTAAAGTGATAAGAATAACTGTTCACCGCTATACTACTTAAGGCCTTTCCATCCATTGCAGGCCGGACTTTTCTGAGAATGGCATTTAATTCGGGATATGGTGTAAAGGTCCCAATGGCCCCAAAGTCTTTAGTTCTGTCATGATATGTGACAGCAACCCCGCCCTTTATTTCTGTATTGATGAAAACCCGGCTACTGCTGGCTTCATAGAACACAACAGATAGATGTGGATCCGAAAGCATTTCACGATTCCACTGCTTCGGAGTAGAGCCAGCATTGAAAAGGAAACGTGCAGGATGAATAAGCTCTACCTTGTCTGAGAGCTTATACGCTCCTTCGATGAACTTGTTGTAAATAGGCGTTGCATACGTCTTATTTCCGCCATCCCCGACTTCCTCCTGATAGGGAGGATTTGCTCGTGCTATGCAAGGACTAAAAAAATATGCACCCCTTGGAGAGCTACGAGCAGCCCTGTTCAGTTGTCTGCTCTCCGTGGAATACATATCTCATCACCTCGATATTCAAAATGCAGGTTGCCCTGAATCCGTATTATCTCGCCAGTATACTCTCCTCTGAAAGTCAGAAAACAGTGTCCATATCTGGCCTTATATTATAGCAGATTCAGGGCATCCCGTCATCCCTTTTCTTACGGCGGCAGGGTTGTTTCACGAACTCCCATAGAAACGAAGACATCCCGTTTCAGTGAAGGAAGCCATGCGTCCGCTCCGCTCCCGCATGCCTTTTATTCGAATCTATGCACAGGACCAATAAAAAAGCGCAAAAATCCCCCATTGCAGTTTTGACTTCTTTTTTTCAATATATCATAATCAAAGTGTCTTCTCTAAATAGAGACTCTCTATTG
>JBGUIK010000040.1:0-4826 GCA_045112915.1 Lachnospiraceae bacterium
GAATTTGCAAATGTCAGTTTTGCTGATAAATAAGCCATTTTTTGAACCTGTCAAAAGTCCGGTATACTTGCAAAAAGCCAGATATTCCAATGGCATTCAAGGGGGCATGAGTTCGAGTCTCACTATCTCCACGATATACCGGAACACTGATGAAAATCAGCGTTCCGGTTTTTTTCTACCTGCCGGGTTCCGGCGAGCCGAAAAACTCACCGTTTCTCGCAGGTGAGACTTTACTTCGCAATGCTTAAAAAGAAGAGGACATTTTACCTATGCTCTACAAAAAGCCCCGCGAGGGCTTCTACCACAAGCTATTTACACTGCTTCTGCCTATCGTCATACAGAACCTGATTACATCGGCTGTCAGTATGGCTGACGTCGTCATGCTCGGACAGGTGAATCAGACGGTCCTCTCGGCAGCCTCTCTGGCAGGGCAGGTCCAGTTCATTTTGAACATTTTGTATTTCGGACTCGCGTCAGCGCTCACGATCCTCGCTTCCCAATACTGGGGCAGGGGCGACCGCAGAACTGTCGCCAGGATTTTCGGCATAGGTCTCATCATATCGGTCCCGGTATCGACCATCGTCTGCGCAGCAGCCGCTTTCTTCCCCGGATTTGTCATACGCATATGGACAAATGTGCCCGAACTCATAGACGCGGGTGCCGACTACCTTCGCTGGGTCGCCCTTTCCTATTTCTTTATGGGAATCACGCAGCCATATCTGTCTATCATGAAGAGCTGCGAGCGCGTCTCTATGGCGACCAAGGTTTCGGTGCTGGCCCTCGGTCTCAATGTGGTCCTGAACGCAGTCCTGATTTTCGGCCTTTGCGGATTCCCGCAGATGGGTATTCGCGGAGCCGCCCTTGCGACCGCAATCTCCCGATTTGTCGAGCTGGCGATCTGCCTCGCGGATTTTGTCCGTCAGAGGATCATGCCGAGGAATCCGGTCAACATGTTCACGATCCCGCGGGCGCTCGTTGCCGATTTCGTCCGCTATTCCCTTCCGGCCTTCATCAATGACGCTATGTGGGGTCTGGCTTTCAATATGAATTCCATCATCATGGGTCACCTGGGCTCGGATATCGTCGCGGCCAACTCGATCGTGACGGTCACCCGCGATCTCATAACGACAGTCGGATTCGGCATTTCCGCCGCGTCATCTATACTTCTCGGTGTCGAGCTCGGTGCAAATCAAATCAGCCGCGCAAGAGAGGACGCCTCCTCGATCATGCAGGTCACTGTGATCGTGAGTATCGTGCAGGGACTATTGCTGCTGGTGCTGTCGCCGGTGATTCCGTCATTTGCAAAACTGTCCCCGGTGGCAGTCGGATATCTGCGAGTCATGCTTCCTGTCAACTGCGTATACCAGATGGGGCAAATGATCAACACAGTGCTGATCGCGTCAATCTTCAGGTGCGGCGGGGATTCCAGATACGGCATGAAGCTCGATATCATCTGCATGTGGTGCTTTGCGGTGCCGCTCGGGCTCGTGAGCGCATTCGTGCTGAAGCTGCCGCCGCTCATCGTATATCTGTGCATGTGCACGGATGAGTTCGCCAAGATGCCGTTCGCACTCAGGCATTACAAGAGCGGGGAGTGGATCCGCAATCTGACGAGGGAGCTTTGAATCGAGATGTTTATCGGGCCAGACTTATACATTCTTGAGTGAGAAAACACAGTATGTTAATATGAAATAAATATTAAGTATCATATTGAGAATTCTTACCGGAAAAATCAGAAAGAATTCATTCAAATTGATGGCTTTCCCCCGAACTGAGTATCTGTCGGTCAGCAGCCATAGGATGAGTATCATTCTCAGACTGCTGCACAAGCCTTAAGAAAGGAGCGGACGTGAATAAGAATAAGGTGTGTTTAATCGTACAATCTGTTCTCTGCGTTGCGGTTTGCGCGATGCTTGCCGCCGCAGTGATCACGATCTACCGGGACGGACTGGTTTTAAAGGCAGCCGACCCCCTGAGCTGGATCTATACCCGCGAGAAGGTGGCTGCGGCCACAGGCCCTGTCATGCCGGTGATGATTCTCGGTATCATACTTACCGCTGTCAGTCTTTTTATGGGAATCAAAGATGAGAATGCTGAAAAGCCCGTGAAAGACACAGAGTGGCAGCGGGACTCGATCGTCAGCCGTGTTGCTGCCCCGAGCAGCGAGATGAAAGCGGAGCGGAGCAGGCAGGGGAAGCTTAATTATGGGGGCTGGGCTGCATTTGCACTCTGCATGGTTCCGATCCTTATTTACATAACGAACGGAAACCATTTCCCGAACGGTGATCTGGAGCCTGTGTTCCTAGCCCTGATCGCGCATACCCTTCCGTGGACGCTGATCGGCCTCGGCATACTCATGATCTCCACTGTGCTGCAGGAAAAGAGCATGGAGCGTGAGATTCTGGCGGCAAAGGAGCAGATCAAGCTGGAAAAAGCGGGAGGCGTGAAGACTGAGGCAGATGGCGGATATGGGCGGCAGGCAGACCGGGCACGGTTCTTTCGCATCGCTCTTTTGATCGTCGCAGTCATGATGATTGTCGCAGGTACTTTTAACGGAAGCGCAAGAGATGTTTTTGGTAAAGCGGTAAAGATTTGTACGGAGTGTATAGGCCTTGGATAATACAAATGCTATCGGACGGAAACCCCTCCGTCCCTCGACAAGAAGACTCATTCAGCTTTACAGTGCGCTGCTTCACAACGCGCATCTGAAAGGCTTTATTGACGGAGAGATTTACCAGGGGGCGGCGAAGTACGCCTGCGCTCCCGGTTTTAATTGTTATTCCTGCCCCGGAGCTGTGGCTGCATGTCCGCTCGGTGCGCTGCAGAACGCGCTGGCTTCTTCCGGCCACCGGGCAGGCTGGTATGTGATGGGCATTCTTATTCTCTTCGGCGTGACCCTGGGGCGTACCATCTGCGGATGGCTCTGTCCGCTGGGCCTTATTCAGGAACTCCTGAATAAGATTCCTACCTTTAAGATTAAGAAGAGCCGTATTACGAGAGTGCTGACATGGCTGAAATATGTGATCCTAGCCGTATTTGTTTTAGCTATTCCGCTCTGGTACGGACTTGCGCACGATATTCCGGTGCCGGGATTCTGCAAGTATATCTGTCCGGCGGGAACATTTGAAGGAGCGATCGGACTCCTGTCCAATCCGGCCAATACGAGCCTTTTCGGCATGCTGGGCATCCTCTTTACGCGGAAGTTCACGATCATGCTGATCATCGGCCTTGCCTGCATTTTCTGTTACCGGAGTTTTTGCCGTTTCATATGTCCGCTCGGCGCAATTTACGGACTTTTTAACAAGTTCTGCCTAGTGGGAGTGCGGGTGGATCAGAGCCGCTGCAACAGCTGCGGGGCCTGCGTGAGGAACTGCGGTATGGATGTGCGGCACGTCGGCGATCATGAGTGCATCCACTGCGCAAAGTGTATGGACGTGTGCGCCCAGAAGGCTATCTCGCTAAAGGCGGGTGAGGCGGTGCTGATGGCGCCGGCGGGGGCAGGCCCGCTGAAAGCTGCGGCGGGAGCGGGCTCGATCAAAGCGGGCAATGCGGTGAAAGCTGCGGCGGGAGCAGGCTCGATCAAGGCGGATAATGCGGTGAAATCGCCGGCGGAAACACTCGATGGGAAGGCATATGAGAGCCGCAAAAAAGCAGGAAGGATTGCCTGGGGCATTGCGCTTGCGGTGCTGTGCTTTGCGCTCGTGTGGTTCAATTTCCTTGATCCGGCAGTCCGCGCGGAGACCGGAGCAGGGGTTTCCGGCCAGGCAGCAACAGGAGCTGATGTTAACGGCCAGACGGGAACCGGCAATGATGTCGCCGGTCAGGCGGGATCAACCATAGGTTTTGAGCCTGGCATGGAGCTTGCTGACTTCACGATGGAGTGCCTTGATGGCTCGGAGTTCCATCTTGCGGATACCCGGGGCAAAGTCGTCTTCATCAACCTCTGGGCGACCTACTGTACCCCATGTGTGCAGGAGCTTCCGCATTTTGACGCGCTCTATCAGCAGCATGAGGGAGATATTGCCATGCTGGCTGTGCATTCTTCCATCGTGACGGATGATCCGGCGGAATTCCTTGCCGACAAGGGCTGGACGATCCCCTTCGCCGTCGATACGGAGGACGACATGCTGTGGGGCATCGTCGACGGCTCATCGACCCTGCCGCAGACTATTGTGCTGGATCGGAACGGCATAGTGATTTATAACCAGAAGGGTTCAGTGACGCCCGAGGTGCTCGCGGCTCTTTATGAGCAGGCGGCCGGGGAGTGACGGGGGAATGATCGGATGATCATCGTCTCTCCGCAGAGGTGCCGGACCGGCCTTAACACGCTGGAAGAATTGAAAAAAGAGTTTTGAAATAATCTACGCGCCAAAAGCTCGAATGAGTCTGGAGGCGCGTGATTTTTGTTCTTGCGCCAAAATAAAACAAGCTTACTCGTTAAAATAATGTCCGACGGTCATTATTGTTCAGCGCGGCGTTTCCTGACGGCCCGAGTGGAAAGAGGGCAGTCGCGTTCAGTGAAATCAACCTTTATTGACTGAAAGCAAGAAAGCAGGCACTCAGTCATCTGAGCTCAAAACGGTGGATGATGACTGCCCGGATGTTTTTGAGGGCAGTAGATTACAGCGAAATCACCTTATGTCTAGTGCCACTCAAAACCTCGAAAACCTGAGCAAGACAAAGGAGTCGAGGCATAAACAATGACTTAAACAAAGGACTTAAACAAGCCGAGAAATGCTCAGGGTTGTTTCATAAAGGAAAAATAAATAGATAGGATGCCTGATTTTTGAGGGAGTATAAGCGTTATACAAGTGCGCATATACCCC
>JBGUIK010000041.1:0-48241 GCA_045112915.1 Lachnospiraceae bacterium
TCTGTATCAGCGCGGCATCTTCAAGAACGCTCTTATGAGAAAGCCGGTCCTTCCGCTCGATCAGGAAGAGAAAGACTGGGTCGCTGAGGGCATCAAGAGATCTGGTCTCGGCAAGGTCGACATGACACAGTTCGAATAATTAATCTAAGTGACTACTGAAGCTGACATGCAGTGATGGGCATGAATGCTCCCGGGGCTCCCGCGAAAGCGGGGGCCCTTTCCTTGTTAAGGGGCTGCTGCAACACATATTGCGGCATCGTCTGTGTTGATCCAAATCACGCGCCAGGTCTTATGAGAGAGACTTGTACCGCGCATCTGTCATGGAGGTTGGAGCTTACGATTGATAATCAGAGGATTTTATACTATGATTGTTATTGGACCGGCGCTATTAGAGCGGGTTCTGAAAGTATTAGATAAGAGCTACAGAGGAGACAGAACGATGGAAGACAAGAGAAGCCTGACCGGAAAAGAAAAAGCCTCGTATGGGCTCGGCGCGGTCGGAAAAGACATGGTATATATGCTCTCGGCCAGTTATGTCCTATATTATTTTCAGGACATCTGCGGCGTCAGCGCGGTCGCGATGGGTATTATTCTCATGGCGGCTCGTGTGTTCGATGCGTTCAACGACCCGGTCATGGGAGTTATTGTCGCGAAGACAAGGACCAGATGGGGCAAGTTCCGTCCGTGGCTTCTGATCGGTACGGTCACGAACGCGATCGTTCTGTGCCTGATGTTCGCTGCCCCGCCATCGATGAGCGGCAGCGGCCTCGTCGCCTACGCGGCTGTCACATATATCCTCTGGGGCGTCACTTACACGATGATGGATATCCCCTACTGGTCTATGATCCCGGCATTCACCGAGGGCGGAAGCGAGAGAGAAGGGCTTACGACCCTTGCCCGCTCCTGTGCCGGTGTCGGTTCGGCCATCATCACGATCATCACAATGATCAGCGTGCATGCGCTCGGCGCGAGATTTGCCAAAGAGGGCGACAATGCCCAGATGCTCGAGCGCATCGGCTTCAAGTATTTTACGATCATAGTTGCGATCCTCTTCGTGGTCTTTATCGTACTCACATGCGTGAACATCCGTGAAAAGTCCACGGTCGATATGCAGACAGCCTCGATCGGGCAAATGTTCCGCGCCCTCGTCCAGAATGATCAGACCATGACCGTTGTTGTGGCTATTGTCCTCATCAACACTGCGATGTACATCACATCCAATCTGGTCATTTATTTCTTCAAATATGATTTCGGCGGCACGGGCTGGTACAACTCCTACACCCTGTTCTCGACCTTCGGCGGCGGTGTCCAGATCCTGGCTATGATGCTGTTTTATCCGCTGCTTCGAAAGTTCGCGACCAGTATCAGGATCTTTTTTATCTGCCTGACTATGGAGATGATCGGCTATGCAGTGCTGCTGATCCTCGCGTTCACAAGTATGTCCAATGTGTTCCTGCTGTTCATACCGGGCTTCTTTATATTTGCAGCCAGCGGCATGCTGAACGTCCTGACGACGGTCTTCCTTGCAAATACAGTCGACTACGGTCAGCTTAAGAACGGCAGACGGGATGAGAGCGTGGTCTTCTCCATGCAGACCTTCGTCGTCAAGCTGGCCAGCGGCGTCGCGGCCCTGATCGCTTCGATCGCCCTGTCCATCTTCTCGCTCAGCAATGAGGCTACGACCGAAGCGCAGCAGACGGTCGATTTCTCCGAGAGCGTATCCGCGGCCTCGAAAGCCGGTCTGCGCATGACGATGACGATCTTGCCGATCATCGGATTGTTCGTCGCGTTCTTCTGGTTCAGGAATAAGTATATTCTGACCGATGAGAAGGTCGCTGAGATTGCGGAGCAGCTGAAACTACCCACACGCAATTGACAACAGTCTTATCGTAAAATGTACTTTCTCAGGGACTTCCTGCGAAAGGATCATTTTCGATTTTGACTGACCCGGTATCTACAAGAAAGACTTGAAAAGTTATACAAGAAAATCCGGCCGCAAAGGTCGGATTTTCTTGTCCTGAGCGTTCTCTAATCTGAAAAGTCAAGTCTCGCTTGCGAGACTTGGTGAGGGATTCGGGTCAGCGTCAGCTGACATAATTCCGAATCGAATCCCTGAAATGAACCGTCTCTAAATCACCGAAATAATTACGTGAAAAGAACTGTTCCTGTCACACGTACTCCGCAGGCACCTCGATCACCATATCGCTCACCGGGAATGTCACGCACGGATGAATATTGTCGGTCACCCGGTCGGAATAGCGCCGGCTCTCGTTCTCCTCCGGAGCGAAATACTCGCCGGAGATGACCTTGGAGCGGCACCAGCCGCACTCGCCGGCCCGGCACCTCGACGGAGCCACGATGCCTGCCCTCTCTATAGCAATGAGGATGGACTCCTCGCTGTTGGCCGGGATCGTGTACTCGTTCGGGCCCTGGTGGATGGTCAGCGTGAAACATTTGCCCGCCGCTTCGGCCGGATAATCCGGGATCTCGGATATGTCTTTAGCGACGCCCATGATCTCTCTGCGGATGTACTTTTCCGGAAGCTCAAGCTTCGGAAGCTCTGATTCGAGGAAGCGGTACATGGCCCTGGGACCGCAGACGAACACGCTGTATTCCTCCGGAGCCAGTCTCTTTATGAGGTCGGCTGTGATGAAGCCGTGCTCATAACATTCCTTCTCCTCGTCGGAGAGCACGTGGAGAATTTTGATCTTGTCGCAGGAGGCAGCCAGCTCCTCAAGCTCCTCCTTGAAGAGGATGGAATCCTCGGTACGGTTTCCGAACAGGATGGTCAGATTGAAGTCCTCAGTCCCGTCCGCGATGGCTTTTGCCATGGACAGGAACGGCGTGATGCCGCTGCCGCCGGCGAGCGCGATGACATTCGGCGCGTCCCGGAGATCTTCATAGTAGAAATTTCCCTGGGGGCCGGAGGCGGTGAACTCGTCTCCGACGGCTGCATTTGCAAGAAAATAGTCGGCTGCAAATCCGTCCGCCTTGGACTGGACTGTAATTGCCAGAGTGCCCTCGAGCGCATCCTTCGGGGCGGAGCAGATGGAGTACGGCCGGGAGATACAGCTTTGGCCGATCTTCATCTTGAGTGATATATACTGACCAGCCCTGAAGTAGGCGAGAGGTCCGCCGTCCTTAGCCTTGAAAATGTAAGTCTTTGAGGCGGCTTCCGGATGATCGATAATGTCAGCGATGACCAGCTTCTGGAAGTCAGGGTGGAGAAGCTTTGCTTTTTTGTTGATTTTGTAGTCGGCGGTGATCTCATTTGCAGGAGCCGCCTGAATATAATCTTCCCTGACTTTGGACATATTCTTGAATTTCAGCATGTCGAGCGGACCTATAAGTCCGACTTTTACGTTTACTGCCATGAGCTTAACCTCCTTCCTCTCGAAGATCTTTGAGCGCAAGCCGCGCCATAAGCCTGCCGCAGACGTAGGCGGAACTGTAGCCGTCGCCTCTGGGACCTGCCGCGCCGATCGGCCGGAGCCCCTTGATCGGATAGTCGGAACTCAGCATCATCATGCGGGCCATCATGCCGTCCCAGTCGGCGGTCTCGTATCCGTAGACCGAGCCTTCCGGCGTTCCGAGGTATCTTGCAAATGTCCACGGCGTCGCCACGCACACTTCCTCAATATAGGGCTCGATGTCGATGCCTGCCTGCTCCTTCAGCATGCGAATGTATTTTTTGGCTATCAGGTTCTTGAATTTTACATATTTTTCGGTCTTCAGCCGGTTCCATTCGTCCGGACCACACATTGATGTGAAGAAACCGACGCTCGTTCCGGCCGGGGAGGCATCGGGATTTACGATATTGCTGCACAGGAAGATGGTGAAGTCATTCTTCTTGTAGCCGCCGAGAAGGTTCTTATACTCCTCGGCCGAGTCGGATGTGCCTGCCATGAAGATGCAGTAGTCCTTGATCCCCAGCTCCTCCGCGGTCTTGTTCAGGCCCACATAGACGGTGTACATGCGTGCGCTGTAGTTGTGATTTCTCGCGGTCGAGAGCTTTTTCTCCCTCTCGGGGATGAGCTCCTTCGGCATCATTTTGGCGTAGATGATGTCGGGGTTTATATTGGCAAGCACATAATCACACTCGATGATGCCGGACGTTGTGCGGACGCCGCACAGGCGGTCGCCGTTAAAAAGGAACTCCTCGGCCCGACAATTGTACCAGACCTCGCCGCCCAGTTCGCGGAAACGCTCGATCATGGCGTTGCTGATTTCATGGGACGTGTGGGCCGGGATGTAAGCAGCTCTGGCGACGTATTTCATGAACATGTTGCAGTAGTGGATGAAAGCCATGCGCTCCATATCGATTCCGAGGTAGCCCCAGTAGGTCGACATGATGTCCTGACACTTTTTCGGGATCTTCATCGCGTCCCAGACCTTCTTCACGGGATATGCCCCTGTCCGGAGGAGGTTGGGGTACTCTTTTTTTAGGACCTCGGAGTCGGCGTGGCCGTTCGAGCTGCTGATGTAGGCTGTGCCGGCCATGATCTCGTTAAGGAGCTCGAAGTATTCCTCCATTTTCGGCCTCGAACCCGGAACGTAGTATTCCATCTTATCGATAAAGTTTTCTACGCCGAACGGCATAGATACATCCATGGGGGTGTCGTCCGTGTACTTGCTGATCATCCGGAAGCAATCCGGAACCTGTCTCCAGTCGACTTTGACCCCGTACTCATTCATCATCTGCCGGATCTCACCCGGGTCTTCCTCTGTGCCTATGTCGCAGAGCTCGTGCAGCGACGGCTCGAATTCGAACCGGCCGCGAACGAAGCTTGTGGCGCAGCCTCCCGGCAGATTGTGCTGCTCGATGAGCAGAACTTTCTTACCTTCTGTGGCGCAGTGCAGCGCGGCGGACAGACCGGCGTTGCCTGCACCGACAACGACAATGTCTACGTGTTTGTTCATGTGGGTATCACCTCCGATTTGTGCAGCCTGATTGGTGCGTATGGATTTATTCTGCCGTTTCGCATGTAAGAGAATCTGCTTTTGTTGAAGTGGGAGACGGCAGATTGGGACCTGAACAGGATAGATAAAGAAAGTATCTTTAACTAATTATCGGACAATTGTCAGAATAAAACAAGTATATGTTTTATAATTACTAAAATTTCTGCTTTCCGGCAACAGCTCAGACAGGATGTTCCTGCAGCTCATTTCCGGCAGCAAAGCATCCATCTTCGTGAGAAAAACACTGTTGGTCCGACCGAGAGAGAGGAGACGGCAAGCCGCCCCCTCTCTACCGGCGTCACCGCCTTCATCTCGCGTTTCACGCTCGATGTCGGGCGTGCGCAGGGTATGCGAGCAGTCTCCGGAACATGCTGCCGATGATGATACAGCCGGGATATTTGGGAAAAGCAAAAAGTAATGCGATGTCTGAAGCCTCCTGCGTTGAGAAATAGCGGGGAAAGTGCTATGATGGAGTTTATACTTTATAGCTTCTTTTAGAAAGGGATGCTGACATGTTTGAAATTTTCGTTGATTCCGGGGCAAATATCCCGGCTGTATTTGTTGAAAAATATGACATCAATGTGATTGCTTTTATAAATATTGTTGACGGGCGAAAGGTGCCCGGGTTTGAGAGCGGGCTTTCTCTTGAGGAGGAGAGAGCCAGGGGCAAGGAGTATTACGATGCCATCCGCGGCGGCGCGGAGGTCAAGACTTCTCTTATTAACAGCGAGGAGTTCCGCGAGCATTTTGAGCCCGTCCTTAAAGAGGGAAAGGATCTGCTCTATATTTCTCTAAGCAGCAACATCAGCGGTACTTTTAACGCTGCTCGAATTGCTGCTGAGGAGCTCAGAGAAGAGTATCCGGAGCGTGAGATCCGGCTGGTAGATTCTCTCAATGCGTCTCTAGCCCAGGGAATTCTTGCAATTTATGCCCGTGAGCTGCAGGATAAGGGCTACTCGCTGACAGAGATCGCTGATGTTCTGGCAGAGACCGCCCACAGCATGAACGGGACATTCACGGTCGATGATCTGAAGTATCTGGCTCGCACAGGCCGCCTCCACGGCGCGACGGCGGTGGTCGGCAACCTGCTCAAGGTGAAGCCGATTCTCTGCGGCAACCGCGACGGATTTATCGTGCAGCACTGCCTGAAGAGGGGAAGGAAAAAGTCACTCAATGCACTTATTGACTTCGTGTGCGACAATATAGTCGAGCCTGAAAAGCAGATCCTCGGTATTGCACATGCGGACGCCTATGAAGACTCTCTGTATGTGATGAACGGGATCATGAGCCGTGTGAAGGTTCGGGATTTTATCAATACGTCCTACGATTTCTGCACCGGTTCCCATGTCGGGCCGGACACGATCGCTCTGTTCTTTATCGGATATGACAGGGAGCTTCAGGGAAAGCTTGTTGATGAGAACCTCAGGGTGAAGAGGATATTTGATATGCTGTGATTAGCATGGCAAATAATTAGGTATGAAGTGACGGGGAGGGCATCTGTCGCATTAGGTGGTGTCACCGCTATATATGGCAGACGTTTGCAAATAACGTCTGCCATATATAGCGGTGGCCCGCCTTAATTTGACAGCCCCTCTCCGTTTTCATGTGTTCGTGCGCAAAAGCGCTTGAATTCTTCGGGCTTTTGTCATCGCAGGCGGACATCTTCCGCCGAGACAGGAATATTGCATAAACATACAAGAAAATGAATATTTATGCAGGTGGTTTTTGGCGGAAGACTGAGGCCGCAAAGCGTGTATTTAAGCCGAAAGTGTAAATAATCAGGTAAAAAAAAGCAGAAAAAGAGTGTCGTAAGCGGTAAAGCTGTGATTGACAATATAAAAATATGTATCTATACTAAGAAAAGTTCAGCGAGACCGCTTTATACAGCGGAACCGCGACACTGTTAGTAATAAGAGGAGGATATTATTATGAAGAAGAAACTTATGGCAGTTCTCGTGGCAGCAGGGATGGTCGTATCCATGGCAGCCTGCGGCGGCGCTGCATCTGAGAGCCAGACAGCAGCTCCGGCAGCTGAGACAGCTGAGTCAGCAGCCGCTTCTACAGCTGATGCCGGAACAGAGGAGACAGCTGAACTCACAACTGTCACACCCGGCAAGCTCACAATGAGCACTAACGCAGCATTCCCGCCGTATGAGATGACAACAGACACAGGCGAACTTGAAGGCATTGACATCGAAGTCGCAGGCGCGATCGCTGAGAAGCTCGGCCTTGAACTTCAGGTAGATGATATGGAATTCGACGCAGCTCTTCTCGCTGCACAGCAGGGTAAGAGTGATATCGTTATGGCAGGTGTTTCTGTCACTGATGAGCGCAAGAAGGTCATGGAGTTCTCTGACTCTTACGCAACAGGTGTTCAGGTCATCATCGTCAAGGAAGGCTCCGACATTCAGTCTGTCGAGGATCTCGAGGGCAAGATGATCGGAACACAGCGCGGCACAACAGGCAACCTTTACTGCACAGATGATTACGGCGAAGATCACATCACAACATACGACAATGGTCTGACAGCAGTCCAGGCTCTGAACAACGGTCAGGTTGACTGCGTTGTTATCGACAAAGAGCCGGCAACAGCTTTCGTCGGTGCGAACCCGGGTCTTGTGATCCTTGACACAGAGTATACTTCTGAGGACTATGCAATCGGTATGGCTAAGGGCAACACAGCACTGCTCGACGCTGTGAACACAGCGCTCGCAGAGCTTCAGGCAGACGGCACAGTAGACGCTATCGTTGCTAAGTATATCAACGCGGAATAATAATTATTCCAATAAGCAATAATAGAGCCCGTTACCGCTAAATTTAAAATGGTTTCGATTCCGGATCCAATGCTGGTTGTGCGGGCGTTGGATCCGGTTTTTCATTTCGCAATGAGCAGGCATCGGGACATGCCACGGCATGCTGTCTGTCCGGTTAGCGGAGCAGGAAATCTCCGTGCGGAATGACCGGTAGAATCAATTATTAGAAAGGACGGTTCGGAAAATTGGCTGAGTCTTATGAAACGCTCTCGCAGCTCCTTGCCAGTGGGGAGAAGCTGAGCTTTACACAGAGCTTCTTCGTGAAGTTCTATCAGGCATTTTTGTATAATGACCGATGGATGCTTTACCTTAACGGAGTTGCGACGACGCTGCTGGTAACTGCATTTGCATTAATATTCGGTATTCTCCTGGGTACATTCGTGGCCCTTGTCCGTACGGCGCACGACCAGCAGAGATCTAAGAAGAATATTCTGCTCGGATTATTAAATCTTATTTTCAAAATTTACGTTACGATCATCCGCGGCACTCCGATGATGGTCCAGCTGCTCATCATGGGAATGGTCGTGTTCTCGAGCAGCCGCAACTTTACATTTGTAGGTACGCTGACCCTGGGAATCAACTCCGGCGCGTACGTCTCCGAGATTATCCGAGGCGGTCTCATGGCTGTCGATTCGGGGCAAATGGAAGCCGGCCGCAGCCTTGGCCTCAACTACATGACGACGATGCTGTATATCATCATCCCGCAGGCGATCAAGTCTGTTCTTCCTGCTCTGGGCAATGAGTTCATTATCCTTCTCAAGGATACGTCGCTCATCACTGTCATTGGCGGCAAGGAGCTTCTGTATGCAGCCCAGGGTATCATGAACCGTACATATGAGGCGATGTTCCCGCTGCTGATCACGGCTATCATCTACCTCATCCTGGTCATGATCTTTACATACCTGCTCGGTATATTCGAAAGGAGGCTGAGACAAAGTGATCGACGTTAAGAATCTTCAGAAAAGATACGGAGATAATGTTGTTCTTGATGGAATCGACCTGAATGTCGATCCGGGCGATGTGATCGTTCTGGTCGGTCCTTCGGGTTGCGGCAAGTCCACATTCCTTCGCTGCCTCACTCACCTTGAGGAGCCGACCGGCGGTCAGATTTTCCTCGACGGTAAAGAAGTCACTGACAGGGAAATCGACCATGTACGTTCCAGAATGGGAATGGTGTTCCAGCACTTTAATCTGTTCCCGCATATGACGGTCAAGAAGAATATTACATTTGCCCCGGTCAAGCTTCGCAAGATGACGCAGGCTGAGGCGGACAAGCGGGCTATGGAGCTTCTCGACAGGATCGGCCTCGCCGATAAGGCTGACGAGTACCCGAACATGCTCTCCGGCGGTCAGAAGCAGCGTATCGCGATCGTTCGCGCGCTGGCCATGGACCCGGAGGTCCTGCTCTTCGATGAGCCGACAAGTGCCCTCGACCCTGAGATGGTCGGTGAGGTTCTTGAGCTCATGAAGAAGCTTGCCAAGAACGGTATGACTATGGTTGTCGTTACTCACGAGATGGGCTTCGCCAAGGAAGTCGCCTCACGTGTGATTTTCATTGACAAGGGCAAGATCCAGGAAGACAAGCCGCCGCAGGAGTTCTTCGCTAACCCGGAGAATCCGCGCCTTCGTGACTTCCTGTCAAAGGTGCTTGTATAACGGATATTCAGGTCTCGCTCACGAGACGAGGGTACAGGGATTTCTCCATCTTTCGTGGTGGGGAGTGAATTCAATATGAGATTTGTTTGGAGCTGTCGCGTTATGTGCGGCAGCTTCTTTATTTGACATCTTTGGGGCAGTTGCTTTTATTGAAATCAGCTTCAATCGACTGGAGGCAGGAATGGAGGCATTCAGTCATCTTAGTTCGAAACGGCGTTTCAAGACTGCCCGGGCGATTTTGGAGGCAGTCGCTACCAGTGAAATCAGCTTTATCGACTGAAGGCAGGAATGAAGGCTTTCAGTCATCTTAGTTCGAAACGGCGTTTCAAGACTGCCCGGGTGATTTTGGAGGCAGTCGCTGTCAGTGAAATGACCTTTTATCTACTGCTGGCAAAAACCTGATATATGAAAATCATACCGTCGTCGAATGTCATACTCAATAAAGTTGACTGCTTCGTTACCTCATGTTTTAAATGGACTTTCAGCGTATTTATTTAAGAACGAACCAGCGTGACTGCCTATGGCATATGATTTAACCCTCATATGGCACTGCGTATGTTCATTATTTCACAGAACCGACTGCTGGCTTCTCTCCAATGAATTTTTTAACTAAAAGATCCATCAGCGAGTTCAAGTCTCGCTCGCGAGACTTGGCGCGGGATTCGGGTCAGCGCTAGCTGACATAATTCCCAACCGAATCCCTGCGGTCTTCGCTCCGCTACGGTCGGCGCCTACGTGCCCTGCAGGTAAAATCGAACGTCCACCGGATGTTCTACCCACAGGGCACCAGGTGCGCCCTCGCGGAGCGTTTATCTCAGTGGGAATTGTAACCCGCCACTGAGACGAGCAGGATAATGATTTTCTCGCCGATTGCAGAAGCGGGGGCTTCCCCCACTGAAAAAAAAGACTGTCACATTGTGACAGCCCTTTAGCCTTATTGTGTGTGATTTTTTCGCTGGTGTGATACAGATTAATATGCAACGTGATCCCCTATGCTTCAGGTGTGATGCAGATTGATATGCAACGTTTACCAGATGATAGGCATGAACTCATCATGCGTCCTCGCGCTTTTTGTTCCTTCCGTAGAATGTGTTGAAACGATCCGGAGTCCAACCCGGCCTCACATCGCAGACTGCCTCTGCCGCTGTGATTTCTTTATCGCCGTTGTCGATGTCGATGAGCTTGTAGAGGTCATTACCCATACCGAGCTCCTTCATGTAGGATAACTGTCTCAATCCATGTCTCGACTCAACTCGCTCGATGATAGCTTTTCCGCCACCGTCCGGCAGATTGTAGATGAGATCCATGCAGGCATTATCCACCGCAAGGATATCGTAGGAAGCAAGAATTCCTACGTCCGGCGTCACGACCGGCTCAGCCTCCACGCCCTCACAGTCACAGGAGACGGACATATTTCTCATAACATTGATATAAGAGATATGGCCTGCGAAATGATCAATCGTAGATTTCGTGGACTCGGAGATGCGCTCCATGAGCTCTTCTTTCCTGATATCCCACATATTATCCTGACCCGGGGTCGTGTGAATCTCAGCCTTACCGATTCTTCCGTCCGCACAGCCGATACCAATGTTCTTGTTGGATCCGCCGAAGCCGCCCTGGACATGACCCTTGAAGTGGGTCAGGGCAAGGAAAGAATCGTAGTTCAGGAGGTTCTTTCCAACATGCATCTCCTTGAACCATTTGCCGCCCTCGACCGGGAATGTGGCAACTCCGTCCTCATCAGTGATATCGACCGGGCAGAAAGTCCATCCGTTGACCTTTAAAGTTTCACGATGCTGCTCCGTCGTGTAGCGGGATCCCTCATAGTAGGTGTTGGTCTCAACAATTGTCGCGCCCGGAAGTTTGTCCTCAATCAGGGCTCTGACCCACGGTCTCGGGATGATGTTCGGTCCCTTTGCCTCACCTGTGTGAAGCTTGACCGCCAGTTTTCCTGTCAGTCCTTCTGATACCCTGTCATAGATTTTCTTCAGACCGTCCGGAGAGAGGTCTCTTGTGAAATAAACAACGGATGTCTCACCGCTTCGCTCGCTATACGGAACATACTTGTTGCCGTCTTTTCCCGGCAATGGTTTCTTTTCGCTCATAATCATTTTCCTCCCTGGGTTTTCTGGATAATCATTCTCTGCCTTTTGTAATTATCACTGCGCTGCTGATCGAAGTTTAGACAGAAATTTCAGTTCTTATTATTACAATTCTTTATATATCAATAATACCATAAATCATATGTCTGTCGAATAAAAACCTTATTAACTTGTTCGAAACTTCGGATGAATGGGGGCGTAATTATGCGGCAGGTTTTTATACCTGTCTATGCACAACAGCCAAAACCTTATGCTCAAGAAAGCGGCAGTCGGTTCTGTGAAATAATGAACAAACGCAGTGCCGTATAAGACTCAAATCAAGATTTCCAGGCAGTATTATCAGCTCACTTTTGGCTAAATCCACTGCCGTGCCAAAGAAATTTTGAGTTGAAGAAGCAGTCACCTTCTTTGATTTTGATATCAGATGACCGTATGACTTTCTTATATCAGATTCCTGCCTTAAGTCGCTAAAAGGTCATTTCATTGATATCGACTGCCCGCTTCTCCACTCGGGCAGTCTTGAAACGTCGTTACGAACTAAGATGACTGAAAGCCATCTTTCTTGCCATCAGTCGACAAAAGCAGATTTCACTGGTAGCGACTGCTTCCAAAATCACCCGGGCAGTCATGGAACGCCAAACTGAGCTAAGATGACTGAAAGCCATCATTCTTGCCATCAGTCGAGAAAAGCAGATTTCATTGGTAGCGACTGCCTCCAAAATCACCCGGGCAGTCTTGAAACGCCGTTTTGAACAAAGATGACTGAAAGCCATCATTCCTGCCATCAGTCGACAAAAGCAGATTTCACTGGTAGCGACTGCCCGCTTCATCACCCGGGCAGTCATGGAACGCCAAACTGAACTAAGATGACTGAAAGCCATCATTCTTGCCATCAGTCGATAAACGCAGATTTCACAGATAGCGACTGCCCTCAAAGCCATCGGGCAGTCATGGAACGCGGCATAGCCCCGGGGAGACTGCCCGCCGGCATGAGTTGCGTGAGAGAAAGAAATGTTGCGTCGCAAATATTGCACAGAAAACACGCCTTGTATTATAATGGCTAAACCGGATATTGAATTTAGTTGGTATGAAATCAGCTGAACAGGAAGGTTCAACCGACAGGTACAACTTCGGCCTCAGGGTCGATTTATATATCAGTGTGAGATGTTCACCTCTATAGGTGGTGGGTAATAAACCAGTCACAGTGGCGGGTGTCAATCCCTCGCTGAGATATACGTTCAGCTGCACAATGCTCCACTGGAGCATTGCTTCGCATGCTTAGTCTCGCAAGCGAGACTTGTTTGTCAAAGCTGACCGCAGATGTGGGCAGCAGGGAAGGAGCAGACTATGATAGGTGCCAGGGCGCTTGTGAAATGTCTTGAATTGGAAAACGTTGAAGTGGTCTTCGGATATCCCGGGGCGGTCATCTGCCCTGTCTTTGACGAGCTCGATAAGAGCGGCATAAAAGTCGTCCTTGTCCGCCAGGAGCAAAATGCGGCCCATGAAGCCAGCGGTTACACCCGGATTTCCAGAAAACCCGCGGTCGCGATCGCGACGTCGGGTCCCGGCGCGATGAACCTTATGACCGGCATCGCGACGGCTTATGCGGATTCGATCCCGATGGTCTGCATCACAGGCCAGGTCGATTCGAAGCTCATGGGGACGGACGGTTTCCAGGAGACAGACGTGGCCGGTGCCGTTGAGTCGTTCGTAAAATACAGCTATATCGTGCATGATGCAAATGACATCCCCCGCATCATGAAGGAAGCCTTCTATATTGCCCGGACGGGTCGTCCCGGACCGGTACTTATTGACCTGCCGCTCGATATGCAGCTTGGCGAGGCTGACGATTTTTCCTATGAGGAGAAAGTGCAGCTTAGGACATATCGTCCGACCGTCAAGGGCCATCCGCTCCAGATGCAGAGAGTCCTCGATGCCCTCGCGGTTGCTAAAAAGCCCCTTATTATAGCGGGCGGAGGCATTCATCTTGCGGGCGCTGTGCCCGTATTCCGCGAGTTCATAAAGAAGTATCGAATTCCTGTTGTGTCGACCATGATGGGAATCTCAACTCTTCCGACTGAGGATTCCCTGAACTTCGGTATGGTCGGAAATAACGGCCACGCGTTCGGCAATATAGCGATGCGCGACTCGGACCTCATCATCATGGCGGGAGCCCGCGTCGCTGACCGCACGATTCGCGACCCGATGCTGATCGAGAGAAAGACACTCGTACATATCGATGTGGATCCGGCTGAGATCGGAAAGAACGCAGGCCCGACAATTCCGCTCGTCGGCGATATCCGCCACGTGCTGAAAGATTTCTGTGAGCGGGAGCCGCAGATCCACTATGATGATTGGATCAATTATCTGATCGGGGCAAGAAATTCATGGATGCGTGACTTCAAAGCCAGAAAAATCCCGAAGGGCATCGACCCGGAGCGATTCATGCGTGCCCTGTCTCAGGCCATGGACGATGACTCCGTCTATGTCTCGGATGTAGGCCAGAATCAGCTCTGGTCCTGTTCCTATGTTGTGATCAGAGGCGGACGCTTCATGACGTGCGGAGGCATGGGAACGATGGGCTATGCTCTCCCGGCTGCAATCGGAGCGAAAATTGCGGCACCTAAGCGCCAGATTGTCGCTGTGTGCGGAGACGGTGCCTTCCAGATGACAATGATGGAACTTGCGACAGCCAGACAGTACGGCGTTACGGTGAAGCTGGTCATCATAAAGAACGGCACACTTGGACTGGTGCATCAGTACCAGCATTTCCGTTACCATGACAGGTTCAGCGCCACGATCCTTGAGGGGGATCCGGAGCTTGGGTATCTGGCCAAGGCTTACGGGATGGGATATTTGCACCTTGAAAAAGGCACCGACACAGATTCGGTGATTGAAGCGTTCCTCAAGGATCCGGATGAATCCGTGCTCCTCGAGTGCGAAGTCGACCCGGACGCCCTGGCATGAGAAAGGAGGAAGCCATATGAAACGGATATATTCAGTCCTTGTCGAGAACCGGGCAGGTGTACTTTCTAAAGTGGCTGGCCTCTTCTGGAGAAGATGTTTTAATATCGAGTCGCTGGCTGTAGGCGAGACGGACGACCCGAATGTTTCAAATATGATCATCGTAAGTTCCGGGGACGGACACATCCTGGAACAGATCGAGAAGCAGCTGAACAAGAAGATTGACGTCATCAAGGTCAAGACGTTTGATGAGTCGGAGAGCGTCAGCCGCGAGCTCATGCTCGTTAAAGTCCGCTATTCACGCTCGAACCGCAAGGACCTGATCGAGATCTGCCAGCTCATGAGAGCGACGGTCATAGATCTCTCGGACAGCATGATGACAATTCAGTTCTGTGACACGCCGGAGAGGGTTGCTCTCTTTCTCAAGATGCTGAAAAACGTCAGGATCGTGGAAATCACAAGGACAGGTACACTGGCCCTCACAAAGTGCATGGAGACCCCTGTGCCGACGGAGTGACAGTGGAAGCCAATGTGGAACGACTCCGGCGTTTTCTCGCGGAGCGCTTATCCCGGTGAAAGAATGGACTCCACTGAGACGACTTTTATATAGCTCATCAACTTGGAGGTGGGGGTCTTCTCCCGCTGAGATAAATCAGGAGATTTCTTATGTATTATCTTATTGATGAGAAACTCATACCGACATCACTGAAAATGTGCATGAAATCCGACAAGCCCTATGTTGCCGTGATGACTTCCGCGGAGTGGAAGGTGGAAAAGGACGCGTTCCGGATGGGAATCGACCTTGATATCGAGTATGACCGGATCCACACAACGAAGGCGGAGGTCAACGTCGACTCGCTGACCGGAGGATTCACGATTCCTGACAAGATCAATGTGACGGAGCAGGATCATGAGTTCACATTTGCACTTGATGAGAAGGGAATAGTTTTTATCGATGATGACGGGCTGGCTTCCCAGATAGTTACAGAGCTCAAGCTTACCCGCAAATGGCGGCTGCCCAGCTTTGAGCGCTTCCTCTATGATTTTCTGAATAAGATCGTGTTCGGCGATCTGGCTTATCTCGGAAATGTGGAGGATGAGCTTGCCGCGCTCGAGGAGAAGATCCTGGCCAGAAAGGCTGACAATTCAGTCATCGCCCGAATCTCGGAGCTGAGACGTGCCTTGCTTCGCCTCAGGACCCACTACGAGCAGCTCATGGACCTCAGCCAGGAGTTCTATGAAAATGAGAACAACTTCTTCGCGGAACCAAACCTCCGCTATTTCGACATGTTCTCCGGCCGCGTGACCCGCCTGCAGGCGATCGTCGGCTATCTGCAGGATTATTCCGTGCAGGTGAGAGAACTCTACTCCTCAGCCATCGCTGTGGAACAGAACAATAACATGGCGGTCCTCACGATCGTCACTGTCGTTTTCACGCCTCTGACGGTTCTTGTCGGATGGTACGGAATGAACTTCAAGTATATGCCGGAGCTGGAGTCTCCGATGGCCTACCCGATCATCATTATCGTCGCGTTTTTATCGATCGTCGGCGGCCTGCTTTATTTCAAGAGGAAACACTGGCTGTAGCTTGGCGCTGACAAATGCATATGAGGTCGTGTCTGTTAACGCCGACCAGGGTATGCGCTCCCTTTCGCGAGCGGAATCTTGAGCGGCGGCAGAGCGCGAGTTTTAGAAAGGAGAAACGCGGCTCATCTCATCGGCGCAGCACATGGAATGAACCGTGAAAAACATATTATGAAAATCCACGGACTTCAGAAAATGACCCTGCTCGACTTCCCCGGGCGGGTTGCCTGCACGGTCTTTCTCGGGCAGTGCGATTTCAGGTGTCCATACTGCCACAACTTCGAACTTGTCACCGGGGAAGCCCCGCCGGTCATGAGCGAGGAGGAGCTTCTTGCCTTCCTCAGGAAGCGTCAGGGACTTCTGGACGGTGTTGCAATCACAGGCGGTGAACCGTGCCTGCATCCGGGTCTCTATGACCTGCTCGGCCGCATCCGGGAGATGGGTTATGCCACAAAACTTGACACGAACGGGAATCATCCGGAACTCCTTCACAGGATCCTCGATGCTGGTCTTGCCGACTATGTGGCCATGGATATAAAGAATAGCCCTGAGAAGTATGCGGTCACCATAGGGCGGGATACATTTGATTTGGCAAATGTTCGCGAGAGCATTCATTTGCTCAAAGCCAGCAGCTGCGATTATGAGTTTCGGACGACTGTCGTCAGGGAGTTCCACGAGGAGAGCGACTTTGAAGAGATCGGGAAAATGATCGAAGGCGCTCCGAGGTATTTCCTCCAGGCTTTCACGGACCGGGACACAGTTCCGTTCGGAAATCTGCACGCGCCGTCGAAGGAGGAGCTTTCCCGCTATGCGGAGATCGTCGGCAGATATGTCGATGATGTGCAGATACGGGGCGTGGACTGATGTGCGCCGGCTGATTGGCCGAGTGACTGTCTGCGAGCGTATTAGTGCCGGGCGGCCTGGCGCTGCCGGCGGTGGTGCATGTACAAAGGCGTGAGCTATATGTGGTGCGTGGACTTGTATGATTTGACACATATTGAGGGTTCTACATATATATGTAAGAAAAACCACAATATATAGTGCTTTTGACGAAAATGAATAGAAGATATTGATTTTATCAAATCAGAGTGATAGTATTGTAACGGTCGCCGGACGGCGGCCGTTATCTTACGCGCGGGATGGTCGGCTTCAGCCTGCCTGTCCGCAAATGGGCTTAAAAGCACATTTTCTGTTTTGGACCATATATTTCAGACAATTTTGAGGAGAGGGCAAGATATGTATAAAGTTATTAAGAGAGACGGTCAGGTGGCTGAATTCGAGATCAGCAAGATCACGGACGCGATCACCAAGGCCTTCGACGCGTTGAACAAGCAGTATCATCCGAGCGTCATTGAGCTCATCGCAATCCACGTAACAGCGGATTTTGAGAGCAAGGTCATTGACGGTCAGATCAATGTCGAGAGCATTCAGGACAGTGTTGAGAAGGTCCTGTCCGAGGCCGGCTATGCGGATGTAGCTAAGGCATACATTCTCTACCGCAGACAGCGCGAGAAGGTCCGCAACGTCAACTCCGCTCTCCTCAATTACAAGGAGCTCATTGACAACTATCTCCAGATCAATGACTGGCGCGTAAAGGAGAACTCCACCGTCACATATTCCGTCGGCGGTCTGATCCTTTCCAACTCCGGCGCGATCACAGCCAACTACTGGCTGAGCGAGGTCTATGACGACGAGATTGCCAAGGCTCATAGAAGCGCAGCCATTCATTTGCATGATCTCTCCATGCTCACCGGTTACTGTGCCGGCTGGAGCCTGAAACAGCTCATCAAGGAAGGCCTCGGCGGCGTACCCGGAAAGATCACTTCTTCCCCGGCATGCCATCTCTCCACACTCTGCAACCAGATGGTCAACTTCCTCGGTATCATGCAGAATGAGTGGGCGGGAGCTCAGGCATTTTCATCATTTGATACATACCTCGCTCCGTTCGTAAAGATCGACAATCTTGACCAGCATGAAGTCAAACAGTGCATCCAGTCCTTCATCTACGGCGTCAACACGCCGAGCCGCTGGGGCACACAGGCACCGTTCTCCAACATCACACTTGACTGGACGGTCCCGAACGATCTGAAGAACCTCTCCGCTATCGTCGGCGGAAGAGAGATGCAGTTCACATACGGTGACTGCCAGAAGGAAATGGACATGGTCAACAAGGCCTTCATCGACATCATGATCGAGGGCGATGCCAACGGCCGCGGCTTCCAGTATCCGATTCCCACTTACTCCATCACAAGGGACTTTGACTGGAGCGAGACCGAGAACAACAAGCTTCTCTTCGAGATGACTGCCAAGTACGGCACACCGTATTTTTCAAATTACATCAACTCCGATATGGAGCCCAGCGACGTCCGCTCTATGTGCTGCAGACTTCGCCTTGACCTCCGCGAGCTGAGAAAGAAGTCCGGCGGCTTCTTCGGTTCCGGCGAGTCCACAGGATCCATCGGCGTCGTCACGATCAACATGCCGAGGATCGCTTACCTCGCAAAGGATGAGGCAGACTTCTACAAGCGCCTTGACAACCTGATGGATATCTCCGCTCGAAGCCTTAAGACGAAGAGAACGGTCATCACGAAGCTTCTTGAGCAGGGTCTTTATCCGTACACAAAGAGATATCTGGGAACTTTCGACAACCACTTCTCGACCATCGGTCTGATCGGCATGAACGAGGTCGGCCTCAACGCGAAGTGGCTGCGCGCTGACCTGACGCACGAGAAGACACAGCAGTTCACGAGAGAAGTCCTCGATCACATGCGTGAGAGACTCTCCGATTATCAGGAGAAGTACGGCGACCTCTACAACCTTGAGGCGACACCGGCGGAGTCGACGACATATAGATTTGCAAAGCATGACAAGGAGCTTTATCCGGACATCATCACTGCCAATATGAACGGGACCCCGTACTACACCAACTCCTCCCATCTGCCGGTCGGCTACACAGAGGACGTCTTCTCAGCTCTTGATATTCAGGATGATCTGCAGACACTGTACACATCCGGCACAGTCTTCCACGCCTTCCTCGGCGAGAAGCTTCCGGACTGGAAGGCAGCAGCCAACCTTGTCCGCAAGATCGCGGAGAACTACAAGTTGCCGTATTACACAATGTCCCCGACATACTCCGTATGCAAGAATCATGGCTATCTGACGGGCGAGCAGTTCATTTGCCCGATCTGTGATCAGAGGACAGAGGTCTACAGCCGCATCACCGGCTACTACAGACCGGTCCAGAACTGGAATGACGGCAAGGCTCAGGAGTACAAGGATCGCCGCGTCTACAACATCGGCAGATCGAGACTTCTGCACAAGGGTCCGAACCCGGCTCCGGCACCGATTGTTCACAAGGAAGAGCCGAAACCGGAAGTCAACGTCGTCATGAATACGATCAGCGCGACTGGCAGGGAGCAGGCAGCTCCGCAGCCGGAAACTGCAAAAGCAGCGACTGCAGTACTTGAGAAACCGGCAGCAACAGGTACAAGGGCTATGCTCTTCAAGACACCGACCTGCCCGAACTGCAAGGCTGCGATTGCCATGCTCGACCGCGCGGGAATATCCTATGACCTTGTCGATGCCAATGAGAACCCGGACCTCTGCGATAAGTACGGCATCATGTCCGCACCGACGCTGGTCCTCGCTGACGCCAACTCCTTCGAGAGATACAGAGGTGTCTCGGATATCAAGGGATGGCTGATGAAGAAATAAGGCGGATTTTTATGAAAACCGGCGGGGCTGTCATGAATGGCAGCCCCGCTTTTGTGTAGATATAAGTCTGATTTGGAGAAAAAGATATGACAGATTATACACTTGACCCGGAAGATTATATTGAGCCTCGATGCCTCCTGTGTGAGGAGCCCTATGGAGCGGAAAAGAGCGTAAGGTCCGTGCCGCAGATGCGGATTATTGATAAGATGAACGAGTATATGGCCAGACGGGACTATGAAGGTGCTGAAAGGCACCTGCTCTACTGGCTCGAAGAAGCCGTACTCGGAAGAGACCTTAGAGGCCAGCTGATGCTCCGAAATGAGCTGACCGGTCACTACAGAAAGACGGGGGAGAGGGACAAGTCACTTGAAAATGCGGAAAAGGCCATAGCGCTGTTAGACCAGTTGGACTTTGAGGGCACGATCAGCTCCGGCACGACATACGTAAACGCCGCCACAGCTTATAACGCGTTCGGTGAGCATGAGCGGTCTATGGAACTCTTTGAGAAGGCCCGAGCCGTATATGAGTCGTCGGAGCGGACGAACAAGGACCTGCTCGGCGGGCTCTACAACAATATGGCGCTGACCTGTGTCTCTCTGGGAAGATATGAGGAAGCCCTGCCCCTCTATGAGTCAGCTATCAAAGTGATGGCGGATGTGCCGGATGGAAGGCTTGAGCAGGCCATCACCTACCTCAATATGGCAGATCTCTATCAGGAGATGAAGGGGAACGTGGAGGCGGAAGCTGATATCTATGCGTGCCTGGACAAAGCATATGAACTCCTTAAGGACCCCAATGTGGCTGAGCCGGGATATTACGCGTTCGTGCTGGAGAAGTGCGCACCGACATTTTCCTACTACGGATACTTCGGTGCTGCGCGTGAATTCGAAAAGCGTGCGGGGGAGATTTACGGCAAATCGTAACTGTCTTGATGGTCTTTGCGCATTTACACGTGCCCAGGCAATTCTTCCGGATCACTGATTTATACCCGGAAGGGTATGATAGCGTATGTGATAGTTTTATTTGCACCCTTACGGGTATAAAAGTGACAACATCGGTTGACATTATACCCGTAAGGGTGTATTTATATATTGTTGACATTTACAGGAGCTAAGAAAAAATGAAGAATTGCATCGGAAACTATATCAAGCAGGAAAGAAAAAAAGCAGGTCTGACGCAGGAAGAATTTGCAATCAGGTCAGGGCTCGGACTTCGTTTTGTGCGTGAATTGGAGCAGGGAAAAGAGACTGTAAGGCTCGACAAAGTCAATCAGGCTCTCAGAATGTTCGGCATGGAGGCAGTTCCCGGGAAAATGCGCAGGGAGGACGACGCATGAGCAGTGAGTATAGGAAGGGTAAAGTATATATACAGGGAATTCCTGCCGGAATTATTACGGAGACTGATGAAGGATACGCTTTTAAATATGATGAGGACTATCTGCTGCGTGGCAGTGTGCCGGCTGCAAGCCTGACGCTGCCGCTCAGAGAAGAAGAATACCGGAGCAATGTTTTGTTTCCGTTCTTTGACGGTCTGATTCCGGAGGGATGGCTTCTTGCTGTTACGCAAAAAACATGGAAGCTGGATCGAAAGGATCGTTTCGGTGCACTGCTTGCCGTCTGCAGCGATTGTATCGGAGATGTCAGTGTTAAAAGAATGGAGTAAGTGGCTGGAATGAGGGGGATTTTATGCGTTGTCTCTGCTGTGGAAAAGAAATAAAAGAGAATGCCCGCGAAGATGAACGTGCAAATGAATGGCACAGGAGATGCATCAGACGTTTTTTCGGCATAGATGTGCTTCCTCGGATTGACCTGTCGGAGCAGGAGCTGTTAAAGTTGGCGGAAAAAACGGTGACGAAAGGATTTACTGTGACCGGTGTTCAGAAAAAGATTTCTCTGCATCTTTCAGAAGAACCGGACTGTCGGATGACAATGGTCGACTATCCTGCGGGATATATCCTGAAGCCGCAGACCGAAGAATATGCATATCTTCCGGAATATGAAGATATGGTGATGCGCATGGCTAATATAGCCGGCATAAGAACGGTTCCGCATGCCCTGATGAAAGTTGGGGAATCATATGCCTACATTACGAAGAGAATCGATAGAAAGATTGAAGGAGAGCATGTGGAACTTTACGCAATGGAAGATTTCTGTCAGTTATCGGGGAGGCTTACGGAGGATAAGTACAGGGGATCTTATGAGCGGTGCGCAGAGGTCATAAAAAAATATTCAGACCATATCGGAAATGATCTCGCTGAGTTCTATCTGAGAATACTGTTTTCGTTTATTACCGGGAATTCAGATATGCATTTGAAAAACTTCTCGCTCAGGGAAGAGAATCCCGGCAGAAGAGATTTTCTTCTGTCAGATGCGTACGATATGCTGCCGGTCAATATAGTTTTGCCTGCCGACCGTGAGGAGACAGCTCTCACTTTGAACGGGAAAAAAAGAAATTTGAGACGCAAGGATTTTCTTCTTTTGGCAGAACATTGTGATTTGTCAAAAAAAACAGCGGAAAAGATGATACTGCGGCTCATATCAAGGGCGGATGCTTTCAGGAGTCAGATCGAGGAATCACATCTTCCGAATGACAGGAAAGAGGAGATGATGGATTTGATGGAAAAAAGGATGGGGCGCCTTGCAGGTAACAGCTAAAGAAATCTGACTGATACAGGGGAGTATGGTTAAAATGGCTCATGATAGTTCCATTGATATACTCTGTAAAAAGCGGAGAAAACCAAACGGAAGGACGTAAACGGAAGGACATAAATGAAAGGACTTGAATTATCTGAGAAGTATTTTGAGGAATACGGACGGCCGATGCTTGAGAAGGAGTTCCCGGATATCCTGCCGTATCTTGCGGTCGGACTTTTCGGCAGCGGGTCGGAGTGCTTCGGCTACGACGATGAGGTATCCCGCGACCACGACTTTGAGCCGGGCTTCTGCATCTTTCTGCCGGATGAATCCGTCATTGACAGGCGGACTGCATTCCGGCTCGAGAGGGCTTACACAAAGCTCCCAAAGGAATTCATGGGCATAAAGCGCGAGATGCTGGCACCGGTGGGAGGTGTGCGTCACGGTGTTCTGCGGACAGCCGAGTTCTTTAATGACAAGGTTGGCGCTCCTGATGGCAGCCTTGCGATGGCAGCCTGGCTAACGCTGCCTGAACACTATCTGGCAGAAGCGGTCAACGGGAAGGTCTTCTTCGATAACTATGGGGAGGTAACGAGAATCCGTGAGCAGCTTTCGAGGTATCCCGAGGATATAAAGAGAAAGAAGCTCGCAGGGCACCTGCTTCTTATGGCCCAGTCAGGCCAGTATAATTATGTGCGCTGCATAAGGCACGGCGAGAAGGCAGCGGCTCAGCTCGCGGCAGTGGAGTTCGTCAAACACGCGATGGCGGTCATGTTCCTGCTTTCCGATGTCTACCAGCCTTACTATAAATGGAGCTTCAGAGCACTGCGTGAACTGCCGGACTTCGCAATCGATGCCGAGCTCATGGAATATTTGATTACAACAGACAACGAGGCTGGCATTCAGGAAGAAAAGTATGCTGTCATCGAGGGGATCGCCACGGACATCACGGAAGGACTTGTAAAGAGAAAGCTTACAACAGCAATCTGTGCGGACCTTGAGAAGCATGCGTATGCAGTGAACGACGGAATTAAGGATGGGGAGCTGCGGAACATGAATGTGCTGGCGGGGGTGTGAGCTCAAATCTTACTTGCGAGACGAAAGCGTGGGATTCGGGACGGCATTAGCAGGCATATTACCTAATCACATCCTTGTGTACTTCGCTATTTGATGAGTGTGTTCAGAATGTCGGGGAGGAAAAAGTGGAAGATTTGCTTATTTTGGTTGATGACAATGATAACGAAGTCGGATATGGCGAAAAAATGGAGACCCATATCACAGGCAGGCTGCACAGGGCATTTTCGCTGTTTGTATTTGATAAGAAAAGCAAATCATTGCTGATACATCAAAGAGCTGCGGGCAAGTATCATTCCGGCGGCTTGTGGACAAATTCATGCTGCTCGCATCCAAGAAAAGGGGAGGCTCTTTTGGATGCAGTAGTGCGCCGGGCTTATGAAGAACTTGGCTTTGAGATTCCTTGTTGTGATGGTATGGTCCCGGGACTTACTGAAGTAGGCAAGTTTCAGTACTTTGCAGATTTTGGAAGTATTTCCGAGCATGAAATCGACCATGTCTTTATTTGGGAAACAGATGGCCATGTCAATCTGAATCCCGATTCCGAGGAGGTCATGGATTTTATGTGGATTGAACCTTCTAAATTATCTGAGTGGATGCAGCGGGAACCGGATCGCTTTACTGCGTGGTTCGCCCCTGCCCTGTCTATGGTAAAGGAGAGCGTTATTGGGAAAGAATATTTTACTGAGTGATGGCCCCCTCCCCGTGTCAAGGGCAGAGGCATCAAAATCTTGATTTGTGAGTATGTTTGCTGCCTTTGCTCCTGGCGAGATTCATCGGGTCTTGGCAGAGGCAGCAAAATCTTGATTCCTGAGGCGAGATTGCTGCCTTTGGTTTTGGTGGGCTTCATCGAAACAGTTCAGACGGGCTGCGCTAAGGTCGCGAGTCTGGCGGAAAGCATCCATCTTCATGAGAAAAACATTGCAGGTCCGACTGAGAGATCGCGCAAAGGCGGTGAGCCGCCTTTGCGCAAGCTCGGAGGGCAGGACCTGCGTTTTTCGATGAAGATGATGTTGACGCCGGATCAGGAAGTATCGCGCAGCCCGTCTGAACTGTTATGTTTCATCGAGTCAGTGGCAGAAGCAGCAAAATTTTTGGTTGACAAAATCAATTCATTACTTTAAAATTCTAAACTAGCGATATTGAGATGCGATGACGGCACTATGCGAACTGTCAACCACTTCAGAGAGCCGGCGGCTGGTGTGAGCCGGTGTGAGTGCAGATGAGCAGTCTCATGCCAGAGCAGATTTCCTGAAGGCTTCGGCTGCGTAGGGAAATCCGGAAGGTCCCGTTACCAAGACCAGGCGCTTATTAGAGCGCTGCAGAGTGGCCGCTATGCGGCAATCTGGGTGGTACCGCGATTAATTAGATTAGTCGTCCCAGAGGTTCAGGAAAAGTCCGTGAGCCTCTGGGCTTTTGTTTTGGTAAGAGATCAAAAATCATGCAGAGGCAAGCCTGAAGCCGAGGGCAAAAATCGGCGAAAAGGAAACTGTGCGCTAATGTGCGCAAGAGGAGGATTATTATGAGAACACTGAAATTCATCGACATGACACTCAGACAGGCTGCAAATGCACGCGGCCGCGAACTCTCCTTCAAGGAGAAGCTGGAAGTCGCCAGAAGCCTCGACAGGCTCCGTGCCGACACGATCGAGCTTGCTCCGATCTCTGACAGCAGAGCGGAAAAGCTGGCCAACAGCACGATTGCGTCCATGGTCGTAACGAGAATTTCAGCGTCTGTTGACATCTCTGTCGGCAATATTGAGGATACATGGGAATCCGTCAAGAGCGCGAAGAAGCCGAAGCTCAACATCATCGCTCCGGTCTCCCCGGTCCAGATGGAGTACATGTGCCACAAGAAAGTCCCGGCAATGCTTGAGCTTATCAAAGAGCAGGTGTCGAAGGCCCGCTTCTACTGCGAGTTCGTCGAGTTCTCAGCCGAGGACGCCACCCGCGCGGAGCCGGAATTTCTCTATCAGGCAATTAACGCAGCCATCGATGCGGGCGCTTACAAGGTTACAGTCTGCGATACAGCAGGCATCATGACACCGGATGAATTCGGCGCTTTCGTCAAAGGCATCATGGAGAACGTCCCGGGTCTTGCCGACATTGAGCTCTACGTACAGATCAGCGACACGATGCATATGGCAGTCGCGTGCGCAGCGGCAGCGGTCCGCGAGGGCGCGGTCGGCGTGAAGTGCACGGTCCTTCCGAACGGTTTCGTGACAATGGAAGAGCTTGCCAAGTTCGTCCAGGTCAAGGGTAATGATTACGATATCATGACGCAGGTCCGCACGACAGAGCTTCACAGATCTGTCATGCAGCTGAAGAAGATCCTCGAGCCGGAAGAGGAGGAGGTATCACGCTTCTCCAATATCGGTCTCGGTGATATTGCAAATGTCTGTCTCGACCAGAACGATGACATCACCGAAGTCATCAAGGTGGTCCGTCAGATGGGCTATGACCTCAGCGAGGAGGACAATGCCAAGGTGTATGAATCCTTCAAGAGAGTCGCCGCGAAGAAGCATTTCGTAGGCACCAAGGAGCTCGATGCAATCATCGCGAGCACAGCGATGGAAGTTCCGGCAACATATCAGATCGTAAATTATGTCATTAACAGCGGCAATGTGATTACGGCGACAGCCAATCTCCTGCTCTCAAGGAACGGCGAGGAAGTCCGCGGTGTAGGCATCGGCGACGGTCCGATCGACGCAGCCTTCCAGGCCATTGAGCAGGTCATCGGCCATCACTATGAGCTCGATGATTTCCAGATCCAGACTGTCACAGAAGGCCGCGATGCCATGGGAAGTGCTCTGGTCAAGCTCCGCGCGGGCGGCAGAGTCTACTCCGGCAACGGTATCTCCACAGACATTATCGGCGCGTCGATCCGCGCTTACATCAGCGCTCTGAATAAGATCGTTTACGAGGAAGGCTGAGTTTTGACTCTTCCGGGGCAGATCTCAAACGATATGTCCCGGGAATCTTACATAAATCGGATTAGCAGGCGATTTTTCAATTCACGGAAATGGTCCGTGATGGAAAACGCCGATCACTGCCCGAAAAGCAGGCAGTGACCGCCTGAGAGGAGGAAGAATTTTGAAGCTGTCATTTTCAATACAGAACTGGAAAAATATGAGCTGGGATGAGTTCTGCGATGTTGCTGAAGCTACGCGCATGCAGGGCATCGAGCTCTATGATATACAGGGCCCGGTCTTCAGAGGCAAAACTTCCCCGTCCAACCCGGAGAGGGCAGCCGCCACGAGACGCTACCTTATTTCGAAGAACCTTAAGGTTCCGTGCGTGAATACTGTGAATGATTTCACGACAACTGAATTCATTAGAGAATTCAATGAGTGCGTTACAGTGGCATTGAATCTCGGCATCGAGTTCATCGGTATTCACACGAAAAACGCAGATATGGACGAGGCCGCGGAAGCTCTGTCCATGATTCTCGATATCGTCGGAGAGAAAAAGGTCACTGTCCTTGTTGAGACGGCGGACGCATATGCTGGGACGCTGCATCTGCGCGACCTTCTGAACCGCTTCTCCGATGACCGCCTCGCTGCCCTTTGGGACATGCACACGACAACGGTCGTGGCCAAAGAGGACGCGGAGGAGACAATCACCAACCTCGGTGCGTACGTGAAGCATGTACACATCCACGACTTCAGAAGAAACGGTCAGGAGATCCGTCCGGAGCTCATCGGCGAGGGCGGCCTGCCCATGCAGGATCTCGTGAACGCGCTCCGCTCCGTCAATTACGACGGGTTCGTGTCCCTCGAGTGGGATCCGGAATGGATCGCCGGTCTTGAGGACATCGAGATCATCCTCACGCATTTTGAAAATGCGATGAGGCCCTATGAAAACACCAAGAGAGGCAACCGCCATCTGTACTGGAGCAACCGGCATAAAGGCCGTTACGTCTGGAAGAAGGGCGACCTCATTGACAAGACCTTCCCGCAGGTCCTTGATACCATGGTCGAGGAGTTCCCGGACCAGACAGCCATCAGGTTCACCACGCTCGACTACACAAGGACATATAGTCAGTTCAGGGACGACGTGGATGAATTTGCAAGAACGCTTGTATCGCTCGGCGTCAAAGCGGGCTCCAAGGTCACCATCTGGGCAACAAATATCCCCCAGTGGTATCTGACATTCTGGGCAGCGACCAAGATCGGCGCAGTCCTTGTCACAATGAACACGGCTTACAAGATCCACGAGGCTGAATATCTGCTCCGCCAGTCCGACACACACACGCTGGTCATGATCCAGGGCTATCGTGATTCTCATTACGATGAGATCATGAACGAGCTCTGCCCGGAGATGAAGGATAATAAGCCCGGTCAGCCGCTGCACTGCAAGAGACTTCCGTTCCTGCGCAACGTCATCACCTGCGGTTTCCGTATGCCCGGCGCATTGACATGGGAAGAGTCGCTTGAGTACGCGTCAAGAACTCCGATCGAGGAGATCACCCGCATGGCAGCCGCAGTCGATGTCAACGATGTCTGCAACATGCAGTACACATCCGGCACGACAGGCTTCCCGAAGGGTGTCATGCTGACCCACTACAATATCGTCAACGACGGCAAGAGTATCGGCGACGGCATGGATCTGTCCACAGAGGACAGAATGATGATCCAGGTCCCGATGTTCCACTGCTTCGGCATGGTCCTCGCGATGACCGCGACCATGACCCACGGCGGAACGATCCTGCCGATCCCGTATTTCTCACCGAAATCCTCGCTGGCCTGCATTCACAATGAGCACATCACCGCCTTCCACGGCGTTCCGACCATGTTCATTGCTATGCTGAGTCACCCGGATTTCCCGAAGACAAGCTTCGCCCATATGCGCACCGGCATCATGGCAGGCAGCCCCTGCCCGATCGCGGTCATGAGGGACGTCGTCGAGAAGATGCATATGACGGAAATTGTTATCGTCTACGGCCAGACGGAAGCCTCCCCGGGCTGCACGATGAGCCGCACGACCGATCCGCTGGAAGTTCGCGTCACCACAGTCGGCAGCGCGTTCCCGGAGGTCGAGTGCAAGATCGTCGATCCGGAGACCGGCGAGGACTGCCCGGATGAAGTCATCGGTGAGTTCGTGGCCCGCGGCTACAACATCATGAAGGGCTATTACAAGATGCCCAAGGCTACCGCGGCGGCAATAGACAAGGACGGCTGGCTGCACACAGGTGACCTCGCGTGCAGGACACCGGAGGGCAATTATCGCATCACAGGTCGTCTGAAGGACATGATTATCCGCGGTGGTGAGAATATTTACCCGAAGGAGATCGAGGAATTCATCTACACGCATCCGAAGGTAAGCGATGTCCAGGTCATCGGTGTTCCGGACCAGGCAATGGGCGAGGAGATCATGGCCTGCATCATCCTGAAGAAGGGTGAGACCATGACGGTCGAAGAGATGAAGAAGTTCGTTCTTGACCACATGGCCAAGCACAAAGTTCCCAAGTACATCGAATTCGTGGACGGCTTCCCGATGAACGACGCGGGCAAGATCCAGAAGTTCAAGATGCGCGAAGCGGCAGTCAAGAAGCTCGGCCTCGAGAAGGCGGCGAGCATCGTTACAGCTTAAATGTAACAGTTCAGACAGGCTGCACTGAAGCTTGATAAACCGGCGCAAACATCATCTTCATCGAAAAGCGTAAGTCCTACCCTGCGAGCTAAGCAACGCATATGCGTTGCTGATCTCTCGGTCGGACTTATAATGCTTTTCTCACGAAGATGGATGCTTTGCTGCCGGATAGCGAACAGTGAGGCGCAGCCTGTCTGAACTGTTGTGAAATAAAGGAGGCACACACATGTCTGACAGACAGAAACACTATGTGACCGTCGACGGCAACGAGGCGGCCGCATATATTGCATACGCATTCACAGAAATAGCGGCCATCTATCCGATCACTCCGTCATCCCCGATGGCGGGAAAGACGGATGCCTGGTCGGCCAAGGGCAAGAAAAATATCTTTGGACGCAGGGTACGTCTCGTAGAGATGCAGGCCGAATCCGGCGCGATCGCAGCCGTCCACGGCGCTCTTCAGACCGGCGCGCTCGCCACCAGCTACACCTCTTCCCAGGGCCTTATGCTGATGATCCCGACCATGCACCGCATCGCCGGTGAGCGTCTTCCGGGCGTTCTGCATGTAGCCAGCCGTACGGTCGGCGGCCATGCGCTCTCGATCTTCGGTGACCACTCCGACGTCATGAACTGCCGGCAGACCGGATGGGCTCTGCTCTCTTCGGGAAGCGTGCAGGAGGTCATGGATCTCGGCGGCATCGCCCATCTGGCAGCCGTTAAGGGCCGCGTTCCCTTTATCCACTTTTTCGATGGTTTCCGCACGTCCCACGAGATCGACAAGGTCGAGCAGATGGACTACAAGGATCTCGAAGCTCTCCTTGACCGGGAGGCTCTCGAAAAGTTCCGTGCCGACGCTCTGAACCCGGAGCACCCGATGATCCGCGCGACAGTCCAGAATCCGGACATCTTCTTCCAGATCAAGGAAGCCAGCAATAAGGATTACGCCAATCTCCCGGATATCGTTGAAGAGTATATGGAAAAAATCAACGAGATCACCGGCAGAGATTATCACATTTTCAACTATTACGGAGCGCCGGATGCCGAGCGCGTGATTGTAGCTATGGGATCAGTCTCCGGCTGTATTAAAGAGACAGTTGACTATCTGAATGCCCGCGGCGAGAAGGTCGGTTTTATCCAGGTCCATCTCTATCGCCCGTTCGACGTGAAGCGCTTCGTGGACTCCATTCCGGCCACCTGCAAGTCCATCGCGGTCCTTGACCGCACGAAGGAGATGGGCGCTTCCGGAGACCCGCTCTACCTTGACGTGTGCGCAGCCCTTCGCGGCCGCGCGGATGTGACCCTGGTCGGCGGCCGCTACGGTCTCTCCTCCAAGGACACGACTCCGTCTCAGATTGCCGCTGTGTATACCAACCTGAAGGCAGAGAAGCCGCTTGACAGCTTCACGATCGGCATCATCGACGATGTGACCCACCTCTCCCTGCCGGAGACAGAAAAGCTGGATCTTTCAGGCGACGGCCTTGTGGCCTGCAAGTTCTGGGGACTTGGCGGCGACGGTACTGTAGGTGCAAATAAAAACACCGTCGAGATCATCAACTCCCACACGGAGAAATTTGCCCAGGCCTACTTTGAATATGACGCAAAGAAGTCCTTCGGTATCACTAAGAGTCATCTGCGCTTCGGCGACAAGCCGATCCGGTCCTCTTACTACGTAAAATCAGCGGACTTCATCGCCTGCCACAATCCGACCTACATTGAGAAATATGACATCGCGTCGGAAGTGAAGCCGGGCGGCAGCCTGCTCATCAACTGTCCGTGGGATGCGGAGGAGCTTGCGCAGCATTTGCCTGCCAAGGCAAAGCGTGAGATCGCGGCAAAGGGCATCCGCCTCTACACGATCGACGCGATTAAGATCGCCCGCGAACTCGGTCTCGGCGGTCACTTCAATATGGTCCTTCAGTCCGCTTTCTTCAACATCATGCCGGTCATCCCGGTGGAGGATTCCGTGTCCTTCATGAAAGCGGCGGCGGAGAAGACCTATTTCGCGAAGGGCGAGGACGTCGTCCGCAAAAACCTTGCGGCCATCGATGCCGGAGCCACGGCATATGTGGAAGTGGAAATTCCGGAAGACTGGAAGGATGCGCAGGACGCACCGAAGGAGGCGAGAAATGTTCCGGCATATGTCACCGAGATCCTTGACCCGATCAATGAGCAGAAGGGCGATGACCTGCCGATCAGCCGCCTGATGCGGTATAAGGATGGAGTCATGGATATGGGCCTTACGGCATTTGAAAAGCGCGGCATCGCGACGCGGGTCCCGGTATGGGATGCGGCAAAGTGCATCCAGTGCAACCGCTGCGCATATGTTTGCCCGCACGCAGTCGTCCGTCCGTATCTTCTGACAGAGGAAGAGAAGGCGGGAATGCCGGACGGCATGAAGGCCGCCCCCGCTATGGGTAAGCAGGCTTCCGGCATGTACTTTACGATGCAGATTTCTGAGCTCGACTGCACTGGCTGCGGCAGCTGCGCGTATGTCTGCCCGGCAAAGGAGAAAGCGCTCACTATGGTCCCGATGGCGGAGGCCGAAGACACATCCGCTTCCTGGGAGTACGCGCTCGCTCTTCCGGAGAAAGAGGACATTTTCGATCCGTATACCATCAAGGGAAGCCAGTTCCGCCGTCCGCTGCTCGAGTTCTCGGCCGCGTGCGCGGGCTGCGGTGAGACTCCGTACGCAAAGCTGCTAACTCAGCTCTACGGTGACCGCGTCTACTGGGCAAATGCCACCGGCTGCTCTCAGGCCTGGGGCTCCGCAATGCCCGGCATTCCGTACACAGTGAATCAGAAGGGCTGCGGTCCGGCATGGTCCAACTCCCTCTTTGAAAATAACGCCGAGTTCTCTCTCGGCATGGTGCTGTCTGTGAATCATCAGAGAGCCGCCGAGAAGGAAAGAGTAGAAAACTATCGCGCGGTCTGCAGTGACGCTTCTCTGTGCGCAGCCATCGACGCATGGCTTGACACTTACGATGATTTTTATGCTTCACCGGCCGCGACCGAAAAGCTTATAGAGGCTCTCGGAACAATGTCCGATCCGCAGGCTGCGGAGATCCTCCGCTATAAGGATCAGCTTGCCAAGAAGACTTTCTGGATGTACGGCGGCGACGGCTGGGCTTATGACATTGGCTTCGGCGGTCTCGACCATGTTGTCGCGAGCGGCGAGAACGTCAATGTGCTCATTGTCGACACTGAGGTTTATTCCAACACAGGCGGACAGTCCTCGAAGGCGACGCCGGTCGGCGCGGTAGCGCAATTTGCAGCTGCAGGAAAGAAGCAGCCGAAGAAGGATATCGGCAGCATGCTGATGACTTACGGCAATGTGTATGTGGCTCAGATCGCCATGGGCGCAGACTACAATCAGTGCCTTCGCGCGGTCCGCGAGGCGCAGGAGTTCGACGGCCCGTCCGTCATCATCGCTTACGCGCCCTGCATGGAGCACGGACTTAAGTGCGGCACGGACAAGGTCATGGACGAGATGAAGCGCGCTGTCGACGCGGGCTACTGGTTCCTGTACCGCTTCAATCCGAATGCGGAGAAGAAGTTCACGCTCGACTCCAAGGAGCCGACTATGGACTACGAGGAGTTTCTCGACGGCGAAGTCCGCTACGCGTCGCTGCGCCGGACATTCCCGCAGAACGCGAAGACGCTCTTTGCTGAGGGTGCGAAGCAGGCAAAGGCCAAGTACGCGAAGTATAAAGCAGAAGAATAAAGAACTGATAGGGGCTGCCGGATTGGCAGCCCTTTTTGGAAAGAGTGTTGGAATATGGCGAACGAAAACGGAGAATGGATCATGCGCGGCCTCGACTGGGATAATCCCTATCGTATACGCACGTGGCAGGAATTAATAAATTGGGTGAATGAGGTGGGCTTTCTGCCTCTCTTTGCAAACAGTGTAAGTGGCTTCTCGGCTGAGGAGCACGTGTCACCGCTCTTCTGGTGGACAGGAGACCCGGAGCAGGACCCCTGGGAGTGGAGAGAAATTATCGCGAAAAGCCATCAGGTAGCCTACGGAAAGTTTTTCGGTAATAAGGCCGGATTTATCAGCGTGGACTGGCTTCCGTATTTTGCCAATTACAGAAGGGATGGATACGATTTTGACGCCAGGTGGGAAGACGGTCTGGTGGGCAGACGCGAGAAAAGTATTATGGATCTGCTGACCGGGAGAGACGATGACGGTGATATGACATTTCCGGATATCTGGCTTTTATCGACGGAACTGAAGAAGAAAGCCGGATTCGGTAAGGAAGGCTCGAAGAACTTTCCCGGTATTATCACCTCACTCCAGATGCAGACATATCTTGTCATTGTCGATTTCCATCGGCGGGTGAATAAGAAAGGTCAGGAGTATGGCATGCCGGTCTCCGTGCTGCTCCCTCCTGAGGCAATCTGGGGCTATGAGAAGGTCACCGAGAGATATGATGAGAAGCCTGCCGAATCGTGGGACAAGATTATGGAGCGCGTGCGGACCTGCTTCCCGGGGAATGACGAGAAGGAGATTATAAAGCTGATCGGGAAGAGACCGGTTTAGTCATGGGCGGAGTGTTAAAGTATGAGGCTTTTAGGTGAATATCTGCGCAGCAGATTCGGATGCAAAGTGTATAAGGTCGCCCTGAACGGAGGCTTCACCTGCCCGAACCGGGACGGAACACTGGGGACGAGAGGCTGTATATTCTGCTCTGCAGGGGGCAGCGGTGAGTTTGCGGAGAGCTCGGATCTTAGCATTATCGACCAGATCGAACGGGGCAAGGAGCGAGTCAGACAGAAAATGAAAGACGGCAGATATATCGCCTACTTTCAAGCCTACACTGGCACCTACGCACCGGTAACTAAGCTGAGAGCTCTGTTCACGGAGGCAATTATGCACCCGGATGTTGTCGCCATATCCATTGGGACCAGACCGGACTGCCTGCCGCCGGAGACTCTTGATCTTCTTGCGGAATTGAATGAAATCAAACCGGTGTTGGTGGAGCTCGGCCTGCAGACGATCCACGAGGAGACAGCCCGCTATATACGGAGGGGATATGATCTGTCTGTCTATGACAGGGTAGTGAAGAATCTTCGGGAAAGAGGAATAGAAGTCATCACGCACGTGATCCTCGGACTTCCGGGGGAGACGGAGGATGACATGGTGGAGACGGTGAAGTATGTGTGCGCGTCCGGATCAAATGGCATCAAGCTGCAGCTCCTCCACATCCTGCGAGGGACAGATCTAGAGCAGGAGTATAATGCGGGCAGGGTGAAGGTTCTGACGGAAGACGAATACATCCGCATCCTCAGAAAATGTGCGGCCGTCATTCCGGAAGATGAGGTCATCCATCGGCTCACCGGAGACGGGGACAAGCGCCTGCTCGTTGCCCCTTTGTGGAGCGGTGACAAGAAGCGTGTGTGGAACCGCATTCAGCGGGAAGTGCTATCGTAAAATGCTGGAGTCTGTAAACAGGGCTGCCGCGTTTTTTTCGATGGTTATAAAAATATAACAGAAATGTTGCAAATGGTATTTCAATATTGAAAAATTAGGTGTATAGTGAATGCGTACAAAATAATTAGGGAAATTCCTGTGATTTTATGTATATCCTATAAGAAAACAGGAAATTCTGCACAACAGAAGAAGAGATACATATGAAAAGGGGGCGAGTTTATGATTAGTTTTCTTATTTGTCTTGTTCTTCTAATTGCCAGCTACTTCACCTACGGTAAGGTAGTTGACGGTATCTTCGCGCCGGATGACCGGGAGACCCCGGCGGTCGCGATCAACGATGGTGTTGACTATGTTGTACTTCCGGCATGGAAGCTGTTTCTGGTACAGCTCCTCAACATCGCGGGCCTTGGCCCGATCTTTGGTGCTCTGCAGGGCGCTCTGTGGGGACCGATCGTATTCCTCTGGATCACTTTCGGTACTATTTTCGCAGGTGCTGTGCATGACTACTTTGCCGGTATGCTTTCAGAGAGAAACAACGGTGCGTCTATCTCTGAGGTCATCGGCATCTACCTTGGTCCGGTCATGAAGACGATCATGCGTATCTTCGCGGTCGTGCTTCTGGTCATGGTCGGTACTGTATTCGCAGTAGGCCCGGCAGGCCTTCTTGTCAAGCTTCTCTCTGAGAAAGGCGTGACAGGACCGTTCGCTCAGACAACCGTATGGCTGGCCATCATTCTTATTTATTACTTCATCGCTACATTTATTTCTATTGACCAGATCATCGGCCGTATTTATCCGGTATTCGGTATCTGCCTTATCGTGATGGCTGTCGGCGTCAGTATCGGCATCCCGATGAACGGATACTCCATTCCGGAAATCTGGACACACTTCGGCAGCATGCATCCGGCAGGCACACCAATCTGGAGCTTCATGTTCATCACAGTCGCCTGCGGCGCTATTTCCGGTTTCCATTCGACACAGTCTCCGCTGATGGCACGCTGCCTTAAGTCTGAGAGACAGGGACGCTTTGTATTCTACGGCGCAATGGTCGCTGAGGGCTGCATCGCTCTGGTATGGGCTGCAGCAGGCTGCTCTCTCTATGAAGTGACCGGCGGTCTCAACACAGGTCTGCAGGAGATCCTTGGCGGCGGCCAGTCCGTAGCAATCTATGATGTCTGCGTAAAGACGATGGGTTCGATCGGCGTCATCCTTGCCATGCTTGGCGTTATCGCATGCCCGATCACATCCGGCGACACAGCTTTCCGCTCCGCAAGGCTTACACTTGCTGACTGGTTCAAGATCGATCAGGAGTCGATGGGCAATCGTCTGAAGCTCTGCATCCCGGTCCTCGGCGCAGGTGCTTTCCTCGGCTTCGGCAACACACTTGGCTTCCTCAGCTACACAGTTATCTGGAGATACTTCAGCTGGACGAACCAGACACTGGCTATGATCGTTCTCTGGGCGGGCGCTATGTATCTTGCTAAAGAAGGCAAGAATTATCTGATCTGCGCAGTTCCGGCAACATTCATGAGCGCGGTTTCCGCGACCTACTTTGTCATGGCTCCCGAGTGCCTCGGTATGATTCCGGCACTGAAGAGCAACACACTGATTGCATACCCGGTGGGCATCATCTGTGCGATCCTGTTCCTCTTCATTTTCCTCCGGTGCGCAAAGAAGCAGGCATAAGAAGAAAATCCGGTATGAATATCTAAGTTGCGAGAGCCTTGTGAGTGAGGCTTGAATGTATGATAGCGTTGCGGGGAACGGAGGCTGCTCCGTTCCCCGTTTTCTTTGACCGGCAATTTTCTTTTAGCCGGAGAAGATATTTGCAATTTTGCAAATGTTTTCTCCGACCGAAAGACTATATCGGAGGTTTATATGTTGATCACACCAAAACCAATAGGAAAAATGGAACTGAGCCCCGAAGAGCTGTCGAAAGACAAGAAGGCCTGCACAAAGTACGGACCCTGCGGAGTCGGTGAGGAAGCTCTTTATCTGGGAAGCTTCTATATATCGAGAAGATTTTACGCGCCGTATCCTGAAATCGGGCGGGTATTTAAGAGAGTTGCCATGAGCGCCGGAGGTTTTACAGGCAAAGGGGCATTCGGCACGATGCCCTATCTTGTCGTCGTGCTAAAGGATGGGACGGAGAAACAGAGCAATTTTAAGCGGGAAGAAGACGTCGATAAGATCCTGGCCTGGATTAAAAAGCATCATCCGGAGATTCCGACAGTGACAAAGAAGGCTGAGGAGGAGGCTGCAAGGATGAATGCGGCTCCTAAAAAAGAGATACCAGCGCCTGTCAGGAAGGAGATTGCCGGACTTAACAGTGACCTTCGCTACCTTGAAGAAAAACCGGAATTATCCGATAACTTGTCGATCGCCGTTCGCAGAAAGAGAATCGTTGACCAGATACCGGCCGGCAGCGTGCTTCTTGTATCAGTGATAGCTGTACTTGGGGTGCTGATTATTGTGGGGGCGGTGTATGCATTTGCACATAAAGTAGCTATGGCACCGTACATCCTGCTTATCGGAGCGGCTTTTGTGTTCTTCGCGATTGCGACGAACATCCTGCCGATCGGACAGAATTCGAAGAAGGCAGCGGCTAAAGGATGGGAAGCGGCACTCTCGGATGCGAGGGCATACGTGAAGGAAAAGCGTGACTTCTATCTGCCTGCCCAGTACGCGCACCCGATCGTGATCCGGCGTATGATCCGTATTCTTGAGAGCGGCCGGGCAAAGACGAAGAAGGAAGCGTACGAGCTTATGAAAGCAGAACTTAAGACCTTGAATTCTGGCGTTAAGGTGTCGCAGGAGGAACATGATGAGGTCGTTATCGTGAAGCCTCTGTTTTTGGAATGCAGGTATAAAGACATTCTTGAATGAATTGCGTGAGGAAGAGCCGGTGGATTTTTCTGCACTTTTGTTTTATAGCGGAAAAACCGGAAGCCCTGGTTGTAATCATATGGGAACTACGTGAGTAAGAGCCGGCAGCTCTGGTTGGAATCATACCGGACGATAGAGGGCTGATAGAAGGAGAGCACTATGAGCGATATTCTTGATTTTCTGAGAGAGGAAGGCGTGTCGGAGAATCTGATACGGGGCGCGGAGGACTTTCGCGTCAGGTATCCGGTCAGCGAGGAATACAGAGACCGGATCCCGGACCCTCAATATTACTATTATGGGAAAGAGACCTGGGAGATGGCACTCGCGGTCCTTCTTGCGGGCAGGAATCTTCTTCTCGCCGGCCCGAAGGCGACAGGCAAGAACGTGCTGTGCGAAAATCTCGCAGCGGCCTTCGGCCAGCCGGTCTGGAACGTGTCCTTTCATATCAACATGGATGCGAGTTATCTTATAGGGACGGATACATTTGATGGGACAAGAGTCACCTTCAGACCCGGACCGATTTATCTGTGTGCTGACCGGGGCGGTTTCGGTGTTCTCGACGAGATTAATATGGCGAAAAACGAGTCGTTGGCGGTCCTCCACAGCGCGCTGGATTTCAGGCGGGCAATCGATGTGCCGGGCTATGACCTCATTCGGGTGAAACCGCAGACTCGCTTTATCGGGACGATGAATTACGGGTACGCGGGAACGAGGGAGCTCAATGAAGCACTCAGTTCGAGATTCGCGATTCTGTCTGTGCCGGAGATCAGCGAAAATGATCTTGACCGACTGATCAAGAGAAGCTTCCCTGATATCAATCCGAAGATCTGCACGCAGTTCGTGAAACTTTTTGTGGAACTCATGAGGAAGACCGAGAAGGCCGAGATCTCTGACAGGGCGCTTGACCTCCGCGGACTGCTCGACGCGCTGAGCCTCATTCGCGAAGGGCTGACAGCAGGGCAGGCGCTTCGGATGTGCATCGTCGATAAGACATTTGATGCCTACGAGCAGTCGCTCATCATAGACGTGGTGAAGGCGAGGATACCGGCTGAGCTTGACAGAACGATTGCCTTTGGGTGAGGGCTTTTTCTTTCGGAGAAGCCAGTGTCCTGGGTGATTGGCACGATGCAGGCGAAATTTTTCTTTTATAAACCTATCTAAGCGCATGCCGAAGATCTGAGGTCAAGTCACTGACACCAAATAAATGAGAATGACATATGATCAGACGTGAATACACCGGGAACGCCCGGCGCGCAAGAAATTACATATGGAATGCGGCAGGGCGGTACGATTTTGAGCCGCCCTATATTGCGTTCTACCCGACAGGTGAGGTCGATATGTATTTCAACATGGTCATCGGGCTCGCGGTCAAGTGGTTCGACATGGAACGAATCACAGCTTTCTTTGACTCTTACAGGAGCTCGCGGAGTGCCGACGAGTACGACGAGTTCCTGTGGCTCGGAATTGAGAACTGCGTGTACGCGAAGGAACTTCCGGAGAGACCGATCCTGGCTCAGCTTCGCACTGACCGTGCAAATGACTTCTTCCGCATCCAAAACTCTCTCTCCCGCCAGCAGGTGGAGATGCAGAGCATGGCTGTCTACGACCAGCAGGCAGCGAGATGGTCGGAGGTTCTCGGCAGACATGTCCTCCTTGCAGGTAAGAAGAGGAAAATGTATGAGTTCCTGAAGTTCGAGGGAAATCTCGATACAGAGGGGCTGGTTGCGCGCATGAACGAATTCTTTGAAGAATTCTTCCATTTTACTCCAGGTATCAGCGAGGAAAAGCGAAGCTTTCGGCTTGCGGATTCACTGAGACGCGGCTTCGGCAAGCGGCGGGGCAGCAGCGAGAAGCTGATGGTCCGGACTGCGGACGGAGGAGGAATTACCGATAAAGATGTGCTGCTGACTCATACAGCCGGGATGAGATATGGATTTGCACCGGACAAAAAAGATGAGGACTATATAAGAGCATGTTTTGGTGACTGCGCTTACAGCGATGCGGAGATGAGAATTCTCGAGGAAGCGCTCTGCACGGACGGGGATGCGGCATGCAGGCTGTGGGTGGTGAAGCCACAGAGAAATGGGATGGTAGATGGCGCACCGATGAATGCCAAGACCAATGTCGGAAAAACAGTAGCTGGCGCACCGATTAAAGCCACGATCAACGTCGGAGAAACAGTAGCTGGCGCACCGATTAAAGCCAGGACTACCAGCGGAGAAGGTACTGCGTCTCGGAACACAGCAATCTCAAAAGACGCCCGGGATTTCCTCACAAAGTCAGCAGAGCAGCGGCATCGCAACGAAGCATTCTGCGAAAAAAATGCCCTCATGATTCATGAGAGCATTAAGAGATTATCGGCAGCGCTCGGGACTTTGTTCGAGAGCTATTCGAGGCATTTGCCGGAGAAAGCCCGTGCCGGCAGACTTGTAGCGAGAAACGCCTACAGACTCAGCGTGGTCCACGACCCGTATGTTTTTCTTCGGGACGGTGATGAGACGGAGAACAATCTTCGCGTCACCCTGCTTTTGGACGCGTCGATGTCACGGCTGTATTCTCAGGAGAAAATTGCTGCTGAGGCATATGTGATCGCAAGCAGCCTTGAGAGGATCCACATACCGCTCGAGATTCTGTCTTACCGGACGATCCGTGGCTTTACGGTGATCGAGAAGCTGAAAGAATGCGCGGAGAAGAGAGCTGACAGCGTGCTTCGATATACAGCCGGCGGCTGGAACCGCGACTCGCTGGCTTTCCGCACCGTAGGCAGGACGATCCGTGAGGAGGACCCAAACCGTAAGCAATCCCACATCCTGCTCATTTTGACGGACGCGAGTCCGAACGACTCAATGCCGATCGCGTCGGGCGGACTGCTCGGCGGGAAAGAGTACGAGGGTGAGCTTTCGGTCCGTGAGGCCAGAAAGGCAGTCAGCGCTCTGCGAGAGGATGGAATCCGCACATCCGCGATCTTCCTCGGATCGAGCGCTCATCTTGACAACGTTCATCAGATCTACGGCAAGGAGTATGTCCGGATCCAGACAATCGCGCAGCTTGCGGACGGAGTGTCCGAGCTCATCGCAATGATGCTGCGGGAGTCACCGCCAGACTAATCCCTGACGATCACCGTCGTAAAATAGCCGGTCTTATCCGGCAGCGGCTCATCGTCCCCGAGCTTTTTGATCAGAATCTCGTCATCCATGCCGCAGTTGACGGCGAGGGATGTCACATCGAGCAGCCCCCGCCGGTCAAGCTCATCGAGTGTTCTGTGCAAATGTCTCCCCGCCTTCATCAGCACCTTCGTCCCCGGAAGATCAAGATAGTCATCAGAGCTATTGCGGACAGAGGGAATGATGTGGACCGGTGCATCCATTTCCGCAAGAGGAATTGCAAGAGATGCGGCCGCGGCCGAAAAACTCGGGACACCGGGTATCATGATGATATTATAGCCGAGGGGCGAGAGTTCATTTGCAATATAATGGACGGTCGAGTACAGGGAGACGTCGCCAAGGGTCACCATCGCGACGTCCATGCCGTTGTCCAGGTACCTGGCAGCGGCTTCCGCGTTTTTTCTATAATTTTCTTTTCGCTTGGCAGGGTCCTTGTCCATGGTGAAATCCATGGCAAGGATTTTTTTGTCACCGATATAGAAGAGATTCGTATCTGCAGCAATCTCTACAGGTCCTGCCAGAACCCCGGTCCTCCATACAATATCCAGCGCAACCATATCGCCGTTCCCCGTTCTGGGAGCGGCAATGACGGGGCAGGATTTGATTACTTTGAGTGCCTTGACTGTGATCAGTTCCGGGTCTCCGGGACCGACGCCGATACCGTAAAATGTTCCTCGTTTCTCTTTCATAACAATACCTTAAAACTCATATTTCAGCTGACTTTATATCATTTAAAAGGAGCTGTTGCGTTAGAACAGCCCCTGCTTCGATATACGACATTTCTTATTATCAACTGTCGATGCTTCATGGAACTGCAGTATACTGAGGAATACATCTATCGTCAAAACCATTCTGCATAAATACAGTTGAAGATTTCTTTTTATCAGTCATAAGAGAAGAAAGCATTTGCCTCATTCACATTATAGAGACCGTAGCACGGCAGCGTCTGCGGCAGCTCCTCATCGCTCAAGGCTCTCGGCATCTGATACCACTGCCTGCCGTCATCCGTGAGCTCGGACATTGGTGTTCCGGGGAAGTAGAGGATGAACTCGTCGCCGCCTGCGATTCCATAGGGGTCCGATGCGACATAGCGGACCTGGTCATCAATCCACTCGTTTCCGACCGGTTCTGATGATCCAGACTCAATAAGACGAAGAGTGACTGAATGGTCGTTTATAATATTTAAAACCTCGAATCTTCCGGAAAAATCTGAAACATAGATCGTTCCATGCGGGTAGCCGTCCCCTGTGTCACCCATGTCGGAGTCGTGGAAGGAACCCATAAATATTCCATCATTTGCAAATGTCAACTCCGATGACCATCCGCCCACTCCGCTAGCAAATCCAAATTCTTTTCCGTTCAGAGCTCCAAAAATGTCATCTGCAGTGAGGTTTGGGGCAGCAGCGCTGTTCGAAGCCACCTCCTCAAAGGGGGCACTGCCCGCAGCCAGTTCATTCAGCTTTGTGACCGCCTCATCGTAGGTCAGGGCTTCGCTTCCCTGCGACCTGTGTAATCCTACAAGAAATTCATCATCGTTGTAGCTGGTCAGAAGAATACTTGCAGTATTGTCATACCAGGCGCTTTTTATTTTTTCATAATCCTCGTGAGAGACTTTCGTCTCATCAATGTAGTACGTGTCTTCAAATGAGGAGTAATCCTCAGTCGGATATGAAGAGTGGGAGATATTTTCGACCGGAGCCAGTGCGCTGCCTGAAGCAGCAAGACGGTGGTAATAGTAGTCGACGCCCTCATCACCGATGCTGTCATAAATATAAAGAGTCTTGTCTTTGCCCGCGAAAACGCAGAAGAAAGTGCCGCCCGCAACGGCCACATCGAGCGGCTCATCGTAAAGGTTCTTTACGGTCCCATCTTCGTAGGTGCTCACGACAAGGTTGGCTTTATAATAATACTCATTATTATCGCCCGCAGTCCCGCGCATGAAAAGGAGTTCCGGTGTCCCGTCTCCGTAGACGTCTGCCAATGCCACCGGCTTCAAGTTCGCCTCCGTCACATCCGGGTCAGACCTCTGCCAGTCATAAGCGTTGATATAACGCTGATTCTCTTGAAGAATACCGAGATAAGCTGCGTAGGCTGCTGAATAGTCAGGTTCCGGTTCTGCGGTCGGCGTGGCGACCGGACTTTCTGTCGGCGTTTCCTGTGGGACAGTTGATTCGGACTGGGAGTTGCTGTCTACGTTTTCTGTGGGCTGTGATTCGACCTGGGAATCAGACGGGGAAGGTGCCGCGGTACTTTGTGTGCTTTGGCTTCCGCATCCGAAGAGGGTGCCAGTGAGAAGAGTTGCGGTTAGAATGCCTGCCAAGTATTTCTTTTTCATGGTGACCTCCTTTATTAGATATACGGTCTCTTAGTTTTGAGGGCTGCATCGGTCAGAAGACTTTCGTCGATCTCCGCAACAATTCCGTTTTTGAGAAGAATCTCTTTAGCCTTGTCAACATCATTCTCTTTTACTTTGATGACATAGACCTCGTGGTCGATTTTGCCCTTGCTTCCGAAGTCGCGCGGGTCAAGCTTTGCCCCGCATCCGCCGGCCATGACGGAATCCTGCAGGTAGTGACTTGCTTTAAAGCCTGTGAGACCGCCCTCTTTCAGGGCGCTCTTGATTTTTGTCCAGGTCTCTTTGTCTTTCTTTTTATAAATCACAGTTCGTTTCTCAAACATGATAGTGTTCTCCTTGGTTTTCATGTGCTTTCCTTCAACTTCTTGCACGCTTCTTGGCTTCCGCTCGCTTTGGAGGGCAGAAGCAGCAAAATCTTGATTTTGAGGAGTGATTGCTGCCTTTGGTCTCGGCGAGTTTCTTCGGGTCTTTGGCAGAAGCAGCAAAATCTTTATTTTGAGGAGTGATTGCTGCCTTTGGTCTCGGCGAGTTTCATCGGGTCTTTGGCAGAAGCAGCAAAATCCTGCTTCCTGAGGCAAGTTTGCTGCCTTTGACCAAAAGGTGTTTCATCGGGTCCTTGGCGAAGCAGCAAAATCCTGCTTCCAAGGTCAGATTGCTGCCCTTGGTCCTGCAAGCTTCATAAGTAAGTATATCATGTTTTATATAAGCAGACAAAGTATGCCGGAGATGTATACGCAAAACATATATGCAGAATTGTAACAATTTCGAAAGGCTGTTTGACTTGTTTTGTGAATCAATTCCTCAAAACGCAATAAGCTCTATCTGTAACCTGCTATAACTATCATCAATAGCTCATGTATTGGAAGTTCACACAGCAATGTGCTATAATTGCTGTATCGCGTTTTGAGTGAACCATCTGGGAAATGACTATTTGGAGACCGCAGGGATCTGGTTTGGAATTATGTCAGCTGGCGCTGACCCGAAGCCCGCGCCAAGTCTCGCGAGCGAGACTTGAATTGTTAAGAATAGAACTCCCACTGGTGTTACGCAGCAAGCAGAAATCTGCGAAGAGCCCCTGCAAATGCAGGCAATTGCGAAAAAATGGCTATGTCAGGAGAAAAAATCGTGAGTATAAAAGATATTCTTAAAGAGAGGATGGCATTCTCATTTGAGGTATTCCCACCGAAGACAGACAAGGGAATGGTAAAACTGTGCAGCCCGGGCGGTGTTCTGGACCAGCTCTATGAACTGAGACCCGACTATATTTCCTGCACCTACGGCGCAGGTGGGACAAATGTAGGAAAGAACCTCGAAGTCCTCGACAAAATCAAGCAGGATGGTAAGGCTATCCCGCTGACTCACTTCACCTGCATCGGAAACACAAAAGAGGGAATCAGGCAGCAGCTCGACACATACCTTGAGCACGGAATCAATCATATGCTTGCCCTGCGCGGCGATTTCCCGGTCGGCTGGAACGGTACGGGCGGAGATCTGCACTATGCGACCCAACTGGTCAAGTTCGTCCGCAAGGAGTATGGTGACAAGTTCACGATCGCGGTCGCCGGATCACCGGAAGGACATGTGGCCTGCAGGAGCATCGAGGCGGACATTTCCTTCCTCAAGCAGAAGCAGGACAACGGAGCTGACTATGTTATGACGCAGCTCTGCTGGGATATGGAGCAGTTCAAGAGATGGCTTGATATGATCCGGAAGGCAGGCGTAACAATACCGATCGATGTCGGTGTAATTCCGATCACGGATCAGGCAGCGACAATCACCATGGCCTACAACAGAAACGCAAGCGTCATTCCGAAAGAGCTGTCCCGACTGCTCACCAAGCACTGGATCTTCCCGAATCCCTACAATCCGACGGAGCCGGAAGATGTGGTGAAAGCCAAGAAGGCCGCCTTCAAGGAGGAGGGCATGCTCTACACGATCAACCAGATCGACCAGTACAGAGCTCTCGGCTGCAACGGCATTCACATGTATGTGCTGAACAAGTCTGACGGCGTCGCAAGACTGGTCAACGAGTCCGGCATGATGGACTACATCTGAAAACGAAAGCTGCCTGATGGAACGGTGAAAGTCATGAGCAAGCTCGGGACGATGGATTACATCTGAAAATGAAAGCTGCTTGATAGAAACCTGAAAGCCTCGGGATGCGTGAAAAGGCATAATGAATATTACCGAATAGTAGGCAAATTAACGGAAATCAATCTCCGAACGCACAATAATTAGTAGCGTTCGGAGATTTTTTTAAAATTTGCAAGATAATCATGACAAAAGGAATGCTTTTCGCTATTATGTAGGCGGAAATGATACCGGCTGCTTGGATGATCCGAAAGTGAGCGGTCCGCCAAGAAAAACGAAAGGCCGGTCAAAACACAGCCCCAAGGTTCTGATCAGAGAGGAGAAAACATGGCTGAATTCAAAACAGATATTGAAATTGCTCAGGAATCACAGATGATGCCTATCACTGAGATCGCTAAGATCGCAGGTGTAGACGACAAATATCTCGAGCAGTATGGCAAGTATAAGGCAAAAGTTGACTACAACATCCTGAAGGAAGTTGACCGCCCGAACGGCAAGCTCGTACTGGTCACAGCTATCAACCCGACACCGGCAGGTGAGGGCAAGACGACAACAACAGTAGGTCTCGCAGACGGAATGAAGAAGCTCGGCAAGAACGTCATCGTCGCTCTCCGCGAGCCGTCCCTCGGCCCGGTCTTCGGTATCAAGGGCGGTGCTGCAGGCGGCGGATACGCACAGGTCGTCCCGATGGAAGACATCAACCTTCACTTCACAGGTGACTTCCACGCAATCGGCGCAGCCAATAACCTGCTCGCAGCCATGATCGACAACCATATCTATCAGGGAAATGAGCTGAACATCGACCCGAGAAAGATCACATGGAAGCGCTGCGTGGACATGAATGACCGCCAGCTCAGATTCGTCGTCGACGGTCTCGGCGGACGTGTCAACGGCACACCGCGTGAGGATGGCTACGACATCACAGTCGCATCCGAGATCATGGCAGTTCTCTGCCTCGCAAGCGACATCGCTGACCTCAAGAAGCGCCTTGCACGCATCGTTGTCGGCTACACATATGGCAAGATTTCCGAGCAGAAGCCGGTAACAGCCGGTGACCTTCACGCAGAAGGCGCTATGGCAGCCCTGCTCAAGGATGCTCTGAAGCCGAACCTTGTACAGACGCTGGAGCATACACCGGCATTTGTGCATGGTGGACCATTTGCAAATATCGCACACGGCTGCAACTCAGTCACAGCCACCAGAATCGCCCTTAAGCTCTCCGACTACACGATCACAGAGGCAGGCTTCGGTGCCGACCTCGGCGCTGAGAAATTCCTCGACATCAAGTGCCGCATGGCAGGCCTTAAGCCGTCCTGCGTAGTCCTGGTTGCAACAGCCCGCGCGCTCAAGTACAACGGCGGCGTTCCGAAGGCAGAGACAGGTAAGGAGAATCTTGAAGCCCTTGAGAAGGGTCTTCCGAACCTCCTGAAGCACATCACCAACATCACACAGGTCTACAAGCTGCCGTGCGTGGTCGCGATCAACCGCTTCCCGATGGATACGGAGGCTGAGCTTGAGCTGATTCGCACAAAGTGCGCGGAAGTTGGTGCCAATGTCGCCCTCAGCGAAGTCTGGGCCAAAGGCGGCGAAGGCGGCATCGAGCTTGCAAATGAAGTCATCCGTCTCTGCGAAGAGCCGAACGATTTCACATTCTCCTATGAGCTCGACCAGCCGATCGAAGCTAAGATCCGTGACATCGTCACAAAGATCTACGGCGGCAAGGATGTTGCGTTCACAAAGGATGCCGAGAAGCAGATCAAGCAGCTCACAGACATCGGATTCGACAAGCTTCCGATCTGCATGGCTAAGACACAGTACTCTCTGACAGACGACCCGACTATGCTCGGCGCACCGACAGACTTCACAGTCACTGTCCGTCAGGTCAAGGTCTCCGCAGGCGCAGGCTTCCTTGTAGCCCTCACAGGCGAGATCATGACAATGCCGGGTCTGCCGAAGTCACCGGCTGCCTGCAGGATCGACGTGGATGACAGCGGAAAGATTTCCGGTCTGTTCTAAATTGAATATAGAATTGATGGCGGAGTGGACAGAGATGTCTGCTCCGCTTTTTTATTGGTTTCCAGTCTTGAGTGGGAAATTGCGGCTGTTTATGATATATTTTGTCTATACATTTAGAAAAATTCCGCGAGAATTCGATTGGAGGTAAATAATATGGCAAAACTGTTATCCGGCAAGGAAGTAAGCGCATCATTGAACGCACACGTCCGGGAAAGGGCGGAAGCCCTTCGGGCGCGCGGCATCACACCGAAACTTGCGATCGTGCGCTGCGGAGAAAATCCGTCAGATCTTGCATACGAGCGCGGTGCCGCAAAGAGAGCGGAAGCGTGCGGAGTTGAAATAGAGAATGTCCTTTATCCGGAGGACGTCACAAAGGAAGAACTCATAAACGGAATCGAGAAGCTGAATGGCGATGACAGCATACACGGTGTACTTTTGTTCCGCCCGTTACCGGGAGAGCTTAGAAAGTGTGAGAGTGAGATTGCCAACCATTTGCTTCCGGAAAAGGACGTCGATTGTATGACTGACCTCAGCCACGTCGGGGTGTACACTGGCAAGGAGCTCGGCTTCCCGCCGTGCACGCCGGAAGCCTGCATGAAGATTCTTGATTTCTATGGGATCGATCCGAAGGGCAAGAACGTGGTCGTGATCGGGCGCTCGCTGGTCGTGGGCAAGCCCGTCACCATGATGCTGATGGGCAGGCACGCCACGGTGACTGTCTGCCATACTCGTACCGTGGATGTCGCCGGGATTGCTTCCAAGGCGGATATTATCGTCACGGCGGCGGGCGTGCTTAAGAGCCTCACGAAAGATTTTGTGCGGCCTGGCCAGATCGTTATCGACGTGTCGATTAACTGGGATCCTGCCAAAAAGGACGGCAAAGGAGGTATGGCCGGAGACGCTGTTTTTGAAGAAGTGGAGCCGATCGTGGATGCAATCACACCGGTGCCCGGCGGGGTCGGGACCGTGACAACCTCTGTGCTCATGGAACATGTGGTGAAGGCAGCAGAATTGTCCGCATCATGATGAGATTGCTGCCTCTGCCGCAGACCCGATGAAACCCACCAGGTTCAAAGGCAGCAAGCAGGCCTTCGGAGCCGGATTTTGCTGCCTCTGTCAAATATTTAATCTCTGACGCAGAATTCTCGTGACTTTAGTCGTGAGATGAATGCGCAAAAGAAACTTACCTCTGACATGGGATACAAAC
>JBGUIK010000042.1:0-5332 GCA_045112915.1 Lachnospiraceae bacterium
TGCTGCCTTTGCGCTTGACAGGGTTCTTGGGATCAACGGCGGAGGCAGCAAATTCTTGATTCCAAGGCGTGTCTGCCGCCTTTGCGCTTGACAGGGTTCTTGAGGTCAACGGCGGAGGCAGCAAACTCCTGCTTCAAAGAGCGTGTCTGCTGCCTTTGGATTAACAGACGAATTATGTTCTAATTAACCAGCAAATGAGGGAAAATAAGAAAATAAACAACAAAATAAGAACACAAAATAAGAACCACAAAATAACAAAATAAGAACAAAATAAGAAAAATAAACCCTGCATTTACTTTTGCAAATTCTTTTAGCCCTCCCCCAATGTCCCTCGTATATATTACTGTACGGCTCAAAGGGAGCCCGATAAAAAAGAAAAATCCAAGATTAATTGATAAATAAAGGAGATTAAAATCATGACAGAAATTAAGAAGATAAATGTTGAGGAACTTGTAAACGCAGCAGGCGGTGAGTGGAGACAGGTCAACACCCGCACAGTACAGAACGGTGTTCTGAGAAACGGCCCGGGCACCAGCTATGAGCGCATCACCTCTTATCCGAACGGCACATGGGTATCAACGACAGGCAGATCCCAGTACAACGCTGACGACGGCAGAACATGGTATGAGCTCAGCTCTCCGGATCACGGCTGGATGGCAGGAAGCATCCTTGGTTTCTATGATTAAGTAAGCAGCAGTGGGGGCATCCCCACTGAATTCAAATCTCACTTGCGAGACTTAGCGCGGGATTCGTGTCAGCATCAGCTGACATTATACCAAAATGAATCCCGGCGCATCCTCGCATAAAAACTACAAATGATGGGCAGGTCCTCGGATCTGCCCATTTTCATTTTATAATTAACAAGTCTGATATATCTCAAGTTCGTCTCCGCAGCATTTATTCACTCAGCTCGCACCACATAATCAAACAAATCCAACCGCATGACCCCCATCTTCTTCAAGGCCTCCACGCTCTTTTGCTGATCCTCAGCAGTATTAAAGCCGGGGATGCGCGGAACCCGGACAATAATCCGCTCTGCACCGCACGACACGAGAAGAAACTCCAGATTGTCCTTCATGAGCTGCGCGTCGCCACCCGTATAGCAGCGGTAAATATCCAGATTCATATCCTTGCAGTCCACAATGAATTCATCCACCGCGGACAGCACCGGCAGGAGACTCTCCCGCGGGACTGCGAGACTGGTTTCCGCGGCGATCCGCCATTCCGGCGGGCATAATTCTTTGAATCGGCCGATAAACCTGGCATGTAGGAGCGACTCGCCGCCCCCGAATGTCACTCCGCCGCCCGTCGCGCGAAAATACAGGTCGTCGATCCGAATTTTCTCTATCAACTCCTCCGCTGTCACATATTCCCGTGGCGCCTCTTTGAGGAGGCGCTTGTTGATGCAGTAGCGGCAGCTGAGCGTACATCCGGCACCGGCAACGAGCGTGGTTACACCCTTGCCGTCCGTTCCCATTCGCAGCCGCGCGAGCGCAAGTAAGGGAAAATGAAGCTCATCCATATTTTTATGCCTCAGGCCATGCGACTTCGCCTTCCAGCGTGACCATGGCATCTTCCGGACCTGCGGGATCATAGCCATCTGGGTAGGCGACATCTCCGGAAAGTTCAATATAATCCGGCTCAGGTTCCTTGACCGCTCCTGACAGTTCATTTCCGGTCAGATCCACTGAATCCGTTCCCGAAGTCGGCTCACAGATATCGACCTCACCGGACAGTTCCTCAATATTCGACCCAGGATCCACGGCCGCTCCGCCTAAGTCCTCAATATTCGACTCATCCGGACCGACCTCACCTGTCAAATCTGTCTGCATTGATTCTGTAGGCTGCTTGACAGTTGGGGCACATCCTGCTGAAGCCAGAGCCATCCCGACACATAAAGCGGCAACGCTCACCCGCTTTCCGAGGCTTCTGCGGCGCTCGAGCTGCTGTTCCAGATACCGAAGTTCACTCTCGCAGCGAGGGCATGTTCCGGTGCACTCTCCATGATAACTGCATTCGCGGGTGACATATGGGATATCATTTTCATCGGCGATGCGCTGACGGATTTCTTTCAAGATTTTGCATTTGTCTTTTCCTCTCATAGCGAAACACCTCCTCTTTACAAGTATTATTTTGGAACCGCACTCGGCTGATATCATACGAATGCGCCGTGTCTAAGCATGCGTTACAATGCTCCAGTGGAGCATTGTGCAGCTGAGCGTATATCTCAGTGGGGGATTGACACCCGCCACTGAGACTAGTTTGTTGCCCACCGCCTATAGAGGCGGGGGGCATCTCACACTGAGATATAAGTAAAATCTATATCGCCCCACATAGGATGTGAGCCATATCTATTTATTATATATCATTAAAATGTGTACGCTTTGCGAAAAATACTCTATAATATTAAAAAGCAGCTCAGCGCATTCTCGAAACTATCAGATGATATAAAGCAAGGCTTCACAACACTTTGCCCTGCTGCACTCCGGAGGACAGCCATGAACAATAAAAACATTGAAGAGATCGACTTTCTGTCTCTGACGACCGAGGAAGCAGAAAAATTAGGCCTAAATGCCATCTTTGAGGAAGAAGACGGCACTTATGACTGGATCTACTGCATGAACATGATGAAGGATATGTCCACGTTCAAGTTTTATTTTAAAATCGTCGGTCTCTGCTTCCTGCCGATCGTTATCATGATGATCTGGATGGCGGCAAACTCCAGACTCTCGATGTCCACGTTCCTTATCACCATGCTGAGCTTTGGAGGTGTGCTGCTGGTGGTCGTATTTGCCATCTGGCTTGTCAATACAATGTACGGGGGCAAATACATGCTGATCTATCAGATGAACAACGAAGGCATCACGTTCTCCCAGACGACCGATCAGGCAGCGATGACCAGAGCGATTGCAGCGGCATCGGCTGCCGTCAGCGCCGCAGGCGGCAACACCGGAGGCGTTATTTCAGGAACCGGTATGACGCTCAGGGCAAATGCATACCACTCCAAGTTCGAGAAAGTCCGCTCCGTCAAAGGAAAGAGAGCGGACAACCTGATCTGGGTGAACACTTTCCTCCAGTATCAGCAGGTCTATGTACCGAAAAGCGCCTACAATTTTGTATGGAACTACATTACTGAGCGTTGCGTGAACGCAAAAATTATCTATGATTAATGACTATACGTGACGTACGAATAATACTTGCATACTGATTATGTGATACATGAATAACACAGTGGAGTGATGACTATGACCAATAAAAATACTCCGGAAAGCGCAGAGCGCGTTGTGCAGGGTCCCGACCGCGTTTATCGATGGAAGTACACCCTGACAAGGAAGCAGGCCCTTGTCCACTATACATTTATGAATAAGCTCGGCACAATTATCGCTACTGTAATCAGTGCGATAATGATTCTCTTTTTTTACTTTGGGCTTGAGGATCAGATTACACCCGGCTTCCTCCTGCTGTTCATCCTCCTTATTTACGGGATGATCCTCGGTGTGCCGGCCTTCATCGGATATCTTGCGCTGGGCAGTGACACCCGCTCATATGAAATGGACGATAACTGTATCCGTCACAAGCACGCTACGAGAGGCGGTGACGCAGTCGTCATCTTCGACAAGGTAAAATGGGCATCGGAGAGAGAAAATGCGATCATTCTAAAGGAGGGAATAACCACTTATACTGTGTATGCGCCTTTGGAGGATGCAGCATTTGTAAAAGAATATGTTCGGGTAAGAATAGGGTCCGAAAAATATGAACGCTGATATTGATCAGCGTTCACTTATTTTTGCCCTGTCACAGCGCTCCGTGATGTAGTTCCACACATAGTCATAGAACTCATCGGGAACATATATCATCAGAGCCTGCAGAAAAGTATTTACCCAGATCAGGTGATCCGCTCTGTTCCCTCTGACGGAGGACACCTTTGCAAATCTAGCTGTGTGCACATTCGGGCTCATCGCAAGGCCGGTTCCTGCAATCACGCCGCCAATGTTGTTTCCGGCAGCATTTACCGCGGCGGACGCGCCCGCGATCGTTCTTGTCATCGCTGCCTGATCCGTCGTCTGGGAGAACATGATTGCCTCATTATTCATCTGATATACGAGCATGTAGCTGCCTTTATATATCGTGTTGACGAACCAGATGGAGAACAGTGTAATCAGCATAACCACTCCAAAGCACGCCGCAAGTATGCCCACCATCATCGGGAAATCATCAGAGCCCCAGGACACAAACAGCAGCACCGCTGTTACCGGAATAAAGCAAATGGCAACGACCTTGAATATGAACTTCATCATGGATGTGTCCTTCATCATGTTCATACAGTAGATCCAGTCATAGGTGCCGTCTTCTTCCCGGAACAGGACGTTGATGCCCAGTTCTTTCGCCTCTTCAGTTTCCAGAGATCCAAAATCTATACTTCCGATGTCCCTGATATCCATACTAAAATCCTCTCTTTAGTGCTTCGTCTGTAACAAAGGCAGATTAAGTGTATGTATATTTTATAATAACTGATGTTCATTTGCCACAATGATTATCGAAGTATCAGTATAAATACTGCGTGTGAATTGACAGCCCCTTCTTTTACGTTCCGTCATTTTTTGAATATCTGCATGTATACAGCCAATTGTCTGTATATTTTGCTATAATATTGTCAGGTCATTACCGTTTACAGCGACTTCTAAAGCACTTTATTCTCATTTCAGGAAGGAGACAACGAAAATGAACGCACTGAAAAGACATCTGGCAATCATACTATCGGTCTTCATAATTTTCGCTATGTGCCCGGCTGCGCTCTATGCATCGACGATAGATCCGGCTGACGCCGCAGCACCGGAAATCACAGCACCGGAGCAGAGCGCTGCACCGGACGAAAACATTGTGGATGAAACAGAAAGCAGAGCCGAAGAATTCATCGATGAGGCTGCCTATGTACCTGCTGATGAAGCCGTCGATGAAACAGATGATGTGGCAGCTCCTGCAATTGAAGAAACCGTTGCTGAAACAGCCCCGGATACGGATGAATATACGAAGGAACCTGCGCCGGAAGCAGACGCACAGGATATCACACCGGCAATTGACGCACTCCCCGAATCTGAGGAGCTGGTCGGAGCACCGGTAAGTGTAGGCACGAATGTTACAGCGACATTTAATTCTTCTACAGGAGAGGTGGTTCTTACTTCGAATAACGGAACTCTTTCGGGAGACTGGATCAATAAGGGTGGGTTTGATAGATATAAAATAAAATGATATGGTCGCCAAAAGTATTGGTGATGACACCAATTACAAGCAACTATTAATTCTGCCCTTTGACAACTGAATACAGTTCATG